>CAZGEO010000001.1:0-659080 GCA_964525295.1 uncultured Candidatus Saccharibacteria bacterium | reverse complement strand
ATTTGTCTTCTTTCTGCAATGCTAAACACTGATACCAATTCATTGACTCTTTTCTTGTAAAGTACTACTGTTAGTATATGAACGCATTACAAAACACAGAGAAAAGGGGGCTTCTCATTTGCTATCTGGTTATGTTTGCAGGGATTCTACTTCTTGTACTTCCCACAATATTCGATGCAGACATGATGGGATGGGGATACGCAGCAGGTTTTATTGGTGTCGTTATCGCATTGACAGCATTTATCATCTCGTTTCTCTATCGCCGTAGAATTGCTGTTATGCAGAAATTTATTGACAATACGGAAATGCTCGCACATTGGACATATGATGAAACATCATACAAAGAAGATATTGAAAAGGAATTTACGGAACGAAAAGAAATAAATAATTTTTGGCTCAAGATTGTTTTACTTTTCTTTGTAATTTTTACGACACCTTTTGCAATTTTTGGATTTGACAGTTATGAAAATGAAGAACGAATTGGATTCATTCTCCTTCTTGGTGCTTGCGCAACGATTATTTCTTTAGCAGCGGTCATAGCGCCCTATGCAATGCGAGCTAGTGCATTAAAAAAATCTCGAGATACTTACGTTTCACGCGATGGACTGTATCATCACGGAATGCTTCATATCTGGCAATTTCCTTTCGGAGAATTTCGAGGAGTTCAATTAAAAAAGGACACGTTGTATTTTACACTCGCCTACTTAACCAAATTAGGCTGGATAAAATATGAGGAATACGTCGTTAAGGTAGAAGTTCCTAATAATGAACTTGAGACAGCAAAAAAAATTATTGATGTGTTCAAAAAATCATGAGATTCATCATAACCGTCAAAACCGCAAGCACAAAGAATGAAGTTATTCATTCAGCAGACGGCACATTACAGATAAAAACGACTGCTCACCCAGAACAAGGAAAAGCGAATGAAGCTGTTCTCCAGCTACTTGCCAAACATTTCAATGTCAACAAATCGTCAATTCGCTTTGTTAGCGGATTAAGCAGTCGTAAAAAGGTAATTGAACTCGTTGATTAAAGCGATTTTTGCATAAGTTGCATTTTTCGCACGAGAGCAAAAATCGCGACAATAATCGTTAAAATTCCTGCTATAATCATTACCTGCTGAGCGCTGAATTTGACCATGATGCCAAATATTGCCCAAATAACAACAAATGCGAATGCATTGTTTCTTGTTCGTAAAGTAACCAATGCAGCAAGTATTCCAGCAACAATCATCATTGTTGCTGCCCACCAAGGGCCAGTTGCTGCACCAACACCAGGAACGACATAAAGCCAGAGGATATTCGAAACATTTGCAATAGTTGCTACAGAAACCCAACCTAGATAAATATGGAATGGCACATTTGCCAACCAAACTTCAACGTTATTCTTTGGCTGGTATTTTTCAAGAATCAACTGAATCGCAATTAAAGAAAGTAGTAACGTAACAATCAGAATTCCAGTAATCAGAAATTGCTGATAGTGCCAAGCAAAAATCCACAATGTATTCGCAATTGCACCGCGATAATACCAAGGAAGAATCTCATCAAGCATAGCGTTCTTTTTACCACGCTGTAACCAAACATAATACGTAAAACCGAATAATGCGAAATAAATCAAACCCCAAATCGAAAAAACATATCCTGCCGGAACAAAATAGGTCTTAAAACTATCCGATATTGCACCCGTTGTTACTCCATTAAGAGGTAACGCGTTTGCAATAGCGCCGATACCAACGGTAAGTACTGTAAAAAGCAGTACCACTAACCATGAGTATTTATGATCTTTCATAAATCAGTATAACTCTTTTTTATTCATAGAACAACGAACTTATGCTACACTTAACACATGTCATTTATTGTACTCATTCTCTTCGGTGCTATCGTTGGGTGGGCAGCCAACCGCTTAATTGGTGGTAATCGCAGTTCTAGTCTACTGAGTAACATTATTCTAGGAATCATCGGCTCCGTTGTTGGTGGCTGGATCATGAGTTACTTTGGAAAGCCAGGCATCACAGGATTTAATTGTTACAGTATCTTCGTAGGTGTTTTTGGAGCTGCTGTTGTCATTCTTGCCTATCGAGCAATCGCTGGAAACAAAAGCTAGAAAGGAAAGTATTTTATAATCAATTCGTTTATTGACGATTCATCTTCTAAAAAGAAATAGCGATAATTATAATCTTTAGAAGCAACGCCCTTATTAATCTTCTCGAGTGAATCTGTAATTAACCTACTTCCTCGTTGTAATTTTCCAAGAACCACAAATGATATTGCTGCCTGATTCTTAACCGCCAGAAACGTCTTATACGATTTCTCCATGCCAAACAATATAAATGCACGGAAAAACTTGTTTACTTCAAGTTCACATAAATCAGTAATAGCTACATAGGCTTCTGGTATTTGATCAGTAATTTCGCGAAGATTTCTCATTAATGTGGCAATATCTGATAATTTTGGAACACCTGAGATTTTTACCCGCAAGCATGGAATAACACGATTTTGCCCGTCTTTGTAACAGCAGGTAAAATTACTTAAATTTATCTGTAAGTTATCGGGAAGTGGTTGCATACAACTTAGTTTACGCAAGTTTTGACAAGAGTACAAGCGACTCACAAAATTATCTCAATTACTACCCAATTTTCACGCCTGGACCATTATTATTGAAATGTTGTACCGCGGTATAAATGAATGATAACTGCGACTTTACAATGTTCTTTGGTAAACGCTTATATTCAAATAACTCTCCCACTACGCACGGTTCTTCAATAAGCATCCAATGAAGAATCATCAAATTATCCCATCTTTCGGTATTATGATCGGCAACCGTCACCAACACTGGCGGAATTACCACAACAGGTGATTGCATTTCTTCTACAATAACCCTATTCTTAGCATCTTCGAGTGAATCTGTGGGCCGAACAATACAACCAGGCGTATGATATTGCCCCGGCCAAAAGCGATCATTCTCTTCCCGCTTTATCAGCAAGATTTTCGGATTTCCTGGTTCAAATTGCACCAACGGTACAATTTCAATTGCAGAAAGTTTGTTCAATCTGCAAAATTCAACAAATACAGGAAAAGGATAGAATCCTCGATCAAACTTTGACAACATTCCTGCCATTTTTTCGGCTTCTTGTTCAGTAATATGTTTGTTCATCCGTCATTATAGACCACTCTAGGCTAACACCCAAATAACTACTTCACCATCATTTCACGTAACCACGAGTAAACTATTTCCAGTAACATAAAGATTTCGCTATGAAATACATTCTAGAACTCGAGAAAGTTTCGAAAGAATACAAATCTGGAGGATCGATAACTCATGCACTTTCCGATATATCCTACAAGCTAAAGGAGCACGAAAGTCTCGCAGTTGTTGGCACATCTGGCAGTGGAAAATCAACCTTACTCAATATCATCGGAGGGCTAGATAAACCAACAGCTGGCAGTATCCACATTAACGGAGAAGATGTAGCAAAAATGAATGATGCGCAATTGTCGAAATTTCGGAATCAAACAATTGGTTTTGTATTTCAATTTTTCAATCTACAAGAATACCTCCCAGCTTATGAAAATGTCATGGTTCCCCTGCTATTTTCTGGCGTAGACTACTCTCTGGCAAAAGAAAAAGCCTACAATTTATTAAAAAAGGTTGGATTAGAAAATCGAGCCACTTATTTTCCAAAACAATTATCAGGTGGTGAGATGCAACGTGTTGCGGTAGCTCGTGGTCTTGCCAATAATCCAAAGATTTTACTAGCAGATGAGCCAACAGCAAATCTTGATCGCCAAAGTACCAACACAATCATGGAACTTTTTGAAGAAATTGCCCAAAAAGATGGCGTTAGCGTTATTGTTATTACCCATGATCCTTATGTAAGCAAAAGATTTACAAATATTTTGAAACTTTCCGACGGCAAAATGATTGCTGAGGAATCTAATTAATTACAAAAAACATGATAAAACTATTTCAAGCACAACGATTAAGTCTCAAAAAAATAGGATTTAGCAAAGGCAAATCCCTATTTGTCATAATTCCGATCAGTATACTCTTTGCAATTATTGTTTTCGCAGCAAGCCAAGCGCAAAATCTCATAACCGTCGCGCACAAAAGTATTTTTAGCCCAATTCAAGGGCAAAATGAAATTTTAGAAATTTCAAAACTAACCGATTTCAGAACACAACTCACATCGACCGAATCAAATACTGGATTTACTGAGGCAGATGTTACCTTGGCAGCAACAATCGAAAATGTCGAAAAAGCGAGTTTAGTAACTGAGCTTCCGATCGACATCATCACAACCAAAGATTTATTTGAAAACAAAAAAGTCACTGTTTCGTCTCTCGCTTCTCTTGATGCAGAATATGCAAAACTTTATACAAACAATGACTTCACTTACACAGAAAATCAACCTATTCCCATAATCCTTAATGCGAATGATTTCATTGAAACATACGAAGATTGGGGAGGACAAACCGAAATCTCGGTAGATTTCACTCGTGGTTCAACAGAAAATCTTGAGACAATTACCACAAAATCGCCAGTCAAAACAAAGGCAATTTCTTATACAAGTAGTGAACTTATTGGAAAAACAATTACCATTTCATTCGGTGGACTCGATGAAATTTCTGACATTAAGCAAGAAACTACCACTTCTGGTTTTAAGTATATAAAACTTTCAGATGAAGAAGTCGCAACTAAAGTTACCTCTCGCAAAGATGCAATTAGTAAGTACTGGGATTATGAAAAAATCTCGACTCCATTAACCTATACGTTCAAAGTTGTTGGCATATCTGAAGGTACTGATAAAACGATGGCCTATGTTCCTACGGAATTTTCTAAAAAGCTTCTCGAAGAATATTTTACACTTGCAATTGCAGCCCGTAATTCGACAGAAATGCCAAGTAGCGACAGAAATGCAACCTATACAGGTCTCGTTTATGACGGTGTTACCTTAAAAGATGATGCTACCAGCACGATGTTCGCCGGAATTCGTAATTCCGTAACAAGTCAGGTCAATTCACAATTTGATGCAGTCAATGCAGAAATTTCAGAACAGAACAAAAAGATCGCAAGCGCTAATGCAGCAAATCGATCAGCAGCTAACGCTGTAAACAGCAGCGATAGAAGAGGACCACCACCACAAATGCGAATTACTACAATAGGTTCAATTAGCGGGCTTAATGCAGGCAATATTAAAATCAACTTTGGTAATTCTGCAAGTGCATACGCAATTCCGGGTCTCGTTTATACAAAAGATCGCACAACGAGTGAACTTACAGGTGAATTCAAAAGCTTTGATTTCTCACAAACACTTCCGCTAATTAGCGAGAAAATGATTATCAAAATCAGCTCAATTGACGTTAGAGCAAGTGTGATATCAGCACTTAACGAAAAAGGATTCAGCTTTCAAGACTTCAGTCAATATGAATCATTTGCCAAACTCGAAAGTTATTTCACTCTTGCACTTGAAATTGGTTCAATTGTTTTCATGGCAATAACGGCACTTTTCATTCTTATCAATATGGCGAAATTCGTTTCTGAAGGTCGCAAAGAAATCGGCATTTTCAGAGCAATCGGGGCAACAAAGGGCGATATTAGAAAAATATTTATTCTGCAAACCCTGTCTTACGTATTGCTCGCAATAATTGGCGGATTCATTATTGGTTGGATTTCTCTCTTTGCCTCAAGTTCTTATTTAGTAACTTCAGCGCAAACCTTCATCAGTTCAGCTATTGGGAGCAATGTCACCCTATCGGGCTCAATCACCGCTAACGATTTTATTTCTTTTGATTGGAAGATCTTAGGCATTTACACGAGTGTGTTACTTATTGTTACGTTGATTGTGTCGCTTATTCCAGCTTCTCAAGCTGCAAAAGTAAGTCCGGTTGAGGCCATACGCAATTCTTAAATTGATTTAGAGTATAATGAATAATGATTTATCGAAATCCACAACAAAGAGTCGCCGTTTTAGTCGACGTACAGAATTTATATTATTCTGCAAAAAATCTCTACGGCGCCCACGTTTCTTATAAAACGCTCCTTAGTGAAACAGTAAAGAATCGTATATTAACTCGAGCAATCGCCTACGTTATCAGAACACCTCAAAGAATCGAAGAAACTTTCTTTGAAGCGATCAACACCTCAGGATTTGAAGTAAAAGAAAAAGACTTACAAGTCTTCAGCGATGGTGCGCAAAAAGGCGATTGGGATCTTGGCATTGCCATGGATGCAATTAGGCTTGGTCATAAAGTAGACTCAATTATTCTCTGTTCTGGCGATGGAGATTACGTGCCGGTTGTAAATTACTTGCAACAAGCCCTAGGCTGTTTAGTAGAGGTTGCAGCTTTTAAGAAAACTTCTAATAAACAACTAACAGAAATCTGCGATGACTTTATCGATCTCGATGAAATTAAAGACAAGATATTATTCCGACCAAATCGTCGTCCAATTCGTCAAACTCGTAAATTTACGCAGCAAAAACCCGTAACAAGTGCACCTCCTGCACCTTTACCGGTAAAGTAATCGTCCCTCTACTTTTGCTCCGGTGTTTTGATGATTCCTTAGGTATTCTTCAAGCACCTCTTGAGCCGAAGTAGTGACAACTTTGTGATTACCTGCCATAAATAACTCCTCATTGCTTAACCCAAGATACTCTTGCGACATTTTTACGTGATATCCTTGCGCAGCAATAGTGTATGTTTCATTCTTTTTAACTTTTTCCCCATTTACTTTCAAGCTAATTAGCGAATCTGTAACTGTGTCATAAATTGCTTCAACTCCAGTATTGACTTGATAACATTCACCTTCGCTATTGCGATTATCATTTCTCATAACATGACGAAATATTCTCTCTAACTGATCTCCACTCACTTCAAATCTCGTTATAGAATCATCGTATGGAAAGCACGTTTTGAAATCCATTAACGTAACAACTTGCCCTAAGGTTTTCACCCGAATTGATCCACTACCTACAAACATCACATCACATTCAGCATTTTCAGCAAATGCATCTGCCAGATAATTTCCTAAAGATGTCTCAATTTCACGTTTTGGGTGCGTCAATTCAGTCGTCAATTTGCAAAGAATTGTATTATATTTATCGTCAACGACCTTTTTAAAGGAATCAATCAACTCTATCAATCGAGCATCTGGTTCTGCAATTCCTTCTTCTATCGGAATTAATTGCCAAGAGAATTTCACTATTTTATTCGTTTCGTCATCAACATCAATATCAAATCGTCCAACTTGATCTGTACCCATTGCAGCCTGAGAAATAAGTACATTATTAACTACTTCAGGTTTTTCAAGTATCGTATGTGAATGTCCACCAATTATCATGTCTACGCCCCAATCGGGGTGCAATAGTGATGCTAATTTTTTATCTGAATCAAAACCAATATGAGTCAAAAGAATGGTTAGATCAATGTCATTATGTTTGTAAGCATTACAAATCTTGCCCACTTCACTACTCGCCTCTTCAAGAGAGATAAAACTACCGATAAGCGGATCTTGATTAATACTTGCCATAATATCTTCGGTAATAACCCCCGTAAATAGGATATCAAAGCCATCTTTTTGAATCACAAGATGTGGCTTCATCAACCTTTTATTGAATTTCTTGATGTACAGATTCGCATTTACAATAGGAAAGTTTGCAATCTTTTCAAGAAACAACAGATGTGGCAAACCATAATCAACTTCATGATTACCAATAGTCACAACATCAGGTGCAAGGTAGTTCATGATCTCGATCGTTGAGAGTCCCTTGTATTCGGTATCAATAATTGAACCTTGCAACATATCTCCAGCAATAACGTAGAGAACATTCTTTTCTTCAGCACGCACTTTATTCACATAGCCTGAAAGTAAAGCCAATCCACCAATCAATTTCCCTCTGTCTTTACGATTTTCTGCCATGATATCACCATGCATATCGTTAGAATGAAGGATTGTAAATTTTTTAATTGCCATAATTGAGTATACTACTGTTTACTAATTCGGGAAGTCGCACGAATAAGGAGTGACATCTGTTTCCAGAATGACTTGTTAAGTGACTCACGACTTGCTTTGTCTAAACCATTCTTTGCCTCTTCATATGCAAGAAACGCAGCTACTTGCCATGTTAAATGATACCAAAATTGTCTTATCTTTCTGGCATCATACGGCAAACTAATAAGAGATTCTTCTGTCAATTTCTCTTGTTTCGCAAAAATATTTTGCGCTTCTCGATCTTCACGACATTCAGTAAATGGTGTCACAATCATCTCTTGCGCATCTTTTACTCGATCAGCAAAATCATCAGCAAATTTTAAGTATGCGCCAATATTCGCAAATGCGCTCAATTCTTGTTCATTCCAGTTATCACAAAGTGTTAGGATTATGCTAGAAAACCAATCCTCTCTTATCAGATAATTTCCTGTTTTCTTCACTTTTTTCTGCTTCTTTTTCAAAAAATCAATTTTCTCCAAAATTTTTGGTGATACTAGAATTACTAATTTTTGCCTTAATAAAATCGATAGTTTAGCGAATGGATTGTTTGGCAATTCGGCTACTTCGTCTAATAAAATATCATCTACCAGCAAGTATGACGCAACCAAAATACATCGACGTTTTGCTTCTAGCGAAATTCTCTCCCCTTTTAAGATAACCAACTCTTTAAATAAAGGAAAAATCAATGCAAAATTGAAATAAATTGATGATATTTCGCGCCTATATTGCTGTTTGTTAGCTCGCGAAAAGACTTGAGCAAATAAATATCGTAATTCATTATAAGCGCTAAAATACGCTAAACACATTGAAAAAAGGACTTGCAAAGAATAAACAATCACCAGCAGTTGTATAGTGCTCCCTCGGGAAAGTCAAGAAAAATCACTTGCTGCGCGACCAATTCTTTCCATGAATGTTCTTCCGAGCCCAGATTCTTCGTAACCATGTACAAGTAAATGAGTGATCTCAAAATTATCACAAGATATCAAAATATCATACAACTTCTGAACAGCTTCGGCTGGGTTTTGAAGTGACCCCAATGAAAATACTCTAATGCTTTTTGGAATTTTCAACAACTTCTTCACTTCGTCTGCCACCGCAATTGCTGTTTTACCTTTTACCTGTTGTAACCTTTTTTGGAGTTGTGCAGCAACTTCTTTACTATTGGCATAAGGAATTATCTCGATTTTTGCCTGCGGAGCATAATGCTTATATCGCGTTCCAGGCGATGCCTTGAGATTTTTATCTTCTTGGCCAGCAAGAACGACCTCGATAGCTGGAAACGCTTGTTGAATTGCTTCTTTAGAAATTGCTCCTTGACGTAAAATTGCAACTTTTTCTTCATTTATCACTTTTACAACGGTTGATTCGACGCCATACAAAGAAGTACCCGCTTTAATAATGTTTGGCACTTTTTCTTTAAAAGCTTGTTTCACATGTTTATGATGCGTAGCACTAGGTTTTCCAGAGACATTTGCAGATGGCGCAGCAACTGGAACTTGCGCAGCAGCAAGGAATTCTAGCGCTATTCCATGATTAGGAATTCTCACACCAACCCACGGTAAATTGGCAGTCACAATATTAGGGATGTCCTTTCTTTTTGGAAGGATGACTGTCAATGGCCCCGGCGAAAAAACTTGATACAACTGTTCTGCCAAGGGCGAAAGCTCCGCAACAACGGAATCGAGTTTTTTCGCCGACGAGATATGAACGATCAGCGGGTTATCCGCTGGGCGCCCTTTAGTTGAAAAGATCTTGGCAACCGCTTTTTCATCATAGGCATTTGCACCAAGTCCATAAACTGTTTCTGTTGGGAATGCAACCAATTCTCCTTTACGCAATTTATCGCCGAAATTTTGGAATGACTGTTGTAGCCAAGCCAATTTAGGAACGTCTCTTTTCCACATCAAACTTTTAGAATTTACGATACGTAAAAGATACGAAAAAACTCTAGAATAGAGGGTCAGCATTAGTTGTGATGCTACAAAAACATCCTCCCAGCCAAAACTCTCGATATCTTCACCATCGGGAAGTCTAACAACGCCAGAAACCGCCTCACAATGGAAATAAATCATTCTCTTGTCTGGCAAAAGCGGATGCACTCGTTCGCCAATTTTCTTCTGCACCACTACTTCGAGCCCCGTTTCCTTCAAAATCTTCTGCCTGATAGATGTTTCTAGGTCAACAGAAGCAGTAATTCTTCCTCCTGGCATTACTGCAGGCACATTACCAAAGTCTTTGCGAACAGATTGTTGTAATCTGCCAACCAATACTCTCCCTTGATATGTTACGAGACCTAAAACAATGGTTTCCACACTAGAATTATACCATTTTGCGGTATTTACATATATCTGCTACAGTTTCTCATGCCTAAAGTTTCATCCCTTGTTGACAACTTGCTTGTCGCCACCATTCCTCTTAGCCTTACTTTCTTAACTTTCCTTTTCTTTGTTGTTTCCCCACCCACCCTCCCAACTAACCCCTCTCATTCTTCTTCACACACTTCTCCTTCACCCGCTATTCTTGGTACTACCACTTCTGCATGTCCTGATATCAGAAGCATTTTTAAACTTTTTACTACTACTTATCCTGATTTACACATTCAGCTAGAAACTGAAGAGAAAATTCTCAAAACAGCTACTCTAGCCTCTTGTATTGAATTAACCGCAACTACTGCCAGTATATGTCAACCGGATATTGAGATTTCTTCTGACTGTTTGCAAACACAACTACGCAATTCCTTTGATAATAGCGAACATACTGAAACAATACGTAATGAAAACTTCTCAAAGACTGTGCAATCAAGAATAAGTGATTGGGAAATTGATTATAAATCGAGCTCGCAACAACTAGCTGCCAAACTAAAGATTCATCTTAATTACGAAAACTTACTTAATACTCCACAAGCTCAGGGAATTAAATTTACCATGAATGTTTTTACCCACACGCCAAATACCGATGGAACTTTTGCGCAAAAATATATTGAAGTTGATGGTTCGCGACAACTGCTATTTCTTTGGGAAAACGGTACATACAAAACATTACGAATTTCTGGCGCATTTCCTGAATACAACCCGGTAGGCATTTTTAGAATTGGCGAAAAAGCTCAACTAGCCTGGTCTTCAACCGCGAACAAATGGATGCCTTACTGGCAGGCATTTACCTATGATAAGAACCAAAAAGCGTGGCTCGGAATTCATGCTCTGGTTTATTGGTTCGAAGGATTTACACAAACAGGTACCAGAAAAATTTTTGAACCAGAAAGTAATATTGGAACTCCAAAAAGTACGGGTTGCTTACGCCTAACAAAAGAAGATGCAAAAATGGTTTATAACTGGACAAATTCGGGCGATTATATAATCATCCATGATTAAGCTAAATCTTTCTCAAATAGAGGACAAAGCTCTCACAACGGTGTATACTGGACTAGTAATATTACTGCCCGTTTATGAAACAATTTGTCACAGGCGATTGGTCACATGAAATCAATGTGAGAGATTTTGTGCAAAGGAATTACACACCTTTCGATGGCGACGAACGTTTTCTAGAATCTCCTACTACTCGAACCCTCGAGGTTTTCAAAAAATTTCAAATACTCAGAACTGCAGAACAACAAAAAGGAATTCTTGATCTTAATACTGAAGTTCCTGCGGGAATTACCACGCACAAACCTGGCTATCTTGATGAAAAACTTGAACTTATTGTTGGACTACAAACAGATGCTCCACTAAAGCGAGCAATGATGCCAAACGGCGGAATACGATTGGTTAAGCGTGCAGCAGAAGCATATGGCTATACTGTTTCAGAAGAACTACTCGATATTTATAAAAAATATAGAAAATCACACAATGATGGCGTCTTTAGTGTTTATAGCGATGCACAACGTTTACTCAGAAAGAAACACGTACTACTCGGACTTCCTGATAATTATGCACGCGGAAGAATTATTGGCGACTACAGACGTATCGCACTTTATGGAATAACCCGATTAATCGAAGATCGTAAAGAGTTTTTGCAGAATATGTCAGCAAGCATGACTGAAGAAACAATTCGTGCGAGAGAAGAGATCTTTGAACAGATAAAAGCGTTAAATGAATTGCAAGAGATGGCACTAGCTTACGGTTTCGACCTGTCGAAACCGGCTGTCGATACGAAAGAAGCCATACAATGGACCTATTTTGGCTACCTTGCAGCAGTAAAACAGCAAGATGGCGCAGCAATGTCGATTGGCAAACTCGACACTTTTTTTGATTGTTATAGTGAACGTGATTTAGAAAATGGCACATATACCGAATCACAAATTCAGGAATTCGTTGATGATTTTGTTATCAAATTAAGAATGGTGCGCTTCTTACGCACTCCTGAATACAACGAATTATTTGCGGGCGATCCCGTTTGGGTTACTATGGTATTAGGTGGAACTGGAATCGATGGCAGGCACATGGTTACCAAAATGTCATACAGATTTTTGCATACGTTAACCAATCTAGGCCCAGCCCCAGAACCAAATCTAACCGTGTTATGGGGGAAAGATCTTCCCGATCAATGGAAGCTATACTGTGCAAAACAATCTATTAGGTCAAGTTCTATACAATACGAGAATGACGATCTCATGAAGCCATATTTTGGCGATGATTACGGTATTGCCTGTTGTGTTTCAGCCATGCGGATCGGTAAAGACATGCAATTCTTCGGTGCACGATCGAATATTGCCAAAGCTCTTCTTCTCGCAATAAATGGAGGAAAGGAAGAACCATTAGAACCTCCAACAGAACCAATAGGAAAAGTTACCGATGACACGCCAGAGCCTACAGAAGGTGGAGAAATCATAATTCCGGGGCTTGCCCCCTTAGTTAATCGAGACATTCTTGACTACAATGAAGTTTGGGGACAATACAAGTTGGTATTAGATTGGTTAGCCGAAAATTACGTTAATACCATGAATGTAATCCATGCCATGCACGATAAGTACCATTACGAAAGTCTTGAAATGGCCTTACATGACCCTAATGTACGAAGATTGATGGCATTTGGAATAGCAGGACTTTCTATTGTGGCAGATTCATTAAGCGCAATAAAATATGCAAAAGTGCGACCTGTCTGGAATAAACAGGGAGTCGCTTCTCACTACGAAGTTACTGGCGATTTTCCAAAATTCGGCAACGATGATGACCGTGTCGATACAATTGCACAAGAAGTTGCTAGTTACTTCAACGATTGCTTGCATAAATACCCTACCTACCGAGATGCAGTTCACACACTGTCGATTTTGACAATAACTTCCAATGTTGTTTATGGAGAAGCTACAAGAGCAACCCCAGACGGTAGAAAATCTGGCCAGCCATTCGCACCTGGAGCTAATCCAATGCATGGTCGTGACACCCATGGAGCAATTGCTTCATTAAATTCAGTTGCAAAATTGAAGTATGACTATTGTCTCGATGGCATTTCAAACACCTTTTCTATCATTCCTCAATCGCTCGGCAAAGGATTTGTTGAACAAGTTGTCAATTTGACGCAATTACTTGATGGCTATTTCGTTGGCAAAGAGGCCCATCATCTCAACGTTAATGTTCTTAATCGCGAAACTCTTCTCGATGCGCAAAAGCACCCAGAACAATACCCTCAATTGACTATTCGAGTTAGTGGATACGCAGTATTATTCACGAATTTGAGTAAAAAACAGCAAGATGAAGTAATCGCAAGAACTTTCCATCGCCAATTATCTGGAACAATCCCAACATAGCGCTATGAATACAGGAAAAATACACTCAATTGAAACATTCGGCACTCTCGACGGGCCAGGCATTCGTACTGTAGTTTTCATGCAAGGATGCCCAAACAAATGCCAATTTTGCCACAATCCCGACGCTGCAATTAACAAAGGCGGTCGCGAATATTCAGCTTCTGAATTAGTTACTGAATTGATAAAAAACAAAGCATACTGGCAAGATTATAATGACCAAGTTCAACAAGTCAGAGGTGGGGTAACTTTTAGTGGTGGTGACCCAATTGCTCAACCAGAATTTCTTTTAGAGGTAATCCAACGACTTCATGATGAAAAAGTGCATGTCGTTGTTGATACCTCCCTAAACTGTGATATCGAAGTTGTTCAGAAACTAGCGCCTCACGTCGATTTATGGATGATTTCGATTAAGCAAATGTTTAATGCCATTCACGAGCAGCTTATCGGCGTTAGCAATACTCGAATTCTTGAAAACATTCTGGCCTTAGATACCTTACTAACCGAGATAAATAAAAGCAATTTTCATAAAAGGCCAAAACAGATACGAATTCGTTTTGTTGTAATTCCAAAAATCACTGACTCTCCAGGGCATCTTAATGCACTCGGAAAATATATTGCGCAAATCAAGAATCTAGAAACCGTTGAATTACTTGCGTACAGCACCATTGGGCGCGATAAATGGATCGAACTTTTCGGAGAATACCACCTTGAAGGAATTCCTGACGCAACTGCCGAGGATGTAGAGAAAACAAAAGCAATATTGGCAAATTACGTGACAAACTTTCTTCATGCCTGATTCACTACAATCACTTTTTGAAGCAAACAGTATTGCCATTGTGGGTGTTTCTGATGATCCTACAAAAATTGGGAGTGTTATTTTTTCGAATCTTAGGCAAGAACATTTTGCAGGGGCCATCTATCCAATAAATCCAAAATATTCGACTATTTTTGGGCATCCCTGCTATCCTTCTTTGCTCGAAATTTCAACTGAAATTGATGTCGTATGCATCGCAGTTCCTCAGCCCGTCGTCGAGCAAGTCATTGATGATTGCATCGCCAAGAAAGTGAAAAATGTTGTCATAATTACCGCAGGTTTTGCGGAAGTAGGCAATGCAGGAAAAGAGCTAGAAGAAAGAATTGCACAAAAATTGAAAAATGCAGGCATTCGACTGCTCGGACCAAATTGCTTAGGCTTTATTGCGACACATAATAACTGTAATCTATCATTTGCTGCCAGTACCCCCCAAAAAGGCAATATTGCTTTCCTGTCGCAGTCAGGCGCCTTTTGTACGGCACTTCTAGATATGGCTATTCCAAAAAACATGGGATTTTCACACCTGATATCCATAGGTAATAAAGCAGATATTGCCGAAAACGAACTATTGCGCCACCTTGCACAAAACCCTAAAGTTTCTGTATTAGGTGCATATCTCGAAGAAATCGAAGATGGTAGAGAGTTACTGGCAACTTACCAGAATTTAGCCGTAAAGAAACCTTTTATTCTATTTAAGCCGGGTAAGTCAAATGAAGCGCAAAAAGCGATCTCCTCTCACACAGGTTCAATTGCTGGCTCATATCAAACTTTTAAAACAGCTGTCTCACAAGCTGGGATTATTCTTGCCCCAACAATTCGAGCAACATTAAGTCTACTCATGGCATTTTCATGGCTTCCACTTCCCAAAGGAGATAGAATTGCAATCATTACAAATGCCGGTGGGCCAGGCATTATTGCGACCGATACAATCATAGAATCGGGGCTGCACCTCGCCTCATTTACTGACGTTACCAAAGAGCAGCTCAAAAATTCCCTCCCACCCACCTCTTCTCTTCATAATCCAATCGATATACTCGGCGATGCTCTCGCAGATCGTTACCAAATTGCACTACGTGCAGTAACTGCTGATGAGAATGTTGATGCAGTACTACTTATCGTAACGCCACAATTAATGACACAAATTGAAGATACTGCAAAATTAGTTGTTAATACCGCAAAGTTAGTTAAGAAACCAATAATTCCAATATTCATTGGAGGCAAGTACGTTAAAAATGGCCTGCAACGTTTTTTCGATAATGAAATTCCCGCATTTGTTGAGATTTCTGATGCTATTGAGACACTAAAACAGCTCGTCATGTATTCAACAAATACTCCGAAACTATCCCCTAAGATCGCAACAAAATCAACACTTGCCTCCCGTTTATCGGCAGTTACTACATCGGTACCAACTGTTTTGTCGAATTCTTTGACCGAAGAACTAATGAATGAATTCGATATCCGATTACCTCCGCAAAAATTGGTTTCTAGCATTGATGAGGCGCTTTCTTTTGCCCAACAATACGGCACAGCCGTGCTGAAAGCGCCAAATGAAGTAATTACTCACAAAACCGATGTTAAAGGCTTGTATCTTAATCTACAAAATCAAGATGATATCACGCAAGCGTTTAACGAATTGCAACAGAATATTGCAAAAGCTACAGGAAAACATCCTCAATCACTCCTCATACAACAACAGATGAAATATAAAGAAGAGCTTTTTATTGGAGCAAATCGAGATGGTGATGCTAACGTTTACAGCGGTAGTGGCAAGGGATTTGGGCATTTACTAGTTTTTGGCAAAGGTGGCATTTATACTGAAATATATAAAGATCATGGAATGGTTATTGTTCCCGCAAATCGGCAAGACTTTCTTTCAGCATTAGCTTCTACTAAAGTGGTGCAAATTCTAACTGGTGCTCGTGGCCAAAAACCTCTAGCTGTTGATCAATTCATTACTACCCTTGAGAAATTGCAACAAATGTTGTTGTCTTATCCTCTTATTTCAAGTTTCGATATTAATCCACTCGCTATAACCGAAAAAGAGGTATTTGCACTTGACGTCAAAATCTTTTGCAATCACTAAGAAGAAATAATTTTACCAGACATAAAAAAAGAGTTTCTTCCTTGATTTTTTGCCATATACAAATTTTTGTCAGCAACATCGAATATCTTATGCGAATCTTTCGCATCATCAGGGAATACTGCTACCCCGCAACTTACTTGAGCATCAATTTGTAGTGCGCCTATCTTATACGGCTTACTTAATTTTGACTGCAAACGCGCCAAAATTTCATGTAAATTTTGTGTCGCATGAATCTGTTGTAGCAACACCAAAAATTCATCACCTCCAATTCTAGCAACGATATCACTTGGTCTCACCGCCTCTGATAATCGTGAGGCAAAATCTTTCAAAATCAAATCTCCAACTTCGTGTCCGTAGGTATCATTGATCGTTTTAAAGAAGTCGATATCAATAATTAACAATGCACATTTTTCTTTGTTGATACTCCCTCTGTGACACATTTTTTCAAGCATCGGCATAATCATGCGTCGATTATAAAGCCCCGTTAATTCGTCACGAACGGCCTCATGCTTTAATTGTTCGAATTTCTCACGAATAATTTCGGTTACAATGATTGCAATACCGAGAAAAACTCCTTCGGCAATAGCTGTTGCAAGATCGGTAACATACAATGCTTCTAGGAGAATAATTCCTCCGGCATAAGCAGTTCCTGCCCACGGCGAAACTAATGCTGTTAATGTGGCAAGAACAGAAAATAATACCCCATTATGCAATAGTACAGAGTACGGTCTCAAATATAAACTTGACGTATATGTGATAAAAAAAGCAAGTACTACTAATGCTATTTGAAAAAGAATTCTGTAGGCGTAAAATTTCTGAAAAATGTGAATGTGCGTTTCCGCAGGAAAATTCCTGCTATTTTTATTCTTTTGTACTGTCATCCTGCTATGCAATAGAGTCAAAGCTTCGGGCAACTAACGAACTATACTCCCATTTTTGATTTTTTGCTAATTTTCTTTTTGGCATCAAGAAGAACTTCTGTTGTCTTTAATCGTTCATTTTCTTCTTGCAAATTACTCAATCTCTCTTCTCTTCTCAACATAATATCGTTTAATTTTGTGAGCGTATCAAGACGTTCTTGTAGGTTCTTCTCAGTATTTCTTTGTGTTGTGATGTCTCTAAATGATTCAATTGCACCAATTACTTTTCCTTCAGAATTATATAGAGGTTTTGAAATTGCCCACAAAACAATATCCTTCGCAACTATTTCACTGGTAAGAATATCGCCATTTCGCTCTACTTTCATATAATGCTTCTCAACTTCAAGCTTTGGATTTAAGACAAAATTAGCGAGCATTGGTCGCTTTTCGCCGTAAAATGGTACTGCATAAGCATAATCGCCTTTCCCCACAATCTCTTTTGCTGGAACACGCGACATTTTCTCGATAGCCTTATTCCAAATTACTACCTTACCTGCATCGTCGATAACAAAAGTCGGGTCTGGCAAGAAATCCACAACCATAGAAAAAAGATTATGAGAATCTTCTAATTCTTGCCTAATTTGTTTTTCTTCGGTGATATCAAAAAGGAATATCATTCGCCCTTCTACACCTTGATTAGACATAGTTAACTTATACGCATGAATCGATAGCCACGTCTTATTTCTCGGTAAAAACAATTCCATCTTGGACTTTTTCCCCAATGCAACATCATAAAACTCTGGAGCAAACAGGTCATTTCTAATTGCAAAACTAATTCCCTTTTTTATTTGTAAACCCAAAAGTTTTTTTGTAGCAGGGTTAACATCAACAATTTCACCTTCTGCATTAAGAATAATAATGCCACTTTCAAGATTTTGAAAAATTGCTTCTTTTGCGGCAGGTACAGCATCAAGAAAGCTGTATCGATAAATGGCGATTGCTAACAAAATACCTGTAATAGTGAACGCAAACGGTGTTACCTCAACTCCCCCCAAAGTTTCACCAAAAACCGCATATAACATATTAGCGAAAAGTGGCACTAATACCGAGACTACCGCCAAAAATGCCTGTATTCGCTGCAAAGTTATTGTTGTTACCAAATATCGCACCAGAATGAATGTTCCCGCAAGAATTAATGCATACGCATAAATCATATGAATATAAAAAACCAAGCCGTGCCCATAAATCACTGCAGCTCCAGGAAGATTTGAAACAGGTGTAGTATACGGCCAAACCAATCCATGATATTCGTTGGTAAACACCATGATGAGCGAGAATATCGGAATGAACCATGCACCACTCTTAATCCATTCTCGCGCTTTATGTGAGAATTGCGCGAATTCAGCAGCGAAAGCTAACCAAAGTGGTGCAACTGAAACGATGCCGAGATAACTAATTTTTGACCAGAAAACCTTTTGCTCTACACCCAAAACTGCACTCTCCATTCTGACACCTAGCGTCCAAATAACACAGGCAAACATGATAAATGAAAATTGCAACGCACCTTTTGTATCTCGCCTAATGAAGAAAAAAATCGCTAATAAGAACAAAATGACATTATTGATCATCAAAATCAGTGTCAACCAGGAAATGGTAAGTGTCATAAATAACTATACTTTGTTAATTATGAATTGGCAACAAATACATTGCAAACGAAAGGTGCTACTATGTATTAGTGAAGAATTACAAAGCTGTACTTCCAGCCGTATTGTTCATCATATTTACCCTGGCCATATCACTATATATTGTCAATAAGCATTACCGCGCAGGTGACTTGATACCTAAACACCAGATTTCGATTGCCCAAGGTGAATCTGCGAGTATAATAAATGACGAGAAGCTCCAGATTTCTGGTAGCAATATTCAAATTGCTATAGAGCAACATACGGCAACAGGCCCAATATTCGGTTTTTACAATGCAAACAACAAACTCACAGAGCGAGATCACATTTATAACGTACGCACTCTTGGAACAGACAATACAAGTTATGCGATTGTTGAATTATCAACAGTTTTTGACCTTTGTCACAACGAAACGACCATAATACGTTGCGCCGAGAATGTATATAAGCGTTTTCAAACGCCAGAAATCTGTGAATCTGCAATCGGTGTAATCTCAGTCAGCTATTGTCAAGATATTTTGTGGTTAGGTAAGGCAGTAACTTCTACTACAAATGCGAACTGCCAAAACATCACCAATGACATTATCAAAACTACGTGTTTAGTATACAATAGCGAATAAAAAATACTACCGCAAAGTAGTAAAAGAATTATGAACGCTCTATTACTGATCGCACATCCTGACGATGAGATAATGATGTACTACACACTTAAAAACATTGTAGACTTAATTAATCATCTAGATATCTTAGTTGCATTGCACGGGATAAATGCTCGTATGTTTGGATTCGAAGCTTCAACCCTTTGGGACGAACCCGCAATTGCAGCTAAAAACATAGCACGAATAAGAGATCTTGAACTTAGAAAATCAATCGAGCGATTTGGTTTCAATTCTTATTCTATTCACTACCTTGAATTACCGGATTTGGGATGGAAAAAGGGTGGTCTTCAAACGGTTGATCATAATTTACCAGAACTCATCAAGAAGCATTTACTTTCGCAACCAACTTATGAGATCATAATTGGACCATTTACATTGCCACCTCAGCAATCACCATCTACGTGGTCACACCCGGATCATGAAGTACTTTCACATTCACTCGATACTCTTGTTCAAAAAAATTTGTTACACAATACAACAATTTTGCGATATATTTTTTATAATGAATTAACACCGTTTTCATCATCATTAACACCACAAGGATATCGCATAGCCAAAAAATATCTCTCGTATGATGATTTATTGCGCCGAAACAAACATATTGAACGATGCTATCCATCACAAAAAAGAACTTTATACAAAATACTAGGTAAAGCAAGCAAGGCACTAATTAATACAAAATGGGACCAAAAGAAAAGTAATTACTATGCGAACAAAGCAAAGAATATCACACGCTTTCAAACTAAGGAATTCACAGAAATCATTCTATTTAAAAATCTTTCTATTCCATAATGTTTTCGATTACATATCGACAATTAATTGGCAAAATGAAAGCCAATCTGCTTTTTTTTTCCTCAAAATACGCAATTTCGAAAACGATTGATTATGCACGTACAGTAGCTCGCTTCTTAGTGAATACGTACCCTGAGGTGGCACTAGTTTCAGGCGATGGTTTTCCCTATTATATCGCTTATCTTAAAAATCCCAAACTCCCGGTTGCTGAAATAAAACGATTTCATAATGAATTAATCGAATTTTATTCGAATAAAATGGTTACCCGTGAATTTTATCTCAGAAACAAGCGAAAACGATTTACGATAAACGAGCTTCGTCTCGCAGGATTTCAGTCGCTAGGAAGAGAAGATCCTTATGAATTGGAAAAGTACCGCATTCCTGAACCAGAAATTAATATTCATATCGAGAAGCGCCTTAGTACTTGGTATAAAGAAAACTTATTTGTTCTTGATTCTGATAAATGGTCCTATCTTTCGTGTCTTAATACTCCAATACACAAACAGTTTGGTGATGAATGTCCTGCATGTGACAAACTTTTATTTAAACCACGCAATATTTTACGCTTATTCCATGACCTTGATATTCAAATTATTGTCAAATGTGACATAAATGTGGCAGCAAAAATTCGAGAAGGACTGAGTACAAATGGATTCTACTCATCTTCCTCGGATATCGAACGCACATTAAATGAGGTTGGTTCAACTTTTCCGTTGGATACAACAATAATACCTTACAATACTTTTTTAAATGGTCTAAAAAATATTCTTCAATCTGAGCACCCAGTTTTAGAGAAAATAAATGTCACTAAATTGTGGGCAAAGAACATTTCTATTACTTGGCCTATCGGAATAAACCTTGCATTTTCACTTGAACCTCTTGAAATAAAGGATGATGAATTATTCGAAATTCTTGAAAAAACTAAGAATGGTTTCATAAAAAAATATGGACTCATCAATATAATCCACAGTCTTCAAAAATTGCCCAGAGCACATGGAAGAATACTACTAGACGAAAATGCGCTTGAAGGAATTACATTAAGACTACTGACTAAAAACTTTCTTGTTAAATCTGATTTCCTAGCGCCCAGAGAGCGTCAAACATAGAGTTGAATAATCGGGTTATAAATCTATCTTTAATTACCAGCCCCATAAATTGCCCATCCTCTTTTGTATAAAGACTTATCATATCCCCATGAGTAACCAATGTCGCAGATGTATCAAATACTGCACTTACCTGTCTTGCTTCTTTAAGTAAGAAAGTATCTGTCAAAATTTTCTTCGAATGTCTTACTAATCCAGCTCCAAATAATAATCGAATTGGAATCTTACGTTTAACTCGTTCCTGGATGAAACCTTTAATAAAATCGTTGTAGCCTTCGAATTCTGCTGCTCCTGCTCCCAACTGACGAATTACTTCAACATGACCTTCAAGTCTTTGCTTAGAAAATAGTTTATAACCTTCATCTCCTTCATACAACTGAATACGACTTGATTTATAATTCTCTTTTGCGTATTCATTAATATCTTCAACGAATTTTTCAATATCATCTTTTACTGCTGTTAGTGACTTTTCTACCTTCGTATGCAACTCCTTTAATGCTTCAACTGGATAGGCAGCAAATTTCTGATTTCTAGTTTCACCAATTGCGTAAATCAAACGCTTCTCTTGCAATTGACCAATTGCTCTATATGCAGACGACTTATCTAGAGAGTTTTCACCCCAGATTTGGGCACCTGAACTAACTCCTTTTCTGAGGAGATATTTATAAACCGTTACTTCATTTCGGGTCAACCCGAGCTTTTCTAATGATTCGTACATATCTGTCATGCAATATTATAGCATTTCTCTAGGCGCATGTATAGCCTATAGTATTCACTTAGTTGCAACAAATGCAACTTTCCCTACTGAAAGATTTTCTCTCTTCAATCGTTATAACAATAACGTGAATTTTCGGTATAATGAGTTATGGTACAAACTAAACGATTAACTGCACTCGACTCAGTGCGCGGAATTGCCGTCATTTTGATGATTGCTACGCATATCTGGATTAGCTTCTTTTGGGACAATACCAATCCTATTGGCACGACCATTTCATTTTTAGGTGGCTATCTTAGCTTTCAGCTATTCTTAATGGTTAGCGGATTTCTCATTGGCTACGGATACGATCATCTTGATTTCAAAAAGACACTAAAGCGATCTGCCGGTCTTTTCGTTGTTTACTTAGGATTAGGGGTGTTTTACACACTCATGCAACAAAAGGATATTTTGTCTCTATTCACTGGACCAATTTATCTCGAAGAATACCTCTTGACACTCGCAATTCTTCCAATTTTTGCTTATTTATTGATTGCCGTTTTCAGAAGAATTACCATTACAAAGAAAATTCTGACTCATTCTGTTGGAGGACTACTGGTTCTTCTTATTGGCCTACTCTTCGTTATTTTAGGAAAATATACTGCAACTATTAACACAAATTATTGGTTGTCATTAATTGTCGGATCTTCCTCATTTCATACCTTCCCATTAATCTCTTATGGCGTTGTTTATGGCGTTGGTATTTGGCTCGGATGGTCAAAGAAACTCGAAAGTCCAAAGGATTATGGTATTGAGGCACTCAGCGTAATTCTTGCAACGTTAGTGATTAGCTTCATCGCAATTCCATTAGAGAAAATTTCGCTCACCATAAACGATCTTGATATAATTCGTTGGCCCCCAACACTCTTCTTTATTGCGTCGGGTATTACAGTTTCTGCACTAATCGTTTATTTAGCTACCCTTTTAGAACGTGAAAAACAGAATATTCTTTCAACAAGCTTACAATGGGTTGGAAAACAAGCAATACTTTTCTTCATTTTTCATCTAGTTTTCATTTATACTGTGCAAAGCGTTACTATCGGTAAAGTAATTGGTACTGTTAAACCAACTGAACCACTTATTACCCCTACCCCAATTTCACATGAAGAACGCGTTTCTCGAATGCTCAGCAGTTCATATGAGCGAAAAGATGAATGGCCATTCTTAGGATATAAAGCAGCTTTCATCAAATTTAACGATGATTACAAAGCAGGTGCTGCACACGTTGACATTCATCCACTCGATATTCAAACGAATGCCAATGGATCAGACATTTCTGTATATGGACTTCTTAAAAATGGCGGAGTCAAGAAACTTGAAACGAAGTTTGCAAATTTTGGCTACAACAATATTATTGTGAACTTTACAACAGAAGAAAGTTTCGAAGGAATAGCAGTTTCATTTACCGAAACTGTATCAATTGCGCCACAAACGCACCTTCCATACATTACTCAAACAACCGAACCTAGCGGTACAAAACTTGGCATTATCAACAAAGATATTACAGAATGGGCATTTAAACCATTTGAAACCATAGGAAAGAAATGGTTTGTAAAAAATACACCGAACAATAGCGTTCAAGCATTTCTATTTACGATGCCTGTTACCTGTGAAGATTTATCACTTTACCTTGAAGATGCGCAAAGAGTCATCAAATTAACTGAAAATGACAAAGAATTAGCAATCGAGAATCCTGAATGCGTAAACCTAGATCATTCAGAGCTCTTCCCTGCTGGGTTCATTCCCGCAATGTCAACAATAACGATGCCAGTAAGCATCGATTTCGCCAATGAAGGAACAGGAAAACGCTCAGTTACCTACGGCGTGACATTAAAAAAAGAAGGAACTGATCCGATCGTCTACAGTGATCAGAAAAATTATTGGGTTAGTTATCCAGTGTATATTGCCTGGACACTAGACTGGGAAGGATATGCCGTGAATCAGGGCGTTCTTGACTCAATTGCACGAATCAGAACGAACAATCCAGGGTTAGTTATTACCCACATGTTTAACCCTCGATTATGGAATACAAGCGTTGTAAGTAAGTCAGTTGCCCAAAATATGGTCAATTACGTTAACGATGGATACAAAAAATTCGGCGATGAAATAGCCCTTCACTTGCATATGTATCGAGATATGCTTACCTCTATTGGCGTTACACCACTCGAAATTCCCGGCTGGAATAATCTAACCGATGGATACGATATTCCAATTTCTGAGTATGCCTACGAAGATCACGTAAAAATGTTTAATTGGGCTGTCGCAGAATTCCCCAAAAAAGGACTACCAAAACCAACAACATTCCGCTCTGGAGGGTGGTTCTCAAGTACCAATGTTCTCAAAGCTGCTTCAGAAGCTGGGATTAAAATCGACACCTCAGGACGAACAGCTTATTCAACACGATCATTTGGAAGAGGTACGCTATATAATGGACCTTGGTCACTTTCAACAACAACTCAACCTTACTGGGTTTCAAAAACTGATATTAATAAATCCACGTCAAAGGCAAACAGCATCGGTATTTACGAAATGCCTAATAACGGTGGGGACTCTTGGGCATTTACCGTCGATGCAATGGTAAAGCGAATGGCAGACAACGCAAATGGCGAAACATTCAGTGGACCAAGAATGATTACTTATATAAGTCACCCCGATTATTTTAATAAAGAAGGTCCAAAAATTGAACAAGTATTAAATCTTTCAAGAATGTATATGGCAAACAGTGATAGCGGGCCTTACGTCTATATTACCTTACAAGGATATTATAATTTATACGCGAAATAACTATGGATGCATTTACCAGAGACACTCTGCTACTCGCGCTATTCTGGGCACTGCCTTTGGTAGTCTTGTTGCTGTGGATAATATTCAAAATTCTAGGATTTATCGGCTCACTTGTAATCAAATTAGTAAAGAAGATTGGAAGTAAAATTACCTTTACTCTGCCGTTTATGCGAAAGCGCGTCATTACCGGACTAGATCGCGAACCCGAAATAAAGGCAAAGGGAAAACTTGCTAGAATTTTCGAAAAATTACCACATATACCAACTATTCGCTTTGGTAAACTCACTCCCAAACGATTATTGATTGGTTTGTATTTCATAGCACTAATGGGAGCAAGCATTGCTTACACAGTGCTTTATTTCTATTCTCGCCCCTATGTAACCTATACCGACCCTGCAGATCAACAACTTTATGTTGATAACAAACCAGCAATCGTTATGTTTGATAAACCTTTTCATCCTAATACTATGAAGATTGAAACTGCGCCAAAAGAACTTGAGGCAACACTTGAATTTATTTCACCGTTTACTCAATATACAGAATTACTTCGTCAATATACGGGTATCGGCGTTGATTTGCAGATCTATACTGGCGTTAAAATTAAACCTGTTCATTCAGTTCCTTATGATACTGGCGTCATTTTTTACCTTTCTGGTATTACCAATGTCATGCAAACTGCAGGGAGTCACGAACAAGGTTATGTTCTTTCAACGCCAAAATTCCCTACTATTAGTGACGTTTCAATTAAAGACAAGGCCGTTGATGTTTCAGTAACTTCGCCCATTCAACTTACGCTTGATTCTGCAGCAACCGGCTCGTTTAAGCTCATTCCAACCTTTGAACCAGCCGTAGATTACACCATCGTACAAGACATTCCAACGGTAATTCAACTCAAATTCAATAAACCGCTTGAACAAGGAAAAGAATACAAACTTGAATTGCAACGAGCAAAACAAGTCTACAATTACAAAACAGGACAAGCTGAAAGTACAGATGAGCCAGACAAAGGGATGTTTATATCCTTTAAGACAGTCACCCCACCAGGCATAAAAAACATTACTACTCAGGGGAGCAGTGTTCCTCCAATGGCACCAATTGTAGTGACTTTTACCGAACCTATGAACACAGATAGTGTCGAAAAAGGCCTAAACATTGAGCCTGCTGTCGATGCAGAAAAAATTTGGAATGAAGATAAGAGTGAATTAACTCTTAAATTAAAGCAACCTATGAATAAAGGGACAGGTTACAAAATGACCTTTACTACCGACATTATGACAGCTAAAGGTGGCGTTTTAATGACAGAATATGTTCATCAATTCGAAACACTCGGCTTCGTCAAGGTAATTGGCACAAATCCAAAAAATGGTGCAGGCAATGTATCGGTAACTCAACAAATGCAAATCACTTTTGACCAAGGGGTAGATCACGGAAGTGCAGAACAACATATCTCAATTTCACCAAGTGCAGGGCTTAAATATTCATGGAGCAATAACAGTTTAAGCTTCAGCCCAAGTTCTGAACTCTATTATCAAACAAAATATACCGTTACCGTTAAAGCAGGCATCAAAAGTATCGATGGATGGGACAGTAAAGAAAATTTTACCTTCACCTTCACTACCCGTCCGCAAACCATAACCATTAGCGTTCCTTTAATGAAACAATCTTATGGTTCATTCCATTGTAATTTAGTAGCTGCGAAGATGGCACTTGCAGCGAAAGGTGTCTCAGTTCCGGGTGGTTCCGATGTAGGATCGTTAATATCGTATATTGGGTCAGGACAGCCTTACAATAAAGCTGCCCAAACCGGAGGAAATCCGAATGCAGATTGGATTGATCAATATGGCGTTCATTGGGACCCAATTGCTCAATATATTCGCTATCGAGGAAGAGGCGCTGATGTGTATCGAGGCTGGAATACTGCCGGAATTGCAAAAGAAATTGCAAAAGGGAACCCAGTAATTGTCTGGTGGTGGAATGGCTTTAGTTATTCTGGTTCGTACAGTTGGTACAATCAGCATGGAGCAAAGCCAAACATGCATTCGGTCGTCGTTTATGGTTTCAAAGGAAGTGAAAATGCACCAACCCACTTTTATGTTCGTGACCCATGGCCAACATTTAACCAGGAATTGTATACTGCAAGCGCATTCAAGAATAAGTGGTCTTACTTCAACTACACTGCTGTTGTAGTACGTTAGTCACACACTTTATTAAGATAGCCGATTTCGGTTCTATTAGATTCAAATGCGTTAATATTTAGCGTAAAAGGCAACTTATTGCTACGAATACTTACGGTGTTATCATCATCAATTCGTTGGAATGAAAGTTCGAATTCTGCTTGGCCACTACCCTTTTGAAAAAGTGCTGAGAATCCATTACGAACAGTTGCATCTTCGGTGTTTCCAACGACTTCGTGAGTTTTCAAGGTAATTGCAGTGGATTTACCTGGGAGCAATTCATCAAATTCAGAAATCTCAAGTGTAGGCTTACCCCATTCTAGCGTGTTTGTATACAAGAAACTGAGGTATGTTGATTTTTCGAGAATAACGAATTTATAACGTGAATCTGTTATATCTTTCAGTGTCAACTTTTCAGAGCCAATATTTTTCATAGTAATTCTGAATTCTAGCGGTTGACAGATTGTTTCAACCGTAGTTGGCATTTCAACTGCAGATAATTCTAAAAGTACGCCAGATTGGGTAATACCTGCAACAGGAAGTTGTGGTTGACTACGTGTCGTCACTAAATAAATGACACCCAATATACCGGCACTAAAAAGTAAAACTAGCAGCAAGAGTAATAATACTTTCTTTTCTTTCATATACTTATATTCTCACAGTTTAATCTGATTGCAACGTTGAGTAGTCATAAATTGCTTAATGAATTTTGAATTTTCGACGATAGCAAGCTAAGAGCGAACAATAATTTGGTTAGTATTCCAATCTAAATGCACAGGGGAAAATAACCTAATCGTTTCGATTCCTAATAAAGGATCACCCTTTTTCTCCATAAACACAACAGATGTCATGCCCAATACTTCTTGAACTGCTTCATTTTGAATTAGTACTTCAACAGGAAAAACTATTCCCTTGGTTGGCGCACCATTACCAAGAAGCATCGTAATTACGTAGCCCTCAGAAAACTTGAAGCGTGAAATCGATTTTTGAGAGAAGGCAAAACCCAAGGAAAATCCCGTATCTACGAGACATGTTGTTTTTGCCGTTATTCCTTGAATGCCTGTTTCACAAAAAGGATGGCCTTGATCACCTAAATAAAAGTTTGGCGATGAAAGTATCAGACGGTTCATAAATCGGCTTCATCGTCGCTTAGGCCCTCATTTTTTGCAAAATTTCGCCACTCTTGATAATCGACCACGACAATATCATCACTATGTTCGCCGAAATTTTGCAATATTTCTGCTAAAGAATTACCAACAGCTCTCTTTTTCGTTTTTCTATCGTATACCGCAACGGTCCATGATTTCTTACGTTTTGTGATGTATGACATCAACTGTTTAACTTTGGGCAAATGACCATTCTTTGGCATTTTATTCAGTCTTAAAATACTGTTGAAAAACTTCAAATGAGGTGATCATAATGACCATAATTAAAGGTCCATATAAAAGCCCCATTGCGCCGAATACTTGAATACCACCAATAAAACTCAATAAGAGAAGAACTGGGTGAATATCTGCCTCTTTAGGAACCAACATTGGTCTCAAAATATTATCAATATTTGATGTAACACCAAACTGCACCGCGAATATGAATATTGCCTGCCAAACATTACCTATTAGTAAGTTCACAATTGCCATTGGAACAGTCACAAATGAAGTACCCAAAGGTACAATTGAGAAAAAGAACATAAGTGCTGCCCAGAAAAGTACGTAAGGTACCCCAATTATCCAAAGAGAGATTGCAGCAACAATAGCTTGAATAGCAGCAATGGTAAAAGTTCCCGATACGATACCCTTAAGCATTGCAACAATTCTTGCCATATACAAAGCATCAAGACGTGCTGGCAAAGGGCTTAATCGCTTAACAAAGTGAAGCATTCGATCATAATCAGGGAATCCATACCAAAGCACATACAGAAGAACAATGACGAGAGGAAAGCCTTGCGCAAGCCCAACACCAATATTTACTGAGAGATCGAGTGCCGTATTTGCGACTGGTGCAATATTTTCTTGAACTGCGATTTTTACGCTATCGATAGTTAGTCGATATTCAAAATATGGAATCTTCGCAAAAATCGCATTAATTTGCTCGAATAACGAAACGGTAACATCATAAACGGAAGTACCACCAGCCAAAAACTTATTAATATCTTGGTAGAAGATACTAAATTGAGATACGGTCATATTTACGAAAATTGAAAGTGGCACCAAGACTGTAAAAAGCACCGAAATAACCGCAATTAATGTTGCGAGCCAACGAGCTTTTGGCAGTTTCTTTTCAAAAAAGACATAAATTGGGCGAAAAAGTGTCACAACTACCCAAGCGATCATGACTAAGTCTTTTACCGGCCATAAAACTAATGCGCCAAGCACAAAAGTTACAAACAGAAATGCATAAAAATAGAATTTATTTTCTACTTTTGGCGGATTTTTTTCTAATAATTTTTTCATTGTTTTGCTCCACTTTTTATATGAATATGTTCGTGATCAATTGCTTGTTCACCGGCACCAAAATTTACTATTTGATACCCTTTTTTATCTAAACCTTGACTTGAAATTACCATGAAAACGGCATCCATATATCGTTTCCAGAATTCACTATCTCGAGTAACCAATGTATCAGTCATTTTATCAACATGATTTTTAGGAATGACTAAAAGATGAATCGGCGCAGAAGGATACTTATCATTTATGCAGTAAAATTCATCATTTTCCCAGACGAAAGAAACTGGTACTTCTCCTTTGGCAAATTTACAAAAGATGCAATCTGTCATACATTTATTATACCTTCTTTACCTAGCATTAACAATTACCTAAATTGCATGCTATACTTGCGTAAATATGGCTGCCCCGAAAAAGTCTATCAATTTGTTAACTGCAGAAATACGCCCACAAAGTCAGTGGGATCGTATCTACGCGTGGACTGCAAATACAGCCAAATACATCATTATCATAACTGAACTTATTGTTCTCGGCGCCATTGCCTACAGATTCGTTCTTGACAGCCAAATTTCGGCATTAGATAGTGAAATTGAAGCCCAAAAAGAATTACTCGACCAAAGAGCGCCTGAAGAGGCTCGCGTACGCGAACTAATTGTAGGTATGAAATCGCTCAATGAATTAGAAAATGATTCATTTTCACTTGCTTATTACTATACTCAGTTGCAGTCACTTATCCCTCCTGGAGTAAACGTTCGCACAGTAACCCTTGATATTAGTTCTTCTGCAATGTCTGGGCAGGTAACTTCATACGACACCCTTCTACAGCTAGAAAACAACTTAAAAAGCGCTACAGAAACCTTTAGTAACGTCACTGTTTCTGCAAACCAGACAGCAGGTAGTGGTATCAATTTCTCGGTTAACTTCAAAATAAAGGTCAATTAGTATGGCAACCCTAGCAAAATCGAGAAATATCGCAGACCTTTTGCAAACAAGCCAACAAAAAGCTTTCTCAACAGGTTTACTCACTCTTGTTTTAGTAACTGCCCTCTTGTGGGGCTCTTTTCGTCCTACCATACTCACCATTATCGAAACCAACAAAAAGTATACTGAAAAGAAAGCTCTACTCGATCGAATGGAAACTCAAAATACCAGAATAACGACACTTGTTTCTCAACAAAATGAACTAGCAGACGAAATGCAAGCGCTCGACGCTTATTATCCAAACGATGGTGATTACTCACTGTTTGTTACAAATGTCAATGAACTTGCACGAAAACACGGTTTCTGGTTAACCGCAGTATCTTTTTCTAGTAATTATTACCGACAGGTTGAATCCGACAAAAATCTGCAATATGAGGGGCTCAACCCAACGACATTCCAACTTTCACTTGTAGGAAACTACGTTAACATTCATCAATTTTTGACATACCTTGAAAATTTACCATTTTTGCCTGAAATACTGAGTCTCTCATATTCGCCAAACGCCAATGATCCAACGAAGACAACAATTTCTGTAACGATCTTAGTTTATAAACTGAATTCCGCAGCCTCACCATGAACGGTTCAAGATTTTTTATAGTCTTTGCGTTACTTCTCGCAGTTGTTGTTGTAGCTGGGCAAATTTTGTTTGCTTTTATTTCACCGGCACAAGATTCTTCTGGAGTTAGTGCAACTTCTATCAATTTACTACCAGCAAGCCTTGACGAAGAGCTTCTTGCAAAGATTCAAGAAAGAGCAGAAAAATACCTGATTATCACTAGAGAACAATTCGCCAACGGACAAACAGAGAGCATCGAGATCACAATTCCCACACCAACACCACAATAATTGATAATTTTCAATTAACAATTATCATTATGTACGAAACTTTGACGCAACAACAATATACTTCACAATTGAAAATTAATAATTAGTAATTATTAATGAATGTACGTCGAAAGCCTCTTCTCTTCTGCAATTTCACGGAGTCTATACAACGCCTTTGCCTCTATTTGTCGAATTCTTTCGCGAGTTACTTTGAATTCTTTACCCACTTCTTCAAGCGTTCTAACAACGCCATCGGCTAAACCAAAACGTAGTTCTAATACTCTACGTTCTCGTTCAGGAAGTTCTTTAAGCAAATCAATTAGTTCCTTGTGTAAAATTTCACGAGCAGCTTCTTCTTCAGGACCTTCAATCTTGGTATCTGCGACAATTTCAGCTAACTGTACATCTTCTTCATCGTTACTTGACGAGGATCGTTCACCTGTTAATGAGGTTGGATACTGCGAAATTTGGTCAATATATTCGAGCTTTTCGCGATCCATTTCCATGGCGCGGGCGAGCTCTGGGACTGTTGGTGTTCGCCCAAGCTTTGAGGCAAGCTGAGTCTTAACTTTACGAAGCTTGTTAATTGTTTCGTGCATGTGTACCGGAATACGGATTGTTCGACCTTGGTCGGCGATCGCACGAGTAATAGATTGACGAATCCACCAAGTAGCATACGTTGAAAATTTGAAACCTTTTCTACGATCGAATTTGTTAACTGCCTTCATTAAGCCAATATTGCCTTCCTGAATCAAATCGAGAAAATCGAGCCCTTTTCGAGCATATCTTTTTGCGACACTAACGACCAAACGAAGGTTTGCTAACGTCAATAAATCTTTTGCTTTATTGCCTTCAATCAGGAATTTATTCATTTCACGTTCAGCTTTCTGCGTAATTTTGGGTATCTTTGCAAAGACATCAGCTTTAAATCGCCCAACTGCAACATTCCATTCACTTTCGAGTTTCAAAAGTGATTCATGAGTCGTTCCAATTTCTTCATTTTGCAAGCCAGATTCAACTGCCTTTTGAAAGCCTGACAATCCCTTCTCTTTTAACTCATCCATGAAGGTATCGACGTAATTTTGCATGTATTCTGTTGTATAAAGAGGCTTGAAACTCAATCCACCAGACGGTTTCGTCAATGGTTGCTTGGTTTTCAATTGTTTTAAGAGTACTTCAACCCATGCTTTTTGCTGCTCTTCTGGCAGTTCTATGAGTTCCTTAAAAAATGACTGAAAGAACAAAAGAATTTGATAGTATTCAATTACTACGCCAACGTCCTTTCTTTCGGCAAGAACCTGTTCTTCATCTTGTGTAAGAAGTGGGATTTTTCCAATTTCCTGCAAGTAAGAACGAAGTGGGTTACCAGTAACCGAGGCCTGAATACTTTCTAAAATTTTGATCTTCTCTTCTAATGACATTTTTACCGGTTTTGCAGGCATATCATCAGCATAAAGAACTTCAACATTTTCTTTTTCAAGAATGGCAAGAAATTGCTCTAGTGATTCTAAGTCAACTTCAGGGTTAGGAAACACTAACAAAACATCACTTTCAGTCAAAAAACCTTGCGTTTGGCCCTTCGTTAAGAGCGCTTGAACCTTCTTTCGTGAAAGTAAATCTTTCATTAGCGTGTTATAATTGAATTTATGGAGAATACTATTGGCAACAACCTTGAATCGTTACGATTCTTTTTCATTGAGAATGTTTCGAAGTTTTGTGATAAATGTGGCACTGCTTATAAGACCGATAATATAGATATCGTTAGCGAATCAAACGCCTCGGTCATTATACAGGCGCAGTGCGATAATTGCAAGGGTATCTATATGGCACATGTTATAAAGCCCCTACAAATGACAAAAAAGATTCCAATGCGTTTAGATATTGCCCCAGAATTGCTTAAAACTTACTATACCTTAGGGCCACTTACTTCCGATGAGTTACTTGCAGCAAGAAAAAAAATTCTTAAAGCGAAGAATTTCGCAGAGATAGTTGAGGCAATTGAGGGAAAGTGAAATTAATTGTTAATTATCAATTCTTAATTTTCAATTATTGCCGCTATTTACTAAATATTAATAACTAACGACGTGTCTTCAGAATTTATTCCAAAAATACTAAAACTTCCCACTTTTTTTCCTGACGCAACTTATGCAGCTATTCACAGCCTGCCCTTTCATGAAATTCGCGAAAAGCTTCCCGGAATCGTTGTGACAACACTTCACATGAAGTTAATTGGGATGATTGAAGAACTCGGCAAATTTGCCGAAACAACGACTTACCGCGAAATGGCAAATTTGCCAGATGAAACAGTAATTCTTAGCGACAGCGGCGGATTCCAAGTTCTTTCACTGATTCACAAACATAAACTTGGAAAAGTTACTGAAGAAGGAGCCGTTTTCCGCTTAACCAAAAACGGAAAACAGAAAACAACCTTAACACCAGAATTGTCACAGCAAATTCAGCATACAATCGGCAGCGACATTCGAATGGTTCTAGACGTTCCACTCATGGGCACAGAGGACCGCAAAACTACCCTTGCAGCAATGGAACAGACAACAAGATGGGCTGAGCGCGCAAAGAGAGAGTTTGAAAAGCTAACGCAATTATCAATTGCCAATTCTCAACTGCCAACAACTAGTGAAAATTATGAATTGAAAATTGAGCGGCCACTTCTTGGAGCTGTTGTACAGGGAGGAAACGACCCGGAACTCCGCGCAGAATCAGGCAGACAATTGGCAGCAATTGGCTTCGATTTATACGGTTTTGGTGGTTGGCCAATGGATGAAAATGGCGTATTCAACACAAAAATTGCCGAAGCATTTGTCAAATCAGTGCCCGAAACTGCAATAACCTACGGTATGGGCGTTGGCACTCCTGACGATATCGAAACTTGTTACAAAATCGGAATGACCATTTTTGACTGCGTTATCCCAACGCGAAACGCGCGACATGGCTCACTTTTCGTTACCCCTGGAACCGCTGAAAAAGCCGGTAGAACCTTTGATTTAGTAAGAATAACTTCACAAAAGTATGAAACCGATCTTGGACCAATCGACAAGAATTGCGATTGTCCCGTCTGCAAGAATTACACCCGCGCCTACCTTCGATTTCTCATGAAAAAGAAAAATCCTGTTGGTTATACACTCGCCTCGCTACACAATGTTTGGTGGTACTTGAAATTCTTAGAGAATTTAAAGCAATAAAGAGATAAAGCCCCTAAAGCCACAATACTTTAATGTTTCACTACTTTAGCGCTTTATTGCTTTAATTGGTATAATTCAATATGGAAAGCACAGAAACTCCCGCTAGAATCCCGAATGTTCACACACGAATTTATGTTTCAGCCTGCGAAAAGCTAAAGCTTCCGTACAGATTGTCACTCAACAACCACGCACTCTGGATTCGCACAAAATCTGGAAAAGAAGTACTCTGCTACAAAGCAGCAACACCGCTTAATTTAGTTCCACAGGCTTTATTATCAAAAAACAAACGTGATACGACGTTAACATTAAGCAAGGCAGGCCTGCCGACTCCTCCACAAACAAAAATCAAAGATCTGCAAAGTTTAGAACTCTTTCACAGAACCTACAAGCAAATCGTAGTTAAACCGATTGATGGTCATGGCGGAAAAGGAATCACCGTTTTGCCGAAAGAAAATGAATTACCCGAGTCACTTAACCGCGCACACAAAATATCAAAAAAGGTTATCGCAGAAAAATTCGTTGTAGGAAAAAATTATCGTTTTCTCGTTCTCGATGGCAAAGTTCTTGCAGTTTCGCTGCGCAATCCACCACTAATCAAAGGCGATGGACAAACCAAAGTGAGAACACTAATCGACGATTACAATATGGAGAATCATGCTAAAGGATTGCCTCAAGTACCAATGAATACGTACACTTGGAGTATTGTCGAAGCGCAAGGTTACAAACCAAATGATGTTTTACCAAAAGAAGTTGAAGTTTATTTACGATTAACCGCGAATTTATCACTTGGTGGTACAGTTGCAGATGTGACCGACGAATGTGACCAAAGTTACAAAGATTTGGCTGTTACAGCAACAAAAATAGCTGGCTTTAGACTTGCAGGAATCGACATTATCTCCCCATACATTGATAAACCCGGAGCAGAAGCATATATTATCGAAACCAACGTTGACCCTGGCATGAGAATTCATTACAAAGAAGAAAAAGCTGCAAAAAGAGATGTTGCGGTTGAGATAATGAAAGCAATAGGCGATTTATAATGGAGTTTAACAATTTTTGAACGCAAAGCCCCGTCTCTTGACATCCATCCCTCCCCTCCCTATAATCTTTTAGCAAACTAACTTGGTGACTGCTAATAAAACTCTAGCACCCAAGAAATATAAAATTAGTTCATATTCACATGGCAACAGGTAAAAGAATCGTATATGGCGACAATGCTCGCAAATCACTCTTAAAGGGTCTTAACGCCCTCGCAGACGCAGTAATCGTCACCTTAGGCCCCAAAGGTCGAAACGTAACAATCGCAGAAGAATACGGCGCACAGCGAGTCACAAAAGACGGTGTTACAGTAGCAAAAGAAATTACCCTAAAAAACCCACTCGAAAACGTTGGTGCAAAAATGATCGTTGAAGCAGCAACAAAAACAAACGACAAGGCCGGTGACGGTACAACAACCGCCACTCTTCTTGCAAAAGTTATCGCTAATGAAGGTTTCAGAATGGTCATGAGCGGTGCAAACCCAATGGATCTTAAAAAAGGCCTTGAAAAAGGTGTTGATGCAGTAGTTGAAGCCCTCAAAAAACAAGCAAAGAAAATTGGTGACAAAGAAGAAATTGCTCAAGTTGCAGCAATCAGCGCAAATAACGACAAGGAACTCGGCAAACTTATTGCTGATGTCATGAATAAAGTTGGCAAAGACGGCGTAATTACTGTAGAAGAAGGTAAAACCTTCGAAGATACCATTGAATACGTTGAAGGAATGCAATTCGACAAAGGTTATCTCTCACCATATTTCGTTACAAACACCGAAAAACTCGAAACAGTCTATGAAGACGTAAATGTATTCATTACTGACAAAAAGATTTCTAATATTCAAGAAATTACACCAGTTCTCGAAAAAGTAATGCAGGCTGGAAACAAACCATTATTGGTAATCGCCGATGATATCGATCAACAAGCACTTGCGACATTGATTTTGAACAGACTTCGTGGCGTTATTCGTGTTGTAGCTGTTAAAGCACCAGGATTTGGCGATCGCCGCAAAGAGATGCTGAAAGATATTGCAGTATTGACCGGTGGTCAGGTCATTAGCGAAGATCTTGGCCGCAAGCTCGACTCTGTTGAAGTTACCGATCTTGGTCAAGCAAAGAAAATCATCGTTACCAAAGAAGCTACCACAATCGTTGATGGTGCCGGTGACAAGAATGAACTTGCAGGTAGAATCGAAGAAATCAAGAATACTATCAAAGTCACGACCTCAGATTACGATAAAGAAAAATTGCAGGAAAGACTTGCGAAACTCACAGGTGGCGTTGCTGTCATCAAAGTAGGTGCAGCTTCAGAAGTTGAATTGAAGGAAAAGAAAGACAGAATCGACGACGCGCTCAACGCAACACGCGCAGCAATTGAAGAAGGAATTGTTGCAGGTGGTGGAGTCGCCTTTATCGATGCAGCAGAAGCCCTAGACAAGGTTAAAACCGCCAATCAAGACGAAAAACTTGGTCTAGATATTCTAAACAAAGCATTACATGCATCAGTTCGACAGATTGCAATCAACGCAGGAATCGAACCAGGTGTCGTTGAAGCAAACACTGGCAAAGGTAAAGGTTACGATGCAAAGAACGATCGTTATGTAGATATGATCAAGGAAGGAATTATTGACCCTGTCAAGGTTTCTCGCCTAGCACTTACCTACGCAGCCTCAGTAGCTACCATGATTCTTACAACCGAAGCAGTAATTGTTGAGGAAAAAGAAAAGAAAGAGGTAGCCGGAGCGCCAGGGATGGATGACGGCATGGGCATGATGTAGGTTCGTGGGCTATAACGGGTGGATTCTTCGTCGTCAGCTGTGTTACTCATTCGTAGTACAGATGTACAACTCATTCCGATACTCGCTGACTCTTTGAATCCGCCGCGTTTTAACCCTACTCACGAAATAACGGCAAAAACTTTCAGATTCAGCGTTAGTGGTTGTGTTCCGCACTCGCAATATAGTCGTACAACTCGTTGCGAGATTCACCTTTGCCTAGAATTTCCCGCGTATTGATTTAGCTCATAAGGCCCTCTGTTTCTCTTGAATCTGCAACGTTTTAGCCCTACTCATGAGACAACGGCAACCTCTTTCAGATGCTCAGATTCAGCGCTGTAAAATCAATACAGATCATCGTGCAATAAATCTTCGTCATCTGGTGCTTTTTGAAGCATCTGCCGAACTCTGCGAGTTGCACGGTTACGCATTGTGTAGAAATTTTCAATTTTGTTCTGATATTGTTTCTGTAAATATTCGGCAAGTGAGAAATCTTGTGGTGGATTCAGCAATTCGATTGGATCATTTTCTTTAATTTCTTCGAGCATTTGTTCTATTTCACCTACAGTATAAGGCAAACCCGTATTTTTCATGACTTTAAATTCGTTTGACTTTGTGCGTAAGTACAAAATAATCACTGATTCGATATTTTTTCTATGTTCGATAATTCTTTGAGAACTGTCTCTACTTTCTGAAAGAGGTAAAATTTTCAGATTTTCTGCAGAAATTGGATGTATTTGAAGATATATATTCGTTAAATAATTAACGACTCGAGTCAAACTCTCATTTGATGACTCTTGTATTAAAAATTCGCCTCGACAATTCTTTTTGCCAGCTATTAGGCTTGAGAGTTTCGCTTTTATTACATCTTCATGAATTAACTGACTTCCAAGAACATTCTCCGATTCGAACAAAAGTATCGTTTTCATCAAGGAATTCACGCCTCCTTGACCAGCGAATTCTTTAGTTCTCTTTAAAGTTTCGGGAATAGCTGAATTAAAGGCACTACGAACACTAGTTTCTAATTTTGTGAAATCTAGCTCAAAATGTGGAATTTCTCGAGAAATTGGCGACAGTGCAAACAAAACTCCCTGACGCTCAGCGTATGGTAAAGAATCAGTGATATTGGCTGTCGATGATTTCCTCTGAGCTTCTTTATTGTCTGAAAGAATCATTATTTTTCTACTCTAATAGTGCATTCCGCAACTACTGCTGCGACTGCACCTAAGGCTGCAAGCCCAGGAGCAATTAGTGCGCCAAAGATACCAAAAGTTACAGGAATGGTAAAAAGTACCTTACCTGACTTATCTTCAACTACAATTTGTCGGGCATTCCCTTCGGCAATAATTTCTTTCAATCGTTCAATCAATTCAGAGGCTTTACCGCTGAATGATTCTTCGTATGTTGCGTTTGAGCTTTTTGTGGCAGTTTTCTTTTTCATAAAGAATTATACCCTAGTTTGCTATAATCTGTCATGTCAGATGCCGATTTCATTACGCTCATTTGGGATTTTCACCAGAAAAATCGGCGTTCATTTCCTTGGAGAGAAACTCACAATTTGTATGAAATTCTTGTATCTGAAATTATGTTGCAACAAACTCAAACTCATAGAGTTTTACCAAAATACCAAAGTTGGATGCAACAATTTCCCTCTCCAGAGACACTCGCGAATGCCCCATTAAGCGAAGTACTTTTAGCGTGGAGTGGCCTTGGATATAACCGTCGAGCAAAGTTTTTGCAGCAAGCTGCAAAACAGTTAGTAATTCTTGATTCTCAATTTTCAATTCCAAACAAGAAAGAGTTTTCACTTAATGAAAAAGAATTGCGGAAATTACCTGGTGTTGGAGAATATACGGCGAACGCCATTCTGGCGTTCGCCTACAATCAACCAACGATCGTTGTCGAGACTAACATTCGAACCGTTATTATTCATCATTTTTTCGCCGACAACGCCCAAGTTTCTGATAAAGAAATAAAGCAAATACTATCGCGATTAGCGATACAACTTTCACCGACATCAGCCGAAAAAGGCCCAAGAGAATGGTATTATGCCCTAATGGATTACGGAAACTTCCTGAAATCTGAAGGTCACGATTATTTTCATAAGCAAAAAGGATACACGAAACAGAAACCTTTCAAAGGTTCAGAGCGATATGTTCGAGGTTTTCTTCTTCGAGAAGTTCTTACAAAAGGTTCAATAAAGCTAAAAAACATCAACTTAGTAGGTTATTCCAGTGAGATTATTAACAAAGTTGCATCAGATTTGACCCAAGAAGGCTTAACAAAATCCCCTAAAGTTGGGATTCTCTCCAGAATTTAGCAAAATTTTTGCAAATCGAGCTTGAAACATAGGTTATAATTGTACTAACACTTAACTTAGCATTGAAAAAATGAGCAATATAATTCTACGTGGTGGTAAAAAACTTTCAGGTACCGTAACTCCTTCAGGTAACAAAAACAGCGTTCTTCCCATACTTTGTGCAACATTACTCACAAATGAGAAAATTACCCTTCACAACGTTCCAGAATTAACAGATGTTACAAAACTCGTTGAACAGCTCCAGAGTATTGGCTCTACCATTGTATGGAATAAAGAAACCGCAACTATTACCGTTGACAACAGCACAGTAAACAATGAACTTTTCAAAGCAGATTTTCCTGTAGGTATGCGAGGTTCAATTCTCCTTTTCTCGCCACTTTTGCATCGTATGAAGCATTTGAAAATGCAAAATGATATTGGTGGGTGCGCTCTAGGTATTCGCGAAATTGACCCACATCTCGATGTATTAGAAGCACTCGGAACCAAAGTCGTACGCGGGTCAACAATTGAATTCACGATTGAAGGTCGATTCAAAGGCGCAAAACTCTGGCCAGATTACATGAGTGTTACCACTACAGAAAACTTCATTAATGCAGCAGTACTTGCCGAAGGCACTTCAACAATGGTCAATGCTGCAAGCGAACCGCATGTACAAGATCTTTGTAATTTTTTGGTGTCAATGGGTGCAAAAATTAACGGCATCGGCACTAGTACCTTAACCATAGAAGGTGTCAACGAACTTACTGGTACAGAATTTACCATTAGCAGCGACCATCACGAAATAACGACGATTCTCGCATTAGGGGCAATGACCGGCGGTGAAGTTCACGTTACCAATGCACTCCCTCATCACTTTCCACTAATAGTTAATTCATTCAAGAAACTTGGCGTCAATATCGAATATGAAGGAACAACCGCAATAGTCAGAGAAAATCAAAAACTTCTCGTAGAGCAACCATTTACCGCAAATATGATTCAAAAAATCGAAGCAGCCCCATGGCCATATTTCCCTGTTGACCTCATGCCACTACTCATTGCGCTTGCAGTAAAAGCAAAAGGCGAAATTATGTTCTGGAACAAAGTATACGAAGGTGGCCTATTCTGGATGCCAGAAGTTATGAAATATGGTTCAAAAATTTCTATGCTTGATCCACACAGAGTCATAATATTTGGAGGTCAGAAACTTACCCCAGCAACAATTGACGCACCAAATATCATTCGCGCTGCGATAGCCTTAACAATGATTGGGCTTTCTATTGAAGGTGAAAGCACCATTCGCAATGCCGATTCAATTCGTCGAGCACATCCACATTTTGAGCAAACATTGCAGAATTTAGGGGCAGATATTCAATGGGTATAAACGGCACTTTTTAAATTTATATAAACCGTTAATTAATAATTATTAATCTTCGATAAAAATATGAATACTTCTATAGAAGAAATTACAAAACAAATAATAGAAATTCAAAATCGTAACGCGCGTGTTGAACTTGATAAAGCTTGGGAAACAAGTACTTTTCGCAAAGTTTCAATTGCTTTATTGACTTACCTTGTTATGACAGCTTTTATGTGGTCGCTTGGTAACGACATTCCCTACGTAAACTCAATAATTCCAACACTCGGATTCCTTTTGTCCACATTGTCGTTAAATGCACTTAAGAGATATTGGCTACAAAAGCAGAAAACAGTTGCAATTGGGCATTAATTATTAACAATTGAAAATTACTGAATAATATCAATCTCTGACTTCAGCTCTATTCCGTATTTTTCGAGAACGTCTTTTTTAACCTTTTCTGTGAAAGCTAAGACTTCCTCGCCAGTTGCTTGCTTGTTAGTAACAACACATAATGCATGCTTTTCTGAAATACCAACATTACCTTCCCATTTACCGCGCCAGCCAAGAAATTCAATTACCCTACCCGCTGGAATTTTTACATACTGATCTTTCACATCTTCCCAATCTTTACGTGTATATTTCAAATCTTCAGCTGGGTATGATTGTAATTCAGGAATTTTTTTGTATAACTCCTCAAACTTCTCTTTTGTAATTATTGGATTTACAAAGAAACTTCCCGCATTGCCGACTTCCTCAACGCTTGGCAAACGCTTCGTTCTCTGCCTAATTACCGCATTATATACATCTTTTATTGTGTACGGTGGTGATGAAAAACTTTGCAACTCTTCTTCTAATGAGCCGTATCGCCCCTTTCGCTCATGATATGAAGTTTCTAATTGTTCATATTGTTTCTTGAGTTCAAATGTTGCCGATAATATGATAAGTTCACGCCTTTCTTTGAAAATACTATCTCGGTAGCGCAATCGCAATTCTTCTTTACTCATTTCTAGAACTTCGTTTGTTTTCGTATTAAGCACCTTAACTGAAAGAATAACATCACTCAAATTTTGCCCATAGGCTGCAATATTTCCGACAACCGCGCCACCAATAGTTCCAGGAATTAATGCCATATTTTCAACGCCTTCAAACTCGTTCTCAACTGCGTAAGTTACAAAATCATGCCATGATTCACCAGCTGCGCATTCGATATGCACCTTTTCGGCATCTTCGTAAACAACTGCTCTTCCACGCAAATTCAGGTGAGCTACAATTCCCGGAAAGTCGTGTACAAACAAAACATTACTTCCACCACCAAGGATCTTCAACGGCAAACCCGTATATTTTTTATCATTCAACAACTCTACGAGTTCCGTAGTATCTTCAATATTTGCATAATACCTCGCTGAAGCTGCAACCCCGTAAGTATTTAATTCTTTTAATGAGTAGTTTTCAATTATCTTCATATTCTATTTTACCACCGATCTCAAAGGACACACTTTAACGAAAGAAGACGCATGACTGGCATGTTACAATTGTTACATGCACTATTCTAAAGAACAATTGGCTGAAAAATGGCCAACTATCAAAAAAGTTCACTTTATTGGCATAACATCACCTTTCTGCAGTTTCAGTGCGACGACACTACTTAATCAAGGAATTCGCGTAACTGCATCAGAAGCGAACCAAGATTCTGATAGCGCTAAGGAATGGATTGCTAAAGGCGTACTTTATCCCGGCCCACATAATGCGGAGTTTATTACTGACGATCTCGACCTTATCGTGATCCCCAACGGGCCAATACCAGGGAATCCTGAAATAGAGAAAATTCAACAAACCGATATGCCGTACGTCACCGTACCTCAGTTGCTTGGGCAGATTTCACAAAACTACAAGACCATTGCAATTGCGGGCACTCATGGCAAGACAACAACAACAGCACTTGTTGTTTGGCTACTTCACAAAACACTTGGGACGCCGAATTTCATCGTTGGTGATGCAAAAGATAGAATCGCAGGAATTGACGCCAATTGGCAAGTTAATAAACAAAGCGAATATTTGGTTCTCGAGGCTTGCGAATACAAACGTCAATTTCTCGATAGAGCTCCCCACCCCTACATAAGTGTCGTTACTCATATTGATCTCGATCATACCGATTATTACCATTCACAAGAAGATTATAATAGCGCCTTTTCTGAATTCTTAGCGCCAACGAAGAATCGTATCATTATCGACTCAGCACATAAGAACGAAAAGTCGGTAATACAGGCACTTCCTGATGTAGAAACTAGAATACTCAGCGTAACAGAACTAAAAGAAAAATTTGGTCACCTTGACTCAATCTTGGTTGGCAATCACAATCAAGAAAATCTTCTACGCGCAGCGGGGGTTGGCGTAGCATTAGGGCTTTCAGAATCTCAAATTCGTGAGGCATTAGCATCATTTATTGGCATTTCATCAAGATTTGAGTATAAGGGCAAAACCCGCAAAGGGACAGCGATTTATAAGGATTTTGCCCATAATCCGCAGAAGGTTGCTGCCTGCTTGCAGGGAGCACGTGAAGCATTTCCAACTAAGAGGCTCATTGCATTGTATCAACCACACAATTATGAACGAACGTTCACTTTTCAAACAGAGATAACCGAAGCGCTTAAAGATGCCGACGTTTTGATTATTCCTAACATCTATTCAATTCGCGAAAGTGAAGCAGAACGGAACCTAATTACCGCAGAACAATTTGTAGATGGAATTCGCAAAAGATTCCCCAACAAAGAAATTCATTTCACCAACGATACTCCTCCATATGAAAAAACGCTGGGTAAATTCATTGAACTAGATAAAGAAAACTCCTTGCTTGTTATCATGAGTGCTGGAGATATCGATAAAATTATTCCACAACTAATTGTATGACCTACGATAATCTAAAAAAGGTAGCCTGTATTGGTATTGGTGGTGCTGGCGTTTATTATGTAGCAAGATTCTTTCTCAACCTTGGATGCGAAGTTTACGGTTTTGATATAAAAGAAAGTGACAGAACAAAAGAACTTGAACAACAAGGTGCGCGAATTTTCTACGAAAATCCGAAAGAAGCGCTAGAAGCAGGCACAACGTTATTTGTTTATGCACCAGGACTGCCTGATCAACTACTTTCTGAGCTGCTTACACAAAACATAAAAATTCCCTCACAGGACGTAGGAGCTTTTACTGATGAACTCGCACAAAAATTTGAAAAAGATGAGTTATCTGTCAATGAGAAAAAAGCCTTTATTAGCGCAGAAATTGGCCCCCTTTACACACTCGATACTTCCAAGATGAAATATATCGCAGTAACAGGAACTGATGGAAAGACTACAACCTCCACAATGATTTACCATATGCTACAGGAGCTAGGCTTCAAACCAGGCTTAATATCAACCGTTTCAGCAAAAATTGGCGACGAAACAATAGACACAGGGTTTCACACAACTACTCCAGCTCCACAAGAATTGTTTAAATTCCTCAAGCTCATGGAAGAAAAAGGCTGCACTCATGCCGTAGTTGAAACAACTTCACATGCGCTCGCAATGGGTAGACTCGCAGGTTTACATTTCGACGCAGTTGCCTACACCAATATTACCAGCGAACATCTAGATTATCACAAAACTTGGGAAAATTACTTTACTGCAAAAGCGCGTTTACTTTCAGAGCATCTCAAACAGACTGGATTTGCCGTAATAAACGCTGATGACGAAAAATCCTTCAAAAAATTGCTTGAAGTAGCCCAATCAAAAGAACGAAGTGTCATTAGCTACGGTGAACAACCCTCAGCGGATAGAGTCATCGACAACATCGCAGAACGAGGGAAATTATCATTCAGATTTGCAGGAGAGAACATAACAATTCCGATTCTGGGGAGATTTAACGTCTGGAACGCTTCTGCAGCAATACTCCTTGTTAGCGAGTTGGAAAAATTGCCAATTTCTCAAGTTGCGCCAAAATTAAGTAACTTCATAACAATTACTGGACGAATGCAGGTCGAACAAACAGATCCATTCACCGTTATTGTTGATTTTGCTCACACAGCAAATGCACTTGAAAATGCGCTCAAAACAGCTGCAACGCAAAAAGCTTCACCCGACAACAGGATCATTACCGTATTCGGTTGTGCGGGTAAACGCGATGCTGGGAAACGAGTCCCCATGGGTGAAGCAGCAGCAAAATTTGCTGATATCACTATACTTACAGCAGAAGACCCAAGAACCGAAAAATTGGAAGAGATTAACGACTCAATTCAAAAAGGTTGGAGTTCATTTGCGTCTCACAAAAAACAGCTAATACGATTCGATGATGATACGATTCTTGCTGAAGTTCGTAAACAGGCCATTGAACTAGCATTAAAGCTTGCAAAACCAGGTGACGTCGTCATAATCTGTGGAAAAGCTCATGAGGAATCCCTTTGTTTTGGAGTGACGGAGTACCCCTGGAACGATATTCAGGCCGTAAGAAAATTACTTGGGAAGAGGAATTAATGTACCAAATAACTCACTTTACGCCACCTCAAGGCTTTGTATATGCGATTTCTGACAAAAGTGAAGGAAATCAATCATTTGTCTATGGTGAATTCTCTGAAGTAAAGAATAATCGACAGAAATTCCTAAATTTAGCGGGCATCGCACCAGAACATACCGTTGCAATGCTCGTTAATCACGGCGATGTCATCCGCGAAGTTGGCGTCGCCGAGCGTGGAAAATCGGTTTACAACCAAGACGAAGTAGTTGTATGCGACGCCATGATTACTAATCAAAAGAATGTTGCGCTTTATCTCCTTGTTGCAGATTGCGCGCCAATCGTATTATTTGATAAAGCGCAAACATGCCTTGCCATCGTGCACCACGGTATAAAAAATACCGACAACTCCTTTGTGCAAAAAGTAATCAACAAAATGATTGAGAAGTATCACATCAAACCGGAAGAATTAATCGCACTTATTGGCCCTGCGATTCAAAAAGAATCATACATTTACGAAACGTTTGAACACAGAAATTCAGCACATTGGCAAGGATTTTTCGAACTTAATAACAATAATAAATTCCTTATCGACAACGTTGGCCTAACACTTAAACAGATAAAGGATTCTGGAGTTTTAACAGAAAATATATTCAATTCTGGCATTGATACCTATACAAACAAAAACTTCTTTTCTCACAAGTTCGATTACGACAACGGTACAAAGCCAGATACCGGACGTCTAGCTATGGTCGCGATGCTACGCTAAAACGACGCACGATTTACGAATCATCCGAGCTTGAATCGCCACTCACTTCACTAGATTCTGCAACTTCAGGTGTGTTAATGTCTTCTTTTTCAGTCGCTTCGTTTTTTGCAACCCCTTTCCGCTCTTCTGATTCAACTGAATTTTTCTTTGCAACTCCTGATATCTCTGAAACTACCGGCTCTTCCTCTACTCGTCTGTCAACTACATTTTCTGCAGGTGATTTTTTCTTTTTACGAGCTAGCAGATATACACCGAATACTGCGAGTAGTACGCCTATCGCAAGAAGAATATTTGCGGTTTGTTGTAATTTTCCAACATAAACTGACAACGTACTTACACCTGCGATTCCCGCAATAATTGCTGCCTCTGAATAAAGCGTTAAAGCAGTAAACACCAGCAAGATTCCCGTCATTATCGAGCTAATTGCGCGTGGGGTAAAGAGTAACCAGATTATGACTGCTACAATTGCCAACAATACCCAGAATATCTGACGACCTACCTGAGCTAATCCAAAAAATGCTTTAATTGCTTCTCTATCACTTGCCGTTGCCTTAGTATCAAAAGGAAGCCCTGTTGTCGTTGCTTGCGTGTATTCAGGAGCAGAAAAAAAGCCTTCAGTCGTTAAAGAATTATCAAGCTGTTCATAAGGAACAAAGCGACATGTTGGAGTTTCACTACCCGATGGAGAGGCCATTATTTGTCGCAATTCAGCTTCGGTACATTCTGGTAATGCATCATATTCCGATTTGATAACAGCATTCAGAATCGCCTCATGCTGCGCTTTTGTTCCTTCCAGTTTTACATTCAATACTAAGTTTGCATTCTTTCCTTCTAACCAATCGTAAAAGATCGTGACGTTATTACGTAGATTATTTCGTAACATCGACGCCGTAAAGACCTTCCTAACAGTATCGCCAAGCACCGAGGTCGGCTGTGCTACATCAGCAAATAGCTGCGCTAAACTTGGGTCAGTCACCTGACTATTTGCCAAACCAGAAATTATGCCTTCTCGAAGAGCCACCGTTGTTTCTTCTGAAACAGTCAATGCGGTAACAAACTGCGTTGCTCCTTCTCGAGTTGCAAAATTACCAAGAAACAATTGTATTGGTATTATCGTAACAACGATTGCATACCACACAATCGAGGCAAAAATTGCAATTAACCAGCGAATTATTGAAAAGAATAGTTTCATACCTACATACTAGCAGAAACTTTCAAGTTTTCACAACCAATAACTAACGCTGATACGAATATACCGATTTCACTACCCCTTCGATGCGAAAGTCTTCAGCAGGAATTATTGGATCATAATTCTGATTAAGTGAAAGAAGCAGTACCATATTCTCACTTTCGACATATTTTTTAATAAGTACTTTTTCATGATTAACACATACAACAATGTCTCCCGATTGAGCCAGATTTCGCTTGACTGCAATAACAAGATCGCCTTCTTTAATTTGTGGTTCCATTGAATCACCACGTGCTTTAACCATAAATGAATTATCGTAATACGTTCCTAACAATTGCCTAGAAATTGGTACATATTCAACTGGTGCACCATCAAGCAAACTACCGTTAGGACCACATTGAGCCATACCATAAAGTGGCAAACTGACAATATCACCAAGTAATTCAGTTTTTTCATGCACAATATACGTGCGAGGATCGTGCGGATCTCTAGTTAAATACCCTTTTTTCTGCAATTGCTTTAAATGGTGAGTAACAACACTTGGTGATGAAGCACCTATTCTGTTTTGCAATTCACGAATTGTCAACGGGTCTTGAGCATTTTTTGCAAGTAATTCTAAAAGTAGCTGCTGCGCCTTGTGTAGTGGTTCCATAGCTAACTAATTCAATCTTATTCCTTCGATAGTACACGACACGCGTACTACTGTCAATAGTACAGTCTAGTATTTGCTATACCACGTTTGCTGCGAGCGAAACCACAACTTGAATGGTTTTGAAAATTCCAATAGCGCAATAAAAATGACAAGAAATACGTAAGCAATAACGAGAAAAGTGAATGAATACAATTTTGCTGAGAATAAGATAAGCGTAAGAAATAGCAGTGAACTTCTGCGAATAATCAAATAAGCGTTCAACTCTGGTCTTCTATCTGGCTTATCAAGTAACGCAAAAATTCGTCTATTTGGTTGTAGCGTTAAAACAATGAAATAAATACAGAAACTCAACAGTAATATCTCGAAGTTAAATGACAAAGTTTGGTTTGCAATTATGATTCCACACCAGAATTTCACCATATGCGACATGTTTATGATGAGTAAATCAATGTATCTGTAATTTTTAAGAATTCGCGTATACAAAATATTCAACAGAATAAGCCCACACAACAAAAGAAGTAGCGTTGGTCGATTCACAACCATAAACGAAAATGCCGATCCTCCGAGAACAATTGCTGTCGCGAGTACTTCGCCCCTACTGACTTTTCCTGAGGCAAGTGGCCGACGATTACGATACGGATCTTTCCTATCACGCTCATAATCGAGCACCTCATTCATTTGATAAATTGCTCCATAAAAAATGACAAAAGTGATCAGCAATAATAATTCTTGGTTAGTTGGCAATCGACCGGCACTGGCATAAAAAAATCCAACAATAAATGAAAGTTCTGTCGCAAAATGATGTCCTGGCTTCGCTGTCAAAAAAAGATAGTAAATTTTGCGAAATAAATGCATGCGAAATTATACTCACAGTACGCAAAAGTCGCAACATAATTCGCTCCGAACTTACGCATATGGCATTACTCTTTGCACAGAAACTAGTTAGTACACCCTCACTTGAGATAAAAATCCAAATCGATTACAAGTAATTATGACAGAAGCAGAAACAAGGAAAATAATACTCAACAAACTTATGTTTTCACCGAGTTTAACCTATGGCGAATTACACAAAGCTAGCGGAAATCATGATTTATTCAATTATCATTTAAGAGAATTAGTGGCGAAAGGGCTCATCTTAAAAAATGGCAGCTCCTACTCACTTTCTTCAGAAGGTAGGCAACAAGTGTCGCTGATGGAAGAAGATGGACAGTATCAAAAACAGTTCAAAGTCAGCATGTTTATCGATTTATTGCGATATCACGAGGGCAATTGGCAAATGTTACTGTTCAGAAGAAAAAAGCATCCACATTATGATTACATTGGCGCCGTTACTGGCAAGCTTAAATGGGGCGAATCACTAGAACATAACATGCGAAGAGAATTACAAGAAGAACTAGCTATTGTGCCAACAGAATTCAAAGTAGCAGGAATTCATCGTGAGATCATCAGAAATGAAACCGGCGAAATAGTCGGTGATGGAGTATTTTTTGTCATATTTGTAACAAAATGGGAAGGTTCGCCAAATTCACAAAATATTGAAGGTGAATACTTTTGGCACGATATCGACAAAATCTTTGAACTCGATAAAATTTTTAGAAAAGGATTTGAAACAGGCTTGCCACATATCAAAGAATTTCTTGCGAATCCTACAGCTTTTACGCCATACATTACTGAGCCTGATGAAGAGAAACTGGAGTACTAGTATAATATACTCATGAACGCTCCAAAGACAATCTGCTTTGACCTCAACAAAACACTTATCAAAGAAAATGCCTGGCTTAATCTTAATCTTGCTCTTGGCGTCACAGAACAGGAAGATAATATACTAATGGATTGGGGAAAGCGCGGTATTATCAGTGATGCAGCTGGTCAACAAATTATATTGAGAATTTATAAAAGTTCCGGAAGACACACAAAGCAAACAATCCTACAAACCTTATTTAACTACACCTACCTTGAAGGGGCTCAAAAAGTGATTAGTCAATTGCTGTCACGTGGTCACAAACTACTTTTGATTAGTGGCTCTATGGATTTGTTAGTTGAACACGTTGCTAAGGATCTTGGCATCTCAAACTGGTATGCCAACAACCACTTTGTTTTTGATGAAAATGATTACCTTAGTGACATAAAAACCGTAGCAAATGATTACAATGCAAAGGTAATGCAACTAACAGATTATTGCGAGAAAAACAACACACAAATTACTGATATCTACTGTATTGGCGATGGAGATAATGACCGGGAGCTTTTTAAAGTAACAGGCAAAGGAATAACCTTTGCTGGCTCAAAATATCAGAGAATGCCTGGCAAATAATCGAAAAATTGGAAGATTTACTACAAATTTTATACTCTTCTACAGCTTCTTCTTCAGTACCAACTCATAATCTTGAAAGCCCACCTTTCGGTAAAAGGCTTGAGCCTCAACATTCGCCGATAACACATTTAGTTCGATACTTTTCGCACCTTGCTCTTTCGCATATTCACCTATTGCATCAAGCAACTGACGACCAATTCCCTGCCCACGATGCGATTTGGCAACGACTATATCGTCAACATGGAATCCTGGTGCCAAATTAATCAAATCATCTTCGGGGTCATTCATTGCACCTGCGGTATATCCAACGAATTGGTCGCCATCAAGCGCGACAAAAATTACCCATTCTCCCGACGCTACCACTCTCTGCGTGATTGCATTGTATTGATCGACAATTTCCGCTGCCGGAGCACGGTCAGGACACAATAATCGCTCATTTTCTTGAAGCTCATAACCAAGCTGCCTAAGCGACGGAATATCTGAGGCCGATGCGCGGCGAATTGTTAGTGTCATGAAGCAATTATAATAGTAATACCAAAATTTCTCCATAATACGTTACTTTCTTCTTGAAAAAACGTATAATGACCAATGAATCAAATTAAGAAATTTCTCTCAAGCAATGCAACAAGCATTGCGCTCGTTGAATTTGTTTTAATCATTATTTTCATAGTAATGGCCGCAGTGTTTGTAAATAACAATATTGCGGGTCGCACCGCATTCGACTATTCGCAAAAGACTTCAACAAATCCCACCTTAATTCCAAGTATAACTACTTCGGCGTCACAAGAAAATCCACGATGCTCAGAAGCAATTGTTTCGGAATTTTACAATCAATCTAATATGGATACTTCTCGCTATACATTTTCAACTTCAGAGCAGAATTATCTCCTAAGCAACAATTCCGAACAAAAATTCGAAATTTCAATTACTAATTACAATAACAATGATAAACCCTGCACAATCAATTTTAAGGAGCGCGTCATTAGAGTAATCGAAAAGATCGATGTGAAAATCGACGATATTGCTTATGCAATCTTAACTTATCAGAAGCAGGGGAAAACTCAACACGAGATAGTTCTTTTCGACAAAGAACTAGGCAATGTCTATAAGGCCAACTTCCCCAACATTGATAATTTAGAAACAATCTCATCGGGGAAATCAACAATTACCGAAATATCACTTTCAGCGATACTCCCCGGATCATCGTCACAAAATGAAATTTTGCTTTACAACATCAACCACAGACCATTTGGATGTACCGACAACGAGGAATACTGCAAAGAAATGGGAATTCAAATGGACCTATTCAACAAAGATAACCGTGAGGGTTATTGGATATATGATCCTGCAAAAAAGGTTCATCAGAAAATATACAAACAGGGTGATGTTTGGTAACAAGATACTTGCATTGATTTTTAATTACTGGCTCGTAATTTCAATTGATTCGAGCTCCAAATATGTTGGTAAAAAACCTTCCCTTTGGTAAAAAGCCAATGAACGAACATTCGAGTGCACGACTTCAACTTTTAGGCGATTTATTCCTTCTGCTCTTGCCCACTCCTTAAAGGCATTTATTAGCAATTTACCGACGTTTTGGCCTCTACAATTTTCCACAACGAACAAACTTTCGATTTCTGCATATCTCGGCACCTCTCGGTACTCTTCTACGCCTTTGCCTGCACACAAATAACCAACGACTTTACCGCCTTCTTCAGCAAGAAATATCCGCCCATTTTCTGGATTTATTCTGCTTTTGAAATATTTTGTGCTCGCTGCCGATTCGTCATAGTTATTGTTATACAATTTCAAAAACGCATCTTCATACGTAAAGAGTTCGGCATGCAATTTCTGCACCGCCGGAATATCCGATATATTTGCTATTCGCATGGTGATCATAAAAGATTGTAATACTAAGAGAATTATGACTCGAACTCTTTAATCCACGCTTCTAGGATGTCGCTATATTTCTGTCCGTACTTGCCAACTCCAGCACGAATCTTTTCAAAAGATTGCTCTTGCCAAAGGATTTCAGTCACTTTCGAATAAAAAAGATCTGCATAGCTTATTATTCTTTCTTCCAAATTTTCGGGTACAAAATCTTTATGTGGAAGAGGTAAATTTCTCTCTACTATTTGATCTTTATACAGACCTACCCCGGTATGATTTTCTGCGACTTTTGCATGTTTAGGATACCCTTCTTTCCGAAGAATTTCAGAGCCTAGAATTCCGTGCGTTATGTATGGACCGCCAGTTGTGCCAAAATCTTCATCTTCTACTCCACAAATACCGATGTCGTGCAGCATTGAGGCCTCTTCAATAAACTGTAGACTTTCTGCAGATAAATTCAATTTCTGCGCTATCGCCAATGCCTTTGCAGTTACTAAATTCACGTGAATTATATAAAAAGGATACACCTGTGTGCCGGGTTTTATATATTTATGAATTATATCGAAATACCAGTATTTGTTCATGAAGGATTATAGCAATGTCTGACCACAAATAACACATCACCTATATACACTAAAATACACTCCGTGATATAATGGTATATGCAGAAAGCGGAAATTTATACCCCAAAACAAGTAGCATCGGCGTTAAATCTCAACTACCGCACCATACTCTCAAAGATATCGAAAGGGGAACTGAAGACCATAAGAATAGGCAAGAATTTTCTTGTCACTCACGCTGCCTTAACCGAATACCTTAACAAATCAACCGAAAGCACGCAGCCACTAAAAATTGCCGTAGCAATTATTATGCACAACGATAAAGTTCTCGTTCTCCATCGAAGAGTCCGAGAAGGTTCACTATCTTGGCAATTCCCCGCAGGAAGGATCAAATACAAAGAACGCTCCTCTACTCGTGCAGAAATTGAATGTTTAGAAGAAACTGGTGTTCATTGCAAGGCCGTTAAATCCATTGGAAAGCGTATTCATCCAGACACTAAGGCAATTATTTCATATTGGTTATGTGATTATCTTCACGGTGAACCATATCTTGCCGATGACGAAGAGAATGTCGAAGTAAGATGGGTGACAAAAAAGCAGGCATTAAAACTTTTCACCTCGAATGTATACCCACCGGTAAAGAAATTGCTAGAAGTATAATGGGCACCAATTGAGTAACGTTATATAATCAGCAACTATGAAAAAAGAAGCAAACCTCTTGTTTGAACTTTCAACAATGCGAAAGATAGTTCGAAACCACCGCCCTGTTTTATTACTCGACGACCTAAGCGACAATCTTGCGACTCATTCTTACTTAGTAACCTGGATTGCTTACATTATTGCAAAGCACGAGGGCGCAAATATCGAAAAGGTTCTTTTAATGGCAATGTCGCACGACACGGCAGAAACCAGGACAGGTGATATTGCCTGGATTAACAAAAGATACGTCAAAGCATACGAAGAGGAGGCAATTGCTGAAATGTTCCCAGAAGAATTAGATCACCTAAATATCAAGACGCTACTTGAAGAGTATGGGAAACGTGAATCGTTAGAGGCAAAATGTGTTAAAGATGCCGATAGAATGGCTCAGATGATATTGTTGCAAGAGCAAGTTTTCACTTACAACAACCAACAAGCGAAAGAATGGCTCGAAAATAATGAGGATTGGATTAACCAAACGTATTTGACGGAATATGGTAAAAAACTCGCCCTTACCGTTTACCACACCAAGGTTAATGACTGGGCCAAGAATTTGGCAACGGAGAAGAGGAGGTGAAATTAATTGTTAATTATCAATGCTCAATTATTAATATCTTGGCTGTTTCTGATGAAGCGGATTCACAAGGAAACCATCCGTTATTTCACGTATTGTCTACCCCATTCCACGACCTCTTTTAATGCAAATTCTTTCAAACTTGCATCTTTGAATGGATATTCTGCCATAAAGTAGCCCTGATAATATAGCTCAAAGCCCGAATCCTCTTTGGAAATTTCTTGATAATTACCCAGTTGAACCTGTTCAAGAAATAATCGCAGTGAGTACTTAGTTGCCCTTTCCACATGGAATAATCCTAATGAATTGGCTGGTAATAAACTGGCTATTTGTTCAATTGTTGCAATCATTGTAATGAATGCAAGCAAGCCTTCTTTTGTGCCATCTTCTAAGCGATTCGACCGCTTATTTATTTGTAGATTCGACAATATCACCAACTTTCCAGCACCTACCGCGGGACATACGTCGTTTGGGCCTCTAAAATCAAACTCAAGAAAGCCACCACCATAATCATTATATTTGGGCCATTCATATCGGATACCATGTTTCTCAGCACTATCACCGTTCAAAGCACTAATTTCCCCAATATGATTCAGAGTTTTCCGAGGAAACATGCTACCTGGTCGTAAAAATCTTGATTTTGTTGCGAACAATTCTAATTGCCTTGCTCCTTCGGCGTGCATAAGAGATTATACTAGGATTTTGTGTTTTCGGTGAGAAAATGGCCCAGGTCTAAAATTATAACCGCCTACTCGACATCTCTATAAAAGCGTATGGGGCGATACAGACAAGAAGTCCTTTTGTCGGCAGAAGTAAATGCAGATTCTTCGATGTATTTAAGACGATAGATCACTATAGTTACTTTTTACACAATATTACGTATAATAGACAATGACATTTAACGAAATTATTAGCAAAATACAAAGAAAACACCTTGTTGCAATTATTATAATCCTAATTGCATTACTTACAGCTCAAACTACTTATATAATTATTAGCAATAAATCGAAGCTTAAGCAGGCAGAAAACAATACTGTGCAGATTACCCCAACCGCAACAACTCCATCAGATATCAGTAATACACCCACCATTACAAGTAATCCATCAAAATACATTTCAAATATTCAGGCCCAAAATAGACTCAAAGCAGATCTAAGTATTACAGCGAATTTACCAACCGATTGGAAATATTCAGAAGACAAGAATTTAATGTCAAAAGATAACATGACAATATTATTTGCAGACGAATTTGGTAGAGGTGATATATGTGGGTTTGACGCCGAAACGACACCTAGTGCTGATTGTTATTCACAAACCTTTCTTGAAACAGCAGATTTCCAATACACTGAATATATTGTTAAAGGTAAAACAAAAGAAATTGTTGGCTTTATTAAAAACAAAAATTTAACAACAACTATACTCGTAACGTCAGGTAGCTGGGGTGATAATAACACACTCGATGCTCAACAACGACAAGAACTTACAACAATACTCCTATCTATAAAGTATGTTGGAGTAAAATAGTACTGGGAGTGGGGTAAAGAAAATCGAACACCCACCAATTTTTGGCCTTGCCAACTTACTTTCGGGAATTTTTCTCAAACATCACCTTGCTGGCCCGCCACTAAAATTGCACATTGTATTTTCAAAGGTTGTTAGGCGTAGCCTCGCTCTCGTCAAACGTGAAATCGTTCACGTTTTTCTCAAGTTTCGATTCCCCAGCATTCTTCACTTTTTCAAATTCCTCTTGCTGTCTCCTGCATTTTCTCAAATTTCGGATTGCGAGCGTATCCCGATGAAACGAATGTTTCAGCGGTAGTGAGCAAGAGAAATTTGAAAAATGGACCTGAGGGGATGGATGTCGAACCAACTTTTAATAAATATTGATTCGATAATTTCGCTATCAAGCCGACTTTTTAGCAATTTTTGATTTAAGTCTTTCTATTCGCTTATCCCAATCTTCGTTCCACCCTTCGCTTTTAGCCTTTTGCGCTAAAGCAATTGCCTCTTCATATTTACCTTGCTTATCAAGAATAATGCACAGTTGAACATATCCTTCATGAAACGGTAGCGGGCCTGGCATTTCTTTTTTAAAAGCAATTGATGCTCTCGGAGCAAGTGAGATTTGTTTTTGTGCTGATTTTATAGCAATTTCAAGATTCTCTGGATTTGATTCTCGCTCTTTATAAAAAAGTTTCATTTTGGTTGACCAAAAGAAATGCTGGTCAAGAATATCTGCTTGACTTACATATTCTTCTGCTTTTTTAATTATGACAAATGCGAATTTTCTATCTCGTGGATTATCAAACCAACCTACCAAAGCTGTAAGAAAGCTTAATGCTTCATTTTCAGACAAACTGTTTATGTCTTGAGTTAGCGTAGAATTACTTCCTAAAGGTTGAAAGACGGTATTCATATATTGCTGTTCTTCCAAGGTAAAAGCTGAACTAAACCATTCCTTTAGATTTATCGTTGGAACATTACCTTCATCTGTTGGCTCGATAATTTTAGGCTCAGATAATTGAATATTTGGTGACTCCGTTCCCATTAATGCATTTATTCGCTGTTCTGTGTCTGCATGTTCTGGGTCGACTGCCATCACTTTTGCAAATTCGTTTATTGCTTTCTTTTTCTCTCCTCGCAATTCGTACAAGCAAGCCAATTGATAATGCAACATAACTAAGGAGTCATCTGAAATTCTTTTTCTAAGTGGACCTTCTTTGAGAACTGCTAATGCTAAATCAAGTTTATTTTCTTTTGTATATGTATCAGCAATGACTACGATTGACCTAACATAATCAGACGATTCAGGTGAGATTTGTTGTAAACATTTTCTCGCATGTTCAAGTTTTTCGTTTTTATAATAACAGTAGCCCAATACAAACAAGACATCCTCTCTTGTTGGGTTTGCAGTTACGTATTCTTCAAGTAGATCCTGTGCTTCTTGATACTTTCCAACATTATTTAATGCGAATGCATACAATCGCTTATATTCTGGATTTTTCGGTTGTAATTCAAATGCATTTTTAGCATTTAAAACTGCGCCCTCTTTATTTCCATTATCAAATGATTGAACTGCTATTTTTGCGTAACTTAATGCTTTCTGTGATGGCATCATGTTATATATAACTAAGCCAATAACAATTAAAACAGAAAACCAAGGTTGACCGCAAAGCAGTAATGCACCTGCAATAAGTAACCAAATGGCAAGTGGGTTACTCGTTCCTGCCGTACTGCTTTTTGTAGGAACGCTCTTTCTTGATGACGATTTCATGATATCTTTTACTCCGAATGTCGTTTTATTGTAGACTTTGTTATAAAGTGCTTTTTTAGGATTAGTTATCCAACCTGTACCACGGGGCATTCGCAAGCCCAAGGCATTTTTTATCGCACGCTTTGGGGATAGTCTTGCAGATATACTCTTCTTGAGTGAAGGTGTTCTAAATCCAAATTTCATATTCAATATTGTAACTCATTTCTTTTGTACTTGTAATGTTTTGTGCAAAAGCGTAGAATACTGTAACCTAACAGGTTACAATTTTATTGACAACGGATAAGATACAGTATAGAATATTAATGAAAGTCTTCTTTTCCAATAACAAAATGGAGAAAAAACTAGGCAAAGCTAAAGCGGAGTTTGGCGACCGTAAGGGAAAGGTTCTTTTGATAAGGCACGCAGAACTCTGCGCAGCAAAAAATTTAAAAGACCTTTACGGATTAAAACAATTAAACTTTCATCCGCTAATCGGGAAAGATCAGGGATCATACGCGCTTACAACGATTGAGCCGTTTCGAATGATCATCACTCCTTACAATGATGATGGCACTCCGATTTCTGATCAGCCAGAAGAAATTACCTCTGTAATGATTACTAACTTAGACATAAACTACCACTGATGAACAACATCACACATCCAGGGACAATCCTTGAAGAAACGATGATAGCTTATGGATTATCACAGGTTGAACTCGCTGCACGTATTGGTCTGAGCAGAAAGCAACTGAACATGATTATTAATGAGAAAGCATCTATTACTCCCGAGACTGCAATACGTCTATCTAGAATATTCGAAATCTCATCCGACTTTTGGATTAATCTTGAGAGCAATTATCAGCACGCGCTTGCTATTGAAGAAGACCTTAACCATGTTTTAGATGAAAAGAAATATCTTCCTCATTTTTCCTTTTATAAAGATATGGCAAACTTTGGTTGGGTAGAGAAAACTATTAATCAAGTAACCAAAGTTAGGAACCTACTGAATTTCTTCGCAGTTAATTCACTTAAAACAGTAATAGATAGGGATGTAGCAATCGAATTCAGAATTGCAGATAAACTTAAGGCTTCAATCCCTGAAACGCAAGCTTGGTTAAGACAGGGAGAAATTGCTGCACTCAAATCATTACCAGAATACAGATACAACAAAACCTTGTTAACTCGCTCTCTCGATGAGATAAAAAAACTATCACAGCAGCCTATCACAGTAGTCTATAAACAAGTAAAAGAAATTCTAAAAAAGGCGGGTGTAGTTTTAATTGGGTTGCCGAATATTCCGAGATCCCCTGTTAACGGTGCATTGATTTGGATACAAAATGAGACACCAGTAATTATTTTATCATTGCGTAACTGCACTGAAGATATATTCTGGTTCACACTCTTTCACGAGTTGGGCCACTTGATAATTCATGACAAAAATAAAAACTTTATTGATGAAATCAGTCAGGATGATACTCAAACCCATGAATTAGAAGCCAACGAATTTGCGAAAAACACACTAATACCCTCTGATATGTACGAACAGTTTATTCAATCAGGAATCTTCTCATTGGCTTCGATCAAAGAATTCGCGAATAAAATTCAAATAGCACATTCAATAGTTGCAGGAAGATTGGCAAAAGAAGACCACGTTCAATGGAGTTTCATTACTCCGCTAAGACCACGTTATAAATTCAAGGTTATGACTGGGGTGTAGTACTCTATTCTAAATTATTTTATCGCTTACAATTTAACAGGGTAATATATAAAGGCCCAAGGCCGAATGCGCCTTCTGCTGGTAGGAGTGATGATGCCAGAGAAAACAAGTTAACAAAAAGATCACGCTGTTCAAAAGAACTGTCAGACCGTAAGTAGCCGCCTTCAAGGTTAGGCACCCTACATTAGAAATGATCCATTGGATCTACTCGTGTAGGCACACTACTTATGGGCAAAATTTCGAGTGACTCAAATTCCTCAAGAATAAAAGGAAAGAGACAGTCGATTGTTTCTCATGGCTTGCAGGAAGAAGAGCGCGAGCCCCTACGCGCTCGCGCTTCTGACTGCACTACTTCGCTTGATAGTAGTGCAACACAAGAAGATTCTTTACCATTCACAGTAAACGATAAGGTTATACTTTCAGGCGATAGCATCGAACATTATCGTTTTGAAAAGCCTCTTTTTGCCCGAATGGGTAATGGTCGCCGACGTCATAAAAAACTCTTTCGAAGCGTTTTCAAAAGTCAGGGGAATCGGTCACCTCGCGGTCATTTCCGTCGCTTCGCTAGAAAATTTTCCGCTCCTCGACCCCCGCTTCGTTCGAATGTACGTCAGTACATTCTCGCTTGCGTTTCGCTTCCCCAACATTTTCCTATTTTTCACCCCTCCCGTTCGCTCCATTTTCTTCTACACGGATCGTGAGCGTAACAAAAAAGAACTGGTTTCTTTTTTGTAGCGAACGAGAGTGTTGAAAAAATGGAGGTGAGGGGAATCGAACCCCTGTGCAGCTCTTCTTAAAAAGAAGTCTCTCCCAAGACAGCTCGAGTTGAGTACTAAGTATCCCCTGAAAATCGAGCAAAAAAGGAATACTCGCCCGCACATGTACAACACTCTACCCCAGCGGAGCTTGATAGCGTGTCGGCATAAACCTTATTACTCCTGGTTTCCCGCTTGTTATGCAAAGGAGGAGAAACCAGTTACGTCATTAAGAGACGAGTGAGACTGCAAGCTTTGGAGCTGCAACAACTGAGGCAAAAGCCTTAACTGCTGAGTTCAAAAAAGCTGCGACTTTCTCAGAAAGGTTTGACTTGGCACTTTATGGTGCTTTGATAGATTTACGGGATATCAGCCCGCTTGGCTACTTCTTTCAATGAACAACCGTCTAAGCCGGTCACCCCCATTGGGTATGTGAATTATAGCATTTTTGAGGGTAGAAAGTCACGTCAAGGCGACAATTGTTATCATTTTGACGCAGAAACGTTACAATTCAATATGAATAAATCAAAACTACTCTTTGGAATTCTTTATTGGGGCATTTCACTTGTGTTCATCGCAATACTTTTCATCTTCAAATGGATCAATCTTGCTGATTACTGCACCGGCACAGGCTCAGGCGGTACAGAAGCTCTTTTGTTTTGTCATGAAGAAATTTGGTTACCTTTCGTGCCAATTTTCGACATTGCACTTGCCTATGTAGGGTGGTGGTTACTCAACAAACAACAAAATAATTGGGCAAGAATCGGCGTTTGGTTACTAACGTACCTGCTTTTGTTCCTTTCCTTGTATTTGTTCAACCACAGATACGCCTTCTGGCAGATTCCGGTACAGAATTTCTAGATTATTGTTTCTTTTCGACAGATTCAGTAGTATTGAGCATGCTTGAATTTATCAAAAAATACGCTCCTGTCACAATCACTCTTTTTACGGCACTTTCCGTCACAATCGGAGCAATCGCAAGAATCGCACTTTACGTTGCGAATCCTACCCTTTGGCTAGATGAAGCTGCACTTACGTTAAATATCCTAGATTTCAACTTTTTTGAGTTGTTAAGAACAGATCGCTTCAGCCAATCTGCGCCTTTTGCGTACCTGCTTATTGAAAAATTTTTGACTTCTTTTATAGGTATCCAAGAATACATACTGAGATTACCCGCCTTTTTTGCGGGACTTCTTTCGTTGTATTTGCTGTACAGACTTTTCGAAACGTTCGAAATAAAAAACAAGCTATTGCTAGCTTTTTATGCGGTTCTTCCTGTCGCTATCACATACTCGGTTCAACATAAACAATACATGATCGAACTTGCGATATCTTCGCTACTTCTTTTACTTACTCAAAAACACCTAAAGCACCCTACCTCAACGAGCCTCCTGCAATTGACGATTTCAGGCACAATCGCGTTATTATTTTCACAAACCAGTCTTTTTATCCTTGCTGCGTGTGGCATAACTCTATTTATTGACGCAATTACAACACAAAAATTGAAAATCTTCGATACTATAAGAGAACTCTTCATGCCAGGAATTCTTTGGCTTACTACTTTTTCAATTTTGTATCTTATACAGTATAAATTCACTTCGGGAAATGAACATCTACATCAATATTGGCAAAACAGCAAAGCCTTTCTCAGCCTTGGTGACCTCGAAACTTTCAAACAATTGTATCTCAGTATCTTTTCGTTCAGCTATTCATTTGGGAAAATCGCGCCATTTTTACTTTTATTGGTATTGATTGGCGGATATGTTTTTAACTTTATTTCGATGAAGTCTTTTTACACAAAAGTTAGAATTCTACTAATTCTCATTACGCTTACTTTTGTAATATCTGCCATCGCTTCAGCTTTAGGGCTGTATCCTTTGCAGGGTCGCCTAACAATTTTTCTGATTCCTTCGACACTACTCTTGTTCGGCTTACTTTTACGCGAAGAGAGTCATTTTTTCGTAAGAATTACGGTTAGTAGCGCCATCGCCGGCTTAACTGTATTACTTATTGCTACATTGCGCTATTTTCCTGTTAGGTATGTTGTAGTTGGCGAAACCTACGGATTTCAGAGGAATATTGAGACCGTTACCGAGCTTTCGCCAACTGACTATGCAATATATTTTGTTGACGGTAATCCAACCATGGAGTACTACCGTCGCCGATATCCAAAACTGCAACAATTCTCAAGTTATTCATTTGATGCCACTAACCAAAGTTGGCAAATTGAGCTGCAAGAAAGAATGAAAGAGAAAAAATTCGTATTTCTCTTCCCTTATAAAATTTCTGATTGGCAAACCGAAATTGATTATATTTCGCAACAACAAGGAGTCACTTGCTCCACCGCCGATCATTTCATGTGTATCCAGCGTTAATTCTTAAACATTACCTCGACATCGGTTTTGCGAATGAAAGTCTTCGTCCATTTTTCGTCTGCCAACGTGAATTCCTGATTTTTGAGAACTTCTGTGTTTATTTCAGATTTGTCAGTTGCTGGGGTAATTATCACTCGCACGACCTCGGTATCAATGCCTGATTGTTTCATTAATGTCATAAACTTTGGCAATGATTTGAAATCATATTCCAGCCAGACGTTCTTCGTTTCTTGAATGTTTACTTCCATTTGAGTTAGTACATACAGTACTTCTTGTGTTGTTTTGTACAACGTAACAGGCTTAGAGTAGCCAACTGCCTTACTGAAAGTAAACTGTTCTGGAAAATATACTCTTTGAACATTCACATATTTCCCCTCTGGATAGGCATCTTTCTTACTATCATTAGTGTAGACCATTGTCACTTTTGCCTTTTTCGTTTGTTCATTAATCTCGATATCTGTTGTGCGACGAAGATACATATTTGCCTTATTTCCACCCCAATTCCAATCAACAACAAAGAGCGGATTTGACGTTTGCTTCAACTCTCGATATGTCTCAAACGTATCTAGTAAACGAGTTCTTACTGTTGCATTAGTTGAGTAAATCATCACATTCTTCTCTACAATCGCAGAAAGAAGAACCGACATAATTTCTTGTTTTTTCCCTACATCTGCCGACGCGATTTGATCGAGCAGAATTGGCAAGAACTGGGATACTGTTTTAATCTTGTTGTCAGTTCCTGGAGTAAATTGTTCGTGAAGGATTCCCACCTTTTCATACATATTTTCTGCTGAAACTGAACCTAGGCCTTCGATATTAATAGGCCCAATAACTCGCAAAATATCTTGAACAACCTGAAAAGTCATTGTGACGGTAACGTCATTTGCTTGGAACTTCCCTGCTCGATCTAACGCATTACCCGCTTCAGTTGCAGTTACCGCAAGCTCTGGATTCCAGTTGGTTAACGAAAGCTTGAAATCTTTTATATTTAAAGCCTTTTGCATATCTGCTGGGGAAGTCACTCCCTGAATTCGCCCATCAAGTTCGTACACATCATTAACGGTTAATTCTCGAACAGCACCGTTTTCAACACCTACAAGAACATAATTGGTGAACCAGCCTCCTGTTGAACGTAATTCTGTTTCATTCTGAACCATTAAGAGATAATTGGTTCTGTCTTTGTACCCTAGAAAATACGGCATTAAATCGTAATATTTTCCTAATTCTTTCACGGCACCAGAATAACCTGATAATAAACTTTTTGCTTCATACAATTTGCCTTGCATAAACGCAGGAAATACTGAAAAGTTCACCTTTTCAAGACGTTGTTGCGCAATTTGTGCTTCTTGCGAAGCCTGAACTACCGCATTCTTTTGTCTCATTATTTCAGTAATTTCAGTAAAGTATTCGCGAGTTTGCCCACCTGATGTCACATTGGGCCTTGCAGCAGCAATTCCTTTAACTATTTCAAGCATTGGAATAGCTGCATCTACCGCGGTTGTACTGCTTTGTGCATACAAATCAATTGCATTCAACAAGGTTACCAATTCATTATATGGAGCAACAAATGACGGAATAACTGTCAAATACGAAACACTTTCAACATCGGCAAGCATTCCACCAGTTAACGATGCAGCAGATTCACTCAGTTTTTTCAATTTTGCACCTTCAAGACCACTCAATTCGGTTTTTGCTGATTGTGCGAGTTGATACAATTTCACTCCAGAAACCACGAAATGGATGTAAGGAAGACTTACCACCCAAACAAATACCGCTACAACCAAGGCTAAAACAACAGAGAGTATTCTCTCTTTCGCTGCTGGACCGGTTTTTTTGACTGTGGTCGCCATTTTCTGCGGAAAGGATAATAACCCAAGTATTGGCTCAGCTATTAATTTCTTGTACCCCGTTGCTATTGCCTGGTCAATTTTCATAACCTGGCTTGTAAAGGCTTCTTTAACTTTCCCTTTTTGTGGTTTTTCGCTTACTGGTTTCTCTCCAGGAACTGGGGCTTCTTCTTTCATACCAACAACCGTTTGCACTGGAATAACTGGAGTTTTGTTCAATTGTTGCCAAGGTTGATTAAGCTCTTTAGCTATACCTTTCATGGTTTCACTTAAGGCCTGATCAAGATCAATCTGAGGTTCCCACCCAAGTGCCGTAGCCGAAGGCGAAATACACATATCTTTCAGTTTAGCGATATCATCTTGACGAGGTAAAATTTCATTGAAAACGACTTCTTTTTCGTCAACAGTGAGTTCAAGCAATTGATATGCAAGACTCAATGATGTTAACGGGTGCGGATACGCAGCTAAATAGGTTCGCCCCTTCGCTTCAATAGCGAACGCAGCCTTCAAAATCGCATAAACCGCATCTTCAGTATCAACAATATAGTTTTGCTGCAATCCACCACCAAAAATGTTTATTTTCTTTCGTAAGAGAACTTCACGAATTAAGCGAGCCAAATTTGTTGGAGCAGTAACATCGTAATCGGTTCCAACCAATTCACCAACTCGCACAATACGACCATTCAATCGATTTTTCTCGACATAATCAAGAAGTAAAGATTCTGCATACTTCTGTAATTGCAAGTTCGCTTCAGGAAGATGTTCAAGATATTGAGCAACATACCCAGATGTTACTAAGGTGGCCGATGCATCAAATTCTGCTGCGAGCTTAAGATATGCATCAATTCTATTCGTTTCTCGGAGAAAATCTTTGTGCTGCAGTGCAAGAATTTCCATACTTTCAGCTTGATGCTGAGGGAATGTGCTTCCTGCGACTAAATGATTTATAAAGTAATAGACATAATCGATTTTCTTGAATTTGTCGATATTCCTGAAGGTACTTTCGGCGTCCATAAAGAGACAATCGTCTCGTTCCAAAAGATCACCGAGAAGTTTACGTTTTGCCGAGGTCAACCGATCTACGATGAGTAAACGACTTCCTTGATCGGCAAGAATCCGAGCCATTCTAATAGCCAACGGATTACTCACGTTGACGATGACCGTTATCGGCTTATTTACTTTTGTAAATTGGTCTATTGTCATTCTAGTTCAAGTTTTACCTGATATGGATACAATTTGGCATCAATCGTAATTGTCTTATCATCAGCAACAGTTACATCAATCGTTGTTGCTCGATAGCCTTCTTTTTGTAAAGTCACTTGATGAGCGCCAGCGCCAAGAGAATCGTTTAGTAAAGGCGTTTTACCAAAATCAGCACCATCAATTGTCACTGATACATCAGCAGGTACCGTACGCACCACTAATTTAGGATCGGCGACATGAATTCTCGTTTGTGAAGAGATTACCACATAGTTTGATAGTGAATTATCTGGTGCCAAATTAACACGCACAACAGTTGTATTATCTGGAGATATGGTAATTGGCAATTCGACTGGAACAAAATAGTTATTGGGATTTTCGACTGCCTCTAGCAGTAATACGTGATTACCTGCTGGAAGCCCCTGCCCTGTATATGGTGCCTGCCCTAATAACTTTCCGTTCATTTTAACCTGAACCTTAACCACCTCTGAAGACACAACGAGCCCACCGACCTTTCCTTGTACTGGAGCCCAAACTTTTCTTCCAAGTTCAATAACTCCAAAATAACTCAATATCGTCACTAAAAAGAGAACACCTACCACAACCTGAAGCAAGAGACGAGTAACACGAATACCTTTACGTGAGGCAACTTTTGCTGGATATAAGCCTGCTTCAATCGTATCGCTGACCTTTTTTTCACGTTGTGATTGAACAGTAGTAACACGAATTGATTTCTCTTCTTTTTTTGAACCAAACAAACGAGGCAGTGGCATGAATCAGTATAACAATTCGGCTGTGAATTGGCAATCTATAAATATATCCATATAATGTATTATGGAAAATCCAACACTAATTAATCCAGGTCAACCGCCTGAACCTCCAATTCCTCCAACAATTGATACTATTCCTACGCCCCCACCACTCCCACCCACTCCCCCAATTTCATCAACTGCTCCGTCACCTTCTGAACCTTCATTGCCAGAAACTGTATCGCCAAACACTGAACTAAACAAAGAGCCTACAACACAAAAGCGACTCACAACCATTGTTATAGGTATTACTGCTTTTGCAATTCTTGCAATCGCTGTCATTTTTATTATTTTCACCCAACTCAGCGAGACCCCCAAACCACCAGTTACGCCAACCCCAACGCCTACACCAACTGCCAGTAACGCACCTTCACAAACTCCGTTTCCAACAGTCACAGTAAAAAAGAACTTCCTCATTGAACTTCTTGATTCCCAGGGATTAGTCACAAAGGTTGCAGAATTCTCACCAGAAGGAACACTTATTGCACTCGCAGATAATATGGCAAGCTCTCCTTTTGTATACAGAAATCTCGATGCGCAGGGTAAAACTACTGAAATTGGCGAACTTTCATCAGATAGTAAACTACGCATAAAGCGCACTTCAAAGACACTAGAAATTGGAAATGCCGTTGCAAATAGTACAATGAAAAAAATTGCAACAGCTCCCGATAATCAATTCATCGAGGGAAAATTTGTTTCCGCTACAGAGTATTTCTACTATTTCTATCAAAGTGCCTGTGGCTGGGAAGGCGTTTGTCAAAAAGTTCCCAAATCTGCATTCATTTACAATAGCGCAGACACAAAGCAGCCGATTCGCGCGATTCAAAACGAAAAAGATGTTGTTATTGCAAACTATGTGGGAACTACCACTACTCACCATCTTCTCACAGGTACACAACAACAAAAAACCGACACCTATTTTTTAATAAATCGAACCACTTACAACAAAACGAAAATTGTCATTCCTTCAGCGCGATATGAAAAAATTCTTTGGGGACCAGAAGTTGATGGCAAAAACGGTCGACTTTTCTATATGTCTGAGGGTTTTACCGAAACTGCAGAAATTACAACATTCAACTTACAACAAACAAAAGAGGACGTACTGACCGAAGTTCCAACACTACTAAAACGAGCAGAAGTAAATGCTAATCACGTGCCTACCTACACAGCAATTTTCTTTAATGATTACAAACTCGCGTATATTACGCTCACTTACACGAATAAAGAGAAATCACCAGTAGAAAAATCATCAAAATACTACCTTTTTTCACTTCCAGATGAGCAGGCAAAAGAAATTACGCCAGATCCAACTCTTCTGCCATTACTCGAAGGAAAAGCCTTTGGGAAAATTGCTTGGAATAAAGATTTTTCGCAAGGAGTTGTAATTCTCGATGAGATGAAAACTGTATTAGTTATCGATTCAAGCGATCCATTCAAACCTATTGGGAAGAAAATCATGCTCGGAGGAACGTTACCCGCCTACTCGAATTTGAGAGCTGGAGGATGGAAGGAATAATTATTAATTTATAATTCTCAATCATCAATTCGAAGTGGAGTAAAAGTTGCGGGAGAACCTTTTGAAGAATTATGTTCATTTAGAGCAATTGAAAGCAAAACCATAAAGTTGTTGAACCCCTGAATTTGCATATCTTGTAATCCAGATTCACTAAAGGTTACAAATTGATAAGAACCATCTGACCGTTGATTCAGTAGAAGACGTTCCTGTGCAAAGTTTCCTTCTTTTGGATCGTAAAACAAAAGTCTTGAAAAACGCCTTTCTGGAAACTTTCTTGCAGCGATTTCGGTATCAGCATCTTCTGCTACCAAAGTGCTCAATTGAGCCCGTGTCTGAGGAGAACCTACATCTGCAAATTCTACTGCATTGGCGAATTCATTATTGACTGGTGCTAATAGAACACTCCATCTTATGTCAGAACTTCTATTGATAACTTCGATTCTATCGAGCATTTCTTGCTGAGGAATAACAACGGCATCATACAATCTATTCGCCTCTCTAGAATCGTTTAAAGATTTCATTTATTTATAAAATAATTATTATCTTTTTTTATTAACACTTTACGATATCTATTTGCAAATCGATGGGCTTCATCGCGGAGTTCTCGCAAATGTAAATAACCAATGTTGTTTTTAAGTGCTTTGGTAACTTTCCATTTGCCTTCAATTCTGCGAATGAAATAGTCATTCGGCTTGAAGATACCAATCACGGGTATATCGCTAAAAGCGGTGTCTTTCAATGCATCGATTACTGCACCTACTTGCCCTTTACCTCCGTCAATAAGCAAAATATCTGGGCGACGCCACTCTTTCTTGACGCGTCGCCCAAGAATCTCTTTCATCATCCAGAAGTCGGAAATTCCAGTCGTGTATTTAATGCGGAATTTCCGATATTGATCTTTTGCCAATTTACCATTTTCGCTCACAACCATCGAACCAACAGTCCATTTTTCCATAATGTTTGAGATGTCGTAACACTCAACCCGATTCACTTCACCGATGCCGAATAATTCGGCAACATCTTTCATACGTTTGTCTTGAATATCTACTAAAAGATTCGGATTATCGGTATATTGATCAGGAAGAATACTCGCAGTCTCAAGATTATTCAATTTTTCAAGTACATCTCGCAATTCTTTCGCCGCTTCAAATTCTAGCTTCACAGCATGTTGATGCATTCTTTTTTCGAGTTCTTCAATAGCCACAGAATATCCCTTTTTAATAAATTGTTCTAATGCATGGATATTCTTCTGATTTTCAGCCAATTTTTCTAAATTTCCGCAAGCCCCAGGACACAATCCAATATGTGCATACATACACGGACGTTTCTGCTTTAATGACTGACTCAATTTTGCTGCAGAATAATCACAGTGAGGAAAAATTCGCCTCAATGCTCTCAAAACGATCGCAACGAGTGAGCCATCTGGATACGGGCCATAATATCGCGTTCGCTTCAACTTTTTTCCAAAAACGCCAAAGATTTTAGAAAATGTGTATTTCTTTCCATCAACAATTACATCAAAATCTTGAACAGCAATGTACTTATACGATTTATCATCAACCAGTGCAAAATTATAGTGAGGTTTATACCGTTTTATCAGTTCCGCCTCGAGTAGAAAAGCCTCTACTTCTGAGCGAACTTGAATAAAATCTAGGTCTGCAATATGCGAAACGAGAGCTTCTGTCTTTGGCCCCTTATATGTATTCACAAAATAGCTTGACACTCGGTTTTTCAAGTTTTTTGCTTTTCCGACATAGATGATTCTATGCTTATCGTTGTAGTATAGATAGCACCCAGGTGTCGTTGGCAAATTTTCCAGCTTCTTTTGAACTTTTGGCGTCACTTCGATCACCGTATATTATAACCTATTTGCACACAATAAAGATGTAAAGCGATAATGCACTAATGCGTGTTTAATAGTAATAGTCAATTTCTCAGCAATCAATAATAGATAATTAAAAATTGCTACCTATCTTCTGTATTCCAGAATGTCACCGGGTTGGCAATCTAGCACTTCGCAAATTCGCAATAAGGTTTCAAAGCGAATGGCACGAGCTTTGCCTGTCTTCAAGATAGAAAGGTTTGCCATAGTAATGCCTACTTTTTCAGATAGCTCCGTTAGCGACATCTTTCGTTTCGCCATCATGACATCAAGATTTACAATAATTTCTTTCATACTCTTTTTTTACTAAACAACTAATTCTTGGCCTGCTTTTTCATTAATCGCTGTTTGCAAGATACTCCTTATCACCCAGATAATTGCAAGCAGAATTAAGATTGCAGTCGGAAAGACATTCATGATTAAGGTACTTACAGAAGAATATGCAGCATCACCCAACGCCAACCAATAATACAAACCCGCTATAAGCCCTACTATTGAGTTCACTACCGCAAACACGACTAATACCAATTGAATTTTTGATAGTAAATTTACCACCGAAACAGTATACACTCCCTGCTTCGCAATAGTCTGAACTATTTTTGAAACATAATCGAAGATCAGATAGCTTCCCACTCCTGCACCAAGAAGATAAATAACTTCCACAACTGGAATACCCGAGGTGAGCGGAAAATATCCTACAACTAACGAATTAAACAGCGCTAAAATCGGAAATCCTACAAAAGTTAGTATCTCCATCGTAGTCGTGATTACCGGACTAAACGTTGAGGGATCACTTACGAAAAACATAGTAACTAAACTGCTAATAACAATCAGAAGTATTACAAACTGATTGTATCTAGTGTAGATTTCAAGTACTTTTAACAAAGTTGTTTTCATGTTCATAATTAAATAGTTAATAAATTATCTTCTTTTAAGGTTACTGTTCGCTTGTATAACAGCAAAGCAACAGCAGCGATACCGATTGTTATCATTCCCACCCAAGGAATTGACGATAACATATGTGCTTGAAGAATTTGCAAAGCATCAGATTGAGGCGATTCTCTCAATAACTGTGAAAATATAAATGAATAAAAAATTAGCTTGGCTAGATATCCAGCCCCTTGTATGACCACATACAGACTAAAAAGTGCCGAGAATTTTTTCTCAACACTCTGTGAATAAACGCCTTCTTCTCTGATTTTTGTTAGCACTTGTTTCAACACTTCAAGGAAATAGATAATTGCAGCTAGAACGATTGCTCCAAAAATTGCGTAACTCCACTCAGAAATTAAAGCATTCCCTCTTAACACCGATTCTGCAGTTTCAACGTCGAGTAAATCCAAGTGTATTGTCGGTGATGTGACATCTCTAAACAAAATTAACGGTAATGAAGAAATCATTCTGAAAAATGACATTACAGAATAAGAAATCTTCATAACTGTTTCAGGCGCAGAGGCCAAAAACTGCAAAGTTACAGAGAATGCATAATCTATAACAAGTGCAAGCTGAAGAAATGAAATTATCCAATGTTCTATTCTTCCCAAGTCTTTTACTTGAGTCTTTTGCATATTATTTATTAATATAATTTTATTGACTATCGATATAATACAGCATAGATTTATCGTTTGTCAATATGCACTTATTAAATTTGCATTAATAATTGAAAATTGAGAATTAGTAATTGCTAAACAAGTTCTTTCAACATTCTCCCCGTCCAGCTTCGTTCATTGCGACGAATATCACCAACACTCCCTAACCCGACAACTTCACCACCACCGCTACCACCTTCAGGCCCCATGTCGATAAGGTAATCAGCTTCAGCAATAAAATCGATATTATGCTCAATCACGAATACACTACTACCGTTTTTTACAAGAGTTTTCAAAACTGCAACAAGCTTTTCAATATCTGCAAAGTGCAAGCCAGTTGTAGGTTCATCTAGAATATACACTGTTTTACCTGTTGCTCGTCTTCCTAATTCAGAAGATAATTTAATACGCTGAGCTTCTCCGCCAGAAAGCATCGGTGCTGGTTCACCTAACTTCAGATAACCAAGCCCAACTTGTTGCAACATTTCTAATTTTTCGCGTAAAACTGAAAGTTCTGAAAAGAAAGCTTGCGCTTCATCGATAGACATTTCAAGAACTTCAGCGATATTCTTACCTTTATAATTCACTTCAAGCACTTCGGATACGTATCGTTTTCCGTGGCAAACATCACAGTCAATATAAACATCAGGCATAAACTGCATTTCGATACGAATTTTTCCTTCTCCTTTACACGCTTCACAGCGACCACCCTTCAGGTTAAAGCTAAAGCGACTAGCTGTATAACCGCGAACTTTTGAGTCTTTTGTTTGAGCAAAAAGTTCACGAATATCATCAAACAACTTCGTGTAGGTTGCAGCATTGCTACGTGGAGTACGACCGATTGGAGACTGATCAATATATAGCACTTTATCGACAACATCTGAGATATACAGATTCTTAAAAACAGTATCAGGACTATCTGTTCGAAGCCCTAAATTACGTTTCAATGCGGGCAATAACGTTTCAACAACCAATGAACTTTTCCCTGAACCCGAGACTCCCGTGACACAGACGAATTTTCCGAGAGGGAATTTAACGGTAACATCTTTTAGATTATGAGTTTTAGCACCAGATAATTCAATATATCTATCTGGACGTTTTCCATATGCAGCATCACGCTGTACGGTAATTCTTGAGCTTTTCTTTTCTTGTGCTGTAATAATTTTCTGCACTTCTTTCGCAATGGTCTTCTTTCCTGCAAGGTATGGACCTGTTACTGAATCTTCCGCTTTCATTAATTGCGCAGGAGTTCCCATAGCAATAATTTTTCCTCCATTACTTCCCGCACCTGGACCAAAATCTACGATAAGATCCGCATTCAACATAGTATCTCGATCATGTTCGACAACGATGACCGTATTTCCTAAATCTCGAAGATGCTTTAATGTCGCTATCAAACGATGTTGATCTCGCGCATGTAACCCAATTGATGGTTCATCTAATACGTAAATGACCCCAGATAAACCAGTACCAATTTGGCTTGCCAAACGAATACGCTGAGCTTCACCACCCGAGAGAGTTGTTGCTGTACGGCTTACCGTTAAATATTCAAGCCCAACATCTAATAGGAATTGCGATCTCAAAAGAATTTCCTTTACGACCGGCTGCGCTATCGCAAGAGACTTATTATCAAGCGTTTTCGGTAAGTCAGTCATAACAGTAGCAAAATCATTGATGGTCAAGTCACACAGTTGCGCAATGTTGTAGTCTTTGATGGTAACTGCCAATGTAATATCTTTCAATCGAGTACCTTTACACGTCGGACAGGTTACTGTTGACATAAATTTTTCAATTTCGGTGCGAATAAAGTCAGAATTTGTTTCTTTGTAGCGTCGCTCAAGGTTTGGAATAATACCTTCGAATTTCGCATGCAGAGAACGTTCCGAACCATCTTGGCTCGAAAAGTAGGTTACTTTATATTTTTGCTCACCGGTACCGTACAAAAGAACATTTAATTTGCCTTCGGTCAACATACTCACGGGAGTATGCAATGAAATCGTATGTTCATCACAAACAATTTCTAAAAGCCTACGAAAATACGTATCACGTTCTAACATCTTCGCATAAGGAATGATTCCACCGGCTAAAACCGATCGTTTTCCATCGACAATTCCTTCGGTACTTATTTGCTTAATCACCCCTAACCCATCACATTCAGGGCATGCCCCGTGTGGTGAGTTAAAGGAAAAGTCTCGTGGCTCAAAATCAGGAACAGAAATGCCACATTGTTTACAACTCTTCGAAACGCTGTAATCGTGTGAAAGGATTGCGTCAGCCTTTGCAGGTATTCCAAGGTGAGGATCGCGAATTTCAAGAATTCTTACGAAAGTTGGCTGTATTTTGAGTGCTGCTTCAATTGACTGAAAGATTCGTGATCGTATCTCTTTTACCGCTTCATCTGATTCGAAAATGGTACGAGAAACCGACAAAGTGTCGACTATCACCTCAATATCGTGCTGTTTATACTTATCTAGCTGGGGAAGCATTAATTTCAGGTCAATATATTCGCCATCAACACGAACAACGTTCCAGCCTTGCTTTCTCAAGTTCAAAAACACCTGTTCATATTCACCTTTTCTCCCTGAAATTGGCACAGCAGCGACCATAAATCTGAAGGAGAATTTCTGTACAACGTCATCATTTTCGTACGCTTTTTTAATTTTGTTCAACAAACCTTCAACAACTTGGTCAATTGTCTGAGACGTTAATACCGCCCCACATTGCGGACAATGTGCGATTCCGACGCGAGCATACAACAAGCGTAAATAGTCATAAATCTCTGTAATTGTTCCAACGGTTGAACGAGGATTATGCGAAACGGTCTTTTGATCAATAGCTATTGATGGTGACAAACCTTCGATTTTATCGACATCTGGTTTACGTAATTCACCTAAGAACTGGCGTGCATACGCAGACAAACTCTCGACATATTTGCGTTGACCTTCTGCATAGATCGTATCCATTGCAAGAGAACTCTTTCCAGACCCCGATAGCCCTGTAAAAACAATTAGCTTGTTCTTTGGTAAATCAAGATCGATATTTTGGAGATTGTTCTCGCGAGCACCGCGAATTGTGAGCTTTTCCATAACGTGTATTCTACCATTTCTACGCTAAATTTTCTAGCAATAGGATTTAATAGTTAATAGGTAATAAGATCGCATTCACAAATGAGTATTAAATATTAACTATTAAAATCAGTCCGTAACATATATTTTGACAGATTTTTTCATTCGTCCTATAATCCGTCTATCTCCTATGAAATCACCTTACCTGCAGTTACTCAAGCAGGGGTTCTCTGAAATCTCACTCTATTCTCTCGACTTCCTGTTGAGTAGCCTTCAATCTATTGCAATGGTGGGCACGCCCATCTTTATTTGGCTATATATATTGCCTTCAGTTGACGCGCAAACTTTCGGACAGAAGATCTCATATCTATTCATCGCAAACGGTATCGCCATGCTTTCAGGAAGTACTCGACTTCGCCTCGGCAAAGATCTAGCGAACAAAATTAAAGATGGTTCACTTTCGCGATATTTACTGCGACCACTTTCACCACTTTTTCAAATTCTCGCTGTTCACCTTGGAGCGCGTGCAAATGAATTAATAATTGGCTTTCTTGCGATAATAATAGGTTTGTTTACTGCTCAAATTCTCGAACCAATACGCATCGCATACTTTGCGATTCTACTCGTTGCAGCAATCATAATTGCGACTTCTTACAATATCATTCTTGGTTCAATTTCGCTCTGGCTAGAAGATGCAGATGGAATAATGTACGGCACATTGCAAATAAGCAGAATGCTAAACGGCACAAGTATTCCATTAACGCTCTTTCGAGCAACGTTAGGCTCACTCGCGGGTTCTGCCATAATTGTACTTCCCTTCGCTGGAATGGCATTTACACCAGCACACATTTTAACTGTGAGTTCCTTAGGTAGCGAACAATGGTTGTTTATTGCTTCGGCGATTATCTGGGCAATACTTTTGCCAATTTTTGCGGTAATAATTTGGAGAAGAGGAATTACACGCTATGAAGGCGTTGGCGCATAGAATAAAATTTATCTTTTCGTATGTTGGCGCGATATTACGATTCAACTGGCAGATCGAAACAGCATTTCCAAGGAGCGTTTTAGGCGAATTACTCACAACCTTATGCTGGAATATAATGTTTATTCTCTTCGCAAGAGTCGTAACACTAAAAGTTAATTACATTGCAGGCTATTCCTACGAAGATTGGGTAGTTTTCTTAACTGTCATGCAGTTAACATTTTATATAACCACCAGCCTTTCAGGTACTGGCGTAGAAAGATTTGTCGATATAGTCAAAGATGGCAGATTCGATGCATTTTTGGTAAAACCTGTCTCAATTCTTTTGCAGATTTTTACCTGTAGAATCAAGACTTTTCACACAGTAATGTCTGCTTTTATACCAATGGTCATGTATTTTTCTCTTATCATTAGTCAAGGTGGATTCAAAACTTCAGGAATTGCAATCTTTTATGCCATCATCGCCTGGATTATCGGTTTTTTCATTCAACACTTTTTCTATTTCGCAATTGCAATGTCTGTACTTTGGACGCAAAAAACGAGAAATTTGCTAAAAATCGTCTACTTAAGTGGTAACATTGGTAATTATCCTATCGAAGCATACACCGAGCCTATTCGCACCATAGTCATTTTTCTTGCAACAACCCCCATAACCGTTGGTGTTACCGTTTCATATCTTCTCGAAAAAACGACAGATTTGTCATTATTACTACTTCAAGCATTCTTTGCAACACTATTCTTTGCACTCTTCGTATTTCTTTGGAAAAAAGGATTACCAAAATATGAATCATTTTCATCATAATTTTATTGCATAACTATGAAACCAATTATTACCGTCAACAATCTCGTCAAGAAGTTCACCATACCAGTTAAACAATCCTTCTGGCAAAGAATGCTTACTCCAAAAGAAGAAACTTTCACGGCTGTAAACGATATTTCGTTTACTATCGGCGAAGGAGAATCTGTCGCATTTTTAGGCCCTAACGGTGCAGGAAAAACTACCACAATGAAAATGCTCACAGGCATTTTATATCCAACAGCAGGCGATATTTCTGTTATGGGCTACACTCCCAGCTCGAGAGCAACCGCAATGCTAAAAAATATCGGCTTCGTCATGGGGAACAAGTCTACACTAGTGACTGACTTATCTGCACGCCAAAATTATGAATTGAACAAAGTCATTTATGACATAGAACCAGTCGAATTCTATAACACAATTGACGAATTATCAGAACTACTTGAAGTATCTGAACACCTTGATCGCCCTATTCGCAAACTTTCACTTGGTCAACGAATGAAGGTTGAAGTTATCGGCTCAATTTTGCATAAACCTCAAATTCTGTATCTGGATGAACCTACCGTTGGTCTTGATATTTCATCACAGAATAACATTCGCAATTTTCTCGCAAGAATTCATAAAGAACGCAACATAACAATCCTTTTAACCAGTCACAATATGGAAGACATTGAGCAAGTTTGTGAACGAGTCATAATCATAAACAAAGGAAAGCTCGTTTACGACGACTCTCTTGAAAAATTACGACGATCATTTTCAAGCAAAAAATATATCAAAATCATTTTCGGGAACAAAGATGCAGACATGAGTGATTTAGAGAAACTCGGTATTTGCATGCAAAGAACGAGTGACAGTTTAACTCTTGAAATTGGTAAAAATAATCAAGCAGTCATAATTGCTGAGATTATGAAAAACGACGCTGTGCAAGATATTGATATTGAAGGAGTTCCACTTAGCAAAATTATAGAAGGAATTTTCAAAGACAAAAATTTGTAAATTTGCTATAAAATTAATAATGAAATTCACAAAATTGCCACTTGTCATCATTGCGATCATATTATTAGCAATCGGCGCATTGTTTACATTTCATTACAATAAACCTGCGCAAAATCATATTGTAGACTGGTCAAAACTATCAACAGGAAGTACGCGAATTGATGCGCGCGTCAATGATACACTTACCGTAAAAATTTACGAAAAGCCTTCTATTGGCCTGTCATTTGTCGAAGCACGCCTCGTCGAATCGACCTGTATCGAAGAAACCGCTAGAAAGAGTAATGATTTGAGTAACGGTCTCATGGGTGGTGATTCGATCGAAACAGTAATTGAATACAAAGTGATTTCTAACAAATTCTGCGCATTACTCATCGAAATGAACTATCGCGGTGAGATGAAGGCCAATTCGGTATTAATCAACTAAATGCTCAATACGCCATTCTATCGGGGTTAATATGCCAAACAACAGGCGTATACGTAGTCGGAGATTTCAAATACTTTCGAATCCCTTGCAACCAAAAGCTGTAGCCGAATTCAAAGGTTGGAGATACCTCTTTTTCAAAGGTATCAATCTTTTGCCAGAAGTATTCCCCTTCAATTCCGGTTAATACCGGCTCATTTTGCCACTCGGTAACAACGTAACTGAAGAGTATAAGATCGTTACGAAGCTCGCCCTTTTCATCTTTTACAAACACACGCGAAACATCGATAAGTGAATATTTCGTTGGAATAATGTTAACTTCCTCTTGAAGTTCTCGTTTCAAGCAATCTTCAATTGGTTCACCATATTTCATTTTCCCTGTTATAATCGATTTCCACCCCAATTGTGGATGTTTTTTTCGTGTAAACATAATGGTTTCCCAATGCCCCTCATGTTCACGAACGACCCACGCAGCCATGCTTACCTTGAATTGTTGCTGAACCGAACCGTCTTCATCCATAAATGATACTTTTTGACGCCCTGTTTGCGTTAATTTATACATACTGCCCGTTTTTTCAAGATACCCTTGTGCAACTAATTCACGCAGGTGATAATTAAAGAGCTCGTGTTTTTCGAAATGTTTATGCAGATCACTATATTTGATTTCACTTACCCACATCATGTGACGCAAAATGTCTTTCTGAGTTTGATTTTCTAGATTCATACGTTGATGATACCGCCTTTTCTGTTAAAATCTAGGAAAGAGAGACTACCTAAGCTACAATTATGATTATGACCTATCAAAAGTTTAAGGCTTTCATTTTTACAGAAGATGTAGAGAAACTAATCACTTTCTATACTGAAACACTAGGCTTCAAAATACTTAAAAAGCTCGAACTTCCCAAAGATTACGGCTATACCGTAGAAGTCGCACCAGGGTATGAAATTTGGCTGGCGAATCACTCTGAAATTCACGGGCAAAATAAGGAATCCCTGCGAACGATGCTGAATATCTACGTAGATTCGGTTCAAGATGTCGCGGTCAAAGTAAAAAATGATCCCCGAACAGAAATTGTGGCTGACATTTTTGCAATGAACGAATTTGTTCCAGGCGAAACACGTTATGCGCTAACAATTCTTGATCCTGACAAGAATTGCTTGCAATTTATGGGGCCGTTGTAATCTTTTCTGTAACTTTTTCAAATGCTTTTTGCAGGTCTTTTCGCATTTTTTCGGTATACGGATTTTTTGTCTGCAAATCAGTAAAAAGCTGCCAGGTATCGTTACAGGTCTGTTCCGTAATCTCATTTAGCTTCTTCGCTCCCATGGTATCGATTTCCGTAGATTCGAAACCGAATTCAGCAAGAACTCTTCCGATAAAGTGGGCAACTCCTTGAGATCGTGCTGCCAAACGATCATGCTCATCAGCAGTGAGTTCAATCACTTTTAACTGCAATTGTGAAAATATACCAATCATTTTTTCATAATTTGCCGACGTAAGCCGATACTTATCCACAACAATTGGGAGCCCAGGTACGCCGTGCGCTTTTGCACTATCTGGCCCAAACATTGGATGCAGTAACCCTGCTTCAACGCCTTCTGGTAAAAATGAATCAAAGACTTTTTTTGCATGTAGTTTAACTGACAGCAAATCATAAATGACGTGCAGATTGTTCATTAATGACGCATGTTCACGAACAATTTCTTCAAAAAGTGAAATTGGAACGGCGTAAAAAATTATATTCGCAGAAGCAAATATTTCTTGAGGTGATTCACAAAAATGAAGCCGTTCATTATGATCAACTCGCTTTTTAGGTAATGGTTCATACACATATACTTCACCGAAGCGCGTAAGAAGTTCTGCCCATAACGAGCCAAATCGTCCGTGACCAAAAACGCCGAAAGTTTGCATTATATCTTCCCGATTCAATTTAGTTATCCACAACTAAGCCTACATTGTGGAACAGAATCGTCTCTTAGTTCGTGAAACTATCTTGTCACCTGATAGCTCTGTACCTTCTCAAGAATTGCCTTAGCTTCGACATTATTCTCGAAATGTTCACGAACAGGGCGAATGAGCTCATTCAAATACTCAACCACTGCATTTTTGAGGTCTAACGGGAACAATTCCTTTGCGACATATGACCTTTCCAGCTCCTCATAATTCGAGTAAACGACATCACCACCGAATTTTTCAGGTCGCTTCACTACGAATTTTCCATCAGTTAGTAGCGGTGTTTTTCGCTTCAAAAAGTGTGCGTTGAAGATAATATACTTACAATACGCCAAAATTGGGTTATCTTCGACGATTCCTTCAGGGCAATACGCCTTGCGAATTTTTTGTACGACTTGGTCAGGAGTATCAGTCATAAAGATCGAGGATTCAGGCATTGACTTGCTCATTTTCATAGAGAGTTTGCGTGCCTCGGTGTTTTCAGCGACTTCTAGGGTATCGTCAATGCGAAGTGTTAACTCGATATCAAAATACTTCTCAGCTTTACCCACTTCAAGTTCAACGGAACGAGGCGTTTGACCATTCACTACAAATGCTACAGTAAACGGTTCTTTCCAGGTTACATAAACCTGTGCCTTTTCTCCATCGTAGAGTAAATCACCATTACTTAGATTTCCTAAGGCTAATGAACTAACTTTTTTCTCCACTGGTTTCTGTAACCCCTGTAACATTCCATGACTTACGATGACTGGCTTCCAATATCCCAATTCTTCGCCGACTTCGCGGGCCAGTATATTCGCTTTCTGCTGATCTAACCCAAGTTGCGTTACTTGCGCTTTCATAACGTGGAAAATATCAGTAACCTGCATACAAGGGTAAAAAATCATACCTGCGGATAAATCATCACTCTCATTTCTTCCCATAATCTGAGTCGTTCGAATAGCACGTTTCAACGTAATCGACTTCGCAACACGCATAACAGTTTCCCAGTACGAGGGATCTTTCACCGCATCCGAAGTCCACAAAAATTCAGTATGCTCTAAATCCATACCGCTTGCACGCCAAATTTCGATAAAATAGCGACCCACGGTCTTAATCTTTTCTAAATCACCACCCATTTTGTTATTCAAATAACCAAACCAGTCTGCAACCCACATCCTGAAGGTAAAACCGGCCTGAATCATCTTGTTAACATTGATCGCGCGCATTATGCCCTGCGAGATGTGCATTTGCCCAGAAGGCTCAAATCCATCGTAGGTGTACAGTTTTTCACCTGACTCGAGAAGGGCGGGTAATTCATCTACACCGACTAAATCACCACCACCTTCAGCAATTGATTTGATAAGTTCAACTTTTTCTTGAGTTGTCATCGCCAGAACATAAAAATTATGCTGGCAAGGGCGATGGTTACGCGGTACCACCTTGCTTCCGCCTGCATCACTCTGAAAATAGAGTGCGCAAGCGCTTTTTACAGCTTTTTCGGGCTTACCCGGAGGGTTCTACTTTCGCCTGCATTTTCATGTTTTAGCGATTTCTTCCCTCTGCTCAGACGTGTAATTCGTCGTCAACGCATTACATAATTATACAATTACCGAAAAATAAAGCAAATACGACTACTGCCAAACGACCTAGTTCTTTGATTGATTTCTCGAATAAACACTTTTGCGCCTTACTCTATTCCTTCAGCGTCTTTATCAACTCTCTCAATTCTATTGCTTTCTCAAAGTTGAGCGCTAACGCTTCTTTTTTCATCTCTTTATTGAGCCAATCGATAGTCTCTTTTTGCTCTTTTCTAGGCATAGTTCTGTACGAGGCGATCATGATTTCAACGTCTTTACCCAATACTGTATGAATTCTCTTCTCACGGGCTTCATCAGTATCTTCGACTTGCTTTGGCAAAATTCGCTGTCGAATTGCCTTTTGAATAGAAGCCGGGGTAATTCCATGAGCTTCGTTATATTCCAACTGAATTTTTCGACGGCGCTCTACCTCGAACAAGGCTTCTTGCATGCTGTGAGTTTTTTTGTCTGCATACAAAATCACATGACCATTTACATGACGAGCAGCACGACCCATTGTTTGAATTAAACTAGTTCGCGAGCGAAGAAATCCTTCTTTATCTGCATCAAGAATCGCAACTAACGACACTTCTGGCAAATCGAGCCCTTCACGAAGCAGATTAATACCAACTAAAACGTCATAATTCCCAGCGCGCAAATCGGCCAAAATATCGGTTCTATCCATCGTATCGATATCCGAGTGTAGGTATGTAACTCGCACGCCACCATCTTTCAAATACTGCGACAAATCTTCGGCCATTCGCTTTGTTAAGGTGGTAACTAACACGCGTTCTCCTTTTTCAACTGTTTTCTTAATTTCGCCAACGAGATCTTGAATCTGATTTTCAACTGGTCGAACTTCAACGATTGGATCAACCAAACCAGTTGGCCTAATCAATTGCTCTGCAATATTCTCTTTACCTGCCTTTTTAAGTTCATATTCTTCTGGAGTTGCCGAAAGATACAAAGTGTTTCCCATTCTCTCTTCAAACTCAGAGAATCGGAGAGGTCTATTCTCTTTTGCCGTTGGCAGTCTGAAACCATACTCAACTAATGTTTCTTTTCGGGCTTGATCTCCGTTAAACATTCCGCGCACTTGCGGAATCGTAATGTGTGATTCATCGATAATAAGCAAATAATCATCTTTTGGAAAGTAATCCATTAAAGAATAAGGTGGCTCGCCAAGTTTACGACCGTCAAAGTAATACGAGTAGTTTTCGATTCCTTTACAGTAACCGATCTCTCGGATCATTTCCATGTCGTATTTAACTTTCTGCGTTAATCTATGTGCTTCAATCATTTTACCTTGCGCTTCGAGCTCTTTAACTCGCTTTACCGTATCTTCTTCAATTCTTTTAACGGCTTCATCTTGAGCTGCCGGATCCATAACATAATGCTTAGATGGGTAAAGAACGACCTTTTCAATTGTCTGACCTTCGGTCTCAACAAGTATGTCAATGTAATAATCGTAATCGGTAATTGGTGATCCATCCACCGGATTGAAAAGTTCCATGCTAGCGACAATATCACCATTAAATATGACTCGAACGCCTAGATCGGCATAAGAAACATGAATATCTATAGCATTCCCACGAACTCTGAAAGTACCACGCTTGAAATCAATTTCGTTTCTTTCATAATAAAGACCAAGCAGTCCCACCTGTAACTTCTGCATGCCTTCACCTTTGCCTTTTTCGACCAAAACCATCGCATTTTTATAAGTTTGTGGTGAACCGATGTTGTAAATCGCTGATACTGACGCAATTACGATAACATCTTTACGTGTCATAAGTGCAGTTGAAGTCGCTAAACGGAGTTTATCAATTTCTTCGTTAATATCGGCATCTTTTTCGATATATAGATCTCGCTGTGGAATATACGCTTCAGGCTGATAATAATCGTAGTAACTAACGAAATATTGCACCGCGTTTTTCGGAAAAAATTCTTTGAATTCCTGATACAGTTGGGCAGCAAGTGTTTTGTTGTGTGAAATAATCAACGTCGGCTTTTGGATTCTTTCAATAACATTCGCAACCGTAAACGTTTTTCCACTACCGGTAACCCCTAACAGAACTTGATCTTTATGACCATTCTGTATACCTGATACCAATTTATCGATAGCTTGGGGCTGATCGCCCATTGGTTTGTACTGGGAAGATAGTTGAAAACGCATCTTCGATTATACCAAGAATTCCAGTTCTTTGCAGGTTAACGAACAAAGGGAAGATAATCGATTGCAACAATAATTCCACTCATCAACAGTAATGCAGCCAAAGTCCAAATTGCAAGCATACCGCCAGAAACCTGTGAAGCTTTACGAATTACAACTACAGTAGCAGGAAAAGCGAGTAAAAATGATATTGTATGAGCAAAAACGCGAGCATAACTGTTTACAGCATGATCACCTTTAACAACATTCGCCCATACCTCAAGTGCAGTTAATAGCAACGCTACAGATACACCAAAAATAACATCACTTTTGGTACTACTCCATGTTGAGCTGTAATACCAGCCAGCAAGTAAAATAAATATCGTAAAAGTTACCACGCCAATTGCGATACTTCCCATATTGTTGACACTTTCTGCAGGCAACGTAGTCACCTGCAGTTTAATATTTTCAAAAACGCCGAGCATTATCACGGTGCCAATTCCCCCAAGTAGCGGGATTATGAATTTTAACCATTTGTTTTCACTTTTCCACGACTTTATTGTGAAGACCACACCTACAACAGAAGGGATATTTTGAATTGTTTCCCAAAAAAGAAGCCAGAAAAAAGAGTACAACAATGTCATGAAAATTTTCATTAACTAAGTCACTTCATGTATAGCAGAAATTCTGCAAACGAACAAAAGCTAGGTTCCTACAATTATCAGTTCATCTTCTGCGCGAGTCACCCCAGTATACAACCATCTTCGCCATTCATCATCATTCATTTTTGCAAAACGTTCTTCAAAAAGAATAACTCGTCGTGACTGACTTCCTTGCGCTTTATGCACCGTTAGTGCATACCCAAAATCAAACAAATCAAATTGCCTAGTTATTGCTCGATTCGAGGTGAAATTTAACCCTGCAGGTGCATTAAATTGGTCGGCAAGAATATCTCCTCTAAATGGATAGTCTTCTCCATCTAATGCGATTTCTGCAAAATAATTGCCGTCACCCCTCATTTCAATCGTTTCTATTGTTCCCAACATACCGTTAAATATTTGCGCTGTATGATTATTTCGCAAACAGATAACTCTGTCGCGCGGTTTTGGAAACTCGGTTTCAAAACCGCGCATCTTTCGTATATATTTATTCAAATCTACTCGCGTTTTATTATATCCACATAAAAACATTGTTTCTTGGTTGTAACTTTCGAGTAGTGTTCCTATTTGTTCACGAGATTCTGGATCATAGCGATTTACTTTTCTAACCTTGTCTCCAAATTTTCCCATAGGAATTACGCCATCAGTTCTAGCCAAAAGCGATACCATAATAATTGGATTTCCTTCACTTTGACGGTGAATCTTCTCAAGTTTTACGTGAGGTTCTTGCATCAAATTGAATGAACCTCGCACGGGAGGCAGTTGACCGTGATCACCGACCGCAACAATCGGAATTCCGTATGACAACAAATCATTCCAGATGAACTCATCAACCATTGACGCTTCGTCAACAACGATAAGATCAGCTTTTATTTCTTTTCTCTTCTCCCAGCCGACAATCTCTTCTTTATCATTTTCAACCGGAGAATACATTAAAGAGTGAATTGTGCCTACGGTATCAACAATTCGTAATGCGTCATGCTTTTTCAATCTGTTTTGCAATACTCTTGCAGCTTTACCCGTGTAGCTACAAAATGCAATCTTTGTTGCTTCTGACAATTTTGTCAATTCATTCCTAAACTCCGCAATTACCGTAGTCTTTCCTGTACCTGCATAACCACCAACAGTAATATACGGTGCACGCATTGATTCAGTATTCCAGGCCATTAACGCATCAAGCACTTTCTTTTGGTCTGGTGAAAGTTTAAAAGAGGACATCCGCTATCATACTAGATATTTTGTGATTTCGTTACTGAGCTACATTTAGTAGTCAGTAGGTACTTGATATATAATTGTCAATAGAGATTGATAATTAAAAATTGAGAATTACTCATGTTAACAGTTGGGAATTTACTAAAAAAAGCCCGAGAACACGCAGGTAAAAAGATCGAGGAAGCAGCACAGATCACTAAGATTAAACCCGATTATCTCGAAAAGATCGAACGTAATGATTTTTCAGGCTTTAATTCCTCTGCTTTTGTTAAAGGATTCATTCGCAGTTACGCATCATACCTTGGATTAGATGCTGAAAATATCGTAGCTCTTTTTCGTCGACAAATAGGAGAAGAAGATGTTCCCCTCAAAGCAAAAAATTCTCCCATCAAAACCGAAAGTACCATAATTTCTCCTGCAATGATCATGTCAGGCGCGCTTATCGTTTTCTTCATCGGTCTCTTCGGCTATTTGTTCTTTCAATTCTATAAATTACAACAAGCTCCTTCTTTTACAATCTCCTCTCCGCAAGAATCGGCAGTAACAGTTGACAAACCTACCCTAGAAATTAAAGGATTTACTGAGGCCAATACCATTGTGACTGTCAATGATAAACAAGTACAACTCAAAGATGACAATACTTTCAGCATTCTTTTAGACCTCAAAGAAGGTGCTAACACATTCAAATTTGTTGTTTGGAAGAAGAATATCGAAAGTCGTAAAACAGAAAAATTAATAACTGCGACGTACGCACCACAAGGAGGAGTTCAAGTAACACAATCTACGCAAAATGGCGTTCAACAATCTACGGTTCCAACTGCTCCACAAGGCAAAGAAGCAACAATAAAGCTCGATGTGAGCGGAGAAGCCTGGATTCAAGTTGTCGTAGATAGCACACAAAAAGCAGTTGGTATCAAAGAAGACTTCTCGCAAACATATACCGCGACCAAAATGTACGAAATCACTACAGGAAAACCAAACGCCACAAAAGCAACCATAAATGGCGAACAAAAAAGTTGGAATATCAGAAACGGTGTTGGCTCTATCGTCTGCAATTACCAAGATGCTACGCGAGAATGGAATTGCCGATAAGCAACAGTCATTAATTATTAATTATTAATTTTCAATTGCCAATTTTCAATTATTCAAAAGTGAAAACTTTTTATCACTCTTCCCCATTAGTACTTTGATAGTTTAGTAGTTTACTGCTTTATCTCATTACCACTTTAATGCTTTATCGCTTTACTTACTAGGCACTAAATTTCCCAATTTCTCCCTCATTTGCCTCGGCAAGATCTGCACCATTCATCGAAATCGAGCACGTTCGCATTCCTGCATTAAACGAAACTTTTGGATTATTGGCAACATTTTCATCTAGCAACACTCGCATTCCGAGAACGTTACCGAATGGAGGCACGCCACCGACCATAATACCGTAAGTATCGAGAATAGCTTCAGGTTTTTCAAATTCAACTTTTTCACCGACCTTTTCAGATACTGCCCGCATATCGAGTTTTTTATCTCCAGGAACAACAACCATAACATGCTTACTGCTCTTTTTTCCCTTGAGAATGAGCGCTTTAGCTCCAGAAGAGAGAGGAACGCCACGCAAAGCTGCAGCTTCTTCACTAGTTTGTACAGCTTCATGTTCTTCGAAAGTGTACTCCATCGCGCGAGTATCGAGAATTTGCTTAATTTTAGCGACAACTTCTTTTTCACCTTTGATAACTTCCTTTATTCTGTTCATTGCAGCTATTCGCTTCAAATCTGAAGGGAACAATGTAGCCTCTCGAACATTCGGCAAGTTGAACAATTTCATGGTCAAACGTTCTAGACCGAAAGAAAATCCAGCTTCAGATGGCATACCGTATTTGAAGGCCTGAAAATAATGTTCGTAGTAAGCTTCAGTTAACCCCTGTTTCAAGAATCTTTCATGTAGTTTTTCATAATCATGAATACGATGAGTTCCAGACAACATTTCAAGTCCTCGAAACTCGAGGTCAAAACTCAATGATTCTTCTGCATCTTCTGGATTATCCCAAGTGTAAAAGTTCTTGTTTCCTTTAAAGTTCAGTACCCACAAAAAGTCTGAATTAAACTTTTCTAGGGCCCATTTACTTAATTCTCGCTCATCTTCTGGATCAAGATCCAATTCTTCACGTGCTGCGCTTTTTCCGATGCGCTCTTCAATAATCTTCAATGCTTCTTTAACTTTCACTTTTGGAAATCTTTCTGTCGGCAATTTGGGCAAATCTACGCCATATTCTGCCAATTCTTTCTCGAATTGTGACGAAACAGCAGTCATAATGTCACGAATGACGGTTTCTGCTACTTCCATTGCTTCATCATAATTCTCAATGAAGCCCATTTCTGCGTCCATCTGAGTAATCTCCATCAAGTGCCTTGTTGTATTGTGTTTCTCTGCTCTAAATACCGTACCAACGCAAAATGCGCGCTCAAACGCAGTAACCATAATCTGCTTATATATTTGCGGTGATTGTGCAAGATATGCCTTTCCTTCAAAATAATTAACTTCAAAAACGCTTGCTCCACTTTCAGACGGCGCATTCATCAAAACCGGGGAACGAAATTCGGTAAACCCTTGATTCCGTAGTGATTCTGCGAACTTTTGCAATATAACTGCCTGCGCTCGAAATATCGCTTGTTTCTTCAAGTTGCGAATAACCAAAGGACGATAATCAAGCTCAGTATCAATATTTACATCAAGCCCCTTCTTGTTATATGCGACCGGTGGAATTTCATGAATAGGAACCAACACCTCAATTTCTGGATTCACGAGTTCCACTTTATTGTCTGTTGCCTTTGTTTCTTTTACTTCACCAATTGCTCGAATTACTGAACCTGGTTGCAAATCCTTAATTTTCTTTAACGAATCAGCGTTATCAACAACTACCTGTACCAACCCACCACGATCTCGAAGTATCAAAAAACCGATTTTTCCGAGTTCCCTGAAGTTATGTAACCACCCTTCAACGCGTGCTTTTTGACCTGCAAGAGGAAGGAGTTGAGATGAAATTGTTCGCTGCATTGAGGATTATAACCTGTTTAATTATTAATTATCAATCATTAATGCTCAATTACTTGGAGAATCGATATCGCAGATTATTTCTCTTACTAAAATATTTTTCAGTTGAATCAATGCTAAAATCGCATAATAATCAATCATGACAGAAACAAAATTACACAATTTACAAAAAGAGCTCTTGCGAAAGCTGACTCTGCATAAAGATCCACTTCGATTCAACGACCTAATAATCGAAGGAATTGAAAGCGAACACATGAATTACCATCTACAGAAATTGATGGAACTTGAGTTCGTTCGCCGAAGAAATGGACATTATGAATTAACTGATACCGGAAAAGATTACGCAAATTTGATGGATGACACAATCACAGAGATCGAAAAACAGCCGAAGACTTCCGTTATCTTCATTGTTACACGCAAACGTACAGGCACGAATCACGATGAATTTTTACTCTCAAAGCGTCTTCGACAACCATATTATGGAAAAGTTGGCTTTCTCGGTGGCAAAGTACGCTTTGGCGAAACTTTAAAAGATGCTGTACTCAGAGAGCTTTTTGAAGAAACAGGCCTAACTGCCAAAAATATTAAGCTGATCAATATTTATCATAAAATTCGTAAGCACGGTGAATCAACAGTCCAAGATGTAATTTTTTACCGTCACTTAGTTACTGATATTGGTGGTGAATTCATTCAACAAACCGCTCATCAAGAGAATATTTGGAATACAGCAGAAGAAATTGCTCAAAGAACAGACCTCTTTGACACTTTTTCGCTAAAAACTGTAAACGAATATTTAGAAATGCCTTTCGAATACGTTGAAGATGTGGCAGAAGCCGAAGACTATTGACTTGACAAGTTTTATAGATTCGGTACTATGAAATTATGGTAAAAGTTAAAAAATCATCAATTGCTAAGGTTTTCTCGGTAAAGAACGTAATTATCGCATTCGCGGCGCTCTCGCTCCTTGTGGTAACCACGTTTATTGTCTCAGGAACTGAAACGCAAGAATTTGTGTTTGGTTCGTTTGCAAAAAGCAAAAATGCTGAAAAAGCAAAAAAACCTTCAGACCTCGATTGCGGAAGCAAGAAAGTTGCCGTTTGTAACAAACAGGGCAACTGCTCATGTACTTCGCCAGCCAAAGCAGTTGAATATTACGGCCCCGAAACAAAATTAGGTGAACGATGCCCTGCTGATAGTCCTAAAGGTAAAGATTATCGTTATCGTCCAGGCAAAATGGAAGAAGACTGTGGAGTCTCAGTAGCGTCAGTACCAACGACAACAACACCTGTAGCGCCGACTGGCAGTGCAAACGATGGGGATGAATGTGATCTCGGCACACCCGATAGATGTGGTAGAGATGGCTTTATGTATAGATGCGCAAAGAAAGCAAATGGTGCAACCGCTTTGTCAAAAACTACAACACGATGCCCCGCAATAACGACCATTGCTACAACACCAACAACCTGTAGATCAGGTGAAGAATGGAACAATGCCTTGAAGTGCTGTGCATACACAACAACAACATCCACTCACGAAGAAGGTGAATGCACAGGGCACACACCGACGCCAACCATCATACTCAAAACGCCACAATGTTCTGGAGCAACAACCTCAAAAGTTATACTCTATTCACATACTTGTTACGATAAAACCAATAAAGAGCTTAATGAATGCAATTCAGGATATATGTTGAAAGACGGGGTTTGTGTTGCAAGTACCCTCAAAACGCCACAATGTTCTTATCCAACCGTGGGTAACAACGTCAAAAATGCGACACAATGTTACGATAAACAAAATGCGTCTCGCTTTGAGTGTAAGCCTCCATTTACTGCATCTGGAGTTTTATGTAGACGCGAACCTCAATGTCCAAAAAGCGGAACTGTTAAAAAAGGAACACCTAATTCGATCCCCTGTTATGATGCTACAGACACAGAACATGCTACCTGTTCGAGTGGCTACATTGAATCTAATGGTCAATGTACTTCAATGACAGTAATACAGACAACGACACCTACTGCCACTAATACTCCCTCTCAAACCGCAACAAGTACCCCGACTTATGCACCAACGAATACAGCCACACCGAATCCAGCTCCAGAACCAAATGCATTGGAAATCCTATCACCTGAGAAAGGAGAATCGGGACTTGTTATAATGCCTCTTACAGGAGCTTTTGTCGGTTCAACAATATCTTCAATAATCGATTATTCAGATTATATTGTAGTTGGTCAAGGTGCTGTCACCGGAAAAGCTGGAATTGCCAGCCTCAACCTTCCAACCCAAGCAGAAATTGATGAGAAAAAAGAGTCATACAATCGCTGTATGTGGTATGGCATACTCTTCTTCAGAAAAGACGCCTGTTTAGCAGAAAACCTAATTCCTGTTGTGGTTTACTACCCACCAGAGGTCGCCGAACAAAAAACTTGCACAGAATACCAGGCAGCGCAGGCAACCGTTACTGTAGCAAGCCAAGCAAACGACAAACTAAGCAGCATCAACGACTTCGACTTCATTGACGTGAAGTGCGCAATTTACTAAGTGATACGTAACATTAAGTTAATAAGAATTTTATGAATACTGTTTCTATAGCCGAATTTTACGAAGCTCTTGAAAAAGAATTGCAATCGATTGAAGCGCCGCTTTCATTCGCAGAAGCAGTTCATGAAACCTACAAATCACCTTTTTTTACCTTGGTTTCGATAGTACTTTCTGCAAGAACCAAAGACAGCTTAACGAATACACGTATGCCTGGATTGTGGCAAGAAGCAAGTACCCCCGAAAAAATGATGGCAATACCAATCGATAGGCTTGCACAATTGCTCCGACCTATCAACTTTTACACGACAAAAGCAAAGCACCTCAAAGAACTTTCTTCGATACTCATCGAAAAATATCAAGGAAATGTACCTAGCGAAATGGAACAGCTACTCGAACTCCCTGGTGTTGGTCGTAAAACTGCAAATCTTGTGCAATCGGTAGTTTTTGACATTCCTGCAATTTGTGTTGACACTCACGTGCATCGCATCATGAATCATATTGGGTACGTTACAACCAAAACTCCTGAACAAACAGAATTTGCCTTACGCAAGAAACTTCCAAAAGAATTATGGATCAAAACGAACCGCATTCTCGTGCTTGTTGGACAACACTTGTCGAATCACATTCAGATGAAAGACCCAAACAATATTCTCAACAAGTACAAGGTAGCAGATTAATGCGATAAAGCATTAATTTTTTTGCGCTTTATAACTTTCCTACTTTCTTGCTTTAGCGCTTTACTTACTAGGCACTAAATTTCCCAATTTCTCCCTCATTTGCCTCGGCAAGATCTGCACCATTCATCGAAATCGAGCACGTTCGCATTCCTGCATTAAACGAAACTTTTGGATTATTGGCAACATTTTCATCTAGCAACACTCGCATTCCGAGAACGTTACCGAATGGAGGCACGCCACCGACCATAATACCGTAAGTATCGAGAATAGCTTCAGGTTTTTCAAATTCAACTTTTTCACCGACCTTTTCAGATACTGCCCGCATATCGAGTTTTTTATCTCCAGGAACAACAACCATAACATGCTTACTGCTCTTTTTTCCCTTGAGAATGAGCGCTTTAGCTCCAGAAGAGAGAGGAACGCCACGCAAAGCTGCAGCTTCTTCACTAGTTTGTACAGCTTCATGTTCTTCGAAAGTGTACTCCATCGCGCGAGTATCGAGAATTTGCTTAATTTTAGCGACAACTTCTTTTTCACCTTTGATAACTTCCTTTATTCTGTTCATTGCAGCTATTCGCTTCAAATCTGAAGGGAACAATGTAGCCTCTCGAACATTCGGCAAGTTGAACAATTTCATGGTCAAACGTTCTAGACCGAAAGAAAATCCAGCTTCAGATGGCATACCGTATTTGAAGGCCTGAAAATAATGTTCGTAGTAAGCTTCAGTTAACCCCTGTTTCAAGAATCTTTCATGTAGTTTTTCATAATCATGAATACGATGAGTTCCAGACAACATTTCAAGTCCTCGAAACTCGAGGTCAAAACTCAATGATTCTTCTGCATCTTCTGGATTATCCCAAGTGTAAAAGTTCTTGTTTCCTTTAAAGTTCAGTACCCACAAAAAGTCTGAATTAAACTTTTCTAGGGCCCATTTACTTAATTCTCGCTCATCTTCTGGATCAAGATCCAATTCTTCACGTGCTGCGCTTTTTCCGATGCGCTCTTCAATAATCTTCAATGCTTCTTTAACTTTCACTTTTGGAAATCTTTCTGTCGGCAATTTGGGCAAATCTACGCCATATTCTGCCAATTCTTTCTCGAATTGTGACGAAACAGCAGTCATAATGTCACGAATGACGGTTTCTGCTACTTCCATTGCTTCATCATAATTCTCAATGAAGCCCATTTCTGCGTCCATCTGAGTAATCTCCATCAAGTGCCTTGTTGTATTGTGTTTCTCTGCTCTAAATACCGTACCAACGCAAAATGCGCGCTCAAACGCAGTAACCATAATCTGCTTATATATTTGCGGTGATTGTGCAAGATATGCCTTTCCTTCAAAATAATTAACTTCAAAAACGCTTGCTCCACTTTCAGACGGCGCATTCATCAAAACCGGGGAACGAAATTCGGTAAACCCTTGATTCCGTAGTGATTCTGCGAACTTTTGCAATATAACTGCCTGCGCTCGAAATATCGCTTGTTTCTTCAAGTTGCGAATAACCAAAGGACGATAATCAAGCTCAGTATCAATATTTACATCAAGCCCCTTCTTGTTATATGCGACCGGTGGAATTTCATGAATAGGAACCAACACCTCAATTTCTGGATTCACGAGTTCCACTTTATTGTCTGTTGCCTTTGTTTCTTTTACTTCACCAATTGCTCGAATTACTGAACCTGGTTGCAAATCCTTAATTTTCTTTAACGAATCAGCGTTATCAACAACTACCTGTACCAACCCACCACGATCTCGAAGTATCAAAAAACCGATTTTTCCGAGTTCCCTGAAGTTATGTAACCACCCTTCAACGCGTGCTTTTTGACCTGCAAGAGGAAGGAGTTGAGATGAAATTGTTCGCTGCATTGAGGATTATAACCTGTTTAATTATTAATTATCAATCATTAATGCTCAATTACTTGGAGAATCGATATCGCAGATTATTTCTCTTACTAAAATATTTTTCAGTTGAATCAATGCTAAAATCGCATAATAATCAATCATGACAGAAACAAAATTACACAATTTACAAAAAGAGCTCTTGCGAAAGCTGACTCTGCATAAAGATCCACTTCGATTCAACGACCTAATAATCGAAGGAATTGAAAGCGAACACATGAATTACCATCTACAGAAATTGATGGAACTTGAGTTCGTTCGCCGAAGAAATGGACATTATGAATTAACTGATACCGGAAAAGATTACGCAAATTTGATGGATGACACAATCACAGAGATCGAAAAACAGCCGAAGACTTCCGTTATCTTCATTGTTACACGCAAACGTACAGGCACGAATCACGATGAATTTTTACTCTCAAAGCGTCTTCGACAACCATATTATGGAAAAGTTGGCTTTCTCGGTGGCAAAGTACGCTTTGGCGAAACTTTAAAAGATGCTGTACTCAGAGAGCTTTTTGAAGAAACAGGCCTAACTGCCAAAAATATTAAGCTGATCAATATTTATCATAAAATTCGTAAGCACGGTGAATCAACAGTCCAAGATGTAATTTTTTACCGTCACTTAGTTACTGATATTGGTGGTGAATTCATTCAACAAACCGCTCATCAAGAGAATATTTGGAATACAGCAGAAGAAATTGCTCAAAGAACAGACCTCTTTGACACTTTTTCGCTAAAAACTGTAAACGAATATTTAGAAATGCCTTTCGAATACGTTGAAGATGTGGCAGAAGCCGAAGACTATTGACTTGACAAGTTTTATAGATTCGGTACTATGAAATTATGGTAAAAGTTAAAAAATCATCAATTGCTAAGGTTTTCTCGGTAAAGAACGTAATTATCGCATTCGCGGCGCTCTCGCTCCTTGTGGTAACCACGTTTATTGTCTCAGGAACTGAAACGCAAGAATTTGTGTTTGGTTCGTTTGCAAAAAGCAAAAATGCTGAAAAAGCAAAAAAACCTTCAGACCTCGATTGCGGAAGCAAGAAAGTTGCCGTTTGTAACAAACAGGGCAACTGCTCATGTACTTCGCCAGCCAAAGCAGTTGAATATTACGGCCCCGAAACAAAATTAGGTGAACGATGCCCTGCTGATAGTCCTAAAGGTAAAGATTATCGTTATCGTCCAGGCAAAATGGAAGAAGACTGTGGAGTCTCAGTAGCGTCAGTACCAACGACAACAACACCTGTAGCGCCGACTGGCAGTGCAAACGATGGGGATGAATGTGATCTCGGCACACCCGATAGATGTGGTAGAGATGGCTTTATGTATAGATGCGCAAAGAAAGCAAATGGTGCAACCGCTTTGTCAAAAACTACAACACGATGCCCCGCAATAACGACCATTGCTACAACACCAACAACCTGTAGATCAGGTGAAGAATGGAACAATGCCTTGAAGTGCTGTGCATACACAACAACAACATCCACTCACGAAGAAGGTGAATGCACAGGGCACACACCGACGCCAACCATCATACTCAAAACGCCACAATGTTCTGGAGCAACAACCTCAAAAGTTATACTCTATTCACATACTTGTTACGATAAAACCAATAAAGAGCTTAATGAATGCAATTCAGGATATATGTTGAAAGACGGGGTTTGTGTTGCAAGTACCCTCAAAACGCCACAATGTTCTTATCCAACCGTGGGTAACAACGTCAAAAATGCGACACAATGTTACGATAAACAAAATGCGTCTCGCTTTGAGTGTAAGCCTCCATTTACTGCATCTGGAGTTTTATGTAGACGCGAACCTCAATGTCCAAAAAGCGGAACTGTTAAAAAAGGAACACCTAATTCGATCCCCTGTTATGATGCTACAGACACAGAACATGCTACCTGTTCGAGTGGCTACATTGAATCTAATGGTCAATGTACTTCAATGACAGTAATACAGACAACGACACCTACTGCCACTAATACTCCCTCTCAAACCGCAACAAGTACCCCGACTTATGCACCAACGAATACAGCCACACCGAATCCAGCTCCAGAACCAAATGCATTGGAAATCCTATCACCTGAGAAAGGAGAATCGGGACTTGTTATAATGCCTCTTACAGGAGCTTTTGTCGGTTCAACAATATCTTCAATAATCGATTATTCAGATTATATTGTAGTTGGTCAAGGTGCTGTCACCGGAAAAGCTGGAATTGCCAGCCTCAACCTTCCAACCCAAGCAGAAATTGATGAGAAAAAAGAGTCATACAATCGCTGTATGTGGTATGGCATACTCTTCTTCAGAAAAGACGCCTGTTTAGCAGAAAACCTAATTCCTGTTGTGGTTTACTACCCACCAGAGGTCGCCGAACAAAAAACTTGCACAGAATACCAGGCAGCGCAGGCAACCGTTACTGTAGCAAGCCAAGCAAACGACAAACTAAGCAGCATCAACGACTTCGACTTCATTGACGTGAAGTGCGCAATTTACTAAGTGATACGTAACATTAAGTTAATAAGAATTTTATGAATACTGTTTCTATAGCCGAATTTTACGAAGCTCTTGAAAAAGAATTGCAATCGATTGAAGCGCCGCTTTCATTCGCAGAAGCAGTTCATGAAACCTACAAATCACCTTTTTTTACCTTGGTTTCGATAGTACTTTCTGCAAGAACCAAAGACAGCTTAACGAATACACGTATGCCTGGATTGTGGCAAGAAGCAAGTACCCCCGAAAAAATGATGGCAATACCAATCGATAGGCTTGCACAATTGCTCCGACCTATCAACTTTTACACGACAAAAGCAAAGCACCTCAAAGAACTTTCTTCGATACTCATCGAAAAATATCAAGGAAATGTACCTAGCGAAATGGAACAGCTACTCGAACTCCCTGGTGTTGGTCGTAAAACTGCAAATCTTGTGCAATCGGTAGTTTTTGACATTCCTGCAATTTGTGTTGACACTCACGTGCATCGCATCATGAATCATATTGGGTACGTTACAACCAAAACTCCTGAACAAACAGAATTTGCCTTACGCAAGAAACTTCCAAAAGAATTATGGATCAAAACGAACCGCATTCTCGTGCTTGTTGGACAACACTTGTCGAATCACATTCAGATGAAAGACCCAAACAATATTCTCAACAAGTACAAGGTAGCAGATTAATGCGATAAAGCATTAATTTTTTTGCGCTTTATAACTTTCCTACTTTCTTGCTTTAGCGCTTTAGTACTCTAATGCTTTAATGCTCTAGTGCTTCCGTGTTTTACCGTTTTACTGCTTTAATTCTTTACCTCCCTCATGCTTTATCTTGAGTCCCGCTTAACATTATGGGATAATACATAACAATGCAGAACCACAATCTGCTGCCCGCGCCGAAAGTCGGAAAGGAAGCCAACTATGACCTAGTTGCAAAGTTAAATGCACCGACAGAACACTATAATGGGTACTCTCATGCCGACTATAACCGTGAATGGGCAGAAAAATATCACTTGCCAGAGATTCTCCGTGCATTAGAAATACCGAACTTACCAGAGAAATGTGAAATATTGGAAATTGGTGCACAATCATCTGACATAGCACGCGAAATTGTTGCATTAGCACTTCAAGCAAGAAAAAGAATTCGTTACACAGCTTTAGATATTATTCAGCGATTTGAATCTAGATGGAGAAGCACACCAGATTATATAAATACTCGAATTCGCCCCTTCATTTGCGATGCTCATGACCTAGGCAACGGAGGCTATCTGCACAATGAACAGTTTGACGTTGTGGCTTCTTTTAATGCACTTTTTTCGATGACTGATTCTGGCGAAATACTTAACCGCATGTGGGAAAGAACGAAGCCAGGTGGATACATTCTATTGTCATCTTTTGATCGTCCCGAAATTTTTTTCGAAATTCCCATCATTCTACCCGTCAATACCACACAAGAGACTCACCTCGCCTTAACTCGAAAGATATTTGGCTATTCATGGCCAGAAAGCTATTCAATTGGGCGAGAAAGAATGTTGCAGATCGTGCACTCAACGAAATTAAGTGAGCTATGCGCCTCAGGATTCAATTATCTTACCCTCCAAAAAATAATCAAAAAATACGAACTTCCACTGAGCTTCGCAATACCACTCCAAGTATGGCTAGAATATTCTGGTATTCGTCATGAAGTTTTCCACAAAAATCTCGGACCAACAGTAATAAAAATCTTCAAAGATACTGAACATCCAACAATTGTTCCCCGCGATCTCCACAAAGCTCCCTACATTGCAAGAGACGTCGCACGCCCTCAATACCCATTCTTACGAATACTGAACGTTGCTCCAGACTCATTCACAGCATGGCTGATGGAGAATGACAAAAGTTGAATTTACTTGGAATCACCATATTAAAGCATTACTGCTTTAGCGCTTTAATGCTTTCGCGCGCTAGTGCTTTACTACTTTACCGCTTTAATTCACTATTGTTTTAAAAACTCCACTAGTGTTCTAAATCCACCCTCGAATTGGCTCAAATTGTACTTTTCGTTAGGGCCGTGCAGGCGATCATCTGGAAGTCCGTATGAGGCGAGCAGAGATTTGACACCATGAGCCTCTGCGAGCGTTGTCACCAGTCCAATGGAACCGCCACTTGGAGCCAGGACTGGTGATTTACCGAAAGCAGTTTCGTACGAAGCGATCAAGTGACGAACCCGTTCATCATTTGGATCAGTCAAGTAGGGTTTGCCCTTCGACAAACAGACTAGTTCATATTCAACATTTTTTGGCATAATCTTTTTTACGTACTTTTCAACCAAAGCTACCACTTCATCTGGATTCATAAACGGAACTAAACGAATACTGAACTTCACAAAAGCAGTTGCAGGGATAACCGTTTTCATACGACCGACTTCGGTAAAACCTGTAGAAATACCATGAACATCAAGACTTGGTTTTGTACCTGTGAGTACCGCTGGAGTCATCAATTTACCGTCTTTTCTGGTTGGAGTAATCACAAATGCCCCAGAATGCTCCTTAACATCAGCCCAGCTCATAGAACCGGTATTAATCGATTCAATCTCCTCTTCCGACAATTTACGAACCTGTTTGTAAATATTTGCTACCTTTATGCGATTTGCCAACACATCCTTTAATTTATAGATCACATAACCAGCCAAATTAGCTGGATTCATAACGCTGTTACCAAATAATCCAGAATGCATATCTGAACGTGACGTTCGCAGTGTTAGGTCAAAATACACCAATCCGCGCAAGGAAAATTCAATCGAAGGAACATCATTTTTTACCCATGGACCATCAGAAATATACGCATAGTCAGCCTTAAAATGCTCGCTATAGTGGGGATCAACAATCATGGCGTCAATTGATGGCCCACCAATCTCTTCTTCACCTTCAATGGCTACTTTGATATTCCACGTTTTATTAGTTTGTTCTGATAAATAATACTCCAATGCTGCAAAATTTGTTAGAAATTGGGCTTTATTATCTGTCGTGCCTCTTCCATAAATCGCTCCTTCACGAATTTCTGGCTCAAAAGGAGAGCTTTGCCATTCTTCTAGAGGTTCAGCCGGTTGCACATCATAATGTCCATAAACAAGAAGGGTTGGTAGGTTGTTATCAAATATTTTTTCGGCAACAATCACAGGATTGCCCCCATTCACGGTTACTTGCGTAACATTGTCCATTCCCATCTGCTGCAACTTCTTTTCAACCCAATTTGCCGCTGCTGCGATATCCTTTTTATTTTCATCTCTCGTAGAAATCGAAGGAATTTTCAATAACTCTACAATCTCTTCAAGCAAGCGCTGTTTGTTTTTCTCAAAAAATTGCATTGGTTCCATGCCCTATTGTAGCAGGAATCTTGCGATATACAGAAGAATTGTTGCAACATAAAGAAATCCTAGAATTCTCAACACTCTATCAACAAAGAAGAGCTTGAACCAATCATCTTTTTGCGCTTTATCAATTCTCTCATCCAACAAAACGGAGTACATCCTGCCACCAACAATAATCACAAAAAGCGCAGAAACTTCAGCCTGAAGGAGCACATGCGAGGCGGCAAATAGCAATAGCGCTAAAATCGAAAAATTCCGTAAACCTCTCAATGAATACTTTCGTAATATTGCACGTGATTCATCACCATAGAGGGCTTTTTCCGTATAGCGCAAAAAACTTAACATAAAAATTCCTGAGGCAGCCAACACTAGCAACACAGATAGTGAGTCAATGATTGGAAATACCGCATAGCCGGCAAGAAAGCGAAATGATTGCAACACAATACCGTAGAATAGGACCTCAAAATATGGCAGTTTCTTGGCAACTTTTGCATAAAATATATTCATGAGAACAAATAAGATTACGACAAGCAAAAGAAACACATTTTTATACATTAGCAATAAAAATAAAATTGCCACGACAAGAAAAATCACCCCACAAATCACCTGAAAAAGTGTCAGATTTCCGGCAGCCAACGGACGCTTTGATTTGGTATTATGTTTGCAGTCATAATTAAGATCAATTGCGTCGTTGATTGAGTAAACAATACCACTTGCAAAACACATGATTACTGCTACACCAGCCAAAAGAATCGCATTTTCGACACTAAATACAAAAACTAAAGGAATAAAAACTTGCCACTGTTTATACCAACTCTCTACTCGCCATTGCCTCAACAATAAAAGAAAAAACCTAAAATTCATTACCTAAACCAAATAAGAATGGTAATCACTACCAGAATAAACAAAACTACATATGTAAGCACCCGTTTATTGGTGAAAAGAATCATAAGTTCATTCTGTGCCAAATCTTTCTTAGTTGTAGAAGATGTCATAAAATCGTTAATTGTTGCGAGTGAAAGAAAGTACAAAATATCGGTGTACGCAAGTGGTAGTGATACAAATGCAAACGCAATAAAGTAAAAAACCGATGTAATCATCATCGATACTGTTAAGAGTAAATGAAGCATTTGCAACGAGTAGCCCTTAAGCGCTGGTCGTGCTGCTGATCTAACGATTTCATATTCTGCAATTCGCTGCATTGTCATAATAAACATCGAGAAGAAGAAAATCGCTATCATCATAAAAATCGGAATAGCAACATCAAGCAACATAAATCCTGTAATCGCTCTCAAAATCAAAAGCGACGCAACCGTGAAAAGATCAACATAGCTAACATGTTTTAACCCGAAAGTGTAAGCAAGATTGACGATAATTTGAACTAAAATCAAGCCAGTAAACCACACATTGTTCAGTAGTGCCACAATAATAAACAGTAAGCCTGTCAAAATCAGAAGTAGCGAATATGCTTCAATTCCAGTGATTTTTCCCGCTGCGATCGGGCGTTCTTTTTTCAAAGGATGCTTTCTATCGAGTTCGATATCCTTTAAATCGTTGAATATATAAACTATACTACTAGAAATGCAGAGGGCGATAAATCCGACCCCTAAAGCACTAACTTGACTATATGTTACATGAGGAGCCCAAAGGAGAACCAAAAAGATAAACAAATTTTTCCACCACTGTTGCCAGCGAAGTTCTTGGAATATGTCACGAAGTTTTATCAGAAGCTCCATTATTTAGACCATAAATACTCAACTTACCTCTACGAGACTACACAACAGTATACGCTACTCTCGTTTTTCAGTAAAGCGATCGGCTGGATTTCGGATGGCCCAGCACTTCCCTTAATTCTCTTTTGGTATGGCTTTTCTCGACAGCCCTCACCATTAACATTTGATGCGTACATTCTTTTCTTCATTTTCTTTCATGAATTGTCCATAAAGCGGATATTCAAAAGACAGCGACCACTAAGTGCTGGAAGAAAAAAAGGCTTTTCGTTTCCATCGTCTCACGCTTTTGCTTCTGGATTGATATTTTTTTCCACGTTCTTTTTACCGTTTCCTTACAAAGAAGTCATTTACGCATTTGCATTCATAAACGTATTTAACAGGCCATTATTAGGTGTTCACTATATCATGGACGTTATCGTTGGCGCTGGATTAGGTGCGATAGTCGGACTAGGATGGTTTTTGATTCTATCGCAAGGCGCAATGCTGCCATAAATAATTATTAATTTTCAATACTCAATTCTTAATAAGCCTGAATCACTGCTATTGACGATTGATAATTATGAATTGCAAATTATCCAAGAAACTGTACTGGAATTTCGACCGTTAGAACTCGTTTACCTGCCTCAACTTCGCTAACCTCGATTTTATACGCAAGTGACATACCTACAGCATCAAGATAAGGCATGAAGATGACAACATTCGAACGACTCGTAGTTTCGGCAAATTTTTCAATAGTTGAGCGAATTCTTCGTGGATCTTTTGGTTTCTGGAGCATAAAGGCAAATGCTATATCGCCACGTTCAAACACCAAGTCTAATTTGTGACCAGCATAATTTTGCCAATACGATACCGCCGGCACATGAGGCAACATACTAAATGAGGCGAGCATACTTCCCATCATCCAAGTACCTAAAATACGAGAAAAGACATCAGGACGCATCATCTCTTGCATTGACGTAACGTAAGATAAATTGTTCAGGATTCCAGTATCTAGATAGTACATGACCACGCTTTTTGTGGCTTCTTCTGATACTCCGCCTGCTGCATATGGATGAATTTTCTTGATCAAATAGGTATTTTCCAATAAATCAAGATACTTGTATAAACTTGGGCGAGAAATACCAACATCTTTACTTACTTGATTAATATTGAGTGTTGACCCATTTTGCTGTGCAAATGACTGCAAACTCAAACCAAAAAGCTCCAGATCGAGATTTCTTGCAAGTGTCCCGATCTCTTTTTCCATGTAGACATCAATATAGTTTTTTATCATGCGTATTCTTTCTTCGATTGGAGCGGTAATTACTCTCGGTAAACCACCATAAAACAATGTTTCTACAACACAAGCCGTAGCTTCACGCACGACAGGTGACAGTTTACTATGATATTCAGGAAGTTTTTTATCAAAGTATGCCATCAGAGAAGCCATAATATCAGCAGCACCAGGTCTGGCTGCTGTTAGTTGAGCCAAAATATCATCTGCGCTTTCACTCGAGGCTTCACCACCAGCGTAAGAATCAATTTCTTTTATCAAGTCTTCAAAAAATGATTGTTCTATGCCAGCTTTTGCACCAAGCAATTCGTTATAAACGAATGGATAGACATTGATATATTCAACTCTTCCTGCGAGTGTCTCGCTCGCGACTGACGTGATCGATACCGCAGAAGAACCAGAGAGAATGAATTTGACATGCTCACTATTTGAATCAAAAACCTGCTTCATCCAATCGAACAAGGCAGGCATTTTTTGTACTTCGTCAATAAAAATATGAACTGTTTGTTCTGTTTTTTCAAGCATTTCGCCCAATGAAAGTTCAATATCTTTTTGGATATAGCGAACATCTTTTTTCAATGCACTTCGCAATTGCATATCATCAAGAATATACGTGAAAACGTTACGAGAAATTATCATTGCGCCATCTTTCTTCTCAGTTCTCTGCTTCTTTTCTACCATTTCTTGGGCATGTTGCATTAACGTACTTTTCCCCACCTGTCGCGGGCCAATTATCATGGTAATAAGATTACTTGCAATTGATTGTTCAAGACGCTCCTGAACTAGTCGTGAGATATATCCTTTCATAGGAACAGTGTATCGAGTATTTACATTTTTCGCAAGAAGTTTGTTTTTAATAGATGACTTTTACAAATTAACACTTCGTTATTTACTCCTTAAAATTGAGTATTGAAAATTAACAATTGATAATTAGTATCGAAAAGGTATAATGAATTAGTATGAATGGAAAGAAATCAACTGCCTTATGGGTACTTATATTCGCTGCTGTCAGCATTCCGCTACTTGCAATCGCTTTGCAACGATTCAACATTTTTACACCACAGGCCTCAAATAACTTGCCACAAAGAATCACTTTTGCAAACGGAAGTGATACAACAATGTCTATTGGCTGGGCAACAGCTGGAGCTCCTTCGATTGGTACTATTCAATACGGCGAAACCGAATCTCTCGGAACAACTGCCATAGATGTTCGAGACAAACGCGATGGCACAACAAAGGCTCGCAGATCGCATTTAGTTACTATTAGTAATTTGCTCCCAAATAAAGTTTATTACTATCGTTTATATGTAGGAGCAACCCCCTACCCCGCCCTAGACCAAGCTCCCGCGACTTTCAGAACCATGTCTGCGCCTGTTTCAACGCAATCTGCAACCGTATCACTTTATGGTGACGTAGCAACAACTACTACCGATGCAATAATATACGCTTACGTAAACACTTCTGGTTCTTACGCCACGAGCATGCCCCTTGCAGTAGTACCTAACAATGACGGCACGTGGCTAATCAACCTAAATGGCGCAAGATCATTAACAAATGGCGACTACTTGAAGGTGTCTACAGACACACAAGTCGCCATAATTACAGATGGTGGCAACGCTGGAAGCGTTGCCACACAAACTGCGGCATCAGTACCGGTAACAGTTGAATTGATGCCGTCATTCTCACAAGATTCGATAAATGCTGTGTTGCAGGCAACCACGACACCCACAACAACAGTAACTGCAACCCCTAGCGTAACCCGCAAACAAGATGTACCACTTTTACCAATTGGCGTTACAACTACAGTAACAGGAGCAGTCACACCAACAGTAACGACATCACAACCAAGCGTTAGCAAGGCAGATATATTGAATTCCTTTGAAACTCCTTCAATGTCGAATGTAACCGATGCCTTAATTAGCATTATGTGGATTAGTAGCGAGGCAGAAGCCGAGGCACTTTCTTACGGAACATCAAGCACCTCCCTAACAAGCACCAAGAAGGATGATCGAGACGCCGTAAATATCACCCCCAGAAGATTACACCACATGACTCTTTCAGGACTCAGTTCAAATACTGGCTATTTCTTCAAATCGGCAAACTCAACAGTCGTTCGATCCTTCTCTACTCCTGCGCCAATCGCACTTCCAACGACACAAACGGTAATTAGTGGAACTATCACAAATTCTATTGGAGATTGCGTCGTTCGCACCCAACTGAAACGTGGCAACACGTATTCGTCGGTAGTAACAACATTGCCAACTTCGGGTAAAAATTGGGCGGTTAATCTTGCTCCTATCAGAAACTCATCATTGAACGCATATTTTGCACCGAGTGCAACAGACACTGTCATAAGCAACGCCATTTGCATCGCATCTAACGGAGACATTTGGTATCAAGCAGTATCCAAAACTGTTCAACAAGCAACCGCGGGAAGCACTGCACTAACACTCGTAAAATTACAATAATCATTTGTCATAAGGCGTAATACGTTACGCTGATACTACGCAAGCAAGGCTTGGGGCATTATTCTAGTTCGGAACATGAATTCCACGTCCGTTAGGGCGTGGGTGAAAGCAAAATCATAAAGTGGACTCAAAGTGTCGAAATATCGAGCCCTAAACCCCGAAGTGATTTTCACAACGTAGTTATGAGGCGGTAAGGCCAAAGATATCCATAAAATGAATTCGAAATAGTGACTGGGAAGTTTTATTCACTTACTGATACAACTCGTTGTTCTTGCTTTTTGGGGCGTGTTAGCCAACCAATGGCAACAACAATTAACGCACCACCAATCACAATGCGAGGATCAACACCTAAATCACCAGGAGGCGCAGCTGTTGTTGCGATTGCGCCGATTGAATACGTCGCTTTTGCTGGAGCAGTCATAATAAACTGTGAAGGGCTATTTGTGTCGGTAATTCCTGATACAGTTTCACCCGCTTGCCCGTTATAAAGAAATTCTAGCGTTGCAGTACCTCTTGATTTGGCTTTCAGGGTAATTCTTGCAAATATCGTTGCTTGTTCAGTAATTTCAGGAAAAGGACACTGCTCAGTTCCTGTCGCAATACCAGTAATCATAATTGTTCCCGCGGTATTGTCTACTTCATAATTTGCTTCATCCGTAGGAAAGTTACAAAACAATTGACTGTGCTGAACCTGCGTAACTTCAAGCAATGTTGGGTCAAAAGTAACGACAGCACGAGTATAACCTACTCGTTTTGCTCCAGTTGCACGAAGCATCACATCAACTGGAAATGATTCATTTACCTGCGCACTCTTAGAGCCTGGTGAAAATACCAAAGTAGCCGTTGTTGACTGCGCTGAAACCGAAGGAAATGAAAGCAACAATAAACTTGTTACCATAACTACTAAAAATTGAAACACCCTCTTCATACAGTTCTATAGTAGCATGACTTTATCATACATGCTACAGTCAACCATGGCGTTCACCTATAAGAAACAATTTGGACAACACTTTTTACGACAAGTTCCAAAGGAACTATTGTTTCCACTCGACGAATTAGAAAAATTACAATCACTGCAGAAAACTGCTGTTATCGGAATCGTTGAAATCGGGCCAGGCAGCGGAAATGTAACAGAAGCCGTTTTGCAACAATTACTTCCCTTTTCACACTTACGAATTTCATATACTGCTGTAGATGTTGATTTAGAAGCGATTCAGACGACAAAAACAAGAGTTGAAGCCTTAAATTTGCCTCAAAGAATTTCGTTTTCCCTCGAGCATATCGATGTTTTAAAGTACTTTCCCGAGTTCTTCCGCAAACAAGAATTTTGTTACATTTTTGGATCGTTGCCTTACAATATTTCTAAGAAAATTGTAAAGTGGAATTGTCAAATTTATCAGAAAATCTCTCAAGAGGTCATCACCCTTCCTTCTCGTTTTGTTATTCAAAAAGAAGTGGCTGATGACTATATTTCCCACCCGCCCACCGCAGCTTTTCTTGGCACGGAGCTCTCTCTCTACGCGACCACACGTCGCATTACCCGTAATCTGCCACCAGGAGCTTTTTATCCACCACCAAAAGTTGATAGCGCAATATTAGAAATTGCGTGGAAAGATCGCAAATCTATGGTTAAAGATGCTGAATGTGATACTGCATTAGCAAAAGTGATTAGAGCAGGCTTTACAGCGAAACGAAAAGTCATTGCCTCAGTATTCAAAAAAGACCTACACAGCAATGCACCCGATACAATTGCTCATCTACTGCATTTACGAGCACACGAATTATCGCTCAACGAATGGAAATTACTTGCCGAGAATTTAATCACCTAGAATTGATCGAATAACCGTAATTGCCTCGTAAATAAACTTCTCATTCTCCCCAGAAACCTGCAATCCTTCGTGAACTACTTCATTTCTGAAATGATGAAATCGTTTAACCAACTGAAATTGGTCATACGTTATTGTTTTTTGCTGCATTGCTTGACGTAACTGTTGCTTAACACTTTGCTCTTTAATGCCAAAATGTGAAAGAGTATGCGAAAGTACCCTATCTGTCGCTAACGTTAAACGTTCAAACAACAACCTTCTTTTCTCTAGGTTTTGCTCTGAATGTGCGTAAAAATATTCATCTGATAGCTGCTTTGCGCGTTGTCGCAAAGCTTTTCCTTCGGTATCAGCGAATTTAGGAAAAACAACGGCAACAAGTAAAATAAACGCGATAAGTAAAAGTGGGATTATGACATTCATTGTTTTGTTTTTTTCAGAAAGATAACTCCAGTAAAAAGCGCAACCGCCAAGGGCATCAATTGTTTCAGTAGCATAATTGAAAGAAACAACCAATTAGGAGGAGTGAAGATAAATCCGAATGCATTGATTCCGTTACAAATAAATGGCGCAGGAATTACTCCAGTTGGGGCAGAACCAGATGGAGTAGGGCAATTTCCAACTGTTTGAACAATTCCAGTTTGAAAAAGTACGTACAAAGCATACCAAACCCCAATAACCAAAACTAATAACAGAAATTTCCTTCCGTACGGATTCATACGACTATATTAGCGCAAATTTCAAGAAATGTCGTTATGAATAAGCTTTTAGACGACTAACTCCCTCCGAAACGGCGCTGACGCTGATAATATTCATCAATTACCGCAAGTACTTTGTCTTTCGTGAAATCGGGAAATAGCAATGGCACGAAAGTCAATTCTGCATATGTTCCTTGAAATGGCATCATTCCCGAAAGTCGTTGCTCACCAGAAGTTCTCACTATTAAATCAGGATCAGGTATACCTGCGGTATCGAGATAGTTTGCGAAAACATCGAGTGTTACCTCGGCAGGCTGCAAACCCGAAGCCAAAATCTTTTGCGTTGCACGTACGATTTCATCTCTTCCACCATAATCAAGGGCTATTTGCAAATGCCAATCAGAAAAGTCATTTGTTTCATTTTCTAGCGATGTTATCATCTGAAGCAAATCACTATCTAGGCGATCTTTACGCCCTAAGTGTCTAAAACGCACTTTTGACTTAATCATTTCATCACGTTCTTTTACCAGAAACTCTTTGAATAGTTTCATCAAAAAATCAACTTCCTGCTTATCGCGTTTCCAGTTTTCTGTTGAAAATCCCCACAAAGTAAGATATTTCACATTTTTCTCTTTGCATGCATCAAGTACCTGTCGTGTATTTTCTGCACCTCGACGATGCCCCTCCCAAGCGGGAAGATTACGCGATTTTGCCCATCGACGATTGCCATCAGGAATTACTACAAGATGAGTAAGCGGGACAATTTCAGATGAACTTGCCATTCTTTATTTACGATAGAAATTACTTATAGTAACAATACGCCGATACTGTAGGATACCATAATTAATTCATAATTATTAATTTTCAATTATCAATACAAAAATATCTAGCAGAACGCACTTATCACTGAGAATTGAAGATCAATAATTAATAATTAGATCTTGGCTATTTCTTTGAGTTCTTCAATTGTTGTTGCATCTTCAGCCTTTTTCTCACGGAATTTCTTAAATCTTGGAAATCGCAAAGCATATCCTGACGTATGCAACGGACTTTTCGTAATTTCATCTGCCTCGACCTCAACTACCAATGAAGGTAAAAGCCAAACATCAGGCTCTAATGATTTTGGAACGATAACATTGTCCAAATGGCGGTCACTTTTAACGGCATCACAAGCGATTTTGATCGATTGCCACTGTTCATGGGTAATTCCTGTTCCTATTTTTGTCACCGTTAAGAATTTGTCACTTTTTCGGTCGTATACACCTGCAAGAAGAGCTCCAATACCAAAAGTTGCCAGTTTTCCCTCGCCTCGATAATACCCTAAAAGTACAATATCAACGCTATCCGCAAGATCGCTACGCATTGCTCGTTTGAATTTTAACCAATCAAAATTCCTAGTTCCTGGAGTATAAACAGAATCACTATCTTTAAATATTACGCCTTCTAATCCTTGCGCAATGTATGTTTCGAAGATTTTCTCACCTTCTTCAAGAGTCTTTGGCTCATGGATTGGTGTCTTAACAATTGTTTGCTGCACATCAGCATTCTCATCAAGAAATGTTAGTAGTGCCTTACGCTCACGCAATGGAAGAGCCATAAGATTGCGATCACCTAGCAACAAAATATCGAAGGAAAAAACTTTGACTGGTACGGCATCTGAGGCATTGCCAACGTCATGTTTGCGCTTTCGAGTCATTGTCTGCTGAAAAGGAAGATATTCTTGAACTACATCGTTGTAACCAATAACTTCACCATCTAGGACAATGGAATCTACCTTTTCACCGAACTTTCTCGAATATTGCTCAGGTAACTTCTTTGCTGCTTCAACCACTTCAGGAAACATTTCAGTCATATTCTCAAGATTGCGAGAGAACAATTGCACAGTAAATTCGTCTTCTTTCAGTTCGACCGGCTCGGCAAAGAGTGACAATGTCGCTGCCTTTTCGTCTTTTAATTGAGCATTGGTAATTGATAATTGATAATTATTTGCCCACACTCGTTCTGCATACGCAACTTTTGCTGCATCGGTTCGAAATACGTGTATTTGTATGCGTAAGCCATCATATTTCGGTTCTTCTAGTGGAGCAGGAATTCGCTTAAATATCGATTCAATTGAATCTTCACGTTCAACCAACTTTGCTGACACAGGAACACCAGGCTGAAACGAAGCTTGTTTATAACATTCAGTTCCGTATTTTTTGAAAAGAAATGCTGTGTGACCGATATCGCTCGTATTAGCATACAATTCCTTTAATTTCTCGATTTCTCCACCTGGTAATTTTCCCAGAGCTTCTAAAATAGTTCGTTCACTCGCCCCTAATCGCAATTTACTATTCATAATTCGCAATACGTACTTTCCTGAAAGAGGTGATACTTGTTGCAACAATTTCTTAATCAATTCCTGTTTTTTCTTCTGAGAGCCAGTTCCGGTTGTTTGGGCAATTTCCCAGAGTTTCTGATACAAATCTTCTACCGTTATTTCACCCGATGTCGTAGACGAGGCTTCCCAAACTGAACCAATGTCCCCCAATTTAGCCAATTTTTCTGAGATATCCTGATCTTGTTGTTCTTCAACTACTGCACGCAATGTTTTGTCTGATAATTGGAACTCAACCGCAATAAAATCAGGCACCAATCGGCCAATAAGTAAATACGACACTATTGCAGCCTCTTCAGAAGAAGCATTTGCGTAAAAATCTGTGAGTAATGCCTGCATTTCGAGTCTTTTTGGAGTCGTTTCTATTGCAGAAAAAAGAGTAGAAAGCTGAGTTGTTGTCATAACCAATTATACAAGTAATGTAAGTATTAGCGAATTTCATAATTTTGCGATTCATAAGCAAATCTTTTATACTACTGCAGTGGCTCAAACGATTGAACTGCCAAAGACCTCCCCAATTTCACGTGTTGAAGCTCTTGTTGTTACTGAATTGGCTAACGTAAGTACTGACGGAGGGCCGTTTCTTCGAGGAATATTTAACGAGGTTAAAGAGGTAGATAATCCCAACAACGTTAGTATGTGGATTAATACTCCTTCATCGGTTGTTGGTCTCAGTAATAAAGAATACTTTCTCCCCCGGGTTACTGCGCACTTACTCAACGCAAAAAAATTATATGAATTACCAACACTTTACTTCTACAGAGATACTTGGATCAGAAAACATTCAGAAGAGTATATCGACCAGTTTTTCGAATATATAGGAATGCATATTCGCGATGCGAATTGTCAGACCAGTGAATATCCTCCAGAATTTTACGCACTCAAAGTTGCCCGTGGAATTCTTTCTTGCATGCCCAAATCAGAGAAGTTTCGAAATGCAAAACGATTGTTGAATATTGTGAAGACAATTGATCCTACTTTTTCGACGCATGTATTAAACCAATTGCACTCCGTAATTGTCTCGGAATTTCCACAGATGCCGGCAAACTTTTTAATCAAAAACTTTCCATTTCCTTATATTGCAGAAAACCCTAACCCTCTTAATTCTGCCGACCTTTACACTCGTAAACAGGCTCAATTGCTCTCAGCGGTAATATTTTATTTCACCGCGCCACTTTATAGCGAAGAAAAGACTTTTGAAAAATTACTTTACGAAAAAGACCTTTTCATCTATTTTCAGGGACTAAACTTCCTGCAAACATTGAGACAAGTCGCACGTTAATTTATCTCAATAGCTCTACCACTTTACCGCATTAATCGCTATAATACCCAATGACTAAATCTTCTTTTTCAGTTCCCAATGTACGCTCGTTTTACAACGAGGTGGAACAACCGATACTTGATTATTGGAAATCAAACTCCATTTTTGAGAAATCTATTACCAGCCGTTCTGAAAAAGATCATTTCATTTTCTATGATGGGCCTCCATTCGTTACAGGACTTCCTCACTACGGACACTTACTCGGAAGTATCATAAAAGACATCGTTCCTCGCTATCAAACAATGAAAGGAAAGAGAGTAAAACGCGTTTGGGGATGGGACTGTCACGGTTTGCCAATTGAAGAAATTGTTGAACGCAAATTCGAAACTAAAAATCGTCGTGAGATCGAAACTAAGATTGGTATCCAACAATTTATCGATTCTTGCTATTCCTACGTAACCGACGTTTCTGGTGAATGGGAATGGTATATCGACAGAATTGCACGTTGGGTTGACATGAAAAAGCCCTACCGAACAATGGATTTGAATTACATGGAAACCGTTATGTGGGTTTTCAAACAATTCTTCGAAAAAGGGCTTGTCTATCAAGGAAAACGAGTTTCTTTGTACTGCACTCGATGTGGAACTCCACTTTCTAACTTCGAGATTGCAATGGATAACTCGTATGCAGATCTGGAAGATCCAGCCGTCTTTGTTAAATTCGAATTGAATTACTACAAAACCGGAGTTGGCGCAGGTGTTGTTATTGAAAATGAAAAGGGCCAAGTAATGATGATTCGCAGAAACGAACCTGGTCGAGATAGAGTATACGGAATCGTCGGGGGAAAATATGAAGAGCAAGATAATGGCGACTTAAAAAACACGGTTGCCCGAGAGATTAAAGAGGAGATAGGTTGCGATATTGCTGCTCTTGAATATTATGGTTACGCAATCGATATTTTCGAAGGTAGATTGTTCAAGACTCACCATTTTAAGGCGAAAGTTACAGGTGACATTAAAGTTACCGACGAAGCGGGACTTGATAAAAACATTGAATGGTTCGACAAAAACGATATTCCATGGAACGACATGCATATTCCAACAAGGAACTGCTTGAAAGACATCCTAGAGAACAAACCCTCAATTGTTAATTATCAATCTTCAATTATCAATGAGCAAACAGTAGAGCCTAACATTAGCAAACCTAAGGTTTCTGTAATGGCCTGGACAACGACTCCATGGACGCTGCCGGCCAATACAGCACTTGTTGTAGATAAAGAACAAGACTACGTTACCGCCAAAATTGGTGAGGAATATGTCATTCTCGCTGCAAATTTAGTAGAAAAAGTGTTAAAGGAAACTCCCTTTACGGTAGTTGATACCTATAAAGGTAAAGAATTAGTTGGCAATACCTACAAACCGCTGTTCAACTACTTCCCAGCAGGTGACAAGGATTTCAAAATCTATCACGCAGATTTCGTCAGTATTGAAGATGGTACGGGAATCATTCACATGGCACCAGGATTCGGTGAAGATGATACCGCACTAGGAAAAGAAATTGGCCTTTCGATGCACGAAACCATTGATGATGAAGGAAAGTTTATTTCAGAAGTAGCCGATTATGCGGGCATTTATTTCAAAAAGGCTGATCCAGCAATAACCGAGAATCTAAAGGAACGAGGTATTTTATACAAAGAGGAGAGAATCACTCACAGTTATCCAATCTGTTATCGCTGTAAAACGCCACTTGTTTACAAGGCTCAAGGCGCTTGGTATGTCGATATTCAACAGATAAAGGAGCAACTTTTTGCAAACAACGAAAACATCAACTGGGTTCCAGAACATCTAAAATACGGTAGATTCAGCGAAGCGATCAAAACCTTCCCTGATTGGGGACTTTCACGAACCCGCTACTGGGCGACACCTATGCCTATTTGGGAATGTTCCGAACCAACCTGTCACCATCGTGAAGTCATGGGCTCAATTGCAGAAATTGAAGCAAAATCAGGAAAGAAAATAGACAACCTGCATCGTCCATACATTGATACGCATACGTGGAAATGTGAAGAATGCCAGAAAGGTACGATGACACGAGTCCCAGAAGTTTTAGACTGTTGGTTTGAATCGGCATCAATGCCTTTTGCTCAATATCACTATCCTTTCGAAAATAAAGAGAAATTTGAAAACAATTTCCCAGGAGATTTCGTTATCGAATATGTTGGACAAACAAGAGCGTGGTTCAATGTCATGCACGTTGTTTCAACAATTCTTTTCAAATCGAATGCGTTTAAGAATGTCATCGTAACAGGAACTATCAAAGGTACTGACGGCAGAAAGATGAGCAAGAGTCTCAAGAATTATCCTGATCCAAAGGGAGTAATTGAAAAATATGGGGGAGATGCATTTAGAGTTTATGTCGCAGGTAGCGTTCTTCCGGTTGGCGAAGATCTGAACGTTTCAGAAGAAGCAATTGCGCAGCCGATAAAAGACGTTTTACTCCCACTTATGAATGTGTACAAATATTTCGCTCTATACGCTAATCAACACAATTTTGACGCTACAGAAACGAAAGTTACCCCAACTGTTCTCGATGAATGGGTACTTGCACGAATTAAAAAGACCGCCATTGATATTGATAAACATCTAAGTTCCTATCATGTACCAAAGGCTGTTTCTGAGATAAAACCTCTTATAGATGACATTTCTACGTGGTACATTCGTCGTTCACGAGAAAGATTCGTTGCAGGTGATAAAGCTGCGTTACAAACGCTCTTTTCGGTTCTTGTTTCAGTGGCAAAAATCTTTGCTCCCATAGTGCCATTTATAGCCGATTACATTTATCAAGAATTGAGAAAAGGTGCACCAACTGTCTTAACGCTTGAATCTGTGCATCTTGAGTTGTATCCAGAAGTGAATGCTTTGACAACCGCAGAAGAAAAGGCGTTAACCACAATGGAATTTACTCGTGAAGTTGCCTCACTCGGGCAGAACATTCGTGTTGAAAAAGCATTAGCATTGAAGCAACCTCTCCAAAAAGTAATGTATCAGGCTGACAAGAAACTTGAGCAGGAATATCTCGATTTAATCGCTGAAGAACTCAATGTGCAATCAGTAGAAATGGTTGAAGTAATGCCAGAATCAACTACTATTGTTACCAAATCAGAAAAGGATGTTACTATTGGGCTCGAAACTGAGATTACGCCAGAACTTGCAGAGATGGGGCTACTGCGCGAGATTTCTCGTGCTGTTCAGGCAGCTAGAAAGAATGCTAACCTTGCAATTGGACAAAGAGCAAAACTTGAAGTTTACAGCGAAGAGAAAAAACTCAATGAAATGATTAACAAGTATCAGGAAAAGTTGGCAACAACGACATTCTTAAGTGAAGTTAGTATCCTAGCAACTTCTCCTGAAGGCGCAGGTTTTACGACTGTTGAAGTAGGCGCAGAAAAAACACCGCTACAACTGAAAATTGTTGTCTAGTAAAGCTTTTTATCGCTTCTAGCAAACGTTATTACTATTCGTTCTGTGTTTTTGCATAGTTCTGGTAAATTTTTTGCTAAAGATTCAATAACAACCGTTGCGGTCGCGCCAGTAGTTAAAATGTCATCGACAATAACAAGTTTTGTTGGTGCGAATTTTAGAAGTCGCGAAGCTTCCGACACATTTTCTGGCAAAATTTGTATAGACCGCTGAAGTGAAAGCATCCTATTACGGTGCTTCTGCGAAGACTGAGCAGAACTGTCAGTTACTTTGGTTATAGTATGCCCAAAAATTTCAATTTCGTTGCTAAAATTCTGAAAGAATTCACGGTAGAGTAGGAGAGTGAGTTCATATGCTGGTGAAAATCCACGGTCACTCTGCTTTCTTTTGTGCATTGGCACAGGTATAAGTGCAATTTTGTCGCCAGAATTAAAGTTACACGACAATAAATGAAAAGGGTCAAGCAAAAAGTATTGTTTGATTAACTCGGCTAATACCTGCTGATATTGAAATTGTCGCCGAAACTTATAGGCAGCAAAAAGACTTTTTACAACTTTTGTGTATGAGAAAAATGATATTGTTTTTTGATAGAATTGCGAATTAGGTACACAGATTTGGTGAATCGTACCATTCCTTGAAAATTTTCCGCAACGACAACAAGTAGGCACAGCAAAGGTCAATCTGTCACAACATGTGTTACAAAGAGTGTACGAAAACTTATCGCATCCAGCACAGCGATAGAAGCCCAGAAAACGCCACAATTTATCTACACTACGAACCCACCAATTTTCTGTACACAATTTCCGTTCAGGAGTAGGCACTTCTTGTCTTCTCACAAATCAATTGTGACATGACAATTGTGATCACTATCTTTTTTGTAATACGAAAGCAGTAAATGATCTACCTTTTCGTACCCATTTCTGGTGATAATGCGTTATTGGTAAGTCGAATTCTTCCGGATTATACGGTCGAACAGCTACCTCATAAACTTCTGTGATTTTTGCGACCTCATTTTTAATGAATTCAGCATAATCTGGCCAGTCAGTCGCAATTACAATTCTTCCATCATTTTTCAACTTTTGTGCTACTGCTAAAAAGTATTCTGCTATCAACGGTCTTCTTTTGTTATGCTTCGCTTTGTGCCAGGGATCAGGGAAAAGTATAAAGATTGTTGAAATACTTGCATTTTTATAATGGGAAAGTGTTGATTCATAGCCATTTCCTTTGTAAATGAAAATGTCTTGGCGCTTGCGAGTTTTTCGTTGTGAAAGTCTAAAGAAACGTGATTTAATTTCATACCCAACAATGATTGACTTCTCTTTATTATTCGCTAATAACACCTCGCCGTGACCTGAACCAATTTCAACGTGCAAATCGCGGTTTTGTGCAATTTTCTCCCATGCTATTGGCGCTGGAAGCTTTTGATATTCTGCCTGCTTCAATGAACTAACACTTATTGGAAAAAAGACACTTCGAACACGCCTTATCACATTTCTAACCAAAGCTCTTATTTTTAGGCGTAATTGCCAAAGTATTCGTTTCACATTTTCGTGCTATAATTGAATTACTGAATTATATCGTATTTCAGGGCAAATATGAACAACCTATCAGGCGATTTTCCTTTACTTACAAAGATAATTAACGACCACGAGTTGGTATATTTCGATAATGCTGCAACAACACCAAAACCAAAGGCAGTGATAGCTGCGCTAAGCGAGCATTATCAAATAAACAACGGCAATCCAGGGAGAGGAACACATTCTTTAGCGCTTACAGCATCGCAAATCATTGAAAATACACGAACCTCATTTTTACAATTTATCGACGCCCCAGAAAATTACTCAACTGTTTTTACCAAAAACGCGACTGAATCGCTCAATATGATTGCCTACTACTTTGCAGACTTAGTGAGAAAAGGTGAGAAAATAACAGTAATCACGACTCAGGTAGAACATCATGCTAATTTCTTACCTTGGTTACGTTTACACAAAAACAAGCAAATTTCTCTAGAAATCGCACCTGTAAAAAACACCGGGGAAATCAACTACGAAAGCTTAGCTCTATTAGTTTCTGAACATCCCGGCGCCTATATTGCAATTACCGCCTGCTCAAATGTTACAGGCTTATGTACTGACCTCGAAATAATCAGTCAACTTGCGCAGAAATATGCATGTAAGGTCCTTATTGATGCTACGCAACTACTTCCACACAAAATGATTTCTCTTCGACAACATAAGATTGATTTTCTGGTTGCTTCAGGTCACAAGCTTTTTGCGCCAGAAGGCGTTGGTATGCTAGTCGCTTCAAAAGAAACACTGCAACAAATGGAACCTCAAAATATTGGGGGAGGAATGATTTCACAGGTCAGTACTACCGACTACACATTCAAAACGAATGAGGAAAAATTTGAAGCAGGGACCCCAAATACCGCAGGAATTGCAGGATTACGTGCTGCATTGCGCTACATTGATACAATCGGGAGAGAAGATATTCTTACAAAAGAAAAAATTCTTACCCAACATTTTTTGCAGAAATTAGCTGAATACAAAAAGTTTGATCCATCAGTTAAATTGCTTTCTGATGAAAAAAACTTGGATATTCCACTTTTTAGCCTTTCTTTATCACTGCATCCCCATGATGTTGCCGATTTTCTAGATAACGCTGGAATAGCCGTAAGAGCAGGGCACCACTGCGCGCAGCCATTACATCAAGCTCTCGGCGTGCAACACTCGATTAGAGCATCACTTAGTTTTTACAATACGATAACTGAAATTGATTATTTCTTTACAATATTACAGGAATGCAAAAAGAAATTCGCATAAATGTAAATAAGAGCCTTCTTTCGAAACTTTTCGGAAGAAGTACGGTTAATCTAGTAATTACATTCATTGCAATTATTAGTTTGTTTGTTGTGTTTCTTAATCCGACACAAAAGACAGAGGCGAACAATTATGAAACTGAATTTCTTCAATTAAATGAGCAAAATCAACTCTTAAAGGCTGATGTCGACCTGAAAAAAGGTACAAAGGTCTTTGTGCATGATATTGTTGATGGTGACACAATTAAAGTAACTAAAGATGAAGAAACAATAACTGTTCGCTATATTGGCATAGATACACCAGAAATTCAGCATCAAGGTAACGGCACAAATGAACCGTTCGGACCAGAAGCAACAAAAGTAAATGAAATGTTAGTGCTCAACAAGTTCGTATACCTATTTCAAGATGTCGCAGAACTTGATAAATATGGCAGGCGATTAAGTTATGTTTATCTTGAAGACGGTACTATGGTTAACTACGCAATTATTAGAATGGGGTACGCAACAATACTCACGATACAACCGAATGTTATGTTTCAAACAAAATTTCTTGCTGCGCAACAACTCGCAAGAGAAGAGAAGAGGGGATTATGGAGATAATACTTATTAATTATTAACTATTAAATTTCAATTCAAAATTAATAATGACCTGTTATGTTTCCGAGTTTGTTCCGTTCTAGTATAATGACCACAGCCATGAAGAAAACTATTACAGAATCTCCTCAAAATATTTGGTTTTACATACTTTTTATCGCATTTTGCATCTTTTGCTTCGGCGGATTTACCTATTTATGGAGCAATTTGCAAACTCCTTCTGGCATTGAAATTTTAACACCGCAATAACTATGAAATTGTCAGATATTAAGAGTAAATTGTCGATTTTTGAAAGCAAAATCGGAAGCGCGTCAATTATCTTAGTTGGGACCACACTCTTAGGTAAAGTCATCGGTTTTGTAAAGCTGCACTTCATGGCAAGAATCTTCGGTGTCAGCCAAGAGTTAGACGTTTTTCGCGCAGCTTTTGCATTACCCGATCTTGTTTTTGCACTTCTTGTTATTGGCACCGTAAATGCAGCATTGGTGCCAATTTTTATCAAGATGATTCGTAAAAATGAGCAAAAAGAATTGCATACAACACTCAATACCGTTATTACCATTCTATTTGTTGCAATGTTTGCGATTTTGGCAGTAATTTACTTCGCAATGCCATGGATTGCGCATTACTTGTTCTCCTCAAAGGAGGTAATGCGAGCAGTTAACATTTCTTTGGTACTGTCAAAAGGTTCAGCAGAATATTACGAGGCGCTGTTTATCAACCTTTCACGATTAATGCTTTTGTCACCGCTACTTCTCGCAGTAAGTAGCGTTTTTGGCGCATATTTACAAGCTCATAAACGCTTCATTACGACTGCATTGGCACCAGTAATGTACAACATTGGTATTGTGATTGGTATCATTGGGTTCGTAAAATTTGCACCTGAATTCGGTATTTATGCATTGAGCTATTCTGTGCTACTTGGTACAGTATTACATTTTGTTACCCAATTGATCGGCATTTTCAATCTACATGATAATGATTATTCCTGGTCTTTTAAAATTAATAACTACGTCAAAGAAATCGGAAAACTTTCACTCCCCCGAATTTTTGGGCTTGGAGTAGAGCAGATTGCCATAATGTTCAATACCTTTTGGAGCTTTACGCTCGGAGCTGGAGCCCTTTCAGTATATTGGTTTGCAAGCTCACTTCATTCAGTACCAGTAGACATTCTCTCAGGAAGTTTTTTGCAGGCCATATTTCCGCATTTAAATGATAAAGCAAATGAGAATGATAATTATGAATCTCTAAATAAACTATACTGGAAAGCACTCTTGCTATTGTGTTTTGTGGCTATTCCAATAATGATTTTGTTCATTGTTCTCCGCCTTCCAATCGTTCGATTAATCTTCGGTGCCGGACAATTTACCTGGACCGCCACAATTGTGACGAGTTTTACCCTGGTGTTTTTTACCCCTGCTATCTTATTGCAGGCGATGGCAGCGCTAAATATTCGTACATTTTACGCAATACATAATACACGAACGCCACTAATCGTCAGCTTCGTTGGCGTAACACTAAATATTCTCTTCAGTATCGGATTTACCAACTTTTTTTCACATTACCATGACATTCTCGCAATTCTAAAAGCACCAGAATTATGGCTCTCTTCAATCCCGACACTCTTTTCTTGGTTCTTCGCACGAAATGGCTCATTTGCTGCAGTCGCAGGCTTAGCATTCGGAATATCAGCCGGCTTATTTATTGAAGTTGCTGTCAGCTTCTTCCTTCTTTCAAAGAAAATTGGTCTTCTAGCTTATGGACTTCGCAACAAGCTATTCGCATCGTTACGCTTACTAGCACTCGCAAGTATCGTCACCTTTGCCGGAAGTTATGCCTTATATCGCTTTATGGATTACACCATGGATACAACCAAAACAATTTCTGTTCTCATCCTGGCAACAGTGACAGCCTTGGGATCAGGACTTCTTTATCTCGTCATAACAAAATCTGTTTGGGAACAGTTTATGACTCTCGAGAAAATTCTCGAAAAGACTGGAATTAAAAGGCTTTTTGCAAAGAATTAATAGCAGTTTCGTAAAAGTGCTACCATTTCTTCATCAGCAACTGGAATGTCACTACTAGGTGCATTCGGCAACTTCTCAATGATTTTGTTAACTTCCGAAGGCGACAATCCCCACTCTGTAAATGTCATTTTTATTCCTAACGATGCAAAGAAATCAAAAGTCTTTTGCGCTGCGTTCTTTGCAATCTCGGCATCAGTACCGGTAAGGCCAAAGACGCGTTTACCGTATTGAACCATTTTTGCTAGTTTCTTCTGAACCGCAATCGTTGCTAAATATCGAGGATGAATAATCGCAAGCCCTGCTCCGTGTGGAATATTGTACAAGCCGCTATACATGTGTTCTAAATCGTGGGTAAGCCAATCTTGAGAGACGCCAACTCCAATTAGCCCATTTAGCGCCATCGTGGCTGCAAAGGCAATATTGGCACGGGCTTCATAATTCTCTAGATTCGAAACGGCCATTGGCCCCCATTCTATTAATGTACACAAGATCCCTTCCGAGAAACGCTCTTGAATTGGGCTAGAAATGTCGATTGTAAGATATTGCTCCAGCACGTGTGAATAGGCATCAACAATGCCGTATGCCGTTTGATCAGCTGGTAAACTTTGCATTACTTGGGGGTCAACAATTGAAAATGCCGGAATATACTCTTCGCCAGAGAAATAATCTTTGTCATTTGTTTCCCATCTTGTGATAACTGCATTGCCATTCATTTCGGTACCAGTAGCAGCCATCGTCAAAACACAGCCCAAAGGAACGATTTTCTGCCCAGTTATATTCTTTTTTTCAACGATATCCCACGCATCGCCAGAGTAGTGAATTGCCCCTGCGATTAATTTTGATCCGTCAATCACACTTCCGCCACCAACAGCAAGGATAATATCTGGTTCAAATTCTCGCGCTAATTCAATTGCTTTTCGCAATGTTTCAACATGTGGATTTGGTTCTATTCCCCCGAATTCCAGCACTTCACAATCTTTCAGTTGAGCCATTACTTTATCGTAGGTACCGTTCTTTTTTATGCTACCACCACCGTACGTGAGGAATACTTTTTTACCAAATTTGGCGACTTGTTCAGCAATGTGAGATATAGCTGACTTACCAAAAATGTAGCGATTAGGATTGTACAAAGTGAAGTCATTCATAATTCAACAATTAGTTTACTAGACAATTATAACTCATATTTACTCAACCATGTGAAAAGAGTATAATTACACTATAAGACAAAAATTTATTGATTATGTCAAACTTTCTTCCGATGTCAGACAACAAACCTTCTCTGCAAGCTCCTACCATTAATTCTGCTGAAATTGAAATTCCACCTATACATACCTACACCATTCACAAACACGTAGTTAGATGTTTTAATGAACTTCTTAGTACTCAACCCGTAATACTTCATGAAGTAATTTCTTCGCAAACAAGGAAACTTCCTTTAACATTAACCCTAACAGAAGCAGCTCCAATACATGAACAACCAACCTATGAATATACTGCCTTAGTTGAAAACCAAAATAGTGCAACAAGCTTTACCTTTCAAGCAGAAGGAAATTCAAACGGATCGCGATTTCTTAATGGTGAACCAACCCTTTATATCGGAACAGAACTGCTTACCATTTCCAGAAATATTCAATCCTCCGATGAACAACCAAGCCCCTCATCTCCGAGTGTAAATTCAAGAAGCCAGCGCACATTAAGAACATCAGACGCTCAGTATGAAATACAGCATCATCTTGAGCTTAACGTTCAAACTGAATTGCCTGAAGAATTTGCAAATATTGAAACTTTAGTTCTTCATGCCTTCCGACACTCATTACTGACAATTACAACCGCAGAGAATTCCGCAAAACTTACTTTCCCACGCCAACAAACCATTAAAAATGCTCTTGCAGCTATCGATGAGCATTTTGCTATTTTACGTCTGGCAGAACTTTTACCCGAAGAAGTAGAAATCTCACAGAAAGAAGGTGATTTGGTAATAACCGATGCTTTAGTTATTGAAGCATTTCGAAATAGAATTGCCACATTCATTGCAACAGGAGAAATAGAGTGATAATCACTACACACAAAACCTTAGGCTAATTGTTCAGTTCTTCAACTTCAGAGATACTACTCACCAAAACTTCACGTGGCTTACTCCCATTTGATGCAGCAACAATCCCCAAGTTTTCCATCATATCGATGTAGCGTGCAGCTTTATTAAAACCAATTTTCAGGTATCGTTGTAGAGTTGAGGCAGAACCTTTCCCTTGACTAATGACGACCTCAACAGCTTTGCGGAAAACTGGGTCATTTAATTCAGCATCTTCGACATTTGTACCAATTCCACCTGCAGTCATGCCGTTGCCAGCAATAAATTCTTCAAATCCTGCCATATACCAATCTCCACCAGGATCAAGTTTTTCAGCATGTTCGCGAATATAATCAGTAACTTTTTGAACTTCTTTTGTTGAAACAAAAGCACCCTGAACACGTCGTATTTTCGAGTTATCTGGCGATTTCACTAACATATCACCTTTTCCAATAAGGCTTTCTGCACCTTGTTGATCGATAATAACGCGCGAATCAACACCACTTGTTACTGCCAAGGCAATTCGCGCAGGAATGTTTGCTTTAATCAACCCAGTAATAACATTAACGCTAGGCCTCTGCGTTGCCAAAATCAAGTGAATTCCAGTCGCACGCGCGAGCTGTGCCAATCTAACTATCTTCTGTTCAACTTCTTTCCCTTTAGTCAACATAAGGTCTGCCATCTCATCGATCACAACAATAATGTGCGGAAGCTTGTATTCTGACTTTTCATTGAATTCTTCTAATTTACGCACCATTTTCTCTTTGAAGAGCTTGTAACGTTTAGTCATTTCATCAATTGCCCAGTCTAAAGCACCAATGACTTTATCCATGTCGGTGATAACTGGAGTAATCAAGTATGGCATGCCATTATAAAGTGCCATTTCTACCATCTTTGGATCAACCAAGATCAAACGTAACTCATCTGGTGTAAATTTCGAGAGTAACCCAACAATGATGGTGTTTATCGCGACTGACTTACCTGTACCAGTCGAACCGGCAACCAGGATATGTGGCATGGAATCAAGATCAATTGCAACAATATCATTGCGAATATCGGCGCCAAGAGCAAGTGGTAACTTCTTAACTTGTCGAGACATTTCACCCGATTCAATGATTTCTCTTGCACGAACCATACGTGCCGATTTTCGAGCGACCTCTATACCAACTAACGATGTTCCACCAATTGTTTCGATACGAATTGTATCTGAAGAAGCTGCAAGAGCTAACCCGATATCTTTAGCAAGATTCTTTACCTTTGAAACTTTAGTTCCAACCGCAAGGTTCAACGCATATTGCACTACTGACGGACCAACAAAAACCTTTGCTACCCGAGCTTGAATCTTAAAGCTAGAGAGAGTTTTTTCGATCAATTTACTCTTTTCAAGGAGATCGTCTTCTTGCATATTTTCAGGAACAGCAGGGTCGAGCAGATTCATTGGAACATTTGACCAAGTCACAAATTTTGGCTCATATCGCGAAGAAAAATCTTGTTCTAAATCAGAAACCTGCAACGAGTCACTTTCTGCGTCATCAAGACCTGTTTTACCACCACCTCGTAAATCTGGACCAAAACTCATTGATATTCTATGTCCAGCATCTTGTTTGGTGGGCCCTTTGTCTGCATCTAACTCTGGCAGATCCACATCGGCGACATCAACTTCTTTAATGCTAGGATTTAGTGTATTCTCAATTTCTAATTCTTTCGATTCGTCAGTTTGCCCAGCAACACCATCGTGAACTTTCTTAAGTTCTGCTTGACGATTCACAATTTCTGGTTTAGCTTCACTATCTGGTACTTTTGTCGTAGCTGCACCAAATAAAGCGAGGATACCATTCCAGATAAATCCAAATATTGCAGTCAAAATATCTCCTGCCTGTTCTAGTGAAATTCCACTAATAATTGAGGCTGCAAGAAGAACTATCGCCCACAAAATACCCACTTCCGCCGTATGCCCAAGCCACCCAACCAACCATTGATGAAGCATTGCCCCGATAGCACCACCGCCTTTAACTTGTAATGCCTCTGAATATGCCAATTGTGGATCACCCCCAACTGCAATAGACGTAAACAAGGGGAGCATCGCAAGTAATAATAGTATCAATCCAATAAGAAAGCGATCACTCGTTATATACAATTTCACCCCGATTAAACGCAACCCGAGCACAATAGAGATAACTCCTAAAATGTAAGTCGTCTGCCCAAAATTGAGTTGAATAAATAAAGGAATTGCACCAGTCAGGCTATTCGTAATAAATAATGAAACGCCAAGAACTACAAAAACAAAGCCCATAAAGACCTGTGTTTCTCTACTTTTTATTGTCAATTCTTTTGATCTTGATGGTCGTCCTCTCTTCGCCATTTGTCATTATACACCAAATTATGAGCACTGCATGGTGAAATCATCTACCTTGCGAAGAACATTTCTACACATCACAAAAAAGCCAATTCTTGAGCTATTTTCTGCACTCTGGCGCGACACGATAACCTGTTTCGGAAACAATAAAGCTCAAAACCTTATCGGCGTTAGCAAATGCTTCACCAGACATATTCGGTAGAGTTGCCGCAGCTTTTTGCGCATTCGTTTTTAACTGTGCAAGTGCAATGTTGTAATCATTATTGGTGTCTGAAGCAAGCAATTTTTTCAAAATTCCACTTTTTGTCATCACTTCAATATCTCCGATAATTACAGTCTCCTTAATTTCAGGAGTTGGATATCTAAAACAAACTGTTTTCGTGCGAGAATCAGCAACTACATCTTTCTCACTCATTTGTGATAAGTCAATACCTATATGAGATTGCATTGTCGCTTCCGCAGTAATTTCATGCCCCCACCAGAAGTTAGACCAATCTGAGCCTTGATCTACAGTATAGGTAACGTCTTGACTAGAAATTACCGTTTGCGTAATGAGAAAACCTTGCGCAGAAACACTTTGCAATATCGCTTGCGTACTTACCTCAGGAACGTCAGATTTCTGCATAGGGAATAGATATCTACCAACGAGAAAACCGACAAAAAGTGCAATTACTCCGACCAAAATAATACTAACTTTTGACAACAATTCCTTCATAGAAGAGTATAGCACGCACGACACCCCCCGGGGGTATGTTATAATTATTCATATGAAAAATTATGATCTTGCAATTGTTGGCATGGGATTTGCTGGATATACTGGTGCAATTTATGCTGCCCGTTACGGTTTGAAAACTGTAATTTTCGGCGATAATTTTGGCGGACAAACAGCAGAAGCACACATAATAGGGAATTATCCTGGTTTCGAGGAAATTACCGGCATGGAACTCATGCAAAAAGTACAACAACAGACTATCAAACTAGGTGTTGAAGAAATTTACAGTAAAGTTGCAAAGATTGAGAAAAATTCCGAAGAAAAATATCCATTCACCCTTACAACCGAGCAAAACGAACAAATCAAAGCGAAGAATATTCTCTTAACAATCGGCATGAAACGAAAAAAGCTACATGTTACAGGAGAGGCAGAATTTTACGGAAAAGGCGTCACTTACTGTGCTACCTGCGACGGCGCATTCTTCAAAGGAAAAGAAGTTGCGGTAGTCGGTGGCGGTGATTCCGCGGTAACTGCAGCCTTATTTTTATCTGAACTTTGCACAACTGTCCATTTACTAGTGAGAAGCGACAAACTGCGAGCCGAACCTTATTGGATAAAAAAGCTTGAAGAAAAGAGTAACATCAAAGTTCATTTCAGCACGCAAATACAAGAAATTACGGGCAATCAAGTTGTAGAAAAACTTATTCTTTCTGGCACTATCACTGAATTATCAATTCAAGGTGTATTTATTGAAATTGGCCACGAACCAATAACTGAACTGACTACCGACCTCGGGATACAACTCGACGACCACGGTTTCATAATTGTCGATAAAGAGCAACGAACTTCAGTACCCGGAATACTTGCAGCCGGCGACAGTACCACCGCTTCAAACAAATTCGCTCAACTTGTTACCGCTGCTGCTGAAGCTGCTATCGCTGTAGAGAGCATTGCTTCAAAAGGGTAGAGTAAGCCTCCTTCCTATTCATATCTCTCTTCTCACTTATGTTGAGATTTTTTTACTGAGTTATCAATATTTCGCTGCTTGAATACATTCCACGGCTATTTCACGGGAGTGGATAACATATTCCAAACAAAGATTGCGCCACAACAGTTTCACAGACGTACCGAGTTGTTGATAAACAGGCGTAGTAACTTACCCTTCTTAAATAACAATGGAATTAGACTATTTAGTCAACCTTCTGAAAGCGAATAGCAGATCTTTCTTCACACGATCAAAATTACGCCTAACAATATCTTTTGAGCTTCCGGTGAATGCTCTGTATATCCAACTGACGTGCAATTTTTCAAAAACTGCTGGCTCCTTTTTTTGAAAACCGGTTAGAATCTCGATTGCTCTACCAACACCAAAGCCTAAACCGAAATTTACTTTTCGGTTTATTAACTCTTGTATAAAAAGCTCCTGCACGGGAGCAGTCATTCCAGCAAAAATCAAATCAGGCTTCTTTTTATTAATATCTTCTACTATCGCAGTCATAATCTGTTCATTTTTCAAAAATCCTATCGGCGGAGTGCTTATTCCTACGAAGTTCGACGCTAAATTGGGGTAAATACTTACAAAGAAATCACGCGCCTGATATGGTACATTACCAAACCCCCCGACTAAATATATCGTATACGGCAACGATTCACGGCCAATTGTGTTGATTAATTGCATAAACATATCTACGCCAGTAATCTGCTCCTGCGTTTGGTATCCGATCGACTGTTTGGCAAATTTCACCAACGGAGGATACCCATCTGGCGTTTGCAAGATTGCGTTTGCATACACTTGTTGAAATGCTTCATTATTATCCTCGAAAAGCATGCGCAAATGGTCTAAGTTGGGAGTAACAACAATGCCTGGACCAATTTTTTCCATTGTTCTGTTTTCTTCATAACGCATACGCAAGCGCTCGAACAGCAGTTCAAGGGCTTCTTTTTTACTTTTCCAAAATATCGACAAGAAATTTGATCTAAACAACGGCAATTTATTCACTCCCCATCGCTTCTCTTGTTCTGGAAGTGTTCGCCATAGTGCTTCTGCTCGTTTATTAGCAGCATGTTCTTTAATTTCTAACAGATGTGAGCCTGAGACTCTCAAGATTCCTTCATCTTCACCAGAAACTTCCCAAACTTCCGCCTCAGCTAGATTATCGAAATATTCCTTTTCTTCTGCCGAATGGGGAAGTCTTACAAAAAGATACCCTTCGGAAACGACCTGTTCGCCATGATATCGCAATTTCTTCGCTGGAATTTGCAAACATACTGCAGACACACCTGCATTCTCAATAAATAATTGTGTTTTAACAGATACTTCTGCAATTTTGAATAATTCGCTCAACTCCTTCGGATTACAAACAAGTACTGCTTTACGCAGATTTACTGGAGCTTGTGAAAGTGAATAACGATTAACAATCATAGCCTATTGTACTGTTACTTTGTCTTCTTCTCAATTTTACGTAAAAGGATCATCAATTCAATTGTTTCTGCTTGCAGTTGTTCTATTGTCTTCTCATCTTGCGATAATTCTGCAGCACCGAGTTTTTTTCTTAACATTTCGAGTCGCGCATTAACCATTTGGCGCTGTAAGCGAATCCAGGCCTGGAAAAAATCGGTCACGATTTCATCAGTTATCGAAATATTCGAGGTCTGTTCCGCAAGTCCAACCCGCTCGAGAAGAGTCGCCAATGACGGCTCTTCTTCTTGAATTTTACCTAAGTATAGTGAGTAATCTGCCATTAATTCATTTAAAAATCTACCATAGACTATCTCCCAAGAAACCTGCAATTCTTTTGTCTTTTTATCTTGAACGCTAGTAACTATATTCTCGTGCAATTTTGCGAACTCATACAACTTTCTGAACAATTGCTGTTGATCTGCAGTCACAAAATAAAGCGATACTTTTTCGATATTACCCATGACCAAAGTCACTAGAGGAAATGCGATAACCACGCTCAAAACATATTCTGCAGTAGTTAGCGCCCCTTGTTTTTGCTTCATTTCATCACGAATGAGACTCACTGGTGCCGATTTGCGCATTGCAGCTAAAAGTCCCTGCTCACCTAATCCTAACGATTCCGCGAATTGCTTCGCAATAATCCCTTGCTTCAATTCTGTGGCTGCTCCGGCAACTGCAAGAACTTCTTGCAAACGTTTCTCAAATGTCGCCATATCTTTTTTAATCAACTGTTTCAATTGCGTAATCTGGTACTCAAAAAAATCTAGTGGATGAGTCGCTCTATCAATCCAATCGTCTGGCCTTTTTTGTACTAAGTCATCGATATCTTTGACATCTTCTGGCAAGAGAATCAAAAAAGGCCTCATATCTTGCGCAAGCGCCAACTGAACGCCACGCATTATTGATTTCTGCCCAGCAGCATCATTATCAAAACAAAAGGCAACATTTTTTGTAAATCTACTTAATATTGAGAGTTGAGTATCTGTTAACCCCGTACCAAGTGGTGTGGCAGTATGCTTAACCCCAACCTGTTGCGAAACGATGGCATCTATTTGGCCCTCACAAAGTATCGCAATATTCTGTTTAGCTATTTGATCTTTGGCACCATAAAGCCCAAACAGCGTAAAACGTTTTTTAAATACTAAAGTTTCAGGAGAGTTCAAATATTTTGGTCGCTCATCTTCTTTTCTGTAGACCCTTCCGCTAAACGCAACGACGTGCCCACTCAGATCAAATACCGGAAACATCAATCTGTCGGTATATTTATCATAACCTTTCTCATTTATTAACCCTGCATCATGAATCTCTTGAAGTGTAAACCCTTTTTTCTTAAGAAAATTTTGTAAGACAAAACTATCTTTCGGAGCAAAACCTATCTTATTTGCAACGATAGTCTCTTTTGATAGTCTACGTTTTTTTAGCGTGTATTCCAAACAATCAACACCCGAAGGGTGCTTAGTCAGCATGTAATGGAAGAATTCAGCCGCCAACTTATTAATTTCCCGCAACTTACCAACTAACTTGACGTTAGGATCATCTGCTTTATGTAACTTCACGCCAAACTCATCTGCCAATTTTTCGAGTGCCTGAGGAAATTCTATATGTTCAATTTCTTGAATAAACTTGATCACATCTCCAGTAACTCCGCACCCAAAACATTTATAAATACCCAATGCTGGGTTGACGTTAAATGATGGCGTTTTCTCTCCATGAAAAGGGCAGAGGCCGACAAAATTTGCGCTTGATTTCTTTAAATTGACATACCGAGACACGACTTGAACGATGTCTGCACGAGCCTTAACTTCTTGAATGTCGGTATTATTGCCCATCTACGTATAATTTCTAATGTATTACTAGTGTTTTAAAATTCTGGCAGTATTGTATTATACAGCTTTTTCACGATATACTTACCAATGACACAACAAAATTCAACAAAATTATTCACAACAATCGCATTGATCGCAGTTGCCCTCATAGTGGCTGCAGCAGGGAACCCAGTAAAGACCATCGATACTGGTTCAGTTGGTATTGTAACCAGATTTGGTAGCCTTTCAGGAAGAATTCTCGACCCTGGTTTGAACTGGAGAGTCCCTTTCATTGATAAAGTTATTGTCTTCAATCTTCGATCACAGAAATACGAAGCTGAAGCTCAAGCAGCAACAAAAGACTTACAAGACGTCAACACAACTATCGCAGTTGTCTATCGAATCAATAAAAATGATGTCACAAAACTCTATACGCAAATTGGTGTTGATGAAAATGTGAAAGATGTTATTCTGCAACCAATCATTCAAGAGGCAGTAAAGCAAACAACTGCAAAATTCACTGCAGAGGAACTTATTACCAAGAGAGAAGCAGTTAAACAAGAAGTTGACCTACAATTATCCGATAAATTGCAGGGTTACAATGTTACGTTAGAGACTGTCGCAATTACGAACTTCCAATTTAGCGCTCAATTTTCTAACGCAATCGAGGCTAAACAAGTTGCAGAGCAGAAAGCAAAACAGGCATCATACGAGCTTGATCAGGCTAAAAAAGAGGTAGAAAAATACAAATTGCAAGCTGAATCACTCAACGAATTCACTCTTCGCAAAATGTTTATCGAGAAATGGGATGGTAAACTTCCAACGACCGTTAATGACACCTTCCTCATGAAAGCACTTCCTGAAGTTGGAAGATAACTGCCAATTATCAACTTCCAATTGAGTTGGCGCATTGAAATATTGTTCTTGAAAAATTGGGCACTAGGAATTGCTAACTATCGCTAGGGTTGCGCAGCGCAAACGCTTATGATCTGGTGTCATCTCAAGTAATTTCAACAATTCATCACTGGTCATTAATCGCTTGTTTTTCTCAGCGAATTCGCAAACGATTTCGGCAGATGCAAGACAAACAGAGCATGCTGCTCCTTGATAAGTCATGTCTACAATTTCGCCCGCATCATTTCTTTTTATGTAGAACAACAATTCGTCTCCACAGGTTGGATTTAGGCTTGCAATAGGAATAATTCCGTCGATAATTCGATAATGTTCTGGATTCCTATAATATTGCAAAATCAAATCTTCATTCATACGGTATTATACTCAAACTATTGCCAAAAGCCATTTTCGGGAGTACTCTAGAAAATGGTAGCAATCAAAGGACTTGGAAAAAAATATGCCCAACAAGAACATAATCTGTTTAGCTGGAAATATGTAGATTTACCAAAATTTCTAGAAATTCTTGATCTTTATCTTTCAACATGCGCTAAGAAAGTCGAAGATCTCAAAGTACTCGATTTGGGTTGCGGAAGCGGTAAAATATTCGAATATTTAATTAAGAAAGGATTCAAAGAAGAGAACATTTATGGCATCGATGTCGATGAAACTTTCCTGCAAGAAGCAAAAAACGATTTTCCCTCTTCACATATTTTTCTTGGTGATGTGAAAAATTTTACTACGATCAAAGAGCTCAAAGCCGAAAAATTCGATCTTTGCATTTCTGTTCATGTGTTGCATTTTTTTGTAACAGAAGAATTGATCTCAATTTTTCAACAGATAAGCACTTCCCTTGTTCAAGATGGTTGCATGCTCGCAATCACAGCCCATCCTATGCGTTGGATAAATAATCGCAAATACTCATATTTTGCTCCTCAATCACGAAATATTCTAACTCCCTGGGGTACTCAATTAACTATTCAACAACACACATTTAGTGATTATTTGCATTCTTTACGTAAAGCGGAGATGTATATTGAAAATATTTGGGAACCTACACCACTAGAACAGGGGAGAGTCGAGCCAGCCAATTTTTATAAATACTCTGTGATCCCTACACGATTAATGTTTTTGGCACGAAAATACGCTTAACCGAACTTGTTAATTGTTTCAACAGTATGGTAATCAACGATTCCACAGTGCATCATTTGATGTAATTCTTCTTTTGTAACAAATTTTGCCTGCTCAACCTCGTTTGGATCTAGTTTGATTTTCACCTCACTTGAACAAAGACCTTTATAAAAATATCCAAAAGAACAGTGTTCTCCCGAATCGTAGACGCGCTTTTCTATGAATTGTAATTCGGTATCAAACCCCAACTCCTCAAATAATTCTTTGTGCGCTGCTTCTTCGGGGGTCATGCCTGCCGGCACATGCCCAACTGCACTAACACTCCAGGTGCCCGGAAAGAATTTCTTCTTAAAACTTCGCTGTTGCAGTAAAAATCTTCCCTTTTCATCACAGATAAGTACGCCAATTTCGCGGTGTAAAACTCTACTTTTTGCGTGAACATTTACCTTGAAATCTTGACCTATTACAATGTCTTTGTCATTGACTATATCTATAAGTTCATCGGAGGTTTGTAGCATAATAGTGAATTTTACTACAGTTTTATTGAAACAAAGAATGCATCATGCCGGGATTCGGCTACCCAACATTTTCAGGATTCATTCTTCATCACTGAAAATGCACATATATACTCTAAATGTTGTTAGGCGCAGCCCCGCTCTCGTCAAACATGACGTTGGTCATGTTCTCCTCAAGTTTCAAATCCCAACAACCATTTTCCTTTTTTACAAAAACTCCCTCCTTAATACCGATTTTTACAAAATTCGGATCCTGACTGTAACAAAAAAGAAAGAATTTTCTTTTTTGTAAGGAAGGAGAGAATTTTTGTAAAAACGGACGATGAGGTCGCTTATTCGCACTCTTATTCTTGGTAGAACTATTAAGGAAGATTCCTCCATCCCCTGTGCAATTTGGCCCAGGAAAAGGCAAAACATTAACGCTAATCGACGAGCTTAAATACAAGTAGATCTGTGGCCATTATTCTAGGGTTGATTAATTAAGTTCGAATGCTCTGAAACAGCGTCAAAAATAAAGCCTCTTAGGACTGTATTGCATCTAAAATATCAGACTTTGAAACAAAGACCATTTCTTCATGTGCTCTTCCGGCACCAATTTGCATAGCTTTTGAGCTTATCAATCTGATATCTTTCGAGGTTAAGTTGTAATAGGTTACTAAATCAGCAATAAGCTGTTTCATAATCACACCAGAACCTTCCTCTACAAATACTATTTTTCTTGCAGGATGAAGGATTGATTGATAATCAAATTTCGATAGATATCTTAAATCCACATGATATACTGGTTCTGGAAGTTGAGTCAAAATTTCTCGAACCAATTGAGTAGATCTTCCATAAGTTACAATTACAATCTTTTCCGACTTATCATTAGTTTGAGAAAAAACTCGTGCCTTACCGGCATCTATTACGGGTAAATCGTCCTCAGTATCGTGGAGTAGTTTATGATTTATAAAAAGGGTAGGCGAAGAGGCATTCAGAGCCTCCTTTAATAGAGACTGAGCATCCGTACTATTGGAAGGATAAACTGTTAATAAATTAGGAATATTACAGAAAAGATACTCCAATGGTTGTGAATGAGTTGCTCCATATCCCATAGCAGAATTAATCGTTGAGTAATAGACGATTGGTAGATTTATGGCGTGTTTTGAACCCGCAAAGAATTGAAGCTTAGTCGAATTGTTAACTATTTGATCCGTACTATGTAATATAAAATCTAAAAATGCATATTCCACCATAACTCTGAATCCTCCCAGTGCTAAACCGGTTGCGATTCCTGAAGTTGCGGATTCAGAAATTGGAGTATCAATTATCTTGTCACTATAATCAGTTATTAATGAATGTAAGAAGCGACCCCGCCCCTTCCAATTGAGTAAATCCTGTCCAAGAATATATAAATTCTCTTTTGATAGTTCAAACTTTAAACAGCTCGTGATAGCATCTAAATATTTCATACTTGTGTTTCTAGATTCATATAAAATTCTATAACTTCTGATTCTATCTTTTCTAAAGCAGCGTTATTTGAAAGATTATGATTTAAAATATACTGTTTCAATAAGCTTACCGGGTCTTTTCTAAGCCAAGCAGAATCTAAACTCGGATCCATATAACTTTGCTCAGTATCACTCATCGAATGTCCACATTGGCGATATGTTTGAATTTCAACAAAAACCGGCATTTTATTTTTTCTTACCCATCCTACAATATGATTAAGCCTTTTTTGTAAATGAATTAAATCGGTACCATTTTCGATTCTTTCTACTTTGATGCCGTAAAACTGTCGCATCGCTGTTGTGACTCTCTCATATGGCAAATGTTTTTCAATTACCGTAGACTGAGAATAAAAATTATTTTCACATAGTATTATCAATGGAATTCCCCATATTTTCATATCTGTCAATGTTTCATGCACGACTCCTTCATCTAAGGAGCCTTCTCCTACAACATTAACAACTACGTTATTATTATTTTTAAGCTTGTTTGACAGTGCAAGACCTGCAGCAATAGGTGCATTTGCAGCTACAATACCATTCGCGCTTATTAATCCATTAGGCTTGTAAAAAAAGTGCATAGGACCAGATCTCCCGTTGTTTAGACCTTGTTCACTTCCAATACATTCAAAGAAAAAATCTCGACTATTTAACCCTAAACCGAGAGCAATATGATGTCCCCTATGTGTTACAAATGCGCTATCTCCTTCTTTCAAGCTAATGACTTTACCTAAAGCCACTCCTGTTGCCTCTTGTCCAATGGCTAAATGATAGGAACCTCGAATTTTTTGACTTTTAAACAACTTTTCTAAGGTTTGTTCAAACTTTCTGATATCTAGTAGTTTTCTATAATCTTCAATAATCTTGTTTTGCTTTTGCTCAAACGACGCTTTACAGTAAGGTAAAAACTCCCGTCTATATAGGTCTAAAATATCATTCTCATAGAAGATTGTGTAATTATTTTTTTCTGCAAAACGCTCCGACTCAATAAGGTTGAATGGTTTTCCAGTTACCTTATCTCTAATAGTCACCATACATACGACACCTGAAAGCTGTGTGTAAAGTGACAAGTATACACCTAACTCAGTGTGACCACTACGCCCATCTAATAAATCTTGGTCGGCAAGATAAGTTCTAACATGCCCTGGTATTGAGAATTCATTGAAAAAATCTGTGAAGTTCTGAGAAGATATAACTTCTGCAAATCTTGTTATTGTCTTGACCTTGTCCGCATCAGCACTTCCTGTTTCAACACTTTTTAAATCGAGGGTTGGTCCAGCGTGAGATTTTCTTACTGCACTATCTACAATTGAATCGTATTCTGCACTAAGAAATAGTGCGTCTGAGATGTACTCGATTCCAAGACTTTCTGCAATGTCTACAGGAAACATCATTGCGACATCAGAGGTTGCATATTCTCGAAATAATCTATATTTTGCTTCAGTCATGAATTCTGCAGGAATCACTAACGCCGTCTCATTTTCAGAATTATGATAAATAAGAAAGGGATTGCCTGATTTAACAATACGTTTTATCTGTTCTGACATAACATAAGTATAACTCAACACAGATAGGGTGGCAAGATTTCGGAATATACCTGTCCCAGTCGCAGGATCAAGAACTTGAATACTGTGTTCCGTTACTTTCTGCTTCTTCTTATTACCCTGTAACTCTTTTTCAACTTCAATCTTGCTTATATCTGCTAATTCGTCAGTAATTCCAAACTAGGTTTTCAAAATGTCATCAACAGCCCTTACGATAAAATCAACTACTGGTTCAGGAGTATAGTAAACACCTCTTGATTTACGCATTTTAGGGTCATATTCTGCCAAGAAAGTTTCGTAAAAGGAACAATGACATCACTTCGTTTTGTATCTTTTCCATAGTTTTCAAGAAGTTCTGCAAAAAAAGGTTTGACTTTGGCAAAAGCTTGTTTGCTTCACCTCTATTAAAGTTCTCCAAAGAAGGGTCGTAGTATCTAGTCGCAAACATTCCGTAAGCAACAGTCTGAGCGTATAAATCAGCGTATTGTTCAAGTGATAAGTCATGAATAAGCATTTGCTTAAACACTTGGTATTGTTGTTCAACTTGTCCTTTAACTTCTGATTCTTCTTTTAATGACAAATAAACAACATTCTTAAGCATCTTTGCTTTTTCAGCCATAAGAGAAGCAAGTTCTTTCGGGCTTCTGATAGAAATAGATTTCTGTGTTGTAAAATTCTTGAGTAAGCTTTCAAGCAGTGGAATATTATCTGGTAAAACTTCGATTTTGTTATTTTCCAGTTTTCCGATAGCAACTTTTGCTACTTCTTCACCATTTAGGTAAAAGTGAAAGTCGAGATAATTCGTAAAACACAAGTTATTGAGTGAGGCTTTATATCTGTTAAATTGATTCTTTGTTTTAAATTCTTTATCAAGTGCAATATCTATGTCTTTTGCTTCTACATAGCCGATAGGTGTTTTACTTTTTAGTAAAACAAAATCAGGAGCACCGACCTTTTGTTGTTTTGGGTCATTTACCGCATTGATTGAGCTATTAATATCTTCAATAAGTTTTTGTAACGCTGGGTGATAGGCGTGTTCTCTAGCGTGTCCAGTTTTAAACTTGCTTTGTACTTCCTCAAGATACTTATTTACAGCTTCATTCATTTTGTTTTAATAATTAATTATTCCCGTATTAAATCGGCTTATACATTACCCAATTTTACCTGAAACGACATTATAATAAGAAAGCGAAGCTTTAAATTTATACTTAGTTTCTTAGTTTTGAGCTTGAGTGTAAAACATAGCAAATTTATTGACAAACTATTTTGAGTGGTATATATTAGTATAGTGACAAACATTGATATATTTAACTCGATACTATGAATATCTTAGATAAAACAATTAGTAACTTCGTAAAACAAATGTATGAATGGGGTTTAGTCTCCGATACAACAAATAGATACGATCTATCCTCAGATACAGTTGTCGATTTAATCATAAAAAGCTCTTGGAACATTGAATGTGATAGAAAGAAACTCATTTACTACTCCCGACATAGCTTTCTTCCCTCTGCAAAGAAAATGGGCTTAACCTCTGCTCTTGGTGGTACAGTAGGCTATCACAAAATTAAAGTACCAATGATGATATGGTACATTCACCAATTATTTAAACGAGGATATAAACATGATGAAATACGAATCCATGTATATAACTATTTTTCAAGCCAATTGCCACCAAAACCAGTTGAAAATACTCCAATGGAAGAAAGAGTCCTATACAACCTCAGACTTAATAAAAAGCTGTTTGTAGCCCTCCCAGTTATTGAAGAAATGACTGTATACACTCAAAAAGTCTCAATTCCATGTTGGAAACTTACAATATTTGACTATTACCACTCAAAACTTGACCCATTCTATGTTGTTTTAATCCCTAAAAAGAACTTAACAACTCAAGAAGCAAATATCTTTTCAGTACTTCGTACTGATAACGAGTACCTCAAACAAGAGGGTTTTAAACGAGTTTCAATAGTTGATGGAGTATCAAGTATTGAGTATTTAGAGCCGTTAATGATTTACAAGAATTACGCTATGAAAACAGATAGCGATAGTACGGATTATTTAGATTTATTAGACAAAAATATCTCATATGACACAATCTAAAATATCACTTGAACTCAAAAAACAATTTCTTGAGCTATTACAAAGCCCTGAAATCTATAATATCCACTTGGAAGATCTCAAGAAAATCATTGAAGAATTCGTAAAATTTGAATTTGGAACTTACGAAATTAAAATATCAAACAAAAGAATTGATAGCACGATATTACATATAAAAACAGGTAAAAGAAAAACGAAACAATAAGTAAATAATTTAGATATTAGCCCTCAGCTACCCTTAGTTGAGTTGTAGAGAGGTCTAAGTCTTAAAGGTCATTTGTTAAGCGTAACGCTTACAGCCTTTTTGATTTAGACCTCTTTTTTTGTTTTAAAAATGGCAAAAGAGAAACAAAAAACAAAACCTATGACCGCAAGAGAACTATTCATTCGTGAATGGGTTTTGCTTTGTTTTGAACAATTAGGTTATAGCCGATTAATTGGAAAGCAGGAGAAGTCTAAATCAGCAATTGAGCTACTTCGAAAAAGCAAGTTATTTACAAAAACGAAAAGTACATGAAAATGACCGATAAGCAAGACAAAGTAATATTTCGAGATTTTGAAAAGCAATACGGATTTGCTCAAATTAGTCATTTAATAACAGAAGATAGATTGCTTTCAGATCTTGCAGTTAGAGTATATTTGGCACTTCTCAAATACGCTATGAACAAAAATTATTGTTTTCCAGGACAAAATAAACTAGCAGAAACAATCGGTAAAAGTAGAAGTTCAATATTTAGAGGATTAGATGAGCTTAGAAGTCGTGGGCTTATGTCTTGGAAAACAAGAGGACTTAATAAAACAAACTTGTATATTCTTGAGCCAATATCAGAAATATATGCTGAAAAACTCGATAGTCTTGCGGATGTGTCAGAATTGCAACAACCAGATGTTTCAGAATTGACACATCAAGGTGAGTCAAATTTGACCTACAAAGAATATAAAGTTGAAGAAGAAAAGATTAAAAATAATAAGTTAACGTTAAACGATGATTTTAAATCTTTTTCAGAAGAAGCAGTAGAAATCGCTAAAGAGCTAAACTACCTTAAAAGCATTAAATACTACCAAAAGCTAATCAGCCAAAAGAACAAAGGAATTGTTAATTCCGATGATGTTACAGATGCTTTAATTTTCACAAGAACTCAAATTCGCACTGCTCAAGTTGATGGAACAAAACCACTCTCAAACCCAGCAGGGTTGTTTGTTAAAACTCTCAAAGATTTACAGGAGAAACGAAAACGCAAAGAGCAACTGTCAAAACTTGAAACAATGAGAGCTAAATTCTTAGAAAAATCTAAATTTTAACTATGAAAACCATGATTGATTAAATGTTGAATGTATCCTACCGAAAAGGGCGTTTCTATGAATCCAGTTTCTCACCATGTTGTCAAACACGAAAGTTACGGTCTGTCGCACTTTTACAGAACCTCGTGACTGATTGGGTGGAAGGCGAAACTGCGTTTCCTAATGCCTTCCACCCAATCACTCCCTCGACAACGATTAATGTGTGTGTGTTACACATTAAGTTCTGTGAAAAGTGTGTGATCGACAGACCTTACTTTTTTATTTAATTTTTTAGTTATTTTTATTATGAAAGAAAGTTATATTGCAAAGTACAATGATATTCAGATATTAGGGATAGTTAATAGTTTTAGATTTTTACCGCTTCAAGTTTTGACTAAGATTTTATTGGAGAAGAAGTTATACGGAAGTTATCAAGCAGTTAGTAGAACAGTAAACAGATTAAGGGAGCATGGATTAATTAGAACGACCTACTATACCAACAATGCCAAAATCATATTTTTATCACGACTTGGGGCAAAACAACTGGCTACTGGTACAGGTGTGAGTGAGGATTCTATTAATTGTCCTGAAAGGCTAACTGGTGTGAATTTCTTTGCTTTAGAGCATACAGTAAAAGTCGCTAATTTGTATTTGCTTTTGCTTCGGGAGTGCCAAAAACACAACCTAATATTAAGAAAGTTTACAGGTGACCATTTTACAAGGTATGAATATCAGTTTCGCAACACATCATCGGGCAGGATTATCAAAAGATATGTAATGCCTGATGCAGAAGTTGAAATTCAAATAGAAAACATTGTCTTTTCATTTTGGATTGAATACGACAGAGGAACAGAGTATTCAAAAGATGTTGCGGTTAAGTACATGAAATACTTTGAATATTTTGATCAACTCAAACAACAAAAAGTAAACACTTACCCGAATATCCTGTTTATCACCGAAAGCACAAGAGAAAGGCTTAAAAACCTTGTTGTATTTGAGCCTGAATATACAGGTCAGTGGAGTTGGAGTCATGCTAGTATGAACTTCAAAAATGTTGTTTTAAAGGGGGTAACAATGGCAGATGATATTCGCAGTATGTCTGATTATGTTGTAGATGACTTTTTGCAAAAGGATAGATTTCTTTTTATTGATTATGCGACCTTTGAGCAAAACGGATTTAGTACAGAATTTCTCAATATGAACGCCGAAAACTTCAATTTACTTAATTTTATAAAAAAGGAGGTAGAAAAATTAACAGAAAAACAAAACTATGGTAAGATATAACTGGACACAACTTAATCGTATCACAGACCTTAGTCATTTAGGTTTAAATGATGTAAAGGGCGATTCGTACAATTCTGTGATACAGAGTTGTGTCCAACGAGTCGCCCTTTTTTATTTATTAACACTAATACAATATGAAAAAGAAATTAAAACCAGTCGATTTATTTATCCAAAATTTTGTGAACGCACAAAAGGATTATTACTACGCCATGATAAGGGAAATGAAAGCTATGCGAAAAGCTAAATTGAAACCTAATAAAGCCTAAAATGAAAACAGCAGTCATATACACGAGAGTATCCACAGATGAACAGGCAAAGCATGATTTATCGCTACCTTTTCAGCGTGAAAAATGTAACGAATTTGCGAAAGCTAACGGATATGTAGTCGTAAAAGAATTTGAAGATGCAGGGAAATCAGCACGAACAGCAGATAGACCTGCACTTCTTGAAATGATCTCTTTTATATCAGAACATGAAGTAGATGGACTTATTATCCATAAGTCTGATAGGTTATCTCGTGATATGGCTGATTTTTGGACTATCAAGAAGATTCTCAATGACAAAAAAGTAAAACTCATGTCAGTATCGGAGAATTTCAACGATGATAACCCAGCAGACCAATTCTTAATGGGAATAATGTCGGCTCAAGCACAGTTTTATTCTGCTAATCTCGGTTTTGAAGTCAAAAAAGGTGTTTCTCAAAAGATAAAGAATGGTTGGTGGCCAACATTTGCACCCATCGGATATGAAAATTATGGAGAGAAACACAAAAGATATATAAGACCAGTACCCGATGTAGCAAAACTCGTTTTATACGCCTTTCAGCTCTTTGCAAGTGGTGATCATTCTATAACCTCTTTAACGGAAACACTCCAAAAGAAAGGTATGCTTTCAACAGAGAGTAAACCAATATCAAGAAGTGCAGTATCACGAATGTTAAGAAACCCCATTTATTATGGAGATTTTGACTGGAAAGGCGAACTACACAAAGGAAAGCATGAACCAATCATAACAAAGCAGTTATTTGATACTGTTCAGCAATTACTCGATATTCGCAAGGTGAAAGGAACTCGTGATAGAACGCATAATTTCATGCTTAGAGGTCATGTTTATTGTAACTGTGGTTCAAGACTTGTTGGAGAGCAGAAAATCAAGAAATACCTAAACGGAAAACAACAGGAATTCTTTTACTTTGGATGCAAAAGCAGAAAAAAGAGCAAAAACTGCTCAAAAAACTATGTCCGTATGGAAGTACTAGAGCAGTTAGTATCCGAAGAATTCAAGAAGATTGAGTTTACGGAAGACTTTAAGAAAGATGTTATTAAAACCGCAAAATCAATCCTTGCAGAAGTACGAGAAACTGAATCAGAAGAAGAAAAAATCATTAAGAACAGGATTGCGAAGATTAAAACACGCATGAAAAACGCCGAAGATGACAGAATGGATAGGATTGTATCTAGCGATGAATTTACGGATATTTATATGAGGTTAAAAGATGAGCTATCCGTTGCTATGAGTGATTTGGCGAGTATTCAGAATGACCATACCGACAAAGTAAAGATTCTCGATAGCATACTGTCATTATCTGAAAATATCTTCTCAAGCTATATAAAAGCCGATGCAACACTAAAAAGAAAGTATTTGAGAATGTTTTTTGAAGGAATTTACGTTGATAATAAACAAATTGTGCGAGTTGAATACAACCCTGTGGTTGCTCAACTAATAAAGATTCGGGAAGTCCGAATAACAAACAACTGGCGGAGAGGCCGGGATTCGAACCCGGGAAGGATTTTCATCCTTGCCTCGTTAGCAGTGAGGTGCCTTCAGCCACTCGGCCACCTCTCCATAGAAAGTTGCGCTGCTACGCAGCGCAACCAACAATAAACGCAAAACCACTCACGTGGCAATAGTGCTAACCCTATTTGCTTGCGCTTGCAACAGTGCTATTTGCCTGTTGTTCTGCCCAGTCACCAATAACTGGAAGCTTCCACATTTCACCTTGGAATGCCTTGATAATTCCAACGATTGCAACAACAAACATTGCAAGTGGAAGAATACAAGTCCAACCTAAAACGAATGAAACAACGATGTTTGCAATACCGAATGCTAATGATTGCCAAGCATGGAATTGAACATATTTATCTTTCTTGTAGTTATCAAGAACGATGAATACGACAGATGCAATTGGTGCAAAGAACCATGCAATTGCTGCCATTAATTTTGCGTTGCTATCAACAGTTGATGCTGCTGATTCGGTTGCAACTGGCTTTGTTTCGACGACTTCTGCCATGTGAGTGAACAGTTTAACTTAATGGTGCATTATACCTTAAATTTTTACTTTGAACAAAGTGTCTGATCACAATCTTCCCCAAAAAAAAGCTCAAACAAAGAGAAATTGATTGGATAGATTGTAATTAGTAACTAGAACGGCAATTCAAGACTATTGATTCCCATGATTCCGGCAATAATAGAAACGATGAGATAACCTAGACCTGAGATGATCAAACCTACAACAGCCCATTGCAGGGTACTCATTGCCTGCTTAATCTTACCTGGATCACCTGTACTCGTTATATAGGCAAAACCTGCCCACATAATAGTAAATACGGCCGTAATGGCAGTTAATACAAATATGACGCTTAGAGCGGAACTAATTCTTTCGGCCCCTTCATTAGATTTAATATACCCTGAAGGCACAGAAGGATTTCCGATAACATTTACCCCAAAAGCAAAGGCTTTTTGAAAAATTGATAGCATCATTGTTTTCATGAAAGATTAAATACCGCCAATAGTTTGACCAGTAATGGCGAAGTTGATTAATTGCAGAATAAAGAATGCAGCGACGATAATTACAAATCCAATTGCTGCATTAGTCATCATTGCTTGAGCTCCCTTAATCTTACCAGGGTCAGAATGACTCATAATGAATGAAATTCCTGCATAAACAAATGTGATTACAACGCCAACAGCAGCGAGAGCTAATATCGCCGTTAATGCATTATTTGTAACGCCCCACACCGTAATCGAAGTAGGAACTCCTGGAGGAGGTTTAATTGTATATGAGGTCGCAAGAAATCCGTTCATTGTTCTTTAACCAAATTTAATTATTGAGCCTAACCCTAAAAGGTTAAATATTGTGCTAACAATCGCAAAAGATAGAATAATGAGAAGTAACCCAATAATGGCATTTTGTATTTGATCTTTGCCATCTTTTACTTTTGACGGATCTCCACCACTAGTAAGAATTTTGTATGCGCCAAGGGTAACTAGAATCAGGGCGATACCACTACCAAGACCGACACCAGCAGCAAGCCCCCAAGTGACAAAAGCTCCTGGTTCAGTAGATAAATCAAGAACACCATCAATAATAGGCATCGTTTGCGCACTGAATGGTAAAGTTGTTATTTGCCCCAAAAACGGTGTCATTGGTGAATTATATCAGGATACCCAAAGAGATTCAAAAGTTGACTTCTTCAGGGCGAGGATCACGCAAATCGATTATATCTTTTTGTGACTGAGGAAAATCATGACCATTAACGCATTTTAGTGACTCTTTCGCTGATTTAACCTGAGTAGAGCACGTGGGACATTGCAAAGTTTCCTCAAGAGATAACGAGCTAGGTTCGAATCTACCATTCTTACTTAACACAATGAACAGACTTGGAGTAACCCGAAGAAAAGAGAGGAATCTCTGTAAAAAATTTTCGAATTTTAATAGTGTTGCAACCTTAAATCTCTTCTTCAAAAATCCTAAACGTAAAAACGAGCAAGGGTAAACCCCTTCGACGCGAAGACCTGATTTAATTGCATTGTCACGAAAATACTCAAAAGAGAAGTTGTACATAATCGAAATCTGTCCTTTCTCTGTTGCAACTCCTTGCGAATCTGCACGATGATTCACTTCAAGTATCTGTTGCGATAAAAAGCTTCGCAATTTTCCTCTAAAAAGATTTTTTAATAACGAAAGTAGGTGATTTTTATGTGCGAATTCAATTATTGCAACTCCGCCTGGAACTAGGGCAGTAGCTAGTTGTTGTAGGAATATATTCGCGTCTTTCAAGTGATGCATTACTCGAACACTTAACAACGCATCAATACTGTTTTCTGCAAATGGAAGGCGATATGCATTAAGCGCAACATATTTCAATTTACTAGCATACGACACTTTTTGAAGTCTTTTTTGACCATCTTTCAATTCACCGGTAGAGTAATCTGCTAAAACTATTTCTTTTGCGTGTGAGTAAATTGGGGCTAAACGACCATAAGCACCTCCGAGGTCAATAATTCTACGTTCTTTGAGATCGGGTAAGTATTGCGCAATTAATCGATTGAGAAGTAAAACCTCAGATTCATGTTCATATTCACGACCGACCCAAAAAGCACTATAACGATAGTCATTTAGTTCATAATTTGCAACAAAATCTTTCGCATCAATATTAGACGGCATTAGCTTTACTGGTGACAAAAATTATTAAACTGGCAACAAAACCCCAGGAGCCAATGATAATCATTGGTTTGAATTGTGGTGGCGCAAATACTGCTAAAAGACCAAGCCCCAGGGTAATACCATACTCAATCAATGCTATTTTTGTTTCAGAAAATCCTAACTTCATTAAACTATGGTGAAAATGGAATCTGTCACTAATCAATAAAAGTTGTTTAATTGAACGTGGACGATAGTAAAGAATTCTTCGTAAATATACCCAAAACATATCAAACAACGGAAGTGCAAAAATAACAAGACTGATTGCGAATTTTGAGTTACTAATTACTGACAATCCTGCCAATATGAAACCTACCACACTTTTACCTGCTGAGCCTGAAAGAATCTTAGTTGGGTAAAAATTGAAATACAAAAATCCTAACATTGCCCCTGATAAGGTAATTGAGAAAAGAGCCGAGGCTGGTTGCCCGTAAAAGAAACTTACCAAAAAGAGCATAAATGCACCGATTGCGACATTACCTTCCATAAGGCCATCGCTACCTGCTTGCATCTTGAGAGCCATAATCATCGGCCAAATCCAAAAGAACAAAACGAAATCACCAGGGAATACTAGACTTATTTGCCAAGGAAAAGAGCCAGCAACCAAATGCCACCAATCAAGATTCACAAAAGTATTTGATAGTGGATTTCTAAAACCATCAAAATCTATCGGTGAAAGTACAAAAAGTAACGTTGCAAGGAGGTGAAAAATCAATTGAACTTTTCCGGGAAATTCAAAAACATCATCTAAAATCCCCATAACAAAGAGTACCCCTATCGTCGCAAACCAAAGTAGATAATTGGTAAACTCGGGAACAGGTAAATTAATAACCTTTGAGGTGAGTAAAATCACCCCAGAAACTAACAAAAAGGGTACAACATAGGCAATACCACCCCACATAATTAGTGGTGGTTTATCAAGCCTTCTTCGCGCTGCTTGCAATTTTGCTTCATATTCTGCATCAGAAAGCAATCCTCTTTCTCGCTGTTCTTGAATCTTTTGTAATACCTGCGCAGGTGGAAGTTGCATAGCTCCAAACTTTTTTGCCAAAACTGCAATCCATGGCGTTATTAGTAAAGCCAGTACTAAAGCGACGACAAAGGCAATTGCAAAGGTAAGAATATCCATAATTAGTTAATTCCTAAAAGTAAGATTGGAGTCACAATTATTTTGACCAACAATAAAATAATTAATATTGCTGAAACTAAAACATACGGAACAATACCTTGCTTGCCAAAAGAGTAAAAGGCGACCGCAACGATCCACGACAGTACGGTCACACCAGAAATAAGCAAAAGAAGTTCATCAACCTGCGCAAGTGAACGAACTGATTTAGATACAAATCCTTGAACGGTTGACGCAGCCATATTTAAAACTGCAAAACTTACCTGTAATTTTTCAGCAAAAAGAATTCTCACAAGAAACGACATAAAAACTATGCCGAGTTGAACCCAAAAAAGGAAGTTTCTTATCAGTAATAAAACTGGTGAATACTTAATATGGCGAATTGCCTTTTTCGTTGAAATTAACCACGATTGAAATGGATTAACTTTAACTGCCAATGTTAGTTGCGGGTTCTCACCCTGCTTGGATTGCATGCGCAATTACTCGTCTAACTTAAGAGGCATTAAAATATGCAGGAAGGTCTCCTGAGATGGTTCTAAGAATGAACCTTTGATGAATTCTTGCGGAGCAGTTCCTGTAATCGATGCCCTAAATATAACAGCTTCATCAGAAACAAGTGTCAAAATATCAGTGAGATACTTAATTTGGAAGGCGACACGAAGTGTCGCGCCATCAATTGTCGCCTCCAATTCTTCACGAATATTACCAATTTCAGGCACCTGAGATTCCATTACAATCTTTCCTGAATCAAATGACAAGATAACTTTCTGGTTAATTGCAGATTGAGCGAAAACACCAACACGCTTCAATGATTCCAACCAAGCGACACGATTAACAGTTGCTTCCATTTGATGAGCTACTGGAATTACTGCTTTATATTCAGGGTATTCGCCTTCTATCAAGCGTGCATACAACTTTACTTCACCATACTGCAACAACACGAAATTACCAGAAGAAGCAAGTTTACAAGACACAATAGGAGAGTCAGCAAGAGAAGAAATAAACGAGTCGCGAACGATTCTTACCATATTCTCCATTGCAGCTGCTGGAATTGCAACCTGTTTTTTTCCAACATATTTAGATTGTGACGTGGTCGAAATCTTTGAAAGTCTAAAAGTATCTAGAGCGACGAAGGTTACTGAATCACCATCTATTTCTACATTAACACCTGTCAAAATTGGGCGGATATCATTTTTAGCACAAGCAACAATCGTTTTGTCGACCATTGTAGCAAAAGATTCTGCAGGGATCTCAAATAATTGAAGCATTTCAGTATCTTCAAAGAGAGGGAAGTCTTCAACTTCACGAGTTGCAAACTCAGCTGAGCCCACACCAGAAGATACTTTCAGTAATCCTTTTTCTTGAGAAATAGTTAATGTTTCGCTTTTTGGAATAGTATTCACATACTGGGCAAACATTCTTGCATTAACAGATGTTTTACCGGCTTCTTTTGTGTTTAATTGTGCAGCTGCAGTAATTTGCACTTCTAGGTCAGTACCCGAAAGAAGGATGGTGTCTTTAGAGACATCAATAAGGATATTATTAAGAAGAGGCAGGTTTGCTTTTGCATTCACTACGCGACTTACGATATTGACGTAACTTGAAAGGACTTCAGCCCCGATCTTAAACTCCATAACTTCTCCGAATAAATTATTATTCTGATTTTATCACAGAACTGTTTGTTTTCTTACTCTATTTATATTTATAGAAGTGGTAGTAGGGAGTGTGGATTTGTGGTGTTGTTTCAATTCCATCTGATATATTGGAATTAATTATCTGTTTTTTGCGTGTGGATATCTCGTGGATTACTTTTCGCGTTCTTCGCATTCTGTGGAAATTGAACTCAGTCATAATTGGTTAGTTGTGGGTATATATTTATAGAAGTCGCATTTTCTATTGAAATTGTGAGGATTTATGTGCAAATTCGAAGAGAGACAAAATAATTTCTTGTTTTCCGCATCATAAATATTCTCTCGGGCAAGTTGTCCACATCACTCATTTTGTTCTGAAAATTCCACAGGCAGTATATCTCTGCGTCTGTGAATCAATCTCTCAAATCGTTCTGATTGACAGTAAGAGCGATATTATTCTTTTGGTTCAGATGGTGAAACAGTTATTTTGTCGAATAGAATTACTGGAGATTGTGATTTAAGCGCATCTTTTGCGATTTGTGTAGTCTCCAATAATATTGGTTCGTATCCAGCAATTACAGCTTCTAGTATGTAGGCAAGGGAATTGAGAACTACGGTAATTTCATTAATTGATTTGTCTTTTCCCCAAGGTTGCTTGATAGAGATGTATTCATTTCCGAAACTTGATAGTTCATAGATACACTGAAAAGCTTCGGATAGCTCATATTCTCCCATTAATTCATGATAGCGTTTCATTGTGGCATTAACTTTTTCTACAATTTCAGGGTCTTTTTCAGTTTCTAGCCCCAACGTAATGGAATTTTTATTAGCCAAGTGAATTACCCTGTTTAGAAGGTTACCGTATTTATCAGCCAAGCCATCATTGTAAAGATCCACTAGGCGTGTTTCTGAAAATGCAGCATCATCGTATGTTGGAATGCCGACTGTTAGGTAGTAGCGAACTGCTTTAAGCCCATATTTTTCAAGAATTTCAAAAGGAGATATTACATTTCCGAGTGTTTTACTCATTTTTCGTCCATGTTCATCGTTGATCATCCCATGTACAAGAATCTTTTTGGTAAATGGCTCTTCAAGAGCTGCGAGGATTCCTTGCCAAATAGCGCCTTGAAATTTGAGATTGTCAGGCCCACAGATTTGTACACCTGGCCATAATTTTTTGTAATTTTCCTCATTTTGCAGATAATCTACTGCAAAAATATAGTTACTCAACGCATCTAGCCAAACATACATTACTTGCTTATCGTCGCCTGGAATGTCAATTCCCCAAGGTAGCTTCTCTTTCAATCGAGAAACGCTTATATCTTGCAATCCTTCTTTGAGAAAATTCACGAGATGTTTCTGTTTCTCGGGACTTTTTACGAATTCTTTGTTTTTTTCGATATGATCAAGGATTTTCTCTGTGTGCTCTGAAAGTTTTAAGAAATAGTTCTCTTCTTCCATTGGTATTGGTGCTTTATCGTGATCGGGACATTTGCCATCTACCAATTCTTTCTCCATTTTGAACGATTCGCAACCTACACAATAGAGGCCTGCATATTTTTTTTTGTAAATCTGCCCTTTATCGACGAGTATCTGCCATAACTTTTTTGCTAGCTCTACATGTCTCTGGTCACTTGTACGGTAGAAGTTTGTATATGATATCTGATATAGCTCACAAAAATCTTTCCAGCCTGATACATATTTATCGACAAATTCTTGGGGAGTTAACCCTTCTTCGATTGCTTTCGTATATATTTTTTGCCCATGTTCATCTGTGCCTATGTTAAAGAAAACTTCTGAAGCGCCAACTCTAGTACGCATGTAGCGAGCAATAACATCTGCTTGCAAAAATTCGAGGGTATGCCCAATATGTGGCAGTGCATTAACGTAAGGTAATGTTGTTGTGATGTAAAACTTGCTCATTAAAGTATTATACAAGCTGTTCGAACCATTTAACAATTACTTAGTTCTAATTAACGTAGGTCGCAAATCGATACTGAAAAATTGTGCGGTATTATTTGACGAGCGGGCTAAGTCTTGTTAAAATAGCGAAATAACATAGTTATGCAACAAATGATCAACCCAATAGAGTACATTAAAGACATCGTAATTCCATCAGTTCAGGCATCAAGCTGGGCTCCAGATACTGGCGTTACCGGTAATGCAAACGATTTAGTAAAGAAAATTCTTGACACAATTTTGATCGTTGTTGTTATTGCAGCAGTTGTCTATATTATGTTTGCAGGGTTGCAATATGTAACCAGCCAAGGTGATGCACAAAAAGCAAAGACTGCAATGTCAAGTATTACTAACGCAATTGTAGGTTTATTGGTAGCATTTGCAGCATACTTCTTAGTTTCATTCATTTTGAGACAACTTGGTGTTGATAGCGATGCAATTGCATTACCAACAGAAGCTCAGTAATTGATTACACATACAGATGCCATTATCAAAACTAGCAAATTTTTTGTTTAGTGTAGATGTTGGGAATGCTGGGCAGAATGGTTTTCCTACTTACGAGCCACCAACTCTCGCCAGTGTCTTGGCACTTGGCGTCAATCTAATTAATACATTTCTGTTTACTGTTGCTCTAGTTCTTCTCGTGATAATGATCGCTTATGCAGGCGGTATGCGCTTGCTCGCAATGGATAATCCTCAGGCAGTGAAGCAGTCGTCACAAGTTTTGTTTTATGCAATTATTGGATATGTTGTCGCATTAGTGGGTTTTCTTCTTATTGGGCTTGCAACAGGTGTCGTCAATTTTACCGGTGGAGTCGGGTCGCTATTCAAGCTGACCTTACCTACAAATTAGTTCGATTTCAAATACCTACGATAAAAAGGTCAATATCTTGTTCGTGGTATAATAATTAATGAGAACTCCCCGCGCATTACTCCTACTTCTTTTATTATTTGTCATAATTAGCGGGGTTGTTATTAAAGGCGCCTCAGTATATGCTCAAACAGAAGAAGAGATTGCGCAACAAAAATCACAAAAGCAACGTGAACTCGATGCAATAATGAAAGAAATTTCAACAACTGCATCATCAAAGCAGAGTATTTCCACAAAAATTTCAGAATTAAAGAAAGACAAAGAGAAGCTAGAAGCGCTTGTAGCTTCAATGAATGCAGATTTATCATCTTTAGAGAGTGCCTCAAAAGACCAAGAAGCGCAATTGGCCGATTTGGCAAAAAAACATTCACTACAACAAGCTTTGTTTTACGTAGAATCGCAAAAGAGTCTGCTAATTACATTGTTTGAAACTGCTGATTTGGCACGTTTGTTAGACAAGTTACTCTTTTATAATGTTCAAGAGAAGTTACTTAGCAACGAGCGAGAGTATCTTTTAACGCAGCAAACTGCCTTAGCAGAACGTAAAAGTTCTATTGCAAATGAGCAAAAGCAGTTACAAGCGTCACTTTCAGATGTTAATCAGAAAATTGCAGATTTAGAAAATCAACAAGCTCAATTGGCAGCTGCTTTGGCGAAAAATTATGCACAAAGAAATAGTTTGGTTTCAGATATATCAAATCTTTCAAAAGCTGCGCAGGCAATATTGAATCAAAAAGCAAACTCAGTTCAACCTCCAAGTGGCGGGTCAGGTTCTGGGGCGGGTGGGGGCTCAACTGCTCCTCCGGCGGTAACACCGAATCCATCTGGAGCAATTTCTATACTCGTTGGAGGTAGTTTATTGCAAAGAACCAATAATATTGTTCGTGTTAGGTCGGCAAATAATGAAATAACACTTAAAGGAGCGTGGACTACTGAATATTTTGGTGTTATCGAATTCAATAAAAATTCAGGAATTTTTGCAATTAACGAACTTCCTCTCGATCAATATCTTTATGGGCTCGGTGAAATGCCATCCTCGTGGCATAGTGAAGCGTTGAAAGTGCAAGCAGTTGCGGGGAGAAGTTACGCAGTATATAAAATGCAACGTGGCGGATATGGAGCATTTGATCTTTATGATTCAGTTCGTGATCAAGATTACGTAGGAACTTCAAAAATTAAGGGTGCCTCGGGAAATAATTGGAAATCAGCGGTAGATAGCACAACTAAAGAAGTAGCTTCTCACAATGGTTCTATCATTCAAGCATTGTATTCAGCAGAAACTGGTGGGCACACCTTAGCTTCTAATGAATCTCCTTCTTTTGGAGGATATCGTGATTATTTGCAGGCAAAACCAGATAGATACCAAGATGCTGAAGGAAATTGGAAGCCTTATGGAAATGGCTCTCTCTCGTATTGGTTGAAACAAACTCATACGAATACGATGGCACTTATGACAGATTACTTGAATGGCGCGATATATTACGATATTCACAAAACGGTTAAAACTACTGGAGAGCAGTCTGCATCTGCGTTAGCTTCGGCACTTGGTGCAAATTCAATACAAAATAAAATTGGTGCAATAGACAAGGTTGAGCAAATTTACGATCAGGGGGGTAAAACAATTGTTGAGAACACAAAACAGACCTCATTTATTGAAGTAACCGGAGCAAAAGGAACGATGCGAATTTCGGGAGTAGGGTTTAAGACCTCATATAATGTTCGTTCTCCTGGGAATAATTCGCTATGGTCGAGCCTGTACGATATAAAAAAGGTTTCTTCTGAAGATTGGCAAATGTGGTCACGTGGTTATGGCCATCGCGTTGGGATGAGTCAGTACGGTGCTCAGGGGCGAGCTCAAGCAGGGCAGTCCTATAAGTCGATACTTTCCTATTACTATAATGGGGCAAATGTAGTACAATACGATATAGGCAGAAACGTAAGAATTGCACTATCAAAGGTCGGTTCTCGGGTTATGACGGTAACGTCAAGGGCCGAAATCCAGATTTCTGATGGAAATTCAGTTATAAAAACAGTTCCTGCAAATACTGAGATAAAAATTGAGTACAACTAATGGCTGAAATAAAAGTTAGTCAATCTTCGTATTCAAAGGTCCAACAACTTTCACGAATACGTCTGCTTGATGCTGTTCGTGTGTATCCAGAAAATGTCAACTTCGATGGGCGTGATAATGAAGAGCAGATTATTCTGTTTTTACGCCAACATCCAATTGTTTTGATCCCTGGTTTCCTTAGAGGAATTGGAACGTTCTTTCTTATTGGCTTGATTGTGTGGGCACTAAATACCGCATTCGCATCGTATACGCAATTGCTTGGAATCTCTTTTGCATTACTCGTTGGGGGTTCAGGTATTGCATTAACCTCACTGATTTATGATTTTTTCAAGTGGTATTTTACTGTAACCTTAATCACTTCTAGTCGTATTGTAGATCTCGATTTCGATTCGATTACTGAATCACGTTGGAGCACAACCATGTTACGTGCTGTTCAAGATGTGTCGTATTCGACTCCAGGATTCATTAATACCTTGTTTGACATGGCAAATCTCGTGATTTTGACGGCCTCGCACAAAGAAAATTTTGAACTTAAAAATATGCCGAAGGCAAGAGATGTTCAAGATATTATTATGGACTTAGTTGAGAATGAGAAGCAAAATGGCGCCATCCCTGACGACGAACTTTAGTATAATGGATCTTGATTTGAGTGAGACAGCTGGGTTATTTGTCTCGTACGGGTTGAAGTTCCTCATCATTATTGTTATTGCAATGTATGTGTTCTTCGCACTTTTTCTTTATTTACGAATCAGAATATTGTCATTAACCCTCTCTACTCCAGGTTCGGGGGTTATGCGATATATTGCGTTAATTCATTTTTTTGCCGTGCTGGGACTTGCAATCTTCCTAGGACTTTTGCTACTCTTCTAGTACATGAGCTTACACGCCCCATTTTTAGTAAAACAATACCTCTCAGATGATTTGGAGAGCGGTAGTTATTCTCGAATCTTCTGGTATTATCCACTCGATTCGTTACGTGCGCAAAGCGGTGGAATAGGATTGTTCTTTGAGGTTCTTTCGGGAGATGTTGACGATTCAGTATACGAACAGATAACAAAGCGTTTTTGGGAAACTTTTAACGATCATTTTTACACGGTAGGTTTTGAGCAAGCATTGAAAACATCAATTAAGATGTTTATTCAGTTGCTTAGAAACTTCAACGTAGAAGAAGGTATTGATGTAAATATTGTACTTGCCAATGTAGTTCCATCTGAAAAAGGGTATATGCTAAAGCTCATTAGTTTCGGTGATGCTGACATTTTCGTCGTTAGAAATAGTAAGTTCGCAGATATGGGCAAGCTCGTGCCAACAAATGCATCGTTATATGACCTGAAGTTCTTGGAAGTAGAACTCGATAGAGGTGATGTTTTAATGCTTGGCAACAAAACGTTGCTTCGTAATGCTTTCGAGGCTGATATGCTTGCAATGACGTCGCTTGAAGCTCTTCTGCAATCACTTGAGTCGTTTAGAGAGAATCTTTTTGGTAGCAAGAAACTATTCCTCATTGCGCTTGGCGATGCGGAAGTTGCTGGCACAACAAGTGTTCAAAAAAATGGAATTTCTTCGCCAATCGACAGGGCAAAAGCAGTATATTCATCATTTGTTACTAGTGTCGGCACCTTCTTTGACAGATTTAAGAAGAAAAAAGAGGAAGATGTTCCTGTTGAAGTCTCTCAGCCAAAACTTGTTACTGAGAAGGCTACTTTGCCAATAGAGCCTAACATTGAACCTCAAGAAGTAGTACAACCTGCGCCAGAAATTGATGAACTTGAGTTTGAGGGCAAAGAACAAGAAACTGTAGCAGAAAGTCCGCTAGAAAAGAATAATAATGTGCAAGGATTTGTCGCTCCACCCCCTGTTATTAGGGCACGAAACTCTGAAGTGGTTGCCGAAGAAGAGTCAGAGGAGATAGTTGAGTCTGTAGCAAATAGATCGGTATCTTTTGATGATTTTGAAGTTACTGAAGAAGTTACGACGGCAATGATTCTAGATAAAGGAACGTACCAAGAAATCGTTGATGATGCAGTAAAAGAAGAAGAAGAGAAGAAGTCAGAAGTAGAATCGATTTCTGATGTTTTAACTCCCGATGAGAAGTTAAAAAAATTTACTTCGCAAGATTGGGGTGATGAAACAATCTCAGAAGAGCCAGCTCCTATTATTAAGCAAGAATCAACCCTACCAGTTAAAGCTCAGCCAATAGGTAGAATTTCAAATGGAAATGTGCGCAGTAACAACTATGTACAAGAATTGAAATCAATGCATTCGCCGTGGGCGAAGATTTCGAGACATCCAACAGTAAGATCTGCGATTGCAATGGTTAGTGGACTGTTCAGATTATTAATTGAAAAAATACTTTCATTAGTGGGCAAAAAGTCTACGGACACCACGCAAAAAATGTATCTTTCAGGTAAACCTTCAGTTCTTTGGCCAAAGAAAATTGCACCAGGCTTCTGGTTGATTTTTGTGATAGTTGTGGTGTTTGTTATTTGGCGCATTAGTGCAACTAATGCGCAGAACAAGTTAGAAAAGTCATTGTTGACTGAGATTCAGCAGGTTCAATCAAAGTTTGTTAGTTTCTATGAACAAAATATCGTTCCTATCGATAAAGAAGACACAGAAAAGCAATTGGAACTTTGTGCTGCAGAAGCTCAACCGGTATTTGATAAAGAAAAAGCGATTATTGGTAAGATCAAGACTGACAAAGTAAAACAGTCAATAGCTGCCATCGTGTCGGAGGTTACTGCAAAAGTAGGTGAGTGTAATAGTAAATATGATCGTGTCAATGGTATTGTGCGTATTTCAGATGCTGAGTTGGTCAAAAATTTTACTATCGAACTTGGCAATGATTCAAATATTACAACGTTTGCCATTAGGTCGAATCAACTGGTAGTTGCCGATTCTGGACGTAAAGCAATTTATCAAGTGAATATTGCGACACGTGGGGTTCTGAAATTAGAAGATCCGTTGGGATTAATTACAACGCCGACGGCAGTTGGCGTTGGTGAAGGTACATTATTCGTTTGTGATAAGCAAAATGGTGTTTTATATTACACGCCGAATGCAGCTAATGGAAAAGATGGATTTAATCGCATGGTGGGTACAGAACCAGCAACAATCGGAGAATGTATGAAGGTTGATGGATTCGGTAAAAATGCCTACGTTGTACCAAATACCGCAAATGTACTTTACAGAATAGAAGCAAAAGGTGCTGGTTATGCTGCGCCAAAACGTTATATGGAAGAATTAATGGGCGTTAGGTCTGTTAGTATTGATGGAAAGATTTACGTAATTTCGGTTGAAAATGGAGTCGGTTCGATAGCTCAATATTATGGCGGTAAAAAGGATAATTTCACTATGCCTGCTGCAGCTTCACTAGGTGAATTAACTGCATCATTTACAAATCCTTCGAATGATAAGCCTTTATATGTTTATGACAAAACAAAAAATGCCGTACTGGTTATTGAAAAACCCGCTGCAGATAGACATCCAGGAAGAGGTGTTGTTTTGAAAACGTATATGTTTGAAAATGCCGACAAATTTAAAGACATTAAGGCCATAGCAGTTGATTTGAATGAAAACAATCAAGAGGTGACCATGTATGTTCTTGCAGGAACTTCGATTTTCAAATTCGCCTTGAGATAGTTTAAAAAATCAAAAATTCGTGAATAATGATACAATATTGTAGATGAAAGTTTTATCAAAAAACCGACGCGCGACCTTTGATAATGAAATTATTGAAAAACAGGTAGCGGGCATTATTCTTACTGGCGCAGAGGTTAAATCAATAAAAGCGGGGCAAGGAAAGCTAGATGGTGCTTATATTTTTGTTAATCCTAGTGGTGCGATTATACGAAATGCCCATATTCCCCTTTGGCAACATGCAAACACGTTAACGAGTAAAGGGTATGTTCCCGAAGCAGACAGAAAATTATTATTAACGAAGAAACAACTCCTTGAGTTATATACGAAACGAGCCCAGCTCAAAGCCCAGATTATCCCGGTGGCATTTTTGTTGGAGAAAAATTTGGTTAAAGTAGAAATTGCTCTTGCCAGAACATTGAAAAAATTTGATAAAAAGAACCGCAAAAAAGAGCGAGAAGAAAAGATTAAAGTGCAACGAATTTTGCGTACAGGGAATGTTGATACATTGGACTAACGTCATAACATCAGATAGAATAGTTTTATGAATACCATTGGTGGTCCAAATACTGGCTACGAAAATCAACCTCAGGGGCAAACTTTACCTGCAGAGATTCCGGCATATCCAGTTGCGGAGCAAGAATTTGTTCCTCAACCCCCAGTAGTAGAGACTTCTCAACCACGGCAAGAAGCGTATACGTATCAGCCGCCTCGTGTCGAACAAGTTCCTCACCCCCCTCAACCAGAACAAACGGTAGATCTTTATAATACTGCAGAAAGACAAACAATTCCTCAAAGTTCGCAACCTGAGTTGCAGACACCTCTTGAATACACAACAACAAGAGAAGGTGAACGCATGTTCGTTAATCCTGAATTAGGGCAGTCAACATTTAAAGGCGGAGTGACTTCAACGCAATTAGTCAGCAAAGTTTCTGGGTATTACACAGTAAGTCAGGGTTTGGTTAATGATCCTAGATCAGGACTTTTACAGCAGACTGCACAGGCGGGTGATCCAACTCAGGCAACAACTTGGCAAGCAACTATGCTTTATAAGGTGTTGATGGCTTTCTGGAAGGCACTTGGACTAGCTTAATAATTGCTAATTAGTAATTTTAATTATCACTATTGAGTGGAGAAACAGTAGATTGGGAAGTAATTCATAATGTCGATTTTCATTGCTCAATTTCAAATACCGACAACCAACACACTAGCACCAACTAATAATCGTCATCTGAATTGTTAATTATTCAGTGACTTGCTATACTGACACTGTATGGAGACTGTCTCTTTTATCTTCAAGGCTTTTATGCCAGCATCGCCAACTGCTTATTATACTGGCGATATTCAGGTTTCTGCTGATCAAGTTGTTTACCTAACTCTCGCAGGAATCGTACTTTTAGGAATACTATTGATCATCGGATTTTTCCTGCTTTTTGCAAAGACAGTAAGAACTCAAGATCGCGAAAGTAAGTCACTTTCGTATTCAATGTATATTGTTCGTTGTCCATATGATAATGAAGTTCCCGTTAAGGCAGCAGAGCAATTCTTTGCAAATCTTTACGGTATTTATAAAAAGAAGAAATTTCCTCAGAATTTTTTCTCAGCGGATGAAGGAATCAGCGTCGAAATTATCGCATATCCTGAGCACATTGGCTTTTATGTATACGCACCTAAAAAGTATGCTCCACTTGTAGAAAAATTGGTTTTAGGAACATATCAGAATGCAGAAATGGTTGAAGTTCCCGAACCAAACTTTTTCAAAGAAGGAAGCTCAGTAGTTGCGGGTACTTTTGAGTTAGCAGAGGTAAACTATCAGCCTCTTAAAACATATGCAGATTATGATGAAAAATCTGACACAATGACTGCTATAGCAGGGGCTTTCGCAAACATGGTTGATGGTGAAGGTGGGGCCTTGCAGATTATGATCGTTCCTGCTGATATGAAATGGTCCAAAAAAGGTCAGAAATATCTTCAAAAAATCAATGAAGGTAACATGCAATCACCCGATAAAGAGGGTAAGAGTAAGCCTAAAATTTACGTTTCTCAAGAAAAATCGACGGCAATCACAAAGAAGACTTCGAAAGTTGGATTTAAAACATATATTCGTATGGTTATGGCAGGCCCATCGCAAGACTATGCGATGTCTCGTTTAAATACGTTGGCGAGTGCCTTTGCGCAATTTACTAATCCTGGCTTAAATTCATTAAAATTTAAGAAGATTGAAGGTGGTGCCTTAAGACCTTTTATGAATGATTTTGTCTTTAGACGTTCTTCAGACAAAGGCGATATCATTCTGAACTCTGAGGAGTTAGCAACAATCTACCACTTTCCAAATAAGAATGTAAAAACACCAAATATTGAATGGTTATTTGCTAAAAAAGCAGCTCCTCCACCAAACGTTCCTAACCATGGTACCTGGATCGGTGGCTCAGTTTATCAGGGTGTAAGACGCGAGATTTTCATTAGTAACGATGACCGTCGTCGCCACATGTACATTATTGGACAAACAGGTACAGGTAAGTCGTATTCACTGACAGATTTAGCATTGCAAGACATTTATGCAGGTAATGGACTCGCCTTTCTTGACCCTCACGGATCAGCTATTGCTGAGATTTTACGTAGAATTCCACCAGAAAGAGCTGAAGATGTAATCTATTTTAATGCTGCGGATACCGACCGCCCAATGGGTATGAACTATCTTGAGCATAAAAATGTCTTCGAACGTCACGAAATTGTTAACGGGTTTCTTGGTTTAATGCGAAAGATGTATGACCCGCATGATCAAGGTATTGTCGGGCCTCGATTTGAACGTGCTGTTCGTAACTCGATGCTCGCAGTTATGACTGAGCCAGGTAATACGTTCCTAGAAGTTCTTCGAGCAATCATCGATGAGAAGTTCGCTCTGTCATTTATGGACAAAGTAGATGATGATGAAGTGCGCAACTATTGGTTGGTAGAAATGGCGAATACCGAACAACGAGAAAAGTCTGAAATCTTGGGATGGTTAACATCAAAGTTTGACCGTTTTACTACCAACATTTTGATTCGACATATAATTGGACAAAGTAAGTCGTCGTTTGATTTCCGTGAAGTTATGGATAATCGTAAGATTCTTTTAATTAACCTTTCGAAAGGTTTAATCGGAGAGCAAAACGCACAATTCTTAGGACTTTTAATCATTCCAAAAATTCTTCGCGCTGCACTTAGCCGTGAAGATATTCCAGAGAGTGAGCGCCGAGATTTCTATTTATATGTCGACGAATTCCAGAACTTTGCTACAGAAGACTTTGCTCAAATTTTATCTGAAGCGCGTAAATATCGCTTGAATTTAATCGGGGCGAACCAATATATCAATCAAATGACCGAACAGGTGAGAAATGCAGTCTTTGGTAACGTTGGTACACTTATGTCTTTCCGTGTTGGTGCTACCGATGGGGAATACTTGCAGAAAGAATATGCGCCAATATTTCAGCAGCAGGATCTTATTCGACTTGAGAATGCTAATGTTTACGTAAAAACGTTGATAAATGGAGTAGCAACATCTCCATTTTCAATGAGTACCTTTTATAACATTGATCAAAGATATCCGAAACAGGAACAAACTGCAGAATTGATAAAGCAACTTTCACGCGTACGCTACGGTCGTGATGTTAACTATGTAAAAGAAGAAATTCGCAGTAGAGGCGCACGTCAAACGGTTGAGCCTGATCGTCAAAAGAATTCAGGTTTCGGAGGATTTTTTTAGATTTGCAACTTAGTTGCATTTCGTTATTTTGTGCATTTAATTCCAAATAGGGTATAATTCGTCTACCTAGGGCGTATAGCTCAGTGGTAGAGCGCTGTTCTTATAAAGCAGTGGTCCTTGGTTCGATCCCAAGTACGCCCATTGCATTTGCAAGGCGCCCTAGGTTCCTTTAAAAAATTGAGAATATCAACTACTAATTGTTTTGCGAACGATTTCAATTGCTTCATCTAGTGAAGTTGCTGTAACTCTTGCAGAGGCCGATTGTTTATGACCTCCACCGCCAAGGTCACTAGCGAAGCCATTAACGGGATAGTTTTCATCACTTGAGCGAAATCTAACGGTAAAAGTATTCTCTGCTGCGCCTGCGGGATAAATAAGTACACCAATTTTGGCATTTTCTACCAATGAAACAACGTTGTTGGCAACATAGGTAGCCGCTTCGCTAACAGCGTTATTCTCGGATCCAATTTCGTCGATTTCAAATTCTTCTAGAGTTGTCAGTGCAACATCTGGCGTCAATAGTCTTAAATTTTTTAATAATTGTGCAATGAGATGCCAGGTTACCACGGGAGATCGTTTCATTTGATTTGAAATACTTTCTAAATCGGTATTTGCAATATCTAGCAATTCTCCTGACATTTCAAGAAGTGGCTTTTGAGAATCTTCGCCGTAACTAAAACGAAACATCTCGGTGTCAGCAACAATTCCGTAAAGAAGCGCGTCTGCTTGTGTTGCGGTAATTTCATTTTTTAGTTGTCTGCCGAATATCTCATATAAATTTGTGCAGGTAGAGGTCGGTGCAAGATTTATATAAATATCAGGCTCGACATCCATTAAGTCATTCGGATGATGATCGATTACCACAAGCGGAATACCACCTTTTTGAATATATTCCATGACTTCTGTGGCATTCTCGCGACTGATCATATGTTTTTGGGAAAAATCTACAAAAATCACAAGATCTGGCGCTGCCTGTTCGATGATAAAGTTGAGGGCTCCGTGTGTGATGTTGTTGAAACCTGGCACATAATTTCGTGCGGTTGAGATTTTTTCAGCTGCAACGGTAACTTTTGGCTTTTTATAAAATTCCTTGAGGTGTGAAAACATAAAAGAAAGTGAAGCGAGTGCGTCAGGATCGGGATTTATATGACCAACGACTAAAATTGAAGTACTATTCTTTATTTCTGTATCAAGTCTTGAAATATCGTTATTTGTGGCATTATTCATAAAGCTATTGTACTATACCTTATGCGGTCTTTGCACGAAGCTAAAATTCTTTTGGTCGCGCCTTTTTTAAATTATTATGGTGGTGCCGAATATTTGTTCGGTGTTGTTGCCAACGAATTGTTTCCAAATGCAGATATTTTTGCGTTTTCGTATAAGAAAAAGGTGTTAGACTTTATTGGAATAGAGAGAGAGAGAGTTCGTACGCCATTTGCAAATGGCCTTATGAGTGCAATTTACCGAGAGTTAACGCCCCTGTATCCAGCGATAATTGACTCACAGAATTTCGGTGAATACGATATTGTCATTTCATTTTCGTATGGTTATGTACACGGTATCGTAACGACACAAAATCAACTGCATGTGAGTTATGTGCATACGCCGATGCGCCTGCTCTGGCTTGGAGATAGCGAGCGATATTGGTATGACAAATTTCCTGGAGTGCGCGAAATTTATCATTCAATCTTGACCTGGCAAAGGCTTTGGGATACTCAAGCAGCTATGCGACCTGATTATTTATTGGCCAATTCGGGTGATGTCGCGACACGAATTAAAGCTTTTTGGAACCGAAAAGCTGAAGTGTTATATCCACCAGTTGATGTTGATTTTTATACGCGAAGTGAGGTAAACACAGAAAAAGGTGATTATTTCATTACTCACTCTCGATTGGTAAAGTATAAGAAAATCGATTTACTTATTAAATCGATGAAATTATTGAAAAAGAACTTAGTCATTGTTGGAACTGGGCCAGATGAACGCAGGTTGCGTGCAATAGCAGGTAATTCAGAATATATTAGGTTTACTGGTTATGTGACTCATGAACAAAAGAGGGAATTGCTTCGCAAATCGAGAGGCTTTCTTTTTGCGGCGTATGAAGACTTTGGTATTGCACCAATAGAAGCTATGGCTGCAGGAATCCCTGTATATGTATATGAAAAAGGTGGTGTGCTTGAAACAGTAAATGGGAATTGTGGCAGATTTTTCCCTGAGCAGACGGTAGAAAGTTTTTGTGACCATTTTTATGAGTTTGAAGAGTTCGCAAAGAGTGCAGATACTAAGAAGATACAAGAGCATGCAAAAATTTTTAACAAAGAGATTTTCAGTAAACAATTTGGACAGAAAATCGAAGAATATTGGCAAGCGTTTCAGCAGAAAATTCCAACAGATTGACAGAGTAATAGTAAACACGATACTATAAAGAAATAACATGACTGCCCAATTTCATGGACGAACAAACTGACCAGAAATTTATGGAATTATCCCCTGTAATGGAACTTATGTTCTCACAGATCACCAACATGGTGAAATACCTTGATTTGTATGCAGGCGATATTGATGCAACAAATCTTGAACAGTATAAAATGGCCAAAAAAGGTTTAACACAAGCAATTGTTGCTTTCGAAGAAATCTACGGCGTTAGTGCATCTGAGACTACAGAAGAACTAGAAAATGTTGATAATGAATCGTTTGAAGTCGAACCAACAACCGCAGAAGAATCCCCAGTTGCTCAAGGCGCAGGTTTCGCAACGGGTGATGATGAAGCATCATTAGCAAAAGCAAAACAGGCGGTCGAAGAATTGAAGAGCTTATTTGCAGATATGAAAAAGGCAGAAGAAGAATCAGTTGAAGCTCCAGTTGCAACCACTGCTCCAGTTACCCCAGTCACGCAACCTGTTCCACAATTTGTAAATCCAGCACAACAGATTCAACCTCCAGCTACACCAGAAAGCGTTCCTGCTCAACCAGTTATGCCAACGCCAATGGCTCCAGCTGATCAACAACCATCTGCACAAGCGCAGCAAGATGCTGGCGAAATTGATACAATTTTGCAAGAATTGCGACGTTTGCAAAATAAAGGTGCACAGCAATTGTAAATACAAATTGAGAAGGTAATAGGCTTTCCTTGTTTACGTGTCCGTATTTTCTCTATATACGTCAGTTTGTGTTTTGCAATAAATGCTATTCATTAAAATCTAGAGAATCGAGACTTTTTGTGTTCCGCTAGGAGTAGTAAATTCTACAGTTTCGCCTGGCAGTCGCGCGAGTAGAGCGCTCCCAAGAGGCGAATCAATAGAGATTTTTCCTGCTGTAGGATTAGCTTCTTCTGATGACACAAGCGTTATTCTTAACGTCTCACCTCCAACCTTAATAGTACAGGTACTTCCGAGATGCAAAATGTCTCGTTCTTTGTGTGGCTTAAAGAGTTTTGCACGAGCTAGCTGTTTTCGTAGGTCATTTCTTCGTTTCATTGCTTCTTGCAAATCTTCATTTGCTGTAATAAAGGGATTATTTTCAGGGATATCGCCATCTTCGTATGCCGCTGCCATGCGCTTACGAATTTCGGGTAAAATAATAGTTTCAATTTCTAGCAACTCATTTTTGATTACGTTGATTTTTTCTTCAGTAAGAAAAAGTGGTACTAATTTTTCTGCTCTTGAACGCATAGGTTGAATTTTAGTATGAATGATAATCGCCCGTCTAGTGAAGTTCTCTTCGGCTTTACAGAAAATTATAAATCGCTATACTTTATTATCATGAAAGAGAAAGGAATACTAATCTATTTTCTTGCAATTTCCCTTGCTATTGTAGGAATATTTACCATTATATCGAGGGCAAACCCATTACAACAGGAGAATAAGCCTGTTATTCTTGGAGCCACATCGTCTCAATTCACGACAGAACCCTTAACAGGAGCAGATTTTGTAACTTACAATGAGTATTCCGGAGAGATAGTCATCGTAAACGGGAATCTTATCTATTTATTTGATAACGAAGGTTTAGCTGATGGTTCATTTGGTGGTACAGGCACTAATGATGGTGAGTTTCAGTCAATAGCTGGAGTTTCAACAGATGAAGAGGGTTTTTATTATGTTATTGACGATACGCAGAATAAGCTATCAAAATTTGCGGTCGCAAGAACATTTTCGACCTCGTGGGCAATTCCTGCGAACGCAAAAGCTGTGGTCAATGACCTTGCAGGCAATGTGTATGTTGCTGCTAATTCTTGTGTAACGAAATATTCAACCGATGGCGTGTCGTCAACGGTTATGGGTGATTGTGATGTTCCTGCCCAAGATACTGACGGTTCTTTCTGGTCAATTCGTTCTATGACGTTTAATCAAACAACGCAACAATTATTTATTCTTGATGCAGGTGCAGATGACCCAGGGAATGAGGTAATTCACAGATTCACGACGGGGGGAGTTTTTGTTAATCGCATCGCTCTTCCATACGGTTCGGGTGAAGGTGAGTTTTCTGGCGCTGTCGCAATAAGTTATGAATATACGATGGATAGACTATTTGTTGCTGATGCTGGTAATGATAGGGTGCAAGTGCTTGATACAGGATTACATTATCTCGATGAATTTGGCGATAATTCATCTATAAATGGGGTGATTTCACTGACTGCATATCCAGATCAGCGAGTGTTCGTTGCCTCTCAAAGTGAAGTTTCTGGTATCGGTTACATTACTGAATTTGGTAGTTTAACTTCTCCTCGACAGATTTCACGAATTAGTACTAATACCTGTTCTCCTTCATCAAATGATTGCCAGGCTGTGAGCAATGGCTCGTCACTTCTTTGTAATGTTGGCGAATGGTTTACCTCTGACACTTTACCAGTAAGCGTCAATATGACGTGGGCGCAATCGTATACAGTAAATAGAATCAGAATTTATGATCGAATGTGTGGGGAATTTGCCGAAACCGGAAGAGTCATTTTAGGAGATGGTTCTGATACAGAATATTCGTGGGCAATTTCGGCAGATAATGGTTATATCGATATTTATATCGAGCCAGCATTAATTAATTCACTTGAAGTTCTTGTAGATACGGCTTCTGGTGGTGAAAATATAGGGTTAAATGAAGTTGAAGTTTTCACTGGTTCAGTCGATTTGCGACCAACCACCACGCCAACTGCTACACCCACTGACACACCAACCGACACTCCGACTGATACACCGACCGATACGCCAACTGCTACTCCAACAGCGACGCCAACTGCTACCGCTACAGCAACGCCAACCGCAACGCCCACAGTTACGCCAACTACAACCGCTACGGCGACTGCAACACCTACCGCGACTGTTACCGCAACCGCTACGGCGACGGTAACTCCAACTGTAACGGTAACGTCGACTCCCACTGCAACGGTAACAACAATAGTCGATACTCCAGATGATATAGGATTGCCCATAACGTCTGATACCCCAATTGTTACGGTAACCCCAACAGTTACTGTGATTAAGTCACCAACGGTGTCGGCGGTTCAAGTGGTTGTCAGTGTAATAGCAGCTGTTGCCGGCGTAGGGGCTATTGCCTATGCAGTAACGTTTTTGATTAAGAAGCCTGTCTAGAGAAATTAAGACAGTATCTTTTATGCTCTCTTTTTATATCGTAGTACGAATGCAACTATAAGGATTACTGGAATTGTTAATAGTAACCAAGAGATTGAGGTTGTATTCTTTGGATTGGCGGGCTGTTCTTCAGAGGGGGCTGTTACGGTTATTTCTGTAATATCATTTGCTGTATTAAAAAGAAATTCGCCTTTGATGTCATTTATTTCATATGAAAGAGTGGCTGTTTCTAAGCCTGCGATAAATACATAACCATCAGTATCAGTTGTGTAATACTTGTCTTTTATTTGTATCTGCGTATTTGCGATTGGTACCCCGTTACTATTTTTAATAAGAATCTTAAAGGTTTTTACCTCTGGGGACTTTGTGTTATCAGTTTCTTCTTTGATGTCTTCTTGTTTGCTGTTTTGATCCACAGTATCAATGGTTTGTCCTCCAGAAACGACTAGAGCGTAAAGCCATTCAGGAAAATATTCTTCGCCAATTATAAGTTTTAAGGAACGAGTTTCAGACAGATTTCCAGCTGAATCGGTTGCCTTATATGAAATAATATTCTCACCTCGTAGTAATTTCGGCGTTGTAAGTGAAAGTGAAAAGTCACCATTAGTATCTGCAATTGTTGTGTATGTTTGACCGTTGGCAGTAAAAGTAACAGTCGAATTCTCTTCCGTTATTCCTAGTATTGTTGGCGTTTGTGAGGTGAAGTAGTAGGTTAATGAAGCTTTATCTGGAATGTTGCTAATCTGACCTAATTTAGTAAGAAGAATATTAGGAACGGTGGTGTCGAGGTAAATATTCGCAGAATATGTTTCTGAAATATTAGTGAATGAATCTTCAAATTTTACATAGACTGTTTTCAAACCATCAGGGTTGCTTAAAGTAAAAGATGGATTCAACTGATAAGAAGTCCAAGAAGCACCCGTAAAGTCGGAATTCTCGGAAATCATCATGTTCGTAATAGATGATAGTGTGTCGGTTGCAGTTACAGTAAGCGTTACGGTAGGACTATTAGTTTTCGCAGCACCTCCGTTAATCAAAAGTGATCCCGTTGGTGCTTGTTTGTCGTACTGATATTTATATATTTGTTGTAAGTTACGCGAAGTTATAAAGATCGTATCGTTTTCATCGATAAAAATGTCACCAGGTGAATATATTTCATAAACTGAACTAAATACATTCAAAAAGTTGCCAGAGGCATCGAAAACGCTTATGCGATTATTCATGGTGTCTGCAACAAAATAGGTGTTGTTCTGCGACACAGAAATAGAGTATGGTTTGTTAAGTTGACCATCCCCTGAGCCAGACGTACCAAATTTGAAAAGGAAGTCTCCAGTTAGTGAAAATACTTGTATTCTATTATTATTCTCGTCAGCAATTACTATGCGCTCTTGCTTGTCAATGATAAGTGTATAGGGGAGGTTAAATTGTCCATTGCCGGTACCTGCACCACCAAATGAAGAAATTAATGTTCCATTTAATTCTCTAATTTGTATGGTATTGTTGGTAAGTGCCAAATATATACGATCGTTGTGAATATCACAATCATAAGCTCCAGACGGTAAAGTGATTTGGTATTGATATTCAAGATTCGCGTTGAAAACTTGAGTTCTCGCATTTGAACTTTCACAAATATAAATATTTCCTGTTGCATCAGTCGCCATGCCGTTGGGACGACTAAATTGTCCTGGTCCTGTGCCACTAGATCCAAACGAAAATAGTAACTCACCACTTGTTGGATTAAAGACATCAATGGTATTTTTATCTAAATGCGATACGTATAACTTGTTGTCAATAATAGTGGATCTAATAGGGAGAAAGAAATTACCAGACGCATACTTATCGGCTCCTAGTGCTTTGTTTAAACTGTAATCGGCATTGTAAATTTGAATACGCAAGTTGAGACAATCTGAAACATAGATCTTGCCATCTGCAGAAACAGCTGTTCCCATTGGATATCTAAATTGTCCATCGCCTGTTCCGAATGAGCCAACATTAATAACGAAGGCACCAGCTTCTGTGAATACTGCGAAACGGTGATTTGAATAATCAGCAACAAAAAGTTTATTTCCTGGGCCCCTTGAAATACTATAGGGGCGGTTTAGCTGTCCTGCGCCTGAGCCTGAAGTACCAAATTTAGATAAAAAAGTACCTGTAGTATCAAATACTTGAATACGATAATTATAAGAATCGGTAACATATAGTTTTGTATTGTCCGCACTTGTTGTTAACCCGATAGGTGTATTGAATTGTCCATCTGCATTTCCTGCTGAACCGAATTCTCCAATGTATTCTCCGCTTAAGGTAAAAATAAATATTTTGTTTAATGTAGAGTCCGAAACGAAAAGTCTTTCATCCGTTACGGCGATTCCTTGGGGTTGTGAAAAAATCGTGCCACTTACGCCATCGCTTCCAATATGGAATTGGTATTCGAGGTTTTCATTGAATACGACAACACGTTTGTGATTTGTGTCGGCTAGGTAATAATTTCCTGCACTAGATTGTTGAATTTGTCTTTGAAAAAGAAGATGCGCAGGGTTTAACAAGTAATCACCTCGTTCAGTTGGGAAACTTCGCAAAGGGACTCCTTCGAGTGTCAAAATTTCAATCTTACCCGTATATCGATCTGAAACTACTAACTCTTCGGCATTATTTATTAACATCGCATCGGCACAGAGAAAATCCGTCTTCTGAGTATATCCTGAAATTGTACCCACTCTTACAGGGTCGTCGATTGCGGTCCAAGATTTAACGGTGGGGAGGAGTGTTAATAGTAATGAAGCAGTAGAGAAAAAACATAAAAGTATGAATACTTTCTTCATAATTCGACGTCGTTATATTAACCTATATTGCGAAAGATTGGTAATTACTTAACATTATTGCAGTAATACTATGTTATTGCAAATAATGGATATAAGTTTTTCTAAAAAAAAGAAAAACTTGGGTGAGGTACGCTGACTTACATTTGCACGCTCAGCATGTCTTTGGTCTGCAATTCATTCGCACGAATGTTTGATTCATTGGACCTCAGTTACGAACCTTCGGTTCTCGTCTCGGCTCTTGCAATTATTGGGATATTGACATCATTAAAATTGCGGGACTCGGACTCGAACCGAGAACCTTCAGGTTATGGGCCTGACGAGCTGCCTTTGCTCCATCCCGCGATGACGATGGAATTATAACAGTTTGCGATTTTTTTCGCAAGTTTACGAATGTTCCCAAGCGATGTACAATGAATGAATATGCCAAAGATACATGTTTTGTTAAGAGATTTCGGTGTTGCCTCACGCAGAGCATCTGAAGAATTAATTGCAGAAGGTCGGGTGACTGTTGATGGAGAAACTGCACATATTGGTCAACAAGTCGATGGAACTGAGGTGATTATGGTAGATGGTAAACAAATTTCTTCAATACAGCGAACGCAAGCCAGTTTAAAAAGATATTTTCTTGTGAATAAACCAATTGGGGTGACTTCAACAACTAAAGATAAGTTTGCTGAGAGTAGTGTTCTCGATTTGTTGCCAGAAAATGTTATAAAATCTGGATTATGGCAAATTGCAGGCAGACTCGATAAACTTTCTGAAGGATTGGTTTTGATAACTAATGATGGAGAGGTAGTTTACAAATTGACGCATCCAAAATTCGAAATTCCAAAAAAGTATGAAGTTGTGGTTTCAAGAAGTCTTAATGAAAATGAACTTGCTAGTCTTCGTGAAGGGATCGTTGGGCGACTAGGCGAAGAATATCATTTTTTGGATATTGTAGAGATATCAACAAATACATACAGAATTACATTGATAGAAGGGAAAAAACGTGAAATTCGTGAAGCTATGCGGGCGTTAGAAGTTGAAGTTCTCTCTTTAATTCGTACAGATCTTGGTCCTTTTAGGTTATCTCAGCTTGAAAACAAGCCGTATCGTGAATTGACTCCGAGTGAAGTTATCGAATTGAGAAAATTTTTGGCAGATTGAAGCGATTACTGTTCGTAAGGTGCCAGAATTCCAGTTAATAGGAAATTTCGCCATTGTTCGTAAGGTGGAAGCGTTGGACGTTCTACCGCCACTAGTTGAGAATTTGTTGCAATTTCTAAAGGTTTTGTAAACACGAGAAGTTTTTCTCCTTGCCTGTAGTATTTTAAACTTTCTCGCAGCTGCTTTTCAATAAAAAAGGGGCTACTTATGTAGTCTAGTTCATTCTTTTTCTTTATTAACTCTAGGTATTGTTTTTGAGTATCAATTTTTCTTTGTACATAAACTGTGCCAATTGTGTATGATTCAGATATCGATCGAGCTGCATTAACCGAAAGTATTGTGCAGGCAAAGAAAAATAAGGCATACCCAAAGGTTTTATTCACCTTTAAGTATAGCAAAATTGATGAAATTTGTGTTTTGAGGTTATAGGGCTTTTTAGTGCAACCAGTTTAGTACGATATGCGGGGAATTCTTCTGTGCGAATGCGTTTAATAATTATTAGGAATGCATTCTGTTTGTCGATTCGAGTTGAAAAAACAGAACTGGGATTGAAAAGAAGTCTTGACCTTGATATAATTGTTATAAGTCAATCGGAAAGGGTGGCACTTGGTTTATATCGATGCAACCAATAAAAACCAAGCACTCGTTTTCGTGGCAAAACTGAATTAGATGAAGGCGAAAAGATATGGCACTTGCAGCAGAATTGATAGAAAAGTTCATTGAATATCTTAAAAGTAAAGGAAAATCTGCTTCAACTTTAGTTGCCTATAAGAAAGATATCGAGCAAGTTCAAGAGTATCTTGCAGCAAAAGGTGTCACTTCTATTTCGGCAGTAACTACCGATCTTCTGAAATCATTCTTGCAGTTTCTACAAGTCGAGAAAGGCTTCAACTTGAAGACTATCTCAAGAAAAATCAATAGTATTCGTACCTTCTTTAAATATTTACGCGAACAAGGAATCGTTTCAGAAGCAATTGACCCTTCGTTAAAGTTGTCTCATCCAAAGATTGAGGCTAAAACACCTCGTACCCTTAATCGCATTGAATATCGCGCCCTTCGTGACGCTAGTAGAGTAGATACCCGTCTGTATACTATGGTTGAGTTACTACTTCAGACAGGCCTTCGTATCGGAGAATTACAGCGTTTAAGTACAGAAGATATTCGTGTCACTCCAATGGGGCATCGCTATTTGCATATTCAGACATTTGGCTCTCACTCAATGAGAAATGTTCCGTTAAATGAAACTGCTTACCAATCGATTCAAGATTATCTTCGAATTCGACCTGCAACTGCAGTCGGTATTAAGAATATTTTTATTACTAAAAGTGGAAATCCTATTCCTATTCGGAATATGCGCTCTGCAATTAAACGAGCATTTTCACGAGCAGGCATCAAGAATGCTACAGTAAATGATATTCGCAATACGTTCATTGCACATCACTTGGCAAACGGCGTGAATGTTTTAACAGTTGCAAAAATTGTTGGTCATAAGAGAATTTCAACAACTGAGAAATACCTCGATATCATCAAAAAGCAAGATGATGGGGGAGATCGAGAGAGTTTGAGAGAACTGTAAATAATTGTTAATTTGCAATTATCAATTTTCAATGAAAGTGAATTTGTCGTTTGTTAGTTAAAACGTTACTGCTTTTTTGCTTTAAAGCTTTAATCCTTTAGTGTAAGGGGAAGATTGAGAAATATCAATTATTTTGCTACAATTCAACACTTGGTGGCGTAGCTCAGTTGGTTAGAGCATGGGATTCATAACCCCAAGGTCAGCAGTCCGATCCTGCTCGCCACCAATTTTCAATTTTTTCACTTTTAAACTTACCAAACTGTTAATTCTTCAACGCTTTGAGTATTAATGCTCGAATGCTTTATTGCATTATCTCTTTATCGATCTAACGCATAGTGAATTGAAAATTGAGAATTGATAATTAATTAGCACTCTCTTTGTCTGTCTGCTACAATATCTATACCGCTGAAAAGCGATAATTATATTGTTTTGAAACAAATTATGGCAAAAGAAACGAAAGACAGAGCAGTTATAGTTGAAGGCGAAATTACCGGTGATACCGTAAGGCGAGCAATGTGGATGATTGCAGCAATATTAGTAGGTTGGACACTTTTTCAAGGTTATTCAGTGTGGCAACAAGGACCAGAAATTCCTTTGCAACAAGCAGTAAAGGAAATTAAAGAAAACAAGACAACAGAAATCGTTGTCAGAACTGGCATTGTGCAATTGAAAAAGGAAGATGGAAGCCGTTCTTATGCAAAAATTGAAGGGCAATCAGCTTTTTCAAGTTTACTTCAAGATGAAGGAATTAAACTTTCAGACCTAAATGCAAAACTGGTTATTGATAATGCAGATATGACCAATGCATTATTAAATCTTGGTGGTTTGATTTTGATGGGTGTAGTTGCGTATGGGGTATGGAGTTTCGTTCGCGCAATTCAGAAGCAAAATGCAACTGGCGGTGGATTAACCTCATTTGGTAAGAGTTCTGCAAGTGTTATTATCGGTAAAAGACCAAATACAACATTTAAAGATGTAGCTGGCGCAAAAGAGGCAAAAGAAGAAATCAAAGAAATTGTTGATTTCTTGAAGAATCCAAAACAATTTTTTGAGATGGGCGCACGCATTCCACGTGGTGTTATGCTAGTTGGTGAACCAGGAACAGGTAAAACATTATTAGCTCGCGCCGTCGCAGGTGAAGCAAAAGTGCCATTTTTTCACACTTCTGGGCCTGAATTTGAAGAAATGTTAGTAGGTGCTGGAGCAGCTCGTGTTCGTGACCTTTTCAAGAGAGCAAAGAACCTCGCTCCAAGTATCATTTTTATTGATGAAATTGACGCCGTAGCTCGCCGAAGAGGTATGGATTACAAATCATCTCATTCAGAACAAACTTTGAACCAGATCTTGGTTGAGATGGATGGTTTCGAGAAACGAGATGCTGTAATTGTTATTGCAGCAACAAATAGACCAGATGTTCTAGATCCAGCTATTTTGCGACCTGGTAGATTCGATAGAAATATTCGCTTAACCTTGCCAGATGTTGCTGAAAGAAAAGAAATTATCATGGTTCATGCTGCAAACAAAAAGTTCTCCGCAGATATTGATATGGATATGGTTGCACAATTCACCGTAGGATTCTCAGGCGCTGATTTAGAGAATGTCTTGAATGAAGCAGCAATCTTGGCAGTAAGAGCAAAAAGAAAAGAAATAATTCAATATGATTTACGTGAAGCAACCTTGAAAGTATCTATGGGACCTCGCCGTGCAAGTATGATGGTTACAGAAGAAGACTTAACGACAACCGCTTATCACGAAGCTGGGCACGCAATTGTAGGTGCTTTCTTGAAAGACTCTGATCCAGTAAAGACTATTACTATTATTCCACGAGGAGATTCGTTAGGATCGACCTATTTAGTTTCAGATACTACCTCTACTCACATGACAAAGGCTTCGATGCTTGCCCGCATTGCGGTTGGTACCGCAGGACGTGTAGCGGAAGAGATGATTTTTGGTTCTGACAAAATTTCAGCTGGCGCAGCAGGTGACATCGAAATGGTTACTAACCTCGCAAATGTTATGGTTAAGAGAATAGGTATGAATGACAAGCTCGGTTTTGTGCAATATGACAAAGGTGATGATTTTGACATTCTTTCTTCTAAGATTAAATATAGTGACGAAACAGCATTAAAGATGGATGAAGAAGTGAAAGGGACGATCGAGACTCAGTATGAGCTTGCTAAGAAAATTCTTAAACGTGAAAAGAAACTTCTTGAAGTTGTTGCAAATGAGCTGTTGGTAAAGGAAACCTTGAATGGTGAAGAATTCGCGAGACTCGTTGCTGAACATGGCGTTGAGAAGATGCCAGAAAAGCCAAAATCAAAGATGTTGAGTGTTACCGATTGGATCAAGGCTCGAAATACTTCAAAGGTAGAGTAGTATGGCTGAGCTGCTCTATCAGGTGCAGCAGTTTGCAAGCTTTGTTGTTTTTATCTGGCCAATTTGGTTAATTATCGGCGTTTTGTTTATCGCTGTAGGCAAAGTAAATTGGTTCGAAGGCAAGTTTTCTTGGATTTTTCGTGTTTTTTTCGTCGTGCTGACGTTGCTTCTTTGGGGATTACGTTTGATATATTTTTTGGTGCAGCCGTATTCTTACGAAAAGTTTCCGATATCTCGTAATACAAATTCATTACAAATTGAGGTCACTAATACAGAATTCCAGCTTCAGGGTGTTGCGGCCGATTCCGCCGCATACATCATTTCGTATGCTCCACGGGGGCATTTCATTCTGCAGGATAATCCCGTTTCGCACTTCCAAAAATTTTCTGCGAAGAGTCAGTTGAACGCGATTTCTCGCCGTGATTCAAAGGTTTGGGCGACGCTCAATGAAAGTGGCGAGAAATCGCTGCAATTAGCATTGCGCAATAACAGCGCAACCATTGATTTACAACAAACATCAATTACAAAATTGAAACTTTTCGCTCAGGAAAGTGACGTTACCATCAAAATTCCGACTGAAGATGCCCAATATGAATTGGATATTAGGAATGTTCAATCAGAGATTCTTTTACTCGTGGCAAATGATGCAACCCTCAATATAAAAGATAAGACTGGGCAGCTCGACCTGAGCAAATATCAATTGGAAAAATTGGATGGAAATACTTGGCGAAAAGAGGGGCGTGCAGGCCTGAGTATTACTATTACCATTTCTTCTTCTCGTCAGGGGCTTGCACTTGCGTTCAGAGACTAGCATAATAGATTATGACTGCCTATCAACAAAAGTTGTCGGAAGGAGATTTTTTTCGCGTTGTTTGTGTGGGTGATGCGGTAACTGCTCAAGCACCAGTTAAACCGAGTTGGAGCGATTGGCTTCAGCGAGCTCTTTGGGAGATGGTAGAGCCTCAAAAAGCGTGGCGTAGACAGGTAATTAATACTGCATACTCAAGAGCCACATTACGTCACCTCGCAACTTATATAACACATTATGCAGTTCAACTGAAGCCTGATGTTATTGTTCTTTCGGTTGGTGCGACACCGCTTTTTCCAACCTTTGAAGAGCCTACGTTCCTTAATGAGTTGGATATGTTACTAAATGTTTTGCAAAAGAATAATATTCCTATAATTGCGTGGTCGCCGTATCCTTTTAGTGGAGGTGTCGGAAGAGATGCTACTCATGCACTAGAAAGAATATATAAGCAAAAGATGCAAGAATATGAAGGAGTTTATGTCGATGTCTTCCATGAATTCGATGGAATCGAGTTATCAAAGGTTTTTACGTTATTGGCTTCTGAAAAGAGTGAATTGTTCGGTTTACAGACGGGAATGCCTGACTTTTTGCATCCAAATGAGGTTGGACAATACATAATTGCTAAAAAAATTGCCGAAGTTGGTTTTCAAATGGGACTACCGACAGTTTCAAGTGGCAGCTATGTCTTGCCAAATCTTGAACTCGTCAAAAAATGGTCGTAATTAGGGTATAATACGCTATGAAATCAATTCTTCTGAAAGTATGGCAATTTATTGCTACCCATCCAATTGAAACGATACTATTCTTTTTTTCTGCGTTTTATGTCATCTACAAAATTAGCGTATTTGGTACTGTAACACTTGAAGAATACCCATACTTACATCAAGATTTGTGGCGAAGACTTTCTGATGCACGCTTTTATTTGGGGCAGGCCGATACTCCCTACATGCATCCGCCAATTCCCTCATTGCTTTATCTGCCATTCATAGTAATCGAAGGACAGTATCTTTATATCCTGAATGCGGTAGCTTTCGTTTGTGTGTTTGTACTTTTCTATTTGCTTGCAACAAAATTGACTGGAGAAAAAAATATCGGCATTGGAGCGGCTCTACTTTTTTATGCAAATTATTACAATCATCGCTTCTTTGACTTTTATGGAATGGTCGACACATTGGCAGTTATGTTCATACTTGCATCACTATATTTCTGGTTGTTAGGTAAAGAAAAAATCGGCTACGCATTTTGGTCTGGGATTTTGATGGGTATCGCTGGATTGACGCAATATGTAGGTGTATTTATTGGTCCAATGTTGGTTCTTTTAGATATTCTCGAAGCAAAATCACTGACTGTTGTGCAGAAGAATTTTAAGCGCTATCTGTTTACTGCTGTTCCAGCATTATTCATTTTCTTGTCATTTTTTGCATACAGACAGGTTACTTTCGGAAGTTGGGTTTATTCGTTGGTTGCTCATTTCGAATTCTTAACAATCACCTCAAAAGGGATAACTTTTTATCTATTGTCATTAGCACCAGTATTAAGTATTCCGGTTCTAATTTTGGCGATCGTTGCAGTATATAGATTGCTTATAAATAATCAGCTGTTACTGAAAAAGATTGGCTTGTTATTCATACTTTTTGCCCCATATGCCGTCTTTTTTACCTTCTTCTATGGGTGGCAAGATATCAGATTTATTCTGTATTTTGCTTTTCCATTTTATCTCTTAGCAGGTGTAGCGCTAGCGAAATTATGGAAACAAACTGAGCAAGCACCAAACACAATTGAATTGAAAGCATTGCTGGTTCTTTTATTCGGTTTCTTGTTTTACTACATGAATCTCTCGGGCAATGGCAATATTGGAATTATTTATGGATCTCAAAAGATGCTTCAGGTAGAGAAGAATCGTGTGAAATTATTCCAATCGACTGTTGAGTATCGACCATATTTTCAAACCTTGCGTGAGTTTCGTAATGATAAATCAGGTAATGAAGAATTGAGGTATTTTGCTGAACGAGTGTCACCTCGTAAAGTGAATTCAATTGTTCAAGAACTCGATAGAAGACGTCAAAAAGGCCAGAAAGTTCTTTTGTATTTAGAGAATGAACCGTTTGTTACTTCACAGCAATTAGCATTTTATCTCGGTGAAGTTTTTCCCTTTGAGTTCTATAATGTGGATGAAATTAAACGTTCGGCTGATTCCGGTGAATTCGCCTGGTTACTATCTGACAAAGATTTGTCAGACTTTTCGAAGATGAATGAACTCGTAGCCGAGAGAGAAGGGTTGAAGATTTATCGTGCAAGGTGATTTTGTTGCTATCCTGTAGTATAATTGCAGATGTTAGGGACACAGAATACTGCCGCAGGTGTTGCAAGATATTTGTTGCCGGCTAGGTCTTGTGAATCTTATTCGAGTGAGTCTTGGGTTCAACTTGATCCTGTAGAGAAGTCAACAGGTGTTGTAACGAGGCCCCTACTAACTGCGTTAGGTATCAAAAGTAAAGAAGTTGCCCTGAGAAATGTTGATAAGGAGCAATCCTGTCAATTATTGCAAAATGCCATGCGTATTCTCGGCGATGGCAATACACTCGTGAGAAGACTTATAGAGATCGGTGTTATCGATGCCGTTCGACGAGATACTTCTGTAAAAGCTTTCCTCATCAATCACGGAGGAGAAACAACAGTATTCTGGGAGTTGCCAATAAACATTACTCGCCTTGCGATCAAAGAATTTGCAGAGACCTTAATTCAGTTAAAGCTGAGCCCCAAGGATTTTGTTAGAGTTATTTATGCATGGCAATCCGAAAGATATATCTCAAAACCAATAGCTAATTATATAACTGCTCATTATGTATCGAAAAATGCCGCTGCAGCAGACATACTCAAGGAATTGAACGTTACGATTGATGAGCTAAGCGCTTTGTCGATGAGTATTCAAGGACCAGGAAATAATATGCAAGTCCAGTCAAAACAATTATCAGACATCATAGATCAGCTTCCTACCGAAGAAAAAGGTGTTTTTGATGATGCCTTTATCGGTATTGGAGGCTATCAACATGTTTCCCTTCTTTCAGTCACATTGAAATCGGCTAAAAAATCATATGTAAGAAACTTTTATGGAATAAAAGATATGTCTGAAGAAGCTTATGCAAATTTGCAAAAACGACTAGCAGAATCGAACTCTTCAGAAAGTTTATTGGCGGAGGGAGCGGTATATTGTGCCCACGATGATCGTCCAAAGATCAACTTTAAACCACATTTTATTGAAACGATGTCGGTTGCAGAAAAAATGTCAGCTTCTGAAATTTTCGAGCAGGTTATGCACATTATGTGCTACGATATCTAATGCTAACAAAAGGACTACTTCTGGCAATTGACGCCAATTCATTGCTTCATAGAGCGTACCACGCGTATCCGCTAACACTTACAACGACTGATGGGCAACCTGTTAATGCAGTCTACGGTTTTACTTCAATGTTACTAGATGCGATTCTTACGTATAAACCTGAATATGTCTTCTGTGCATTTGATACGAAAAAAGCTACGTTTAGACATGTTGCCTATGCAGGGTATAAAGCTAACCGTCCGCAAACAGACAACGAATTGTTGACGCAGATACCGTATGTTTATGAGGTTTTGAAGTCGTTAAATATTCCTGTCTTTGCAGTTGAAGGTTATGAAGCAGATGATCTTCTAGGTACAGTGTGTCAACAATTGACGACACTTCATTATTCTCCAATAAAACAAACGTATGTTTTAACTGGAGATCGCGACCTTTTTCAACTGGTCAATGAACGTGTACAGGTAGTGTTACCAAAAGGTAGTTTTAGAAATTTAGAACAGTTCACAGAAGAAAAGGTACTTGCTTCAATGGGAGTTGCTCCAGTACACGTCCCTGATTTAAAAGGATTGATGGGAGATGCTTCTGACAACATTCCAGGGGTAAAAGGAATTGGTCCAAAGTCGGCAATCGATTTATTGACAAAATTTCATACAATCGAAGAGATATATACCCATATTGCAGATATTGAAAGAGATAGTAAAAGAGTGGCGCAATTGCTTGTTGATGGTGAAGAAAGCGCTCGGATGAGTAAAGAATTGGCAACTATTTTGCGTACCGCACCGATACAATTCAAGCCCGATGATGCGGAAACAAAAAGCTTTGATCCTGGAGTTGTGCAACAATTGTTTGCGAAATTACAGTTTCGCTCATTATTCCCACGGTTGAATAGGTTGATGTCTATTACTGGAACGGAGATTGTTCCTGAGGCAGTTAAAGAAGAAAAATCTAATGTTTTGCAGGGCACGTTAAGTGAAGATTTTGCAAAAATTGGCGACGTAAAGATTGGTACAATCGAGACTTTTTCTGTTGCAGGAAAAACTTTACAAGAAAGAATTGATGTTCTGCAAAGTTTTACGGCGAAAGGTCAATATTTGCTTATATACTGCAATGAAAGTATTAAACTCGCATTAGTTGAAGGGCTGAGTACTCACAATGCCTTAACGACTTTTGGCGTTTATGAATATTTCGCAAATGCGCCAGATAAAGGACAGTTAACAATTTCATCGACTGATTTACAGAGCCTTTTTGCCAAAATTATTGATATAGAATTACTTTCTTTTACTACGCATACCGGCCGTGATGATTATTCATTGCAAGAAGATCTTCTTCTCTATGGCATGGGGAATCTCTCAGATGCATTGATCGATAAAGCAAGTGAGATTTTTAAAATTGCAGCCATTCGTATTCATCGCGAATTTGAGCGTGTTGCTCAGTACCAGAGTTTATCAAGAATCGATACCTTGTGGGAATTATTGCAAAACAAGAATGTTCCCTTGGGGCTTACTCAAAATATCGACTTACCGGCTATCTTTGGTGTTGCATTGATGCATTTGCGAGGTATTTCAATTGATCTCGAGACAGTAAATAAGGAAATTGCCGCATTTAAAGAGAAGCTCTCGCTCGTTGAACGTAATATATACGATCTGGTAGGTTTTGAATTTAACATCCGTTCAACAAGACAGTTGGCCAATGTATTGTTCGGAAATCTAGCACTACCAAATGCGAAAAAGACGAAAACAGGCTTCTCTACGGATGATGAGGTTCTCCAGGGATTGGTGGATACGCATCCTGTAATTAAAGAAATTTTAGAATTTAGACAACTTTCAAAATTGATTTCTACGTATATGGAGCCATATTTGGTTTTGGCGTCAGCAAGTGGAATCAAAAAAGATAAGGTAATTGCAGATGCGACAAGCCAAATGAATCTTTTTGGTGGAGCGCCAGAAGTTTCAGAAAAATTGCAGAATGCTAATGTTGAGGGAAATATTCTGAGAGTACATTCAACTTTCGCGGTAATGGGAACTACAACAGGAAGACTCTCTTCAAGTAATCCGAATCTGCAAAATTTGCCGGTGAAAACAGATGCAGGAAAAGTGATTAGAAGATTTTTTGTGCCAGAGAAGGGTTACAAACTTGTTTCTCTCGACTATTCTCAAATTGATTTGCGGGTTCTTGCCCATATTTCGGAAGATCCAGGATTAATCGAGGCATTTAAACAAGGGCAGGATATTCACAGAAGTACCGCAGCGAAGGTCTTCCATGTACCATTTGCTGAGGTCACCGATCAACAACGCAGATTTGCAAAGAGTATTAACTTTGGGCTTATGTATGGGATGTCCTCTTATGGCTTGTCAAAATCTATCGGTGTTGAGGTCTCTGAAGCAGCAAAATTCATAACAGAATATTTTGCGCAATTTCCTTTAGTCAAAAAGTATATGGCTGAAACCATTGCAATGGCCAAAGAGAAAGGTTACGTTCTATCTTTACTTGGGAGAAGAAGATTCGTTTCAGGGATAACAGCGAATAATAAAATGCGAGTGCAAGCAGCCGAACGAGAGGCAATAAACATGCCGATTCAAGGCGGTGCAGATGATATTATGCGTCTTGCGATGGGGCGAATCTCGTTGTTGCCAGAAGTGCTGTCAGGTGAGGTGAGATTAGTCTTACAGATTCATGATGAGTTGGTTTTTGAAATGAAAGACGATTCAACGTTCATTGAAGGTGAGGTCGCAAAGATAAAAGATATTATGGAATCTGTCTTGAAACTTTCGATACCTCTGAAGGTTGATAGTGCGATTGGAGAAACCCTGGATTTGTAGTAATCATTAATTTTTATTTTTAGTTTGTTAATGAATTACAACTTTATTGTTTAACGCATTGTTTAGCATTAGTAATTGAAGATTGATGATTAAAAATTTGAATTGGTTTTGGTAGCAATTCAGTTCCTAATCAATTATAATTAGTTATGACACGCATATTTACTGGTTTGCAGCCTACGGGCACTCTTCACATAGGTAATTATTTCGCCAGTATTTTGCAATGGAATACACTTGTTAATTCGATAAATGATGCTGAAGCATTACTTTCGATTGTCGATTTACATGCAATAACCGTTAAACAAGATCCTGTCTTACTCAAGCAACGCATCTATGAACTTGCTGCCGTTATGTTAGCTTCGGGTGCAGACTATAAAAAGCACATGATTTTTCCGCAGTCGATGAACCCTGACCATACATATGTTGGATGGTTGTTTACTTGTTTAACACCGATGTCGTGGTTAGACAAAATGACACAATTTAAAGAGAAGAAAGTAAAACTCGAAGGATATAAAGAGGCTGTCTCAACAGGACTTTATGCATATCCTACGTTAATGGCTGCAGATATACTTTTGTATGATACTGACTTGGTCCCAGTTGGCGCTGACCAAAAGCAACATGTAGAGTTAACGTGCGATGTTGCTAATCGCTTCAATTCTTTCTACGGTGAAACCTTCAAAATTCCTGAGTTTAGAACGACTCAAGAGACAACAAAAATCTACGATTTGCAAGAACCAACGAAAAAAATGAGTAAATCAGACAAAGACGATGCTGGCAGAATTGCATTAACCGATACTCCTGAGCAGATTCGCAAAAAATTCTCTCGTGCGGTAACAGATAGCGAGAATGTAGTTGCTTTCGATTATGCGAATAAACCTGGTATTTCGAATTTACTCTCGATTATGAGTGCTGCAACAGGTCGTGCGGTTACCGATTTGGCCCAGGAATATGAATCGAAAGGGTATGGAGTTTTCAAGAATGCAGTTGCAGAAGCAGTGATCGAATTTATGCAACCAATACAAGCAAAGATTTCTTCATATCTTAATGATAAGGCGGAACTTGATGGAATTTTGAAAAATGCTGCTGATCGCGCATTTAAAATTTCACATCCAAAAGTACTAGAAATTACTGCTAAAATGGGATTATACATACATGAATAGAAAACAGTGGTTTAAGCTCGCGGGTATCGGCCTTGGTATCGTCGGTGTGGTTGTCTCATTAGCACTCGTGAAACGCTTAGGTTTTCCCGGAATTGTTGGAGCAGGTGCAGGCAATATGCTTGATAACGAGTTAGTGAAAAAATTTAAAAAATTGGGAGTTCCGAAAAAGCGAGTCGTAAAAAAAATAAAACGTCATACGTTGTTAGTAGAGAAAAAGCAAAATAAATCACTGTTTTTGTGGCGTTTAATGAAACCAGGCCGTGGTTACACGCAAATTGAATTACAGGAGATTTCACACGTGCCGTATCGTTCTGTGCGCCGTTATGTTGAGTCTTTATTAGTTGCGAAGAAAATTAAGGCAGTAGGATACGGTAAAGGAAGGCGATTTAGTAAGGTAACATAAGAAAAGTTATGGCTGCAGAAGGGAAAATTTCAGAGCAGCTGCAGAAAACAGTCTTTGCGATTGAGCGTAACTTTAGGGATGAAGATGAGCGTATGCCATCAAGGAGTATTCATTTCTATAAGGATTTAGTCGGAGAATTGGGATATTCTTTTTTTCCACTTTTGCATAATCCTAGTGAAGAATAATGCTAGTCGTTTAGTTGTTGATATTTCCTGGATTTATTAAGTAATGATATAATTCCTCATTGTGGGCCTATAGCTCAGTTGGCTAGAGCATTCGCATGGCATGCGAAGGGTCAGGGGTTCGAATCCCCTTAGGTCCATTTTGCTTTTTCTCTCCTTCCCTACAAAGCTCAGCCCGGCTGTTCTTTGTTACGGTCAGGAACCGAAAAATCAAAATGGACACAAATGGAGAAGCATATGGAAAGTAGTCTGCAATGGCAGTTACGAAGAATGAACTTTGAAATTGGTGCGTAACCGAATTCCTGACCATCTGAATTTATTGTCAGCGAATCAAACGATTCTAATTAAACGGCAATTTGTAAAATTGAGATTTTCTGTGAATGCAGGGCATTATTTATTAATAATGCCCGACTTTCAGCTTCTAGTCGTGCTGCTTTTTTTCTAGGAGATTGTTCACTCTCGTTGCGTTTGAGAAGTGTAGAATTCGAAGATATTAACTCTATGAAAATTGGTTTGATTGGTGTTAGACCCATGATTTTCTGCCAATTTTCCGGAATTTCCGCCCAACCCATTCTTGAGACTATATGGGGAAGAATTCCCCAAAAAATTGTTGTCGAAAGCGAATTTTCTACTTGTAGATCGTGCAAGATTTTATACATTTGACGAAATAGCTGTGTCCTAATATACGCTATGGCAGTATCTTCTGTCTGTAACTCACTGAAACTCTTTCCTTGGCGAGCGTAATGGGAAATAACATACGGAGCTGACAGAAGTTGTTCATTTTCATCGGGAAATGGTTCTGGTGCGAGTTGTTTGTATAAATGGGTTTTCCCTACACCGCTTTTTCCGAGTAATATGACATGGCTAGGTAGTTCACTATTATGTTGGTTTCGCCATCTTTGTAGGTTTTCAATTACCTCTTCTTTTAGTCGTGGATTGTCAATTACTGAATGATCTAACCTATCTAGAAGGTCATGTAGCTGATTGATTTCATTCGGCGCATGTTTTTCAATGAATATTGACCATGTTCCTACGACAGCTTGAAGCAAGGTTCGTTCAATAGTCCACAAGATGCGTGGAGTAGGTTCAAATTTTAATTCTAGAGGGACCTGCTCAGGTCTCATCATCCCTTTTGAGTTTGGTGAGAAGTGTTTGGTATTAGGTTTGTTTGCGCATGACATAACCTTTGCCTTTTACGTTAATAAGTTGGTAATTTGCAGGTAAGCGAGATTTCAACCTGGAAATAACTTTATAGGCTTTCCAATATGAAAATGGGGAATTATTGAATAGCACTTGGTAGATTTCTTGCATGGAGACTAAGCTATCAATATTTTTTTCAAATAGAGTAAGAAGAGAGGTAGCAGAAAGATTGTTTTGAAGACCGAAAGTGTTCTGTTTTCTGAATTTTGCATAGAGTGGAATAAGATACTCACCTGAATCATTCTGAAGACCTAGTAACATTTTCGCCTGATGCGATAAAGGTTCAGTCGCTTGTTCAATTTGTTCTAAGATCAATTTCAATCTAGTGTCTTTGAGTAGCGCTGTCTCATCTGTCAATCGTGTCGAATTGGAGAGCGTAAGCCATTTGATTAGCCCACGATGACCACCTGAAAGATAAAAGATTTGGTTCTTTTGATTTTCGGTTAGTGCAACACCATATTGTGCTGCCAGATCTTCGAAATACTTATTCGCAATTTCTCTTGAATATGGCTTTATTGCAAAAATGTTCTGAAGCATAGATGTTTGTTCGATTTCCTCAGAAGTTGGATTATCAAGAACTATCGAAGGGAACTTAAAGATACTCTTAATTTCGTGTTTATTTTCAAAGTAGAAATCATTAATTGCCGTTTTGTCTTGCTTAGTTAAATCACTAAAGTTTTCGCAAATCAAAATTGTGTTTTTCGAAATGATAGAATGCTTCTCTGGAATTCGGTTGTAAATTACATTCATTCCAATCTTTTGAAGATATTCGGCAAGAAATTGACAAATACGTCTACCGCCACCCTGTGGTAAGCGTACAAGTGCAATAGTAGATGTTTTTTGCAGAGATTGAAGTATTTCACGTGCCTGAGATACTAGATGAGACTTCATTCTTTCATGTCCAAAATTGTCCAAGTTGCTGTCCACATGTAGTTGTGACATGTGAGTATTATATCAACACTATAAGTTATTTGTTAGCTATTGTGACAAGAAAATCAGAACCTAACTATTATGTTGAAGATAATCCGAATATACCAATCTTTCATAAAGATATCATTTGTCGGGTTGCTAATGAAATTAATAGAAGTAAGCCTTCAGGATTTTTTCTCGTAGTTCCTCCAGAATTGCAGGAGCAAGTTCTGCATAAAAATTTGCTTGGAGAGAATGGATTGTTCGCAATATTGAATCGTAATACGACTAAACCAATGGCCCTTGATAAAATTCAAATTCGAGAAGGTTTCGGTACTCCAAGAGAGCCTGGAGTTCCATGTATTACCATAGTGAAAGCCGAATACGATTATAATGAGCGTAGGTTTGGAGGTGGCGAAGACATATTTAAGTCACTTTTGGGAAATCATTGTAGAAAGCGGTTGACGGATATTTCCGAGATTGAAATTATTCTGGTTGCCCCTGAAATTGTATATTCAAGCGGTATTCATAGGGATGATTTAATCTATTTTAACTATCATCCTGCATCTGGACCGTTAGGTTTAGTTCAGCAAGTAAGAGAGAATGTCCAAAAATTGAACGAAAAAAATATGAGAGCAATGTTCATACCAGCTATTGACGGTGTGAGTGATGGCTCAAATTCATTTGAAACTATACAAGCAACCGTTGCGTATTGGTTGAAAATTTATTATGACAATGCTGAACTACATTTTGATCCATCGATAAATGCACTTGATACTCAATCTTCAGGTACAGATAATCATGTTAACCTGGTACCTGTAAATTCGCAAAATTTCTGGGATTGGTATTATTTCGTAAATTCCAATTCACCGAAATTAAGATCAAACAGAGTGATCTTTATTGGTGATCCAGCATTAAATGAGTTATGGGCGATTAGAAGGCAAATAGTGTGGCTTTTCGATGAAGTAAGCTTTCAGATTCCTTCAGCTACCGTACTGGTCGGCGTTGATAACGAAGATCAGGTGCCTCATGCAAAAGAACTTTTGCGACCTTTATTAAGTCGCGCCTTAAAAAAATTTGCACGTGGAAATGCGAGAGAAATTGAAATTCCATCATTGGAGGCAATTATATCGGACGATCAACACTCTCGATATCCAAGACCTAATAATGAAATTGGTTGGCTTTCTGCACCTGATTCGATTGATTTAGATTTCATTATTGCAAATGATAGCTCACCCAAAATCTCTAATGTGATGTGCATGTTTATGAAAACTGATCAGTTGAGGGCTTTCCAATCACGGCATTCAATTACAACTGGATCATACCCCAATATCATGATAATTGATCTTTCTGGCGGAAAAATCAAGAGACTAGCCACGTATACAAGTAATTAAGTTATTTTTTGTTAAATATGTCAATCGATCGCGAGAATTTATCCACTCATGGCAACAAGGTTGGTATATTAAGTGTTGAAACACTTGAGAGCTTTGCCAAAAGATTCCAAACTGAACACCAACCCTGCGCTCTGTTGTTAGTGCCAGATACTAAAGAAGCTTGGCAAGAAGCTGTTGGGAAATCTGTTCTTGGTGGTCTCAACTTTATAAGTAGAGAAATATCGGAGTCTCCTAATTGTAATGGACTCTTTGCCTGTGTATTTTCTGAATTTCCCCCTGATAGTGACGAGATTAAAACACGAGCCCTGAAGAATGACTCGGATATCGAGAAAATGGTAGCGACCTCTCCGCTTGGAAGAAGATTTATAACTATTTGTGATAGTTTATTAGATGTCGAAAAATTGGCATCATTTTTTGGAAGGTATCGTGCATTGTACAGACGAGAAAGAGAAAATTGTCCGGAACCTCCTCATTTGGATATTGTTATGATACCTGAACCGCTAGGTAAAGAACTGTTAAGTAGAGACCACACTTTAAAAGAATTCCTAGTTGGTTCGGTTGAGTAATTAAGAGAACTGTTCCTTCTTAAATTTCTTCAACAACCCAATTGCCCACTGATAATGACTTGAGGTGCAAGATACCAAATAAGCACCTAGTGAAGTTGTGCCGGTCCATTTATAATATTTTTTGGTGAATAACTCCTCGTTTGTTCGGCTTTTTATAAGCTCTTGAATATCTTTGTAGCTTTGATTGATTAATGCAAAAATTTCATCAGAAGAATGATCTTTATAGTGTTGGAAAATCAAGTCATTAAAAGCGGGGAGTGTTTGCCAAGTATAACCTGGTCCAGGAATTTCAGGTTTTTCACCCGTACTTCCTACTTTTTCCCAGGCAAGCACTAAACGATGCCATTCATGTAGGTGGGCAAGAATATCTTTTGGCGACCATTTATCACAAGCGCCTGCTTTTTTCTGTTCTACATCACTAAAAGTCTGGTATAGATCAAGTAATTTCTTGAATTGAATCTGACTTTCGCGCAAAAGCGTATCTTTATCTGTTGGTCGTGGCATGAAGTAGTATACAATAGATCATGCAAGAAGACTTTTATGGTTACTCTGGAATTTTACTCGATGGAAAGAATTATTCATTTGAGCAATTGCGAGGTAAAGCTGTTCTGGTTGTTAATACTGCCTCAAAATGTGGTTTTGCACCTCAATATGCTGAATTACAGCAACTACATGAAGAATTATCTGAAAAAGGCCTCGTGGTGCTAGGTTTTCCTTCTGATGATTTTTTAAAACAGGAGTTTGCTTCAAATGAAGAGATTGCAACTTTTTGTCAATTAAATTACGGAGTAACGTTTCCAGTATTTCAACGTTCACAAGTTCGAGGTAAGGAGCAGAATCCGTTATTTCACTTGTTAACGAATCAGGAAAGACACTCTGGCGCAATTTTATGGAATTTTGAGAAATTCCTGATTTCGCCACGCGGTGAACTTCTCTCGCGTTTTCGTAGTAATGTGAAGCCTAGTTCCCAAGAAGTGCGCGATGCCATTGCGAATGCACTGGCAATGTTATAATGAATAGTTTATGGCTGCCCACAAGAAGAACCGTATAAATGCGGGAATTACAATAAAAAGCATACCCCCGGGGGTATCCAAAGTGCGCTATTACCTTGCTTTATTGAAGAGACATTTGATTTATTATTCCTCTTTTGATCCGATTAATTTCTGGAGAGGTATTATCGCGGGATTACTGAAAGCTCCATTGGGTGCAGCAATAATTTACGTAACAGGTCTTTTAGTAGATAGCATTGTTGATTATTATCAACATCCTTCTTTGGGAATTGTAAATGTTGCGGGTATTTCAATCCCAACACCTTTTCTCTATCTAGGTTTGTTATTCATTTTTAATCGATTACTTCGTGGATTGATCTCTCTTGTCGAGATATCAGACATTCGTACGAGAAATAGCGTGACGGCAGGGTATCGTGAAGATGTTGCAGAAAGATTTCATAAGTTAAATTCTCAAGAAGTTGATAGAGAACAGGTAAGAAATGCGCTAACGAAGATCGAAACTTATTGGTTAAATAATGCAAAATCATTGTATATTCGTATCACCAATATCGGTGAATTTTTGGTATCAATCATTATTTCATTTGTCGCGGTTCTGACACTGTCACCTTGGCTGGCATTCTTGGTTATTATTGCTCCTGCATTCGAAATCTTCATGCTTCTACGACATTATCATCGCCATGGAAATTTTGTTGATGATATATCACCATTATTGCTTGAAAAAAGCTATTACTTTTCAACATTAACAGATGCAAGAACATTCCCAGAAAGAAAGATTAATGGAGTTTTTAGATACCTTTTAAATCACTATACACATATTTCAGAAATTGTAGCTAATGGCTACAAGAGGGTACTTGTTCAAGGGGAAAAAGAGATTGCTCGTGCGAAGTTTGTAGATGCAATTATCATGCTTGCGTTTAAGGGATATTTTTTAGTTACAAGTTTGTATCATAGAGTAGCAGTAGGGCGAATTACCGCAGGAATGGGATATATGGATGCACTATATACAAATTCTCATGATTTGTTACATAACCTTGTGTCAATGTATGATGAATTGACATTCATTGAATATCTATACGATTTCTTCGATACTAAAGGGTTTGCTGATCAACGATTGAAAGGAAAGCATCTTAAAGAGGGTGCCCCCGTCATTGCTTTTGAAAATGTCTCTTTTTCTTATCCCGATGCAGGAAGATCTGTTTTGGAAGATGCATCGATGATTATCAAGCCAGGTGATAGGGTTATGATATTAGGAAAAGATGGTTCTGGAAAAAGCTCCCTTTTGGCGATAATGGCAGGTTTGTATCAGTTGACGGGTGGAGAAGTGACTTTTGATGGAATTCCCCATAAAAGTTTAGCGAGAGGGCAGGTGAAGAGTAAAATGTCAGTAGTTCCCGAAGATTTCGCCCGATATTACATGACTATGAGGGAGAATATTGTTATGGGTGACCCGCGAAAATCTTTCGACGAAGAGTTGTATAAAAAAGCATTGGAAATTACAGGACTTGACGAGTGGATGCGAGAATCAAACATTTCTGATACAGATACCGTTTTAGGTAATTTCTTTAAGGGAGGAATTTCAATTTCTTCTGGTCATTGGCAACGACTGGCAATTGCGAGAGCTATTTATCGAAATCGAGATATTTTCTTGCTTGATCAGCCATTTACGTATATTGATAGCCAGTCAGCAGAACAAATTCTTCCCCAATTGATCAAGTTTATTGGAAAGAGGACTGTTATTTTCATTAGTGAGCATACCTGGCACGAGAAGTATTTCAATAAGGTTTTCGAGTTAAAAGAAAAGAAGCTGGTGGAGAAGAAATAGATAATTACTCTTCTTTAGAGATATAGTTTTCGATCGCTTATATTTCGTTGCCATTATCGTCAGTTGTTGTAATTGTTCTGATTGCCATTGAGTATTACACAATTTTGGGAAGGGCAGTATACTTTGTATTTCTCACTTTGTTCGAAATAGGTCTCTCACCTATTGTTACTTCGTAACATAGGTTCTCGACATTATAAGCTTATCCAAAAGTACTGTTGTCATTTCGTTATAACAATGAATACGTAGGGCAGTATACTTTGTAAAACTTCGTTTTAGTCCTCTCACCTATTGTTACCTTGTAACATAGGTTCTCGACATTATAAACTCATCCAAAATCACTGTGCAAAACAATTTTCCACACTGATTTTGAATGGACAGTATATTCCATATTCCTCGTAAACTCGGAATAGGACTCTCACCTCACGCTACTTCGTATCGTGGTTCTCGCCTATATAATAAAAATGGGAAAGCCTTTGGCACTTGCCAAAATCTTTCCCATGGGCAGTATAGGACTCGAACCTATGACCGCGCGAATGTAAGTCGCGAGCTCTACCAGCTGAGCTAACTGCCCGTGAGTGAATTATAGCAGAATTTACGGTTGTATAAAACTTTATTAAGTACATTTTCTAGCTCCATTGTTGTCAATATGGTTTAATGCTACTATCAAACACTAATGTCACGTATTTGAGAATGATTGACACAGCAATAATTACTGCCGCAGGATATGGAACGAGATTTTTACCAGCCACAAAGAATGTTCCAAAAGAAATGCTTCCTTTGATCGATGTCCCAATTCTCCATGAAGTGGTGAAAGAATGTATTGATGCAGGAATTGTAAATATAGTGATTGTTACAAGGCACGGGAACAATGCAGTTGAGGATTATTTTGATAATAATAAAGAATTAGAAGATTATCTCGCCTCGCAAGGTAAACTCGATAGATATGCACGTTTCAACGAAGTTTTCGATCAAGCTGATATTGCGTATGTTCGTCAACATAAAAATATGCCTTATGGCAATGGAACTCCGCTTCTGGCAGCGAAGCCTTTTTTAACCGAAGGAAAGCCGTTTGCTGTGTTATTTGGAGATGACCTAGTTCTTGCGAAAGAATCTGGAATTGGGCAACTAATAAAAAAGTTCGAAACATTAGAATCACAAGGTAAAAAACCTGGAGGCGTTCTCGCAAGTCAATTCGTTAGCAAAGAAGAAGTAAAACGGTATGGAGTTTTCAAATTCAAAGAGGGGAGTACTGAAATCATGCAGGAAATTGTTGAAAAGCCTACGCCAGAAATGGCACCTTCTCTTTTAGCTTCTTATGGAAGATACGTACTTTCTTACGATCTTTTTAATCATTTATCAGTCGATAAAACGGGGAAAGATGGAGAACTTTGGGCAGTTGATGCAATTACAGCATTGTCACGCGAAAAAGAAATTTACACTCATAATGTTGAAGGGCGCTGGTATACGACTGGAGATCCGGTTAATATGTTGCGAGCGACCTTAGCGTATGCCCTTGCGCGGGAAGATTTGAGAAGTGATACATTGAAGATGCTGCAAGAGAGTTTGAGTGAATTAACTAAGTAGGTGGCGTGCGATTTTCGTGCCTGAGAAGTTTCCTTCGAAAGCTGTTGCTAAAAGATGCCTGTTGCGGGATAATATCGATACGGAGTATGGCTTAGTTGGTAAAGCACGCGTTTCGGGTACGCGAGGGCGTGGGTTCGAGTCCCACTACTCCGATTTTTAAGAAAACTGAATAAATGGAGATAAAAGAGAATTTAAAAAATAGAAGGCTGCATATTTTTGATATGGACGGTACCTTAGTCAACCTAGAGGTGCTTAATAGAACCAGTTATGCTCAAACCATTGATAAGTATTTCAAGTTATCGCTAACGCATGATGAGTATTTGAAGTATTTTTCTGGAACGAAGACAGGATTGGCATTTGAGTTTTATCTCCGTAGCAAGAATATTGGTAATTATTCACTCGAATCATTAATAAAAGATTTCCGCATTATTAAGGAAAACTCATTAAAAAATAATTTCGAACAATGCGTATTTTTGATTCCGAAGGCTAGGGAGTACCTACAATATTTGCGAAACGAAAATAAGGTTATAGCTTTAGCTACTTCAACGATAAGGCCCTTTACTGAAATGATTTTGCGTGGATCTTCACTTTTTGAATTCTTTGACTATATGGTCACGGCGGAAGACGTGATGAATGGGAAACCAGATCCAGAAATTTTTAACTTGACAATTCTAAAGGGAAATTTTTTGAAAAAAGAGGCGGTTGTATACGAAGATTCGCGAAACGGAATTGATGCAGCAAGATCGGCACAGATATTTTGTGTCGGAATACACACAGAAGGGTTGAATGACGGTATAGTCGAACAAGCAGATTTTGTGATAAATGATTACTCTGAATTACTTTGATTATGATGGACGAAAATCTTCAAAAAATGTTTAGAACTAGTTCCTTTTCAATTTCAGCTGAACCGTATTTTTATTGTCAGGTAAAAACGTACCCAACAAATCCAACACAGCATTTTATGGTTAGTCATGATAGTGAAGAGATTACAGTAATTACGCAAAATTTGGATTTAGTGGAAAATATGATTGAGAAAAATGACAATGCCTGGTTGCTTGTGTCACTAAATCTTTCGATACCATTTATGAAAGGTACTTTGTATAATGTGAGTAAGGTGATTTACGAAGCGAATGCCAATATTCTGATAGTTTCTACTTATTCTAAAGACTTGCTTTTTATTAAAGAGCAAGACAAAGTAGCGGTAATTAAAGCATTAGAAGGTATTGGTTTTCGCTATGAAAATTAGAATAGTTGAAGCTCGAAAATTGGCAGGCAGGGTATTGGAAAAATTTGGCTTATCATCCGAAGAAGCAAACTTTTGTATTGAAAACTGCCTTGAGGGTGAACTCACAGGAAAGAAATCTCATGGATTTGTGCGAATTGTTGAAATGGTAGATCTTTTGAAAAAAAAGAGTATCAAAATAGGTGGTCAAAATATGACTATTGTAAAAGAAACTGCGGTTTCAATTTTGATCGATGGGCAAGGGAAGCCAGGTGTCTATCTAATCAACAAAGCATTGTTAAAAGGGATTGAAAAGGTAAAATCATCAGGGATGTGCATAGTAGGTGTTGCAAATGCGACACCAATGTCTGGAATAATTGGGCAGTATGCACGTATCGCAGCAGAAAATGATTTAATCTTTATCGGTTTTAACAATTCTGATGGTGGATTAATTCCTCACGGAGCAATTAAGGATGTGTTCGGCACAAATCCTTTAACAGTTGGTGTTCCAACTCACGGATTGCCCGTGATTCTTGATATGGCATCTTCAAAAATGACATGGGGAGAAATAGTTTTGGCGCGTAAGTTCGGGCGAATAATACCTGAGGGCGTTGCCCTAGATGGCGAAGGAAATCCTACTAATGAATTGTCCAAAATTGAAGAAAATGGGCTCCTACCATTTGCTGAGCATAAAGGTTCGGGATTGGCATTTATGATCGAGATATTGGCTGGCGCATTGACTGGATCACGGTGCGGTTACAATGTTTCCGGCGGTTGGGGGTCGTTATTTATTTTAATTGATCCTAGTATGTTACGACCTATTGAGGAGTTCAAATATGATGTTGAATCATTAATTGCTGAAGTAAAAGCTGCACCTAAAATGAATGGAATTCAGGAGATATTTTATCCAGGTGAAAAATCACAAAAAGAGCGAATGAGAAATTTAGAAGCAGGTGAATTTGAGTTGAACGATGCGATATATGCAGATCTTAATAAATTATTGGAAGAATAATTCATGAAAAATGTAATAATTCTCCATGCCATGGAAGATGGACCGGAAAATCATTGGTACCCATGGCTAAAGATGGAATTGAAAAAAAATGGATACGACGTTTGGGTCCCACAACTACCAGATACTGCCAATCCCCAATTAGAAAAGTGGCTGCCAGTTATTTTGGAAAATGGAAAATTCGATGAAGAAACGATCATAATTGGACATTCTGCAGGTGGAGCTTGCGTCTTAGCGGTGTTAGAGCAATTGCATTGTAAAATTGACAAGGCAATTATTGTTGCTGGTTTTTCTTTCTATCCTGGTGGAGATCCGATAGTGAAACCCTGCTACGATTGGCAGAAAATTAAGGAGAATGTATCAGAATTCACGATTGTTACCTCAGATAATGATCCGTATGGTCATGATGAAATCCGCGGGAGGGTGATGCTAGAAATGTTAGCCATGGAAGGAAGCGTTCAAATCTTAGTGAAAGGACAAAAACATTTTTCTGTAACAGATGATTCGAAGTTTTGGCAATTTCCTTTGTTATTAAAATTGATTTAAGAAAAAATATGACAAATTTAAAATGGAAAATTGGTGATGTCGAGATATTTCAAATAGTTGAAATGGTCGATGATGAGCTTTTCAGTTCTTTTATTCCAGACGCGAAGCCTGAAGCGATAATGAAATATCCTTGGTTGAAACCTCACTATGTTGGAGAACGAGGAAATCTGAAAGCGTTAGTTCAGAGTTTTGTTGTCAAATCAGAGGGGAAGTGTATTTTGGTGGATACGTGCAATGGAAATCATAAAAATCGACCAGGTCTTCCGGCGTGGGGGAATTTAAGCACTAATTTTCTGGAAAAATTTGCTGAAGCCGGAATCGCTTTAGAAGATATTGACTTTGTTGTTTGTACACATTTACATTTCGATCACGTCGGCTGGAATACGAAATTAGAAAATGGAAAGTGGGTACCTACTTTTATGAATGCTAAATACTTGTTTTCTAAGGAAGAGTATCAATATTGGATAGAAAGACCAGAGAACGAAGTCGAAGACGATCATAACGGTATTGCAGATTCCGTAGTACCTATTGTAGAAGCGGGTAAAGCAGAATTTGTGGAAGATGATCATAAGTTAGACAGTAATGTAAGATTTATTCCAACTCCTGGTCATACGCCTCATCATATAAGCATTGTCATCGAATCAAAAGGAGAGAAAGCGATTATTTCGGGAGATGTCATGCACCATCCTTGTCAAATTGCTGAAACGCGATGGACAACCTTAGCTGATACATTCCCGAATCAAACAGTAAAGACTCGTGTAGAATTTTTGAAACAATATGCGAACACGAAAACTTTAATTATTGGGACGCACTTTTCTTATCCAGTAGCGGGATATATAGTTGAAGAGAATGGAAAATATAAATTTATGGGTAGCATAAATAGCCAATGAATTTTACTCTCCTAGGCACAAAGCTAAATCCTTTCCATGTTTCGTGCGGTATCGTTTTGATTGAAAATGACAAAGTTTTCTTGCTGAGGAAAAAAGACGGCTTGCATACTTTGCCTCGCGAAACAGCTTTTGTGAATGAAACTTTTGAGCAAGCGGTCCTTCGTGGCGCTGCAGAAGAGTTGGGGCGTGTGGTCGATGTTCAACGATATATTGGTTCATTGGTGACGTATTTCAATAGACCAGACGTAGAAGGAATTGAAAAAACAACGCTATATTTCATCTGTAAGCAAATTGCAGAAGTATCCAGAAAACCAGCGATAGATGAAAAAGAAGATCTCGTTTTGCAAATTGGATTTGCAGAAGCAATTAGGATGTTAAAAGATGAAAATAATGACGAATATAAAATTTTGATCCGCGCAACGACCAATTTCGTGCGATAATACAAAGATGATGACCAAGAAGTTAGCAATAAATGATTCGACTGTGTATTCATCTATAGAACGAGAAACGCAACGTCAATTACGTGGTATTGAGCTTATTGCCTCAGAAAATTATGTAAGTGAAGCAGTTCTCGAAGCAATGGGGAGTATTTTAACGAATAAATACTCAGAAGGTTATGCGGGAGTTCGCTATTATGCAGGCAACAAGTTTGTTGATGAGATTGAATCCTTGGCAGTAAATCGAGCTAAGCAACTTTTTGGTGCTGAGCATGTTAATGTACAGCCATACTCTGGAAGTCCGGCAAATTTAGCAGTTTATCTGGCCACACTCTCACCCGGAGATACTGTTTTGGGTATGGATTTAGCAGCAGGTGGGCATCTAACCCACGGTTTCAAAGTTTCAGTCACTGGTAAATGGTTTAATGCTTATGCATATGGTGTTAACTCCGCTGGTTATATTGACTATGAGCAAGTACGGAACATTGCCCTTCAGTGTCGTCCGAAATTGATTTGGGCAGGGTATACGGCGTATTCAAGGCTTATTGATTGGGGGAGATTTCGTAGTATAGCTGATGAGATTGGCGCAGTTCTGGTGGTAGATATGTCACATATCGCAGGGCTTGTGGCTGCCGGTATTTTAGAATCACCAGTTTCATATGCGGATATTGTTACAACAACTACGCATAAAACTCTTCGTGGTCCTAGGGCAGGTATGATTTTGTGCAAACAGGAATGGGCAGAAAAGATCGATAAAGCAGTTTTTCCAGGTATTCAGGGTGGGCCACATAATCATAATACCGCAGCAATAGCTGTCGCGCTTGGTGAAGCCTTGCAACCGGAATTTAAACAGTATGCACAACAAGTTATAAATAATGCAAAGGCACTGGCAGTTGAGTTACAAAAGAAGGATTTTTTGGTCGTTTCTGGTGGAACTGACAATCATATGATGTTGTTAGATTTGCAGAAAAATAAAGTGACTGGGAAGCAATTCGAAAAAGCACTAGAACAGGCGAATATTACGGTTAATAAAAACATGATACCTAATGATCCAAGAAAACCATGGGATCCATCAGGGGTCCGTGTAGGAACGCCAGCAATTACTACCCGCGGACTGAAAGAAGAAGAAATGGGTACGATAGCAGCCTTTATGGCAAGAGTGAGAGACAATTATGAAGATGAATCACAATTATCAGAAATTAGTCACGAAGTTACAGAGTTTATAACACCATTCCCAATCCCGGGGATATCTGAATAACACTACTCGACTTTTTTCTTGCCGAATAAAGCTACACCACTAATTGTTAGCACGACCATGTACATAATGAAGCCGTATACGCAGGCCGGCAGGTTCGCAATACTTATCTGCTTTTCTCCGCAAGATACAATTGCTTCGCTACACCCGGCAGGAACAAAAAGTTCATAATAAGATAGGTAGCCTGAAAAAAGTACGCCACAAATCGCGATAACAAAGATTGTTATCAAAGCTGTTTTGTATGTCATGAATTAGTGTAACTCTTTTTGTCATATTTGTTAATTCACTCGTGAGCAATCGAAGAAAATACTCGTTAGCGAAATAGCTCAATTTATGATATTAATTACTTTATGGAACAACTGTCATTATTACTACCAATTTTGTTATCATCATTACTTGGATTAACCGGTTATCTCAAAGAAATGCGTGAAAATGTAGGTGGCGTGAAAAGTAAGATTCTTGGCGGAACAAGAACTTTTTTTATTATTTCGTTGTTAGGCATGTTCTTGGGATATTTGTATTCGGCGGGGTACATTATGATTGCAATCATTTTTTCTGTAGTCATTTTGATCCTTCCGCTTATTTTCTTTAGTGTGACGCTCGCACAAGGCACAAATGTTTCATTTTCAGATGAATTATCAATTTTTGTAGCATTTATACTTTCTTTCCTTTGGATGCTTAGGATATTTCCTGATACTGTTTTAATTGCTGCATTTATTGGCGTCATGTTTATTATGGAGCAACGAGAGACATTGCTTTCATTGGGTAAAAAGGTATCAACAAGAGAAGCTTCTCAAATAATTGCTTTTCTCGCGACAGCATTGATCATTTTGCCATTTTTGCCTGATCGTTCATTTTCATTCGCTGACTTAGGTATAGATCCAGCACTTTTAGGTTTTTCAAATGAAGTTGTCGATAAGATCGTTCATCTCGGGTTGCTTAACCCCTATAAGATTTGGTACATTGTTGTCTTTGTGTCGGGAATCGATATCTTGGGATATATCTTGAAGAAAATCTTTGCGGGAAGTACCTCTGATTTACTACCAGCCATAATTGGTGGTTTTGTCTCTTCTACTTCAACCACAATTGGTCTCGCCTCCAAAAGTACCAAAGTTACTGAAAGTAATTCTTTAGTCGCAGGTGCAGTTTTGGCGAATATGATTAGCTTTGTGCAATTACTAATCCTTATGGCGCCAATTTCTGTCATTTTGCTCAAGTCAGTACTTCCATTCATTCTGGGCGTGGTCATTTTCGGTACTTTGTATGCGTGGTATTTGCTTCGTGGTATTCAGAAAAAGGCTACACCTGCAACTTCAAATGAATCGGTGAGTACAACATTGCAGGCAATTGATAGCAAGCAGAGCAACGAAGAAGGAAAGATCTTCAATCTTGGGCCAGCGGTAAAATTCGCATTGCTACTTTCTAGCATTAAGATTATTGCGAACATTTCTTTAGTAGTGATTGGCACTGCGGGCTTTATTGCAACATCTGCTATCGCTTCTCTTGCTGGGGTAGATGCAGTCATAATTACGATGGCAGAATTGGTTAATAGATCGCAAATCACAATCGGTATGGCAATTATTGTTTTTGTCATAATTAATGCCATAAATTTTTCCAGTAAGGCAGTATATAGTTATCTCTCGGGGTCTCGCGATTTCTTCTGGAAATTGGTACCTGGACTGATAATTATGCTGGTGGGTGGTGGTGCTTTGCAGTTTATAGTAAATTTATTCTAGGGAGGCGTATGGTTGAATGGTTGGAGAAGAAACAGTACTTTTTATTTGATATGGATGGCACAATTGTCGATCTTGAAGAGTTGAATTTTTCATCTTTTCGTGAAACTATAGCGAAACTATTGAATCAGGAGCTTTTATATAGTGAATACCTTACCTATATGGCGGGGAGCGGTTCGAAAGCCGGATTCTCTCGATATTTTCAAAGTAAAAGCATTGTAGGAAAAGATGTTTCAGAATTCGTGAAACATTATCGCGAAGCAAAAAATGCTTCTTTGCAAAATAACTTTGAAAGTGTTGTTTCTGTGAAACCAGGTGTGATTGATTTTTTGGTTGCACTACAAAATGCAAAGAAAAAAATAGCAGTAGGAACTTCTACGGGAAGATTCTTTGCAGACCCAATTCTCGAACGTAGTGGTCTTAAAAAATTTTTTGAAGTAATTGTGACAGTGAATGACGTGCAAAATACTAAGCCTGCCCCTGATATTTTCTTTGCTGCTTTAGAGCAATTAGGTGGTAAAGAAAAACGAGAAGCAGTCATATTTGAAGATTCTCCCAATGGTATTTTGGCAGCGAGGAATTCAGAAATTGATTACGTTGTCATACATACGAAAGGACAAAATGATTCAGCGGTAATTGGAGAACCGCACGTAATCTCTGACTATCGAGAATTACTGTAGCTTCTCTAGGTTATTCCTCTGAATAATCACTTGTAAAGGAACACATACACAATTCATCAATAGCTTGCTATACTTAATGATGTTCGAATATCTTCTTCCCTATATTTATCAGTCACTTTTGTGGGCGGTTCTATTTCTTGGTTACTTTGGTTTTTATCATTACGTTCTGAAACCACGCGGAGTTGGATATACAGAAAAGCCAGTAATTTTTTCCTTTGTGACAATTGTCTGGATTGTTGTTGTGGCGCTTATTTGGAGGGAACAACTTACGGCGTATTTCAAGAATGATCCAGGAATGTTAGTCACCTTTACTATTCTTTTTGTGATATATATCGTTTGTGGGCTTTTGCTTTTCTCAGTATGGAAGAAGTTGAAGGTTTATAAAGGGCTAGAAAATCATCATATTGAGGGATTGCGCATGAGATATTCATATGTCATTACGAAAGCTCTCGAAGTTTTGTGTCAACAATTATGTGTTTTAGTGATATATCTTGTTACCGTTGAGTACTTTGATTCACTTGAACTGCAATCTTTGGCGCTTGCAGTTGTCTTTGGAGGCGCACACCTGACGGCAGTCGTGTTACCTCATCCGTGGTATGCCAATTTGTCAATTATGATCTTGTCAATCATTTTTGGAGCAATTATTCCTGTAATTATGAGTGTGTTGCCACAGGGGATAATTTACACGTATTTGGTTCATTATTTTCTCTTTTATATCTTGTTAACACCAATCACTTTTATAATTTTACGTTCACGAGGTTTTTTGCGAAGTATCTAAATTAATTGCCCCGAGAATGACAATACTAATAAAGCCTTCGTTGAAGGATGTTCCTAGAATTCGTGAAATTATTTCTCAATGGTATGACGAAAAAGAAGTTGAATTGTTGAAGAATACTATTTTAGAAGAACTCGCGCATGAATCGTTAACCGATTCTCAAACATGGTTACTCCAAGAGCTTGGGGTAACCATTGGTGTTGCACAATTAAGCTATTCTCTAACAGAAAATGTCAGAAAAATAAGATTCCTGCATATCGATGGAGCGAAACAGGGTAAGGGTTTTGGGAAAATTCTATTGAAAGAGATTGAATTGCTTGCCAAAGAATTGAATTGCTTGAAAATTTTGGCTTATTCGAATCAAGACAAAAATTGTCCGGCATTCCAATTTTATAAGAAAATGGGGTATACTTTTATTGAAAACCGCCAAGATGAACTTGGTCGTCAAATCGCAGTTCATGAAAAAGTTTTGACGCTGAGTGAGAAATGAATTATTTAGTTGAAAAAATATGGTAATAGTATATGTACTCTCGATTTTACTTTTTATAGTTGGTGGGTTAGCCCGTTTTCACGCAGCACGTATTAAGCCAAATCATATTTACGGTTATCGTTCTAATAATTCAATGAAAAATAAAAAAACGTGGGTAGAAGCGAATCGATTTTCAGGGCAATTATTGATGCTTTTGAGCATTTTTACTGTAGCGAGTATGCAAATAATTACGAATTTCATCACCTTATCAATGGAGACGACATTGTCAATTGTGGCGGGAATATTCATTCTGGGAATTGCCATAGTTGTGATTATGACAGAGTCAAGACTAAAGAAATTATTTAAACTTAAGTAATATGCCGAAGATTCGTGGGGTACTCATTGATCTCGATGGAACTCTTTCAAATACAGAAGATTTTCAGATTCTTTATGCAAAAGGTGCAAAAGTCGAAGATATGGTCGAGTATCATCTCTACGAATACCTGAGCCCAATTTTAAAAGTTATCACGTGGGAAGATTTTCGTGAATTGTATATTCGTGCAAAAAAAGAAATTGGAAAAGAACTTCCTGGCACGGCTGCTGCGCATAACCGTTATCTATTTATTCAAAGAACGCTAGAACTCTGCGGTATAAACTTTGCTCCAGATATAATTCAACGCGCAGTCGATTTCTATTGGAAAGATTTGCTTTCGCGAATCGACCTTTTTCCTGGAGTTTTTGATGCTCTCCGAGCATTTAAGCATAACCAATTGATGACATGTTTAATTACTGATTTCACGGCAGATGTTCAGATCGCAAAAATCAATAAGCTTGGGATCATGAAATATATCGACTACATGGTGACTTCAGAAGAAGCTGGAGCAGATAAACCACATATTGAACAAGCGGTTGTTGCTTTGAAAAAGTTAAAACTTTCGCAAGAAGAGGTCGTCGTTATTGGGAATAATCCCAAAACAGATATCGAACTTGCTCGCAGATTAAGCATTAAGTCAATTTTGTTCGATTATCACGGTTATTATCTTGATCAACAAGAAAAAGCAGATATATACACACGAGATTTTGGTGACATTCCGTCACTTCTCGGATTAAAGGAAGTGAAGTATTCATCAGAAAAGATTCTTATACTCGATTTTATTGGCACAATCACAAATGAAAGGCACGTCGCAGATGAAGTATTGTCTTCATTTGTTAATAAAGAGAAAGCTTATATTAATGCTGAATTCCTGCAGTTACAACGACGACAAATTACCGAAGCAGAGTTTTGGTACAAATTAGGGGTAGGAGAAATTGAAAAGGCGCAAAAAGTTGTTACAGCCTCAGTTACAATGAGAAAGAGTGTTGTGAACTTGTTGCGAAAATTGAAAGAATCATACAAATTAGTTTTATTGTCAGATTTCCCTCAAAAATGGGGAGAGATAATTCTTAAAGAACGAGGTGTATTTGATCTTTTTGATTGTTTACTTCTAGGCGGTGCGACCGAGTATATGAAGCCAGATAAGCGATTGTTAGAAGCAGTTATTGAAAAATTCCCGAAGGTTAATCCTGAAAATATTACGCTAGTCGATAATAGTGCCACAGCTCTCGCTTCAGGGAGAGATTTCTTGATGCAAACAATTTTGGTTGATAATGACGAAGATAGTGTCACAGCCTTTGTTCCTGATGCCGTAATCGGTGACTTTCTGCAAATCGAAAAGGTATTGAAAGATAACGATAGAATCAATCACTAGATAGTTGGCGAGTGGTATTCTATGCAACTCATTGTGACTCGTGTATAATTGGTAGTACGAATCAACTTTTTATACTGGTGCAAAATTTCTGTATCAGTCAATTGAATGAATCGCCCCATAATTTCCTGTTAAATAACCTCGTTCGCTGTGCATTTTATGCAGAAACCGTATGCAACAAGTGATGATTTCATAAATCTTGCAAAAAAAGCAGGAATTTGGACAGATACGATGCATAAAGCGGTAGAACAGGCGCAGATATCACATTACGGTCAATTGCGTGATGATGGGCAATCATATTTATCTCAGCATATATTTCCTCTGGCAATTGTGGCTGCAAACTATTTTGTAAATGCTCACGATAAACACGATATAGTTGTGGCGATGCTTTTGCATGATGTGCTCGAAGATGATGAAGATTTACTCTCAACTGCACTACAGAAATCATTTTCTAGCACTATTTGTTCAATGATACAGGGATTGCAAAAATCACATAAAAAACAGAAAGTAAGAACACAACAAGACAAGCATGATGAGCATGCAGTTTACGTACAGTCATTGAGGTTAGCATCGCAACCGATAAAAGTGATGAAACTACTTGACAGAATCAACAACCTGCAATGTACTGAAGTAAAAAACAATAAAGAGAAATATGAACGATATTTGCGAGATACAGTCGAATTATATCTACCATTGGCGCTTGAAGTTGATACAACGCTTGCACAGGTCATAATTGAGGAAACCACTCGAATAAAAGATGAAATTGACTCATTGAACACGTAAATCACAATTGTAGTGTAGAATAGTAATATGAAGCCATTCGCACTCAAAGGACAGGTTAAAGAAGCCCTTATTACTGCGGGAATTTGGAATGATCGCGTCGAAGAGGCATTATTGCGATCAATTCTATCGCATCGTTACCATGTACGCGATGATGGCACACCATATCTTGAACAGCATATTTTTCCAATTATCTTACGAATTGTTGAGCGCTTTAAAGGCAAAAAAGATTTAGAGAATATGGTAATTCTGGCGTTTTTACATGATGCCTATGAAAAAGATCCATATTTTAGTATCGAAGTTATCGAAGAATTCTTTGGCGTAGAGGTAGCGAACGACATAAAAAACATAACTGAAGAACCCAAACGAGGTTTGCGCAATTTAGACGAAAGAATGGAGGCAAATAAAACATACGTTGAGCGAGTTATAAGTGCGTCAGAAAACGTAAAGATTGTAAAATTAGAGTCTTGGTTGAATAATTTACTTTCAACCGAATTATTGCATGATATTGAAAAATACGAACGTTTGATTGCAAAAGCTGAACAATTGTATTATCCACTTGCTGAAAAAGTTGATGAAAAATATCTGCAGGAACTTCAACAGGAAGTTAAGCGTCTTAAAGGCTTGCTAGAGTCGCGAAAGCGTTAGAATTTCTGCTAAAATTACAGAATGGTTCATATCGAAGACTTGCGTCATGAATTGCTTGTAGCTGTACCCGAAAAATATCAGGCTCGACTTGTACGAGCAATAGAGATCGCTGCGCAGCATTATTCTGGTGTTATTCGTTTGTCGGGTGAGCCTTTACTCAATCACGTTTTGCGTTCTGCTAAGTATTATGCAGATCTTCGCATCGATTATTCAGGTATTATTGCAACTTTATTGCATCATAAATTGCCACCTGAAGTGTATGCAGAAAATGATATTTTTACCGAAGATGTGTTGTATCTTTTGAAAAATTTGGATATTGTTTTTTCAAAGGCAAGGGGCGAAAGTGTCGATACTCAGGTGATTTATAAATACATACTGAGTTTTGATGATGATTTACGTGTAGCGTTGATTAAACTATCTGAGAAGTTCGATAACGCAAAAACTATTGATTTTCTTCCGACGGAAAAGAAGCTGGATGTCGCTCGTCGTTTGCTGAGTATATATTCACCGCTCGCAGAATATATGAATTTGTCAGATGCGAAAAATAGGTTCGATGCTGACGGTTTTCGCGTGTATCATCCAAAAGAATTTGATTTAGTTTCGACTTATATTCATGAAAACCAGCGCGATATCTTCGAAAACATCAAAGATTTGCAACATTTAATAGAAGAAGTGCTGGAGATAGTGAGGGTTAGAGGGGCGGTATGGGGGCGGGTTAAGTCGTATTACAGTATTTGGCGTAAGATGGCGAAATATGCCGGTGAAGGGAAACCTTCTGATATTGGTAGATTCCGTGACCTTATTGCCTTTACGATTATGGTCGATTCTGCCGAACAATGTTATGCTGTTGCCTATGCGTTGCAGCAATATGCTGATGCAAAAACAGTAGTTTTTGAAGACTATATTCTTCATCCTAAGCCAAATGGTTTTAGCGAGATTCAGCTAAATTGTGCTTTTCCTGAGTTGCCACATCGCGTTATTGAAATTCAAATTATGACGCGTGATATGTACTGGCACAATACCTACGGACCAGCTTCACATATTGCATATAAACTCGCAGGAACACGATTAAGTAAGGCAACAACCGAGTATCAATGGGTAGAGAAACTACATCAGGAGATTGCGCAATTACAAAAAACTGAGAACTTAGAGGAAAGTAGGCCACTAAAGATGCATTTGTTTACCGATAAGATTTTTACTTTCACCCCAAAAAATCGAATTATTGAGCTCCCTGTTGGCTCTACGGCGCTAGATTTTGCCTATCAGGTACATACAAAAATAGGTGATGCAGCGATATTCGCAAAAATAAATGGAGGAAAGAATGTTTCATTGGGGACAGTACTTTCAAATGGCGATGTCGTTGAAATAATTACTGATTCGAAAAAACAATTCCCTTCAGACGAAGCATTACAACTTGTTACTACGCATAGTGCGATTGAAAAAGTACGTCGAGGTTTGCGGAAGAAACTGCTGCAATGATACCCCCGGGGGTATACCTGCAAGATCGTGCCGACTCTATGGTCTAGAAAGATATTTGTACCCCTAGGGGTATCGTTCGGTGCGCAAAAGCGAAGTTCATAGTACAATGGAATATGACAATGCAAAATAGGAAGAAAACTACCTGGAATAAAGTTGCAAACTGGTATGGAAAAGAAGTCGGAGAAAAGGGGCATTTTTATCATCAATCAGTAATCTTGCCAAAAATTCGAGAGATATTTGAAAAATATACACCAAAGCGGGTGCTTGACCTCGCTTGCGGACAAGGTGTGCTTGAGCGAATTCTTCATAAAAATACTGAATATGTAGGAATAGATATAGCTCCTGCACTAATCGGAGAAGCCAGAAAACTTTCTCAACGTGGTGCAAAATCACTTTTTTATGTAGCAGATGTCAGTAAGCCCCTCAAAATTAAAGAGAGAGAATATGATTTTGCGACTTGTGTTTTGGCATTGCAAAATATCGAAAATTTCCGTGGAGTTTTTGACAATATTGCAGAATATCTTGTGCAAGGTGGTCATTTTTTGGTAATCCTGAATCATCCAATGTTTCGAATTCCAAGATCGTCAGGGTGGAGTATTGATCCTGGAAATGCGAAGCAGGTACGCTGGGTAAGTAGCTATTTGCGTGAACAGAAGATTCCTATTGTGATGAACCCTGGTTCAGAGAGGGGGAAACATAGCACGACCTGGAGTTTTCATGTGCCGTTGGCAACGTATGCAGAAGAATTTACAAAAAGAGGTTTTTCAATAATTGGCTTGTACGAATGGGCGTCACCAAAAGAAAGTGATGGAAAATTCGCCGATCGTGAAAATGTCGCACGTCAAGAAATTCCGCTTTTTATGGCCCTTCTCGTTCGCAAAGATAAGGAGTAAAGTAAGAATATGGCAGAAGAAATTATTGCAAGAGAATTGACGCAAAATGAAGTGAAGCTGTTGATCAAGAATAAGGTCACTGAATTATTGAGAGAGGTTGTAGGGCTGCATAATGCTGAGTTGATTTCTGCGATGAAGAAATGGGCTCAAAAAAACATTTTAGAAGTAGAAACAGACATTATTGCCGAAATTCGCCATCGACACGTGCAGGGAGTAACTTTTGCGGTTTGGGCTGGGCCACCAGGAGCAGGGAAAGGCACGAATATTGCCACCTTGGGGTATATTTCTCGAGCTTATGCGGAATATTCTTCGCAAGGTAATGCAAATATTTTACCCGAACCTCAGCATTCGTTTTTATTGAGACATTCATTATCACAAGCGAGTATTAATACGGGAACTGGTGGCATGTTTAATATGCCCGTGGGGGAATACGAGGAACTTTTCGGTCCTTTGAAAGAGTTGATTGGAGAACATGTTGCATCAGGTGGTTTCGTTGCTGACAATATTGTTTCATTGATGGTTGAAATGATGATTTTGTTGCGATTGAGTCAGGGATATCACAGAATTCAAATCGATTTGTGGCCAAGAACAGGAAGTCAGTTTAGGGCTTATCAAAGATTTATCAACAAGTTACTTGCTACTGAATGCAAAATTTCTCAAGAATTGGTGAGTTTGCGTGTGCTTCCTGATGCTGATCTCGAAGAAATTAAGAAAGCGCCAGAAATTGCTAGTGCTGAATCGTATAGAATTGGAGAGTTCTTGCATGGTGTCGTCGAATCTGAGGAGTATAAAGAGCATAAAATGCGTGCAGTTGCAATGACTTCAAGTCTTCAGGCTCGTTATGATTTTGAGAAAGAATATTTTGATTCTATATTACAGCAAGTTGAAAAAACGTGTGATTCACCGGTGTCTAAGGCATTGTTTGTGGAGTTGGCTACAGTTTCAGGAAGAATGGCATTTAGATTTGCAAAAGCTATTGAGGTTGGTGAAAAACCGAGAGTAGATGAATTTCCGATGTCACTTTTAAGAAGATTGTCGATATATCTGAAGGAAACTTCCCCTGCGTATTTGCGCGCTGCAGCGGGCATTGAACGAGGCTTTGATGTTGCCATCGCCAGCACCATGGGAACACCAGATTTTGTAATTGAAAGGTTGTTAGACGCACTCGTTGGAGAAGAATCTTTATCGCCACAGTGGATTGAGTTTAAGAGTTTAGCGGGTAAAATTGCAAACGAGCTGGTAAACAGAAAAGAGCCTATAATAGAAGAGCTGCAGGAGGCCATTGGGGGTATACTGAGCTCGTAATTTTCGTGTAATATAAGCCGCACAGACAGTAGATTCAATATGAATTTTGCGGTACATTCCTTTAGTAGAGATTTTATACTATTTGCGTGAGTATGTTCATCTGAAATAGTACTATTAGTTCTTTTGGCAAATTGTTATTGACGCATAATTCTGAAGAAAGAGAACGGATAGAAATGTTTTATGAAAATTTGAGTGTAATGTATAGTGTTGTTAAGATTGGAGTGAAAAACAGGAATGTAGATTTTCGGTGTGCAGTTCTCCTAGTTTGTTTTATTCGATTGTTTGTGTGGAAGTGTATACATAGTGTACAATGTCTTGACGGGGTATTTTGTGTAGCTAAGTTTGGCGTTGTTGAGGTTAAATTGATCTATGGAGATATAGTATCGATTTCTTCGCTATTCAAGTGACGATTGAGGTGATTGTAGATCGTATCATTTCGTCTCGCGCTCGATTTTACGTTTGAATTTGTAGATTTGTTGCTTGTCGAGTAGATTTGTAGTTTGTGTTGCTTTCTGGGATTCATATAATTTACATATCGACTAGTTATTTCTCTTTCAGTGTCAATACTATTGCTCAAGATAACCATTTTGGCAGTGTAGCGTGTTCTTATTGCCAGAGAATTTATAAATTGCTTCAAGTTGAGGATTGTGATGTCTCAATGCTGCCATAAAAGTTCCACGTACGTGAATCTTTTAATTGAAAATGTTTTACGCGCACACTGTTGTGTTGATAATCTGTGTTTGTGTATAATGTGATGTGAAGCAATCAGTAAAACTGCTAAAAGTTTTGACCTTGATATTGATTTCTGTACTGGCAATAGTTTTGGTATTGATTCCACCGATGCAATACTATTACTTTCGTCAGTTTATTTATAAAAGTGTCGATAGTGTTCCCGAAAGAGAATACATATTGTTGGTGCTTGGTGCGTCAGTTAAAGAGAATGAATACCCAAGTAATGCATTACAGGAGAGATTAGACACCGCAGTAACCTTATTCGAGAGTGGAAAGGTCGCAGAAATCGTTGTTTCAGGTTCAAAAGATGGTGAAACGTATGATGAACCGAAAGTAATGAAAACAGCGTTGGTAAAGGCAGGAGTGCCCGAAAATCTTATTGTTGAAGACGGTGAGGGTGATAGAACCTTCAGTTCTTGCAAAAATTTGAGTGATAGAAACATTACAGAGCCTGTCATTATTATTAGTCAAGGTTTTCATCTGCCGAGAGCTCTTTTTCTTTGCCGTTCGCTTGGTGTTAGTGCAGAAGGAGTTTATTCTGTTGGTTCATTTTCAACTTTTTACAGCCGTTGGTATACAATTCGTGAGATTTTAGCAATGTATTTGGCTGTATGGGATGTTGCAATAACTTTTTAACCTAACGTCTGATAGATAGTTGATAATCGTTCGATAAGAATCTCGTGAAGTGCTTCTGGAAGTCCGGAATGTGCAGCTATTTCATTCGGATCTATTCGTGCTTCAATAAGTTGTAAAAGTGGGTGAATAGATAGATTTTCCCCATTAGTTGAATTATAAGTAGAAATATCTTGACCGGAATTTTTTAGGGTTATTACATATTCTCCGAGTCTTCTTGCTAGGGTTGAGTAATACGGCTCAGCGCCAGACAAAGGAGCTCGCGTATATGAAAAGAAATCATATGTAGATAAAAACCATTCCTGTCCAGTTGCTAGTGTAGAAAAATAATCGAAGGTTGAGAAGTCAACGCCAATATATTGTTTACAGAAAAATTTCAATCGGTTCTCAATATTCCATGCAGAGCGTTCGTCAATGCTTTTAATTATGCGCGCTTGTTTTGGATTTAATAAAGATGGTTCCGTTGGGTGTTTGAGTAGATTTTGCGCTTGATTTATCAAGGAAATCCAGCCTAAAGATTGTTCATATAATTGATGACCAACTTCATGAAATAAACCCGAGAGTGCTTTTGGTGAAGTTATGAATTGCGAAGATACTTCTTTGGTCGCTACACTTGCGAATGTGACTTTACCTTCATGAAAGTTAAGTAAATCTTGATTGTCAGTATCGTAATGATGCAATCGAAAAGTACCGTTGGTCAATGCGTTGAGAGAAATGCAGGAAGCATTTTTTGATTCAATACCACTGATTAAAATATCTTCCGCAGTAACTGACAGAGCTTTTTCTGTAATGATAATCGAATCAGATAAGGGGATTAGGGTATGTGAAAATCCTATTGTTTTCCCAAAGCTGTCAACTATAGGGAAAGTAAGCAAAGCTTTATTTGTGGTTTCTGAATTCTCTTGTGCAGAGATAATTTTGATATCACTGCAGTTCAGTCTGTTAGAAATAAGTTCCAATATTTCCGATTGTGACCTTGGGATAATAGCACCGTTATTTTGTAGATATTCAATAGTTTCTTTGTTTGAGTAGCAGGGGGTTTCTTCAAGCCGACTTTTAATTTCTTCAGCATCGAAGTTAGTAATTTTTAATATTTGTTTACTATGCTTTTTGATGCCATCATAAAGATTATCGACCACGCATTTTCTGTCCCAGTCAGTATCTAATAGCCATTCTATAGGTGCGTCAACCAGAGGCTCGAGATTCGAAATTAATTCAGAAACCATTTGCGGAGATTCTATGGAACTGTGTTTAGGTAATTCATTGATTTTTTCATGTATGAGTTCTTTCTCGGGCATCAACAAATAGTACCATACTTTGCTATTTAGTTGCATAAGTCACGTCTCTATCCTATAATGCGTCTCATGGCAGGAAATTCGTTAAAATTTAATAGATCTCCGAGAAAGAGTCCTGAGTTTCTTGGCGCTTATACAGAAGAGGCAACTTACTGGGGAAAAGATAAGGGGCCTTACATTGTTGTAAAAGATGGCAAGAAGAAGGAATTTAAATCTGCAGGTGATGAGAAAAACTTTTTCGAAGAATTTAAGTCTTCAAATACTGAAATTTGCCAATATATTGGAACCTTTGAAAGTCACAATAGACACGTAACGCTGCTCGCTGTTGACGTTCCCGACCATTCCAGAAAAACTTTTAACAGAATATATCGAGTTATTGATCCTGGGAAGTTTGAGTTCGATCTCAAACCATCGCTGGGTATGCGCTTCGCGTTAGTGTCGAAGGGTATGGAAAAATCGGAGTTAGACGATATTGCCACTTATAAAAGACAGCTCGAGATAAAATTTCCAGATATTATGAAATATGCGTTAAACCTTAGTGGAGCTGAGAAGTGTCTGCTCCCGGAATATGGAGACGTTGGTATTGCTTTAGGAAAGAATTTCGCTAGTTTGTCTCAATATCGCCAGGCTTGGCAAACATTGATAATTGAGCATCCTGATTATGCGCCTGGCTCGAAAAAGTATGCGTACTCTACGCAGAGATATTGGTACAAAGATATTCACACCATAAAGAAGAATGAAGTTTCGGGCGTCATTAAAGAGGTACTCCCAGGAATTGTTTATCTCGGTAACAATGGTGTTGTAGTTGGTATCGATAGTCATTGGTTAAAAAAAGGTAAGGTTTTTAGCAGGAAAGAAATTCAGTATGTTTATGTCCCGTTTGATAAATCAAACATTACAGTGCTTGTATCTCAGAAGAACATGCCTCAAGAGCCATTAAATATGCAAACAAGGCTAGCATTCATAAATGGTGTAGGAACAGATGAAAACAATATGGAGATGGAATTAGCAATACAGAAAAATTTTCAATCTTATTTGATAGCAGCAGAGGGCAGGCAAAAATCAAAAGTACTTCTGGTGCAACAAAGGGTAAATAAAATGCTATAATCGTGTAATAAGATTATTTTGCCTAATTATGACAATTTGGTTTATCATTGCAGGCGCAATTTTATTGATCGCTATGATCAAGATTGTTCCTCAAAACAATGTTGCTATCGTGCAACTATTCGGAAAGTATAATAGAACGCTTTCTGCGGGGCTTAATCTAGTATTGCCACTTATTGAGAATATTGCAGTTACAATTAATCTAGCTGTTCGAAACTTTCTATTTGAATTGGAAGCAGTATCAAAAGATAAGGTTACTGTTCGTTTGAAATCAAACCTTATCTATGCCGTTAAAGTTGATAAAGTTACCAACTATTGGTACGATTTAACTGATCCAAAGCAAACGATTGCATCGTTTGTAGAGAACTACGTGCGAAGTTTTGTTGCAACTCAAACACACGAAGAACTTTTAGAGAAGCGTGAAGAAATTGCAGCTTATCTTTTTGAACATTTGAGTGAACAATTTGCAAAATGGGGTATTGTTTTGCACGGTTTTCAGGTTATGGATATTGTTTTTCCGTCCATTATTACTGATGCGATGAGCAAGGTTGTTGCCTCACAACGTTTGCGTGAAGCAGCATTAAACGAATCGGAAGCATCGAAGGTTCGAGTCGTTAAAGAAGCAGAAGCTGAGAAAGAATCACGAATTCTTTTAGGTGAAGGTGTCGCAGGTGAAAGACAAGCAATTATTGATGGTTTGAAACGCTCAATCGACGACATGAAAGGAGTTCCAGGGCTTAATACCCACGAAGTCATGAACTTGATTGTTATGTCTCAATACTTTGATACTGTTAAAGCAATCGGCATGTCACCAAATGCAAAGGTCATGTTTATGGATCCTGCACCAGAAGGAGCCAATAACATGCTTCAGCAGTTAACTGCTGCACTCGAAGCAAATGCTGCCAAAAGTTCAGTAACTAAATAGGTTAGTGAAGTGGCGGGCGAAGCCCGCCACTTCGTTACTATTATGATTTATTTATTTTCATCAACACCAAAAACATTACTGAAGTATTTTGTTGAACAAAATATTCCAGTAACGCTTATTGGCAAAGCCGATTTTGATCAATTTCTAGCAACATATAAGCCAGTCGATGGCGATTTAGGAATCACGTATGATTTTGGCAAAATTATTCCAAGAGAATTACTTGAAAAATTACATTTGATAAATATTCACTTTTCTTTGTTACCAAAATATCGTGGGGCAACTCCAGTCGAAGCTGCAATACTTGCAGGAGAAATAAGAACGGGGATCACGATCCAAAAAATGATTGATAAAATGGATGCTGGTCCTGTCGTTTTACAATTTCCAATTGATATAAAAGAAGGTGAAACAGCAGGTGAATTACAGTCTCGCATGGATGCTGGGCTACCATTTTTAATGCAATTATTATTTGAAAAACCAGTTAATGAGTGGATCTATTCCGAACAAACAGGAGAGCCAACCTTTTGTTACATGAAATTATTGAACAGAGATAATGCAGAGCTACGTCCAGCATTGATGAGTTCTTCCACGTTCATCAACTCTGTGCGCGCATACAATCCAGAGCCCTTGGCGTGGCTAAAAGTGCTCAAAAACAATACTGAAACTACGATGAATATTATCCGAGCAGAGAAATCAGAAATTACGAATTTAAAGCCAGGGGAGTGGCAATTTATCAAAAAGGCGGGGTTGGCAGTTGGAGTTATAGATGGCACAATTCTGATTACTGAGCTCGTGTTGGCGGGTAGCAAAGTGCTAAAAGGCGGTGATATTGTTGCGCTTAAAGGAGCATTAACGTTGCTCTAGGGTGAATTTTTTTACTGACTCGTCGTCAAACCACTCCCTCAGATAAGCATTGTACTTGTCGATGTCTTCAGTCATTATGAAAGGCCCAACTGCTACAGGTTCACCAAATAGTTTTGTGAAAATTTTCATATCAAAATCTTTGTCTTCTGTTGTGCTGACATTGATTGCCCAATCATAATCAACATTAGGCCCAATCGCTGAGCTAAATTCACTAGACGTAGCGAGTAATCTATTTGTCACAGGGGAATTGTTTTGTAGAAAGTTTTTTGGAATTTCCTGAAACTTGTTGAATTTCACGAGAAGAAAAGTGTAACCAGTAAATTTTCCATCTTTTTTTTGTGGCTCAGCTGGATCGCAGAAATAAGTAGAGAGATAAACTTTTTCGATATCATGAATGTTAATAATTTTTATTGTTTCTTGCCCTTTGCTGAGGAGTAGTGAGGAATCATTTATGATTACTCTTTCAGCGTTTTGTATGAATTTTTTACGTAAAAATTTTGAAAGAAAAACAGGAGCAACTAAAAGTGCGAATGCGATTACAAGACACAATACTATAATTAGTATCAATTCTAAAAGTGTATTTGCGACACTAACAATTACTTTTACATCAACTAAGAATACGCAAATACCGAGAAGAATGTAGTAAAACAACATTCCTTTAATAAAGTAAGCGTCGAACTTTTCAAGCTCTTGCGAAGGAGAGGTAATTGTAATATTCTTCATAGCTTATTATACTACTGAATGTTTTCAGAGGAAATTTCTCAAAAGATGATCGAACTGGTACGACATTCGATTGAGCATTTTTTTGAGACTAAAGAGTTGTTGCAAATTGACAAAGTGAAAGTCTCAGTGGAAGTTGAACAGAAATTATCAGAGAATCATCCTTGTTTTGTTTTACTTGTCCATTATGACAATAAAGGCAAGAAATTGATTAGAGGCTCCAGCGGAGTTTTTGAGGCAGTAGAAGGATTAGGAAAAACTCTTATTCAATTGGGCGTTAATGCCGCTTTCTTTGATCCTAACGTACCTAGATTGAAACCATATGAGCTCAATGAAGTTCGCATTCATATAATCTTTCCAAAAATTTTAAACAAAATGATTGGAAGTGAGAGTGATACAATATCTTTCATCCAACAAAATGATTGTGGCGTGGTACTTGAATCAAGGGGAAGAAGAGCATTTATGCTACCTTGTGAAGTCAAAGAATTTAATGAATATGACTCAATGATTCGAGCGCTGAAATTAAGAATTGGCATTCGAAGAAAATCACTACATAGCTATGATATCTACACTTTTGGCGCTACGGAAATTTTTGAAAAATAACTACTTACAGTTCCTTCTCTTCTTGTTGTACCTTATAAGCTTTTGCATAATATCCATTCGCTTCGAGAAGGGATTTATGAGTACCATTCTCGATTATCTGTCCATCTTGGAAGACTAGAATCTTTTTTGCTGATTGCACAGTATTGTAACGATGAGAAACGACTATGACGGTTTTGTTTTTAACGTGAGTATATAGGTTAGAGAAGATTTTTCCCTCTGCTATTGGATCAATACTTGCTGTTGGTTCGTCAAGAACTACAAGTGGTCGATTTCCATAGAATTGTCGCGCAATTGCGATTCGTTGCCATTGACCAGTCGAAAGTTCTGTTCCTCCTTCAATGCGCTTTGTTAAAACGGTGTCATATTTTTTAGGTAATTTTTCGATGAAATCACTTGCTGTAGAGTATTCAGCAGCTTGTTGCATCTTCTCTTCTTGAATATTTTCAATATCACCGTAAATTGCAATGTTTTGTGCAATTGTTTGTGCGCCAAATTGGGCGAATTCTTGTGATACTAAAGAAATTGCGTTATAAAGAGAGCTCTTCTTATATTTCTCTACGGGTATATCATTAATAAGTATTTGCCCCTTTGTTGGATAATATGCGAGCATTAGTAATTTTAAGAACGTCGATTTGCCTGCCCCGTTTTCTCCAACAATCGCAATTCTATCGTTGTCTTCGATAGTGAAGGATACCCCTTTTAACGCCCAGGCTTCTGAGGCGGGATATTTAAACCAAACGTCTTTAAATTCAATTTTTACGTAATCTCCTGAGAACTCGATATCTCCATCGGGTTGTTTGTTTTCCAAGTGCATTAGTAAGTAGGCGTGTTTAACGTAGCGGTAACCTTCGGTAAGTTGATTTATTCGACGGAGAACCCGGCTAAATGAATCACCAACATTAAATACTGCTGAAGTCGTAAAGTTGAAAGTACCAATCTGCATTCCTTCAAAAATGACCTTTCGCATATAGTAGAGTGCTACACCAGCGGTTGTTGCGATATCAAATATCAATGCAAAAATGTATGGCGGGGTAGTTTTATGTTGAGTTTTCCATTGATCTTTGTTAATTACTTGCACAATTTTGTCACGGAGAGTGATCAATGGCGTTGCTGCATTTGAAATTTTGATTTCAAGAAGCGTTTTAAAATCTCTAAAGTAGCTGAAAATCCATTCGATTTGCATGTTGTCGGCGAGTCTTCTGTCAGTAAATGCATACATGAGTTTACTTGAAATGACATCGAGTACGGCATAAGGAATGTTTTTAGCAATTACAAAAGCGACGATGTACCAAGGTACTTGGCCGAGTTGGAAAGCAAAGATTGCTCCAATAATGATTGCGATAATTTCGAAATGAATCGCTGCTGCCTGTTGAATGTGTGACCATGCACGTTGCATCATAATATTGATATGCTTTTCTGTTTCTGGCGTTTCAATGTGCTCCCAATTTAAGCCCGATACTTTCACTAAGAATTCATTTTGTAGGTGAAGCGTAAATTGACGTTGACTCAATAACCAGTAATTACGATCATACGCAAATTGAATAATTCGACGTAGCAGATAAATTCCTTGTTGTATTGCAATTATCTGTAGCAAGTGTGTGAGGTTCTTTTCAGTAGCAAGTGCTACGCGAACGACTTCGTTGATGACGAGTCCTTGCAAGAAGCTACTAAATATTGGCCACGTTCTGTCAATTAGAGTTTCAAATATTTCAACAAAATACCACCATTTTAAAGCTTTGAATCGCAATTGCTGAATCCAAATCTGAACGTCAATGAATCTACGTAGTTTGGGTAGAAAAGTATTGTTCTTTTTAGGCATAGGAAAATTTGCTAAGTTAGCTCAAGAATTAGCGCTGATGAATTATACCACTATAGGAAAGTGAAGTATGTCGAATAAAGTTACGAAATACTGGCCTCGCCTCTTAGATTGTGAATGGTAAATGGGGTAGCATTGCGCCATAAGTATTCGAACAATTGTTTTTGCATGTCGGCGAGTTCTTGACTTTGAATTTCAATGCAAAAAATGTCATTGTCAACATATTTATACATTGCATAGATATCGTTATAAAGAAGAATCTCAAAACGAAAAGGATTTTGTAGCGGAGATAGGTGTCTAATTTCCCAGTAATACTTCACCATTTCGGTTTTCTCTGTCCATGGTTTGATTTCTTTTGCATTCGTTAATGTTCTGATTTTTACCTTGCGGTCTATAAATCTTTCTCTGTATTTTTCGGCCTCCTCGAATGAAAGAAAGGCATTCATTGTTTCTAGTTCGTATGTGCACAATTCTCCTGTCGCGTGAAGTGAATTGTACGTTACTTGCTTGAGCCCTTCTATGCCATGGTAATAGAAAACTTGATTATTGTTTCTCTTTTTAATTTCTAATTCAGAAAGCGATAATTGTAGCTCAGCAATGACCTGTTTTTGCCTCGTTAGTTCAGCCTCTTTTCTATCAATGAGCAATTGTAAATTTGATGGAGCAGTTGCTGAGTACTCGGTTCCGCGATTTCCTAATGACGCGATCACAAGACCTTTTTCAAGTAAGCTGTCCAAAATTCTGTAAACTGAGGTTCTGGGGATGGTAAAAGTGCGAGCAAGTTTCAATGCTGTAGTCTTTCCATTTTGTAAGATTTCTAGATATATATCTGTTTGTTCATTTTCAATTCCTATTTGCGAAAAATTGTTTTTTATACTGTCTATATTTTTGGACATCACATTGTAGTATAACGTAGATTTACTTATAATTACAGTATGAATAAAAATACAAAAGGAACAGTGCTTATATTGATATCAGCACTTTTTTATGGAAGTTATGGTATTTGGTCACGTCTTATGATAGGAAATTTCGGAGAGTTTTCACAGGCTTGGACTCGAGGTCTTTTTCTGTTATTGGTTATCGCAATTATTGGAAGTTTTCTGAAGGTTTGGAAGAAAATCCAATTGCAAGATATAAAATGGTTTTTATTAATTGCTTTAGCAGGAGGGCTTAATCAAGCTCCATATTATTTTGGTTTTGCGCATTTAACAATTGGAACCGCAACTCTATTGTTTTATGCTGCATTGGTTGTTGGAGGTTACATTCTTGGTAAAGTTGCTTTTAATGAAAAATTAACAGGAGTAAAAATTGTCAGTCTGGTTGTGGCACTCCTGGGAATGTTTGTTATTTATGGCTTTACATTATCACCAGGTCAATATTTTCCTGCATTTGCAACGGTCATTGCCGGGTTTATGGGGGCTATTACCGTTGTTATGCCAAAGAAGTTAATTGAAAATTATCATGAAGTCCAGGTTATGGCTGGATATTTTATTATGCAAGTAATTTTCAACTTGCCGATGGCGATTATATTCAACGAATCGTTGCCACAAATGGTGAATTTAGTTCCTTGGTTCGCTCAATTGGGTTATGCGTTCGCAATGCTAGTAGCAAATATTTCTGCTATTGCAGGTTTTGCCTATATTGAAGCGAGTAAGGGAAGTTTGATTGGCTTAGCGGAAATTATTTTCGGTATTGTTTTCGGATTACTATTTTTTGGAGAGGTTGTGTCAGCAAGTGTTTTGGCGGGAGCATCGTTAATTATTGTGTCGGCAGCTTTGCCAAATATTGAAGAAATGTTAATGATTAGAAAACGCTAAAGTGGACAGATAAGTAAGGAAAGCTTTAGGGATGCCGAATCGTTTCTGTACCTTTGTAGTGCGTAACAAGTTTGTCGTAGGGGAATTGCGGTAGCTCGTTATTCTGTGCAGAAAATTGAATAGGAAGATTTGCTGCATACATCTCACATAATTCAATTGGGAGTACAGGAATTTCGATTGCATGTTCATTTAATAGCGCTTTGATTTCAGAAACTTTACGGAGAGGAACCTCAATGTGCGTGATGTGATCGAAGGAAACTAGTTCTGTGAACCTTGTTTCAAACATTGCAATAATTGGATTAATTTGTGCATACTTTAGCTTTAAAGCGTTTATTCCAAATAGAATTCCATAGTTTTCATTTATATTACTGGTGCATTCGCCAAGAATATCGAGTAAATCGGTAAAGGCATTCCCTTTGCTTTCAATTGAGTTATTAATAGTCTTAGCCCAGATAGGTCCCTTATTTCCAAAACGTTTTTTGCTGAATGCTGCTCCAAGTCCTTTGTAGTATGCAATTGGTGGTGAAGAGAGCAGAGTGTAGTAGAGGAAGAAATTAACAATATCTTTTCGTGCGCCAAAGGTATACAAGATTGGATATTTCTCTGATGAGTGTAATTCAGCATATACGCGTGCATACATTCGCCATTCTGTAGTTGAAATGGTTGAGGTATATTTCATATTTGTAATTACCCAAGGATCATCGTGTGGTTTTAATCCGTTATCGGTAATTATTTGTGCGAGAACGTCGATCGTTTTGTTTGATAGTTGATTTGAATATTTAGAATTGCCTTGAGTGTCATAATGATAACGGCCAGTTCCGTGCCAATGTGTCGTTTTTGCAAAGCAAAGGGTAATTTGCTCTTCTAGGTTACTAAATTCATTTTTTAGTTCATCTGGAATTGTGATGCTCTGCCATTTTTTATGTACTTGATTTTTGAAATGGTTGAAAAGAAGTTTGCGAAGAAACATGGGGTATTATATATCGTTAGGAGGGGAGACGACAATTGTGTGAAGGCGATAATTTACTGATTCACTCTCACAAAATAAAATACACTTTCTGTGTCGCTTAAGTTCTCGATTCTATGATTTGTATTTGCAGGGATATAGATTATATCGTCAATACGATATTTTATGGTGGAATTGTTTTCAAATTCAATTATTCCATTACCCTGTAAAACGAGGAAAAATTCATCAACATTCTCGTGTTTATGCCAATCGAAAACACCGTAAGGAGGTAGAAAACCTTTAGTCATTGCATCCATTTGTGATGCAATGGGATCTTTCTTTGATAGAAGCACTTGCCTTCTTCCACTTCCGCCATGAGCATCTTCAATCTTGATTTCGTTGAGGTTTCTTTTAAAAGGTTTGCGCATATATGTATTTTACCTTTTCTGATGAAAGATGAATAGAACCGTATCATGTTGGAACTGGGGAATAATAATCGGGGCACTGGAGGAGGTCCTAACCGCAATAATAAATGGAAAAATTGTGATTCCTTAGAAACACTTCAAACAAAGTTTGGTAAATTTCAAACTTTAAAATATAATTGAATGAATTATGATAACAATCGAAAAATTTATTACAAATAAAGATAATCTTTCAAAAAGTTCATCTATAAAGGTTGATAGTATTTTTATTCAAAAGCAAAATTCAATTGATAAATATTTTTTCAATAGCGAATCGCTTCATGAAATGCGATCAACTTCAAAAGTACTTACTGCTATGGCAGTGGGAATTGCAATTGAGAAAAAAATGAAAATTAATGGTGTTCCATTATCTCTTGAAACTAAAATTTATCCGATAATCAAAAATTTAGTAACCATTAAAGATTTAAGTAATTTGGCAAAAATTCAAAGATGGACTGTAAGGAATTTGCTAACACATACGACAGGTTACGAAAGACAAATGCTGTCAGAGAGATATATTGCAGAAGTACAAAAATCTGAAATACTTAGCTACGCATTAAATTACGAAATACCTTATGAAGTCGGAACAAGGTATGCATATAACAATGTTGAACCATTTCTTTTATCAGTTATCTTTGAGGAAGCTTTTTCAGTAAATTTATCTGATTTTGTATATGAGCATATTTTCAAACCGCTAGGAATATATGAATATAAATGGGAAAACTACGGAAAATATTGCATAGGTGCTACTGGACTTTATTTGAAGCATTCAGATTTTCATAAAATTGGTCAATTGCTACTATTTGATGGAAAATATGAAAATTATCAAATAGTTCCTTCCAAATGGATTAAACAAATGTGTTCATCTCAAATTGAATCTACAACTGAATACAAATCAGAGCGTGTTCTTCCGAAAATCTTTGGCGGATTCTTTACCTTTATATCAAGGGATGGATTTGTATTTAGAGATGGCTCGAATGGCCAGTATATTATTCTAAATAAACAACAGAAATTATTGATTACAATTATGTCCACAGAACCTGAAATGAAGAATGTAGGAGAAATTTTAAGAGGTTTAATCTAATTTGAAATCAGAGATACTTCTTACGAGATATATCGTTTACGATGTATATAAGCGGACGACGGGATTCGAACCCGCGATCTTCTGCTTGGGAAGCAGACATTCTACCTCTGAACTACGTCCGCGAAAGTGATTGATTATAACAGATTTTCGAGCCAAAAGAGTAGCGAGAGGTAAATTGGAAGTTGTGATGGGATTTTGGGGGAGGTGTCAGAAATCCCCCATTTCACTAGATCTTTTCGTCTTTTAGGATATCTTTAAGCGCAGCTTCTTTTGTGGAATCTGAGCTAAAGTAAATATCCCAGGCATAGATGTTTTCCCTGTTTGGTTCAAGATATTTTTCTCTAAACCATGAGCCAAATCCATTCTTCTCTTCGAAATCTTCGACGTAGAAGATGAATTGAATACCGTAATCGTCTTTCGAAACTTTTCGGAGAATTACTTGCTTGAAATTTTTATCGTTTACCCAAGCATTGGCAACTTTTTTTACATCTGGATAACCAGCTTTCTCTTGCGAGAATTTGATGACGCCGATAGCGCAACAATACGTTTCGGCAGTAGTATATGATTCTGTCATATTTGACAAGCTGACAATTTAATTGACATTTCTGACACCAACATATTATAGCAAATATTCGGTCAATTTTCTTTATGTTTAGGAATCATTTACAATCTTCGCGTGGTGCTTCAATCTCAGCCTTAGTTTCCATGATCTCTTTCTCGGTTGAAGGAACATAAGGCTTAGCTTTTTCGTACCAATTAAGCGCCTCTTGTGGTTTGCATTGTTGACGTAACGTTTCTCCTATATGGAGATATGAATACCAATAATCATTTTTTAATTTGAGTGTCTGTTGAAATTTTTCCATTGCTTTATCATAGTCGTGAATGTAAAGATAACGTAACCCCAGAGCATCCCAGGTTGAGGGAAGAGTATCTTCAATGGTTAACAATCGTTCAAGAGTTGCTATAGACTTTTGTGCTAATGGTATTGAATTGTCTTTTCGAGCCCAAAGATAATAAGCATCGGCAGTCACTCGCAGATCATCAATGTCATTGCTTTTTTCAAGCTCTTTGAGATATTTCTGTCCAAGTTCAGAAGAATAGTAATAATAGGTAAAATATCTTTTTAAGACATTGTTACTTATAGGAATTAATGAATTCTTTGCCATTTCTTTTTCTGTAGGTGGATACATGGTGGCATTGTAAATTTTTAAGGTGAATTCTGCCTTGAGAATGAAGAATCCCCAAAGTGCAATACCGACAGCAAGCAAAATTACTAATACCCGTTCGAGTGTATTCGGCGTGCGGAGTAAGCTTTTTTCGATGTCACTAAATTTTGCAATTTGATATGCCAAAAAGAAAACGAGTAGTACCGTTGTTAATATCGTAGGGTAATAAAATATTCCTTGCGCGAGATAAGCAACTAAAATTGCAATAGTTTGAGGTTCTGTGAAACTATGGCGGATAAGTAAATATGCCAGGAAGAGTAGGAGTAAGGTCACTGAAATTGAGGCTAGGAATCCATGCTGTAAGAGAAAATTGAGGTAAAGATTCCGAATATAGTAAGGTTTCACGGTAGAATCTGTTGGTAAATCATTGAAGATAGGATCTCTCGTTTTTGGCATCTCGAAAAATGCTGCATCTGGTCCAACACCAAACAAAAAGTTTTTTGGATTTGCACTCCAGGTTCTGATTCCCCATTGCCATTCAAGTAAGCGTATTTGCCCACTTGTATAGTTTTGCGCATTTTGAAAGAAGCTCATAGCAGCTGTCGTATCTTCGCTGTTTCCGAGAGAGCTAGCGATGGTTGTGAGAGTTTGTGTTGACTCATTTCGCAAGTCTGTATTTCGTTCGAGAATTTGGCTGAGATAAGCAAATACCTGAGCGAGAATGATAACTACAAGTAAGAATAGTGTAGTTATGGTTCTCGAAATATGCAGCTTATTTTTGTAGTTTTTCCAAATTGCCCAAGCAAGAATAATAAAAGCAGAGATTCCCGCAGAAATCCATGCGCTACGAGTGAAAGTGAGCAAGAGAAGATGTGTGATTCCTGCAAAAAGTAGGAGTTGTCCAATAGCTATCGAGGCGTTCTTTGCGGTTGTAGTTGTAGTTGTTGTTGAGTCTAATACGGTCGAAAATTGATATGCCCACAGCATGCCAATAAAATACGCAGCGAATAATGGATTAGTAAATCCAAGCGTGAGTCTAACAATACCGTTTGAAACGTAAGTTGTATGTAAATGCCAAAAATAATAATCACCAAGTCCATAAATGATTGTGACAACAAGTGTTATTGAAATAAGTACTCTAAATAATGTTTGTTCAAATTTATAGAGCTTTGCAATAACAAACAATTCCCACCATCCCACCCCCACAATTCCAATCAATAAAAATGTCATGACATTGTATTCCCAAGCACCGAACATACCGAAAATTGATGTCTTCAAGGATGCCGAAAATATGATCGACAAAGCGAAAGTTATTACTGCGATTACCGCTGTCACTTTTACAAATTTTGGTATAGAACTGAAAATGTTTTTTCTGATAACAGGAACTAGAAAGAATAATTGAATGAGAACTAATAATGCTCCGACCATTAAAATCGCAAGTTTTGTTGTACTGTGAAACGTTGCGAAGAGGGTAATGTTTACGAATGGTGCAAGCACGAGTGTTCCGAAGAACAAGTAAAAACCTGAGGCGAAAATTAGGGCTGTTACTGCCTTTGGCAATGTTGTTGTATTCGTTGACATCATGACTAAGTCCAGCTATTATAGAGCAATGTCCTTGACCAAGCAAATAATAATCGCAATAGTAGCCACAATTTCGTTAGCTTTGTTCGGTATTGGTAGTTATTTCGCGAGTAGACAATTGTTCCCTGATCCAAGTGGCGAAACTGCTAATGCACCTACAGTTACAACTGATCCGAAAGTAATTACTGTTACAGAAGTAAAGAAAATTGAACCTCAAAATATGGTTATTCGAGTTGAGGGTGATTTTACTGCAGTACAGTTTGATACAGCAGAAAAAGTTGGGGTAACGATGTATGTCACTCCAAAAAAGAACGAAGTAATGTCGAAAGTAATTACTGATTTTCAAAACGGTATTACAGTTGCCGGAAAATTTATAGTTGTGACACCAAATGAATCGACTTCTACTTCCCATGTCGCAAAAGTTCCAAAATCAATGGTATCAACGAGTGGTCAAACATATTTTTATTTACTTGTAAGTTACAAGTCGAACTGGTTGCAGTATGGGGCGATAACCGATTACGTCTCTGGACCAACCGAACCATATTTGTTAAAAGCTGATTAGTATGCCATATAAATACGAAATTGATGAAAAAGCAAAAGCAGTAAAAGTAAGAGTACTTATTGCCGTTTACGTAATGTTTGTCGTTTCAGCAATTTTGATCGGCATCGCTGTTCGTTTGCAGCAATTGCAAAGTATTGCCACAAGAAATCCAAGCGCAAGTGGTGCAAGTGGCGCAACAGCTATGGCAATTTCACTCGGAAGCGATCCAAACTATGGTTTTCAGAGACTTCACGCTGTTGCGTATTGTGATGTCGTTAATGCGCAAGGGCAATCAACAGGTCAACATTTTCCATTACAAGTAAGATTCTTCTTTAAACAGGTTAAGCGTGATGTTGGGCAGTATCAAAGCGATGTAAACTACTTGTCTGCTATGTGTAATTCAGCAACACCGGGCGACTGTAGTTGGGCAACAAATAACACTTCCGATCAAGCCCGTTGTTTGAATAATCAAACTGCTGCGCAATGTGCAACCGCGACTACTGTTTGTGGTGACACCGCAGTATCGGGTGCATTATTCACTTCAACACAGCAAACTGATACGGTTGCTTCATCATATGTTGCTGAGTGGCCAGCCTCAGATCCTGGAGTCATCATCTTCGATGATAACGAAGTTGATGTTATTTTAAATACTTCCTATGGAGAGTTGTTGGGCAATCAAGTAGTTCGCAATGGCGTTACCTATACAATCAATAAGAGTTCTTTGTCGGTAGTTGATGCATCTTCAATTTTTCCGATCTATAACTGGAGTTGTAACAATTCAAATGCAGCCTGTACTGGTTCGGCGAGTTGTACAAATGCAGGAACTACCTATAATGCCGGTCGATGTTCCTTCAATTCCACATCAAGAACGTTTAGTTGTCCATCAAATAAATACATTTATTATGGTGATTTAACCCAAGATAAAGTCTTTTTCTACTCATTATCGAATCGTGCTGGGCAGGTTCAAGGTTCACCAAACTGGGTGAGAATGGGGTATGCGCACTCAGCATTAGCAGATGATTCATATGCAAATGCTACTCTTGGTGCAGGAGATGATCCAGTAACCTTTAGAGGAAACATCGCAAAGTTTAGATTCACTTGTACAGCTGGTAACGTGACTGTTACGCCAACGCCAATTATCGATGCAGTCAAAACAGGGCCTGTCTGTGTAGAGCGAATTGCGCCAAATAATACTGCACCATTCACCATAACAGTTCGTAACAATGGAACAACAGCAGCAACCGTTAACAGCGTAGAAGATGCTTTACCACAAGGATTTACCTACCGAGCAGGCTCAACACGTGTTAATGGTGTTGCAGTAACCGATGCCTATGTTACAACAGTTAACTCTGGTTCTTCGCAGAAAGTTACCTTTGCACCTCCTGCGGGGCAAAATGCCTGGACAATTGCTGCTGGTGGTCAATTGATTATTAACTTCACCGCACTTGCGGGTAACAATGCAGTTACAGGTGCTAATACCAACCGAGTTGTTGTAAATATCGAAGGAACAGATGCAATTGACAACATCTCTTATAGCTTCCAGGTTGAGCAAACCTGCACACCAATTACTGGCGTACTTGATCAACCAATCGTCATCTTTGCCTTAAGTGGTGCACTGGTTCTCTTTGGTTTGTACTTACTTTATGTACCTTCTGGTTCAAAGATTCTTGAAGCGTTCAGCGGAGTTGGTAAGAAACTTGAGAAATCAGTAGTTGTAAAGGCAAAGCAACTTGAAGAGAAAGCAGACGTGAAAAAGCAATTTGAAAAGCGTGTTTTGCAAAGAGGTTCAAAGAAAAAGTAGGATATATTCCTGATTTGTGAAACAACACAAAATTTTATTCAATTGTTACAAAATTCTGGCTTGCAACTATACTATTGAGAAGTGCTTGAAAATATCCAATAATCCGTCATTGTCGATACCTTTTTCAGATGTGAAACCTCGTTCAGCACGAGAATTTACCAGTTCTTTCAATTCTGTTGTTCCATTCGATAATGTGGAACAGTAACCGCAGAGTTCCATGAAGGTCCAATCACTTGTACTGTCTCCGACTGCAAGTGTGTCACTTAACGGGACGCCGTTTAACTTGGCAAGTCGTTCAACACCGGTTCTTTTTGTTGCAGATTTAATGCTTATGTATCCAGAATCGGCGGGAATTTTTGAGGGATTAAAACCCCAGGTTAGAGACAGTTCAGGGTACTTGTTCATGATTTTTGTAACCTCATCACGTTGATAGGGCGATTCAGGTAATACAATAATTTTGATAATCTCTTCACTTTTTGGAGGAATGCTCAAGAGTGCTTCGCGATTATTAAAGAGTACGGTGCGTGCCTCACGAATGACTTTATTTCCATCGGGTAAAGTGAAATATTTATCATTGCAGGAATACCATTCGGTATAAACTTTTAGCGCGAGCAAATCTTTAGAGAGGCGAGCGCAAGTTTCTTGCGGAATAGAAAATGAAATTTTCTCACCAGTCATAATGTTAATAAGTGTCGCGCCAGCGTCAGCAATATGATGGGATTTCAGATGGCAAGCAACAGCAATAGGTTCAAGGGCAAAAGTTGCCTTAGCAGAGCATAAAGAAATAGGTAGGTCAGATTTTGACAAATTTTGTAAAGCGGATTGAATAGGGTGGGAAGGGAGGGGAAAGTTGACGCCATCTTGGTGACCTAAAATGACACCGTCAACATCTAAAATAATAGCTTTAATCATGAGGGCAGTATAACTGAAAATCATTTTTTTGCAAAAACAATTCTCCTTATCTTCTCTTTGTTCCAATCCTTGGAACTTTGAGCTATAATTAGCAACTAAACTAATACACAAGGGCATGACCCACACAAAAGTAGCGTACGATTTCGCAGCAATCCAAAAGAAATTCAATGAAAAGTGGCTTACCCTTGATTTCTGGAAAGCGCAGGATTTTTCGAAGAAACCTAAAAAATATGTATTAATTGAATTTCCTTATCCAAGTGCAGCAGGTTTACATATGGGACACTGTTGGAACTATTCCGTAATGGATGTGTATGCACGTTATCATAGAGCAAAAGGCTACAATGTTTTATACCCAATAGGTTGGGATGCATTCGGTTTGCCTACATATAATTATGCAGTTAAAGTTGGGCGTGATCCGCATGAAGTGCAAGCTGAAAATGTACAAACATTCAAGCGACAAGTAGTAGATCTAGGAACTTCATTTGATTGGACACGTGAAGTCGATACATCAGATCCACAGTACTATAAATGGACGCAATGGATATTTGGTCAATTGTTTGAACATTATTATGATGAAAACTTTAAGCGTCGCGATGGTGGTGTCGGGCAAGCTCGTCCTATTGCAGACCTTCCAATTCCTGCCGAAATAAAAGCTCAGGGGAAATTGGCAGTAAAAGAGTACCAAGACAAGTTTAGGCTCGCATATAAGGCGAAAATGCCTGTTTCTTGGTGTCCAAAATGTAAAACAGGGTTAGCAAATGAAGAAGTTACCCCAAAGAATACCCATGAACGTTGTGATACGCCAGTTGAACAGCGAGATCTCGAGCAGTGGATGTTCAGAATTACGGCGTATGGTGATCGCTTACTAGAAGATTTAGAGAAAATCGATTACACCAGTAGTATGAAGAAAGCTCAAATTAACTGGATAAAAAGAAGTTACGGAGTAAATATAACGTACAGAGTAAAAGATACTGCTCACGAAGTTCAAGTTTTTACGACACGTCCAGAAACGAACTTTGGTGCTACCTTTATCACCTGTGCACCCGACGGCGAATTCGTAAAAAAGTATTTACAAGAATTTCCAAATAAAGAGGAAGTTGAAAAATACGTTAGCGAAGCATTGCAAAAGACTTCATTTGAGCGTGAATCTGAAGGAAGAACTAAGACAGGTGTATTCACCGGCTGGTACGCAATTAATCAGTTGACTGGTTTTGAAATGCCAATCTTTATTGGCGATTTTGTAATTGGTTCGTACGGTACCGGGGCATTAGTTGGTGTCCCTGGGCATGATTTGAGAGATTTTGAATTTGCTCAAGCAATGGGGAATGTAAAAATCATTCGCGTTATTGATAGTGGTGATACTTCAGAGATTACAAAAATCGAACAAGTTCAGGAAGATGACGGAATCATAATGAATAGTGACTTTTTGAATGGTTTAAGTATCGAAGACGCACGAGAGAGAATTATGAATTATTTAGTCGAAAAAGGATATGGACAGAAAACTAAATCGTATAGATTTAGAGATTGGGTGTTTTCTCGTCAACACTACTGGGGTGAACCGACACCAATGGTATATTGTGAACAATGTGGTTGGAATGCTTTGCCAGTTACAGAATTGCCTGTAAAACTTCCAAAGTTGAATGACTATCATATGGGGGAAGACGGTAGCTCTCCATTAGAACGAGCCGAAGACTGGAAGCAGGCGACCTGCCCTGAATGTCATGGAAAAGCCGTAAGGGAAACAGATGTCATGCCAAACTGGGCAGGATCAAACTGGTATTATTTGCGCTATATGGATCCAAAAAATAATGAGAAATTGGTTAATCCAACTGTCGCAGAATATTGGAATGCTGTAGATATGTATTATGGTGGTCAAGAGCATATCACCTTGCACGTTTTATATTCACGCTTTATTCACAAATTCCTTTATGACTTAGGCGTAATCAACTATGCAGAACCGTATGCACGTCGAGTACATCATGGAATTATTCTTGGACCAGATAACAGAAAAATGAGTAAGTCGCTTGGTAATGTAGTAAATCCAGATGAAGTGGTGAGTAAATATGGTGCGGATGTCGTGAGAATGTATATGATGTTCATAGGTCCGTATGATTCCGTTACACCATGGAGCGATAAGGCCGTTGTTGGCGTACAAAGATATGTTGAAAGATTGTATAATTTCCTCTTGAAGCAACAAAAAAATGCTTTTGATGGTGAATCAATGCTTAAAGCTGATCTTGCTAAAATTGCAAATAAAGTCGCTACTGATATTGAAAATCTGAAATTTAATACAACAGTTGCTGCGTTAATGGAATTTTTGAATAAATATGAGCAGAGTTCTCTTACTAAAACTGAAATTCGTTCGTTGCTTGTAGTATTAGCGCCAATTACACCGTATCTTGCAGATGAGATGTGGGAAAAATTTGGTTTCGAAGGATCAGTTCATGATCAATTGTGGCCAGAATTTGATTTATCTCAATTTTCCATTGAAAAAACTGAGATCCCTGTAATGGTAAATGGTAAATTACGAGGGAAAATCGATGTTCTTCCTAATGAATCACAAGATGAAGTGGTAAGCAGAATTAATGAAAATGCAGAAATTAAGAAATTTATTGAAACTGGACTGAAAAAAGTTATTTATGTACCAGGAAAGGCAATAAACTTCGTAGTGTAATAACTGCTAACTATATTGTGCCCAACCTAAGAGTTTGCTTACGTCGATCTTTGCTTCATCAATAGATTTCATATGTGGCGTTTCTAGCACCATCGGGATATTGGCTAAATCGTTGTGTTGAACTATAGCTTGAAGTGCGGTATTTCCGATTTCACCGTCACCAAGGTTTTCATGGCGATCTTTCTTTGAGTTAAAGGGTACTTTTGAATCATTCAGGTGAATAAGTTTGACGCTTGCAAGTGGAATAACATTTTTAACCTCCTGAATGACTGTCTCTGGAGTTCTCCAGTCATATCCTGATGCAAACATATGTTCAGTATCAAGCGCGATATTGACGCGACCCTTTTGTTCAGCATGTTCCTTTAGCCAATATAAATCTTCAAGTTTTTCTCCAATGACTTTGCCCGCGCCTGCGCTAGATTCTAGAAGAAGTTCGCCGGCTGGCGCGTTTTCGAGTATCCAGTTGATGCCATAAAGAACGCGGTTTAATGCCTCTTCTTTTGTCGGATAATGAATGGCAGAACCTACATGAACAACAACACCTTCAGCTTGAAAATCGCTGTTTTGTGCGCCTGAAATTTTGTTTATATCAGTCATGAAGTTTAGATAATGAACGAGAGACATCTTTGATAGGTGAAATTTCTGTTTATCAGGTTGGGCGAGATTTATGAGATAAATTGCATGCGCAAATACTTTTTTGACAGGTGAAGACTTTTGAGCATTCACCATTTTTTCAATTCCATCGATGGGTATGTCTTTGGTAATCCATCTTTGTGGCGCAGATGGATGAATTTGAATAGTGTTAATGCCAAGTTCTGTTGCTGCAGAAATTGCATTTTCTAATCCACCAGCCGAAGAAACGTGTGCACCGAGATATCTCATTAATAATTCTATCATAATTGCTGTGCTTAACTATTTTGTGGAAATCTTTTTGCTAATCGGGGTAGTGCTGGCAAAATTGTTGCCAGTGACAGAACAATTATTTGGGTTGTTAGCAATAATTAGCATTGTTCTGGGGAGTTTTCTTGTAAGAATGCGACATGGTCCTGTTGCTGAATTATTTCCGTATCATCGTGGATTGCAAAATAAATGCTCGCCGAATTTTGTATCTAATCTACATAATGCCTTATTGTTGCTATGCATTGGCTTCATAACGTCAGCGAGCATAGAGTATGTCAGGAAAAGTAATGAAAAGTCCCTTGTGACTGGCATATATTGTGGTTATATCGTCTCAGCCTCAAAATATTCGGCTAAGGTACGTGTCTACCAGAATGATAACGGGATTATTGTGGGTACGTATAAATCCCAAGAAGTTGCGGGTAATCATGTTAGTCGTTTGTATACAGGAGTTGGATTCTCGGTAAATGCCTCAGGAAAAGGAGTGTTTATTGAAAGTAGGGAATGCGGTTCATTGTTTGGGATTTACTATCAAATATTACGTTTCGGCGAAGACACAAAAATAAGTATGCGCAAGTCTTGGGAGAAGGTCGTTGGTGAGGAATCGTCAATTCTGCTGATGAGTATTTTGCTTGGTAATAGGCAAATGCCTGAAGAGATTCGTAGCGCAGTCAAGTCAGTTGGTTTGCTTCATGTTGTAGCGATATCGGGTATCAATATATCATATTTGCAGTTCTTGGCTGGCGCATTTACAGTGAAATTTAGTAAGAATTGGCGACTCATTGTAGACATTTCATTGTTAATATTCTTATATGTTTTTGTTGGAGAGGCGGTGTCACTTTTTAGGGCGATTATCACGTTCATTGTGGCGAGGGTGATTGAAATTTCTGGCGTGAAACGGTCTGGACTAGGTGTCTATGTAATAACGTTTTGCATTGTATTGCTGTTTCACGTAGGAGACGGCTTTAGCGCCAGTGTCCTTTTAACGGCTGCAGCGTGCTTGGGGGCAATGGTGATCGGTCCTTGGTTGGTGAATTTGCTGAAAGTGAGGAGGGTGGTCATGAAAGAATTGCTGATTTCATTGATAGTATGGACATGCGTGTCGCCAGTGCAGTATTTGTTGTTTCGAGAAATTTCTGTGATGGGCTTATTTTTGGGAATATTGACCTCGGGCTTAGTAGAGTTGATCTCGTTGTTTGGGTATATTGTAGTAATTGTATCTTTAGTAAGCGTTGAATTGGGAAATCTTCTCGTTGTCGGCCCTGGGGTATTGACTGCAATTCTACTTTTTATTGTCAGGGTGTTCCATGATTTACTTGGAGGTGGGTAACATGTGTGTAAGTACAATGTTTCACGACGTGGTTTCATTGACCCCAAAGGCTGTAGCGAGAAAGCCTTGTAGTGTTAAGCGTGACAAGTATCGAACCGTCTCGAGGCGATGAGAAGTAATGAGCAAAAAAGAAATAAAACGCTCAAATATACTAGAGGGAGATTAGAGAGCAGTTTTTACTGCTGCAACTACACTAAACAGTTGACTGAGTGAAAGAGGATAGTCTCTGCCAAGGAGGTTGGTGCGTAGGAGTTCTCGTGTTTCACGAGAGAGTGGCGCGTAGAGCATGCTCTCATTGAAATTGAATTCTGATATTTCATCAAGGCTTAGTTGATCGGTAAGTAGCTTTGCCAATACCTCTTCTTCTCGTTGAGATTCTTTGGTAGTTGCGTATGAAAGCGCCTGTATACCAACAAGGCTCTGGTTGAAAGTGCGCCAAGTTTTCACCAAAATTAGGGTAAGTGAGTAAAGAATTTGTTTTGTGTCACAGTCAAAAGATTCTGGCAACTTTAAAGTACCTGAATATCGATTGAAAAGTATGCTTCGTTTATTGTGAGTGGAAATTGAGATAAATGTATCTAGATATTTTTTTAGTAAGTTTGCAATCATCTCGCCGTTGATTTTCTGAAATTGTTGGCTTTTTGCGTGTTCGAAGAACTGAGGTTCTGGAGTGAGACTTCCATCTTTCAAGGTTGCGAAATATTTTTGTAAATCAGCAGGTAAGTTTGAGAGATCGATATTTGAAATGCCCTCTGAAAATCGTTTGTTTAATTTCTCTGAAGTGAGTTGAGGATTGGTCAGAAGCTCTTGCTGGAGGTCGCTTAGTTCGTCTAATGTTTGTTGATAGGGTAGGTTGCCTTGGGTTTGCATATTTGGGGCTAATTTCTCGAAAAACATTGCATCTAAAGATGTTTTGTTCGGATAAATGATAAAGTTTTTTTGGCGACCAATAAATCTGAAGCCAGTAGCGAAATTCAATTTAATTGTCGCTGTATTGTTTTCATAGGTTCGTCCATATATTTTTTTGATTCCGATGTCGAATAGGAAAGAGAAGAATGCATTGTAGGCAGCTTTCGCGTAGCCTTGGCCTCTGTATTTTTGATCTGGAAGAATCGCTGTAGACAGGTAGCAACTTTTTACGCTCCAATCTATCAATTTGATTTTTACGAATCCGATACTCTCTGATTTCAAGAAAGATTTAAGCGTAAGAACATAGGTGATCTCTTTCGGTTGCTCATACGAATACATTCGTTCAATTGCATTGTGTTGTCTCTCGTTAGTGACTTTAGTAGGAATGCGAAAAAGAGTTTTTTGAATCTCTTTGTTGTTAAGTAGTGAGGTTATGAACGAAATATGTTGTTTTCCAAGGGGTACTAAAACAAGATTGGGTAAGGAAGTTTTAAGTTCGTGAAATTTGGGCATGTTTTTGTTCAAGATAGGTTACGATCTCTTTCGCAACGTTTATGCCGGTTGAAGTTTCAAAGCCTTTGAATTGTGGGGCTCTGTTAGTCTCAATTATTACAGGACCACTTTTGGGGAGCATAATATCAACACCGATTAACTCTGAGTTTTGTAACTTTACGATGTCAAGGGCAAGTTTTTTTATCGAGTCATCAATGTCTACAGGGTATGCAGATGCTCCTTGCGCGACATTTCCTTTCCATTGGCCTGCTTGTGGTTCGCGACGCATTGCTCCGAGAACTTTATTACCTATAACAAAAACCCTTATGTCTCCGCGGTAATCGACGCATTCTTGAAATAGTAAGTCACCAACTTTCAGTTCTTCTTCTTCGAGAAGGTGTAAGACAGCGCTCTTCGATTCACATTTGTAGACACCTAGTCCTTTCGAACTTTCGGATACCTTCACTATTAATGGGTAGCTAATATGCTCAAGCATGGTTAATAGTGACGCCTTTGAGGTAATGGCGAACGTTTTTGCGTAAGGAAAATCATTGCTCGTCGCCTTGTAGAAGGTTCCATGCTTTGACTTATAATACATTTCTGAACCAATTTTCTGATCGATTACTGTTTTCTTATGGGATAGTAGGTGGTTGGCGAGTATTGTTGCCCACTCAAGTGTTTTTGAGATTTCTCTGAAGAGAAAAGCGTCGAAATAGTTGATATCATATAGGTCTTTTATCTTTTCTTTTTTGTTACCAAGAAAACCACGTTTTTCTGTTGTGGGTTGATATTCTGTACCGGGATTGATAATTAAAGGTTCAAGTTCTTTGAGATTTTCAATTGCGTTGTACTGTTCTTCTTTTTTCGGAATTTGAAAGTATGCGCCGAATTTTCCATCGTTGAAAAAATTTGTTTCAATGATGTTGCGCTTTGAAAGGTATACGGCCTCGTGACCAGCTTTTAATGCTTCGTAAAGAATTCTGTCGCTTTCGTAGTAGGGATTCATCCCTATGATTGCAATTTTCATCTCTTATTGTAGCAGTTTTTCAACATAATCAACAAAGATTTTTGCGACGTCAATGCCGTGTGCTTGTGTAAAGCCCTGGAATCCGGGTGTTCGGTTTACTTCTAGGAGGTATGGTTTGTTGTCTTGAGTGTAAACGATATCAACGCCAGCGAAGTTTGCGTTTGTTGCTTTGGCTGCCTTTTCTGCAAGGTCTTTCATTTCTGCGGTTAGTTCAGCAGGTTTAACGGAACCGCCAAGCGAGAAATTCGCTCTAAAATCGCCTTTTTTAGGTATGCGAAGCATAGCTCCAACTACCTGATCGGCAACTACGAGAATGCGGTAATCAGCCTTGAGTGGAAGGTATTCTTGAATATAAAATCTACCAAGTTTGTTATCTTCATTAAGATCGTTGAGAAGATTTTCTAGGTCAAGTCTGTCTTCGACTTTATAGATTTTTGCGCCTTTTCCACTTGAACGATGCTTAATAACTAATGGGAATCCGCATTCTTTTTCGATTTGAGGAAGCAATTTAAGATAATTTGCGAGTGTGTGTGCATGATAGGTTCGTGGAAAAGGTAATTTTGCCTGAACGATTCGTTGGCCGTCGATCAGTTTATTAATCATCATCTTTTCGCTCGAGAGATTGTTGTCAATGACGACTTTGCCGAGGTTATTCATGTAAGAAATGATGTTTAGTGCGTATTTGAAGTAAGCAAATACTTCCCGTACAAGTAGTACGTCATAGTTTCTTAGGTCACCGTATTCACTGTGAAAAAATTGATCGCCGTTCTCGTTATATAGGGCATAGACATCCTCGATGGTGATGATATCTGCTTGATATCCGGCAGTATTGAAAGTAGAAACGAGATTCTGGGGCTCGAACTTGTTTTTGAATCCTTTTTGGATTAATATGGCAATCTTTTTCTTCATTGCTAAGGTACGTAAAATATTATCTCATGGTGAATGCTTTTGTGGCATCAACCAAAAATTCTTTTAAGTCTTTGCGCCCAATAATTATAGGGTATAGTAGGTCGGAGCGGTCGCTTACGTTGAGTCGATACGATTTGGTTACCGAACCTATGGCAATAGTTGCTTCGATGACTGCTCGAACGGTGAAACCGTTTGTTGATTTCACTACAACGAAATCTTTTATTGTTTCGAATTCGTGTTTTCTAACCTTTTCATCGTAAACTTCACGAACTTCATGAGCTGCATCAAGCGATTCATATCTCTTCATGATGATATCTTGGATCTTTATCAACTCTGAGTAACCAAGTCCAACAGCGAGGTTGTAATCAATTGCCGATTTAAGGGCACCTGTATCTACTTTTGCTTTAACCGTTTCTTTGGCATTCTTTTTTTTGTTGTTTTTCTGATCAATTACGCTTTGAGATGGGGTAATTGTAGCTTTTTCGATTAATCCGATGATTTCGCGCCCTGTCATTGATTCCACTTGTTCTTCAATTTCACCACCGAAATGGTGCTTTGCAAGCGAAACGTACTGTTCTATTGTTTTGTTTTTCTTGTATTTTTGAACTTGCGTGATTCTGCCAAGTAATCCTTCTTGATTCGCGATTTGGATTGCTAGTCCTGGTCGAGCATTCAATTCTAGAATCATTGGTCCTTTTTCTCTATCGATAACGACGTCGACTCCAACGAACTTCAATTTCGATACTTGTTGACATTTTACCGACAAGTTAAGAATTTTATCCCAGTAAGGAATTTTGATTCCTCTTAGGGGGAGTTTTGGGTCATCTAAAGTGTTTTCGATGAGGTTGTAGCGATCGCCGATAAGATCGAATCCTTTGCGGTGTATCGCGGTTGTGGTAATTCCTGAGCCGATATCGATGCCAACGCCAATTCCGCCTGCGTGAAGATTTGCTGTGCCTTTTGATTCTTTTGTAGGTAATCGCAGTTCAGCCATTATAGGGAAAGAATTGAATACGATGACGCGAATGTCTGGAATTCCTCTGTAAGAATATGGCTTAAGGCTGGCGTGATTTTTAACTCGTTCTTCAAAGAATGCGACGTCTTGTTTGCCGTCGATAGAATATTTTCCATCGATAATGTCGGCGATGTGTTGCTTGATTTGTTCGACATTCATTGTCTCCATGCTTGGAGTGATCCATTCGAGTTTGTTTTTTGTTTTACCGTAGAAAACAATGATTCCTGCGCCGTGTGTGCCTTTATTTGGCTTAATAACAAAACTTTTTGGAAGAGCTGCCCAATTAATGTATTCGATCTGTTCTTTTGTTCTAATAATCTTGAATAAATCAGGCGTTTTGAGTTTCTTTTTGGTGAATATCTTTTTTGCTAACAATTTGTCGTCTGCGTATTTGCGGTATTTAATAGGGTTTAAGCGGTGTACAAATGAAAGATTGCGTTGATTGATTCCTAGTACATCGCGAGCGAACTCTGAAGTGTTTTTGATACCAAACATGCTAGTTTTTGCTAAGTGAGGCAAATCTGAGATATTCTGTAAGTCGTAATGCGCTCCAGGCTGCGACGACAACGTCTGCAAGAAGAACGAATAGTAGGATCTCTTGATGTCCAGCTATAGTGCGATTCCACCATGGCCAAATCGTAAGTAGCCCGCAGATTAGTGAAATTGCAAGGGTTGAAACTGTTCTTCTAATAAATTCTTGGCGATCTTTTTTGTAGAGTAATGTCGCGAGTTCATCGATGGTTGATCCAATGAGAAATATGCCAATGCCAAGAAATTGGTTGGAAATTGAGAATCCAATGTTTAGTGCGTTTAACACGACTAGTGCGATAAGTGACATTACAGTCGCTCCTAAATACATTGTTGCAATTCTTGCGTAGTAATTCATGGTGAATTTCTGCAAGACTTTTCTTGTTGCAAGTGCGGTTCCGATTATGATTACGGTGAGAAGTGTCCAAACAGAAAGTGAGGCGAGTATGTTTGGTGATGCCTGATTGATAGCGAATAGTGCGAGCGTTAAAGCAAGTGTGGGGTAGGTTTTCCAGGTTTTGAAGCCGATTACGTATCGTGTGATGGCGATTATGGTTAGTGTGATGGGGAGATTGAGTATGATTGCGGGAATTTCAGGGATTATTGCCATTGCGTTACATATTAAGTTAACAGTCGTATTTTACCATGCGGTCGACCTGGATTCAACGCCCGTATAACATTTTTAACAAACTTTCGGGGATTTTGGGGGATATCTTCTTTCCGTTTTTGTGTAACTTCATGGGGGAGTGGCAGTTGAGGAAATGGGTTGAAATTGCTATAATTCGGTATGCGCCTGTAGCTCAACGGATAGAGCAGCAGACTTCTAATCTGTCGGTTGTGGGTTCGATTCCCGCCGGGCGCAGTTTCTAAAAGGCAACGCCTGTGAAATATAGTGAAACATTGAATTGCTTGATTTGTCGCGTGTTCCACGGTACATGAAAAGTGTCGAAATTTCCATGTAAAACCCTTGTTTTCCTGTTCTGTTTCAAGTATATTTAATCAATGAGGAGAGGTGGCCGATACATTCGTGTTATACGTTTTATTCTTGTTTGTATCGGCCTATTTTTTGTTTCTTTGTTCACTTCACGAGTCATTTTCGCTGCTACAACAAGTACAATCGCTTTTCAAAGCAAATTGGTCGCTGCAGATGGAACGAATATAGCAAATGGAACGTATAATTTTCGCTTCCTGCTGTACAACGTTTCTTCTGGTGGAAGTGCAGTTTGGTCTGAAGATAGGTCAATTACGGTAACGTCTGGAGTTGTTTCTACTGCTCTTGGCGAGGTCGCAGCCTTGCCAGCAACACTCGCAAATTACGAAGATTTATATCTTCAGATCTGTTTTGATGCAAATAATGTCGCAGCTGACAGTTCAAACGCAAACTGTGGCGGAACTCCGCATCAATACGAAGAGGTATTTTCTACTAGAAAAGCAATTACTTCAGTTCCTTTTGCATTGTGGGCAAAAGCGTTAATTGATCCAACAACCGGAACTGCGTTTACGCACAATTCATTTTTTAAACAGAGTGGTAATACTTTCGGAGCCACTGCTACGTTAGGTACCAAAGATGCTTATGCGTTGCAGTTTCTGACTTCTAATACCGCACGAATGACGATAACTTCGGCTGGTAATGTGGGCGTAGGTACAGCAAATCCGTATGGAAAGTTACATGTTTCCGATGGAAACAGTATCTCAGGAAGTCTAATTACAACCGATTACTCAGTAATATCGGCTCAAAATACTGCCCCTGGATTTAGTATAGTAGTCGCCGATAATACTGAAACAAGTACGAATAGAGGTGTGTTTAAGGGGGTTCGATCAAGGGGAACCCTATCAGCGCCTGCAGTTCCGATTGTGAACGATAAAGTGATGAGCTTCCTTGGTGCAATTTATGACGGATCTTCAGTTCAAGGTACTGCAATGATTGATTTCTTAGTCGATGGAAATGTTTCTCCTGACGTTGCGCCTCAGAGAATTGCTTTTTACACTTCTGCGACAACGGGAATAGATAGGGTCGAGCGATTGACGATAAAATCAAATGGAAAAGTAGGTATCGGTACGTCAACCCCTTCGACACTTCTTCATGTAAGTGGATCTGGAACTACTTCTGCCGATGCAGATATTCCGCAATTGCTTTTTGAAAATACCTCTACCACAGGTACGTATAACTCTGCGATTATGAGAACTCGCATTGGTAATGGCTATCTTGGTGGTTTTCCAGAACTGTGGCTCGAATCTCGCCGTACTTCTGGAGAATCTCTCAATCTTATTCGAGGTGTAAGTAACCATGATCTAGCATTTCTTACAAATGATACGATAAGAATGCGTATTCTTGCAGGTGGAAATGTAGGCATCGGAACTGATTCACCGGCAGCAAAGCTGACGGTAAATGCAGCAACTTATAATGCGCAGATAATTAGTGCAACGATTGGCGCTCAAAATGCAGGTATCGGCATTGACAGTAATGCAACGTATTACGGTATCAGTTTATTTAGTCAAGGAAGTAAGGTTTTTACGGTAGAATCGAATGCAGGTTTACTGGTTGGAGCCAATTATCAAACAAGCAACGCACCAACAAATGGAGCAATAATTGAGGGAAATGTCGGTGTTGGAACCGCGTCACCTGGCTACAATCTTGATCTTGGTGCAAACACGTCAACGCTCAATGTTGGCGCTTATGGTGGTGGCGGAAGTGGTACCATTCGACTTCTTGGGGAATCATTATTCTATTTTTCTGGTGGTGGAATTGGTTCAATACTAGCCATGGGATCGGCAGATTCAGGTATGGATTTTGACTTGTCGCTAGATGCTGGTGGTTCAGGAAGACTTTATATCGATGGTGCAACCGGAAACGTAGGGGTGGCAACCACGAATCCATATTTTCCATTTCAGGTTAAATTGGCAACAAATTCTATTGCTCATTTCGGCAACGGCACTTCTATCGGCAACGGAGTTTATTCAGGGATAGGTATAGGCTATTCAGAAAGTGGTCCAACTTTTGCTAAATCTGCCATTGTTCAAGAACAGCTTGGCGATAATGCAGCTAGAGGAAAAATTCATATATTGAATGATGGTACAAATGATAACAGTAATGCAACCTTGGCAGATGCTCGCCTGACGATCGATTATAATGGGAAAGTAGGTATTGGAACGACTTCACCAAGTGCGCATTTCGAAATTAATAACAATTCGAATTCAACTTTTACTTCGATTGTTCGTTCAGGGTACGGTTATACTATTGAAAGTTTCCAAAGCGATACCTCTCGTGGGCAATTCACCACTTATGGTTCGCACAATGGTGGGGTTAGTAATGGCCTATTTTTGATTAATTCTTACGGTGCAAGTGATGTGGCAGGAGATATTCAATTACAACCTGGAGATCCTAATGCAACCAAAGCATTGATTGTTAAGAGTTCCGGAAATGTTGGTATCGGTACAGGTGCACCTGGTACAAAGTTGCATGTAGCAGGTAATGCCTTTTTTGGTTCAGCAGGTTCATTCGAAAATACAAATGGGTGGAGCAGTGTTATCGACAATTATGGAACCACAAACAGCCGTATTGCAACACGTACCAGTGCAATTACGTTAGATATTATGGCTCATAATACAGGTTGGAACGATTCTATTGCTGGGGGCATTATTTCGACTAGAACTAACCATGCGCTAACTTTAGGCACAAATAATCTCGCCCGAATGACAATTCTCAATTCTGGGAGTATTGGTATTGGAACAACAGCTCCAACTGCTGCAGTTGAGGTGCTTGGCTCTGGAGATGGAACAGAAAATAGAGGAGTTAAAGTTACATATTACAATCATACAACTGCAAGTGGCCCATTATTCGCAACTAATCGTTATCGCGGTACCACTTCTAGCCCAAGTGCGGTTCTTGCTGGAGATACTTTGGGTGCTTATATTTCGTATGGTTATGATGGATCTGCAATAAATTCGCAGTTAACAGGTATCATAAATTCAGCTGCTGTCAATTGGTCTGGTAGTGACCGTTCTTCTCAGATGAGCTTTTACACAATTTCTGGAACAACGCAGGTATTAGGGATGAGATTATCTTCAGAGGGATATTTGGGGCTTGGGTTGACTGCACCCGAATATCGTATTGATCTTCCGAATACTTCCGCTGTTACTGGTCGTGGGCGAGCAAATCAATGGACTACCTATTCAGATGCAAGATATAAAACAAATGTTGTACAGATAGGTGATGGTTTGTCGAAAATTCTGCAGTTGCGTGGTGTTCACTATAATCAAATAAACGACGGTTCATACAATACAGGGTTTATAGCACAAGAAGTATTTGCGATTATGCCAGAATTGGTAAGTGTTGATACCAAAGGGTATATGGCTCTAGATTATGGTAAATTTACGCCATATTTAGTCGAAGCAATTAAAGCTCAACAAACTGACCTGCAATCATTAAAAACAATAACTGGACAGTTGGCTTCAGCAACACCTACATCAATTCCAGAGAAATCGATGGCGTTTACTTTGCCTGCCGATGCTATTGCTGCAAAATCTTCAGAGGTGTTGTCTGCTGGCGAGATCGTGGCAATACAAGATATCTCTTCATCTCTAGATGGTGCATTTGGTAAGTTCATTGCAAAAGTGTCAAAGAGTATTGACATTGCGTCATTTTCTCAACTTGGAGTTGTAATCGGAACTGCAGATGAAGCAAAACCATACAATGAGGATACGAATCCTTACTTAATAAAAAGACAGGGAATTGCTGAAGTACTGGTTCAACAATACGGTACAGAGGAACGATTGAAGGTTGGTGTCGCACTGTTTAGCGATAGTGAAAATAGTGGCAATGCAACCACGAATAGTCTTGGAATATTGATAGGGAACAGCGCTTCGACTGTTGATTGGAATTCGATAGAAAGCAATGCCTCAGGTAAGAAGGTGACAAAAATCCCTGTTTTTCTTGAAAATATAACGGCTTCAGTTGGTGTTTCAGAAACGCTTTGGAGTACTTTGACCGATACAAGTATTAAAACGCCGTATTTTGCAATTGCTTCGGGGTTTGTTGGAACAACGGCTGAGTTTAATGTAGCAAAAACACGCACGCTCGCAGTGAATGACAGGTTATTTATTGACGATGAGGGAAATCTTTTGACCGATGGACAGATTACTGCAGCTACCATGTCACTATCTACTATAAAATCGTTGGGTGAATCTTTTATAATTGATGTTGCGGGCGTTAAATCAGCAAGGATTTCGGCGGAAGGGGCTACATTTAATAATCTTGAACTGAGCAAGAAGCAGGCAGGTAGGGCAGTTATTTTAGCTGGAGAAGTTGAAGTTGTTGTCAAATCCTCGCTGGTAACTACGAGTAGTGTTATTGTTGTTACACCAGCTTCGGTCACAGGGCAGGTTCCACAACTATATGTAGTCGCAGGAAGTGGAGAGTTTTCAATTAAGAGCGTTGCGCCAGTTCCGAATGATGTTGCAGTAAATTGGATAATGGTGAATAATCCAGGAGAGGAATTATGATTGCACAGATAAAACAATATTTTTTTGTCAGTTTGATTTTGCTCCTTTTGCCTGCGGTCGTTTTGTTATCGCAAAATTCCTATATTCCTCAATCGAAGGAAGTGAATGAAAAGTCTGAAGTTAAAGGCACAACGACTACTGAATGGACTGAAATTAGTGTCGGGGGCAATTTCGTGCCACTTATTGGTAAGGACGGAAATAATGATGTTGTCATGTATCAAGATTCTAGTGATAGCTATTACAGATTTAATCAGGTAACGAAACAGTTTGATCTATTGTATACGAATGCCACTGCGGTCAACGATAGGCGTTATGCAGCAAATGAAATAAGGTCTACGCAACATGAACTTTTGGCAAATAGGATTTTGCCTGTAGAGAATTATTTCCCAGCGAATTTGATAACATGCAGTAATAATGATGTTTTTGTGGTTGGTAGAAATTATTCCTTAATTTTCGATGAATTTGGTTCTTCTCCTCTTGTGCGTTCGAATATTCCTATTACAAGACTTGCTGCCGCAAGGATCTCATCAGGGGTCATGACATCTACGTATTCTTATTATGAAACACCTGCATATCCTACGGAAATTCCCTCGTATCCGGACATTATACATATTCCCTTTTATTCAAATGCGTCTATTTGTCTCTCTGACGGTAATTACTTGACTGTAGAAGGTGTTCAATCTGAGGATTATAATGTCATATCAACTGATCCTTTCGTATTCACTCTTGAAGCTCCTGAATATTTTACATTCAACACAATTTCACCTACTGGTACGCTTTTAGCAAGAGGTTATTCTCGTATGCCTGGAATTGGCGTAAATATTATTTCTGGTCCAAGTGCTCTCTTTTATCATGATAGCAATCTCTACCTGTTGCGTTCCGATGGAATCTTCTCAACAACAACAACAGGTGGTATGTCGCTTGCTTATTCATATCCAGTTGGCAGTGCCAATCATTATGCTCAAGTTATTAATAATGACAATAATATTGTGCTAATTTCAAGCACGAGTGCTGAGACCTATGTGCATGAATATACTGGCGGTGGGTGGGTGCAAAGAGGGCAAGACTTGCCTGCTGCAGATGGTGCGCAAATAATTAAGTATGGAGCTAGTGGTTACCTGGCAATTCTTGATAGAGGAACAACTGCATCAGTATATGAATATAATCCAAATAATAATTTGTGGTCACAAGTCGGTGATGATTTGGTTGCAGATAATATTTTGCAGAATGTTTTGATTCAACATGTCGATACCGATATAGTAATTTCATTTATTGATCGAGAAACTTCCGCTCGCTACGCTCGCGTTTTCTATCTCGATGATAGTGGTGGTGTTACTCCAACTCCTACAGCTACGCCAACAACGACTCCCACTACAACTGCTACACCGACTGCAACGCCAACCGATACCCCAACCGATACGCCGACACCAAGCGTTACTGTGACTGCAACGCCAACGCTAACTATTACTGCAACCGCAACGCCGTCAATTTCGGCAACACCAACAACTACTGTTACTGGTACAGTAACAACTACGGGTACAGGAACGCCAACTGCGACTGCAACTATTAATCCTACGCTTACAGCATTCCCTTCTATACCTGGTGGTGGTGATTCTATTGTAGATAACTTTATTGATGTAATATCCGTTTTACCGATTGTCGGGCAGTTGATTCCAACAAACATTGATTCTTCCGGAAATGACTCTGGCTCAGAAGGGGCTGCATTCGGTTCATTTATTGAGGGTGGTGGGTTCGCGGTTGTTACCCTCGCTGTTGTTTCAGGGTTCGATTTCTGGGGATCTTTGCTTATGGCTGCATTGTCTACGCAAAAACGTAAGCAAGGACTTGCAGGGATTGTCTATGATTCGGTAACGAAAAATCCTGTAGCTCGCGCAATATTACGTGTTCATGATGCAGAAACTGGATCGCTCTTGCGTACATTGGTAACTGATTCTCGTGGTGTTTTTCAATTAACTCAAACCGAAAAGAAAATAAAAATTCTTGCGCAGCGTGCAGGTTATGAATTTCCAACGAAAGTAATTCTGACTGAAACTGACGGTGCATACCAAAAGATATATAAAGGAGAAGAAATTGATGCGCAGGTAAAAGGTGCAGTCGTTTGTTCGATTCCGATTGATCCAGTTGAGGTGGGTGGTTTGCAAAAGTTCTTGAGTATTGCCGGTAGTTTTTGGAGTCTTGTGGTCGAATACTTTGCAGATACTGTGTATGTAGTGCTTTTTATATATTCAGCGATTGTACTGATTTATTCTCCAACATTTATAAACACACTTCTATTTATGTTGCCTTTGGCAGTAATCGTTGTTAAAAACGTACTCATTAATAAAGGAAAAGTAACAGGGATTGTTAAAACAGTTAATGGCAATTTGGTTAAAGGTGTGCAAATTGGGCTTTATGAGCCTGAATTTAAGACACTACAGTATTCAACGTATACAAATAATGCTGGTGAATATGCTTTTGTTGTTGAAAATAGAGAATTTATACTAAAAATTATGGATGACAGATATGCGTTGCTCTTTGATGATACTCAAGTTGAGGAGTTGTTGATTGCGCCAAACAAGGGGAATGAGCCCATAAGATCGATTAGTAAAGATCTTTTGCTTCGAGTAATTAAAACGGCAGGGTAGCTGATTTGACACGGGAGTTGTGGTGGTGTATACTTCAACTGCTCTTATAACAAAAGTGAAGAGTTTGAACCCCAGGATAATAGTAGAGATTGACATTAGATTCGTTTGTGCTACAATTTCGAACATTAACCGAAAGGTTGCTCCTTAACAATCGAGGTGTGGCGGGAAACCGCACCAATTCAAAAATAGTAGTACTAAACTACAAACAATAAATCGAAAACGCGATAATTAATAGCATCGCAGCTTCGATCTGAGTCAATGACTCCTTAGTTGAGAGTTTGATCCTGGCTCAGGACGAACGCTGGCGGCGTGCTTTAGGGATGCGAGTCGAGCGGTCTTTTTAGTGAAATGAGGTTTCGCAAGAAATTGAAGCGATCTAAAAAGATAGCGGCAGACGACTGAGTAACACGTAGTCAACCTACCTGTAACACAGAGATAGCCACGCGAAAGTGTGGGTAATATCTGATAGCCCGTATAGGTGAAATTCCGGTACGGTAAAGGCGCAAGCCGGTTATAGAGGGGACTGCGGCCCATCAGCTAGTTGGCAGGATAACAGCCTACCAAGGCAAGGACGGGTAGGGGGCGTGAGAGCGCGACCCCCCAGGATGGCACTGAGACACGGGCCATACTCCTACGGGAGGCAGCACTCGGGAATTTTCCACAATGGACGAAAGTCTGATGGAGCGACGCCGCGTGAAGGATGAAGGTTTTCGGATCGTAAACTTCTTTTGCCAAGGAATAGGAAGGAAGGTACTTGGCGAATAAGGGGCTGCTAACTGCGTGCCAGAAGCATCGGTGATACGTGGGCCCCAAGCGTTGTCCGGATTTATTGGGCGTAAAGCGTACGTAGGCTGCTAAGCAGATTCTCTTTCAAAGACCCGGGCTCACCTCGGGGAAGGGGGAGAATATCACTTAGCTTGAAACAGGTAGGGGAGATCGGAACGCGTGGTGGAGTAGTGAAATATGTTGATATCACGCGGAACGCCGGTGGTGAAGACTGATCTCTGGGCCTTGTTTGACGCTCATGTACGAAAGCTAGGGGAGCGAAACGGATTAGATACCCGTGTAGTCCTAGCCCTAAATGATGTCCGCTAGGCGTCGGTTTAAGCATTTCTGTTCCTTCGGGAGCTTTAATGACAAATCGGTGTCGAAGCTAACGCGTTAAGCGGACCGCCTGGGTAGTACGGCCGCAAGGTTGAAACTCAAAGGAATTGGCGGGGACCCGCACAAGCTGTGGAGCGCGTGGTTTAATCCGACGGTAATCGTATAATCTTACCAAGGTTTGACATACTGCTGCAGTCCATTAGAAATAGAGGACGCTTTCGAGGGTGCAGTACAGGTGCTGCATGGCCGTCGTCAGCTCGTGCCGTGAGGTGTACCGTTGAGTCGGGTAACGAGCGCAACCCCTATCCCATGTTACAAGTGTCTTGGGAAACTGCCGTGGTAAAACACGGAGGAAGGGGGGGATGAGGTCTGGTCGTCATGGCCCTTATGCCTTGGGCTACACACACGCTACAATGGTTGGACACAACGAGTTGCTACATCGCGAGATGATGCTAATCTCTTAAAGCCAACCTCAGTTCAGATTGCAGGCTGAAACTCGCCTGCATGAAGCCGGAATAGCTAGTAATCGCAGATCAGCCATGCTGCGGTGAATACGTTCTCGGGTCTTGCACACACCGCCCGTCAAACTCCCAAAGTTGGGATTACCTAAAGATTTCAGGGATTTATTTCTGGGGTTTAGGGTAAGATCAGTAATGGGGGTTAAGTCGTAACAAGGTCGCCGTAGGGGAATCTGCGGCGAAATTACCTCCTTTTAGGAGATAGAGCGGTCTTCTCGCCACACCATGGTTGTTAAGGGGCATGTAGCTCAGTGGTAGAGCACTGTACTGATAATGCAGTGGTCCCTGGTTCGAAACCAGGCATGCCCATTGTATCTATTGGACCCGGGCCTGTAGCTCAGCTGGCAGAGCACTCGCTTTGCATGCGAGTTGTCAGGGGTTCGATTCCCCTCAGGTCCACTTCGCTGTTTAAACAGTGAAGTGCTGAAAAGTGAATCGGACCATCCAGCGAAGGTTCGATTGCGGGAGCAATAGAAGCTCATTGAGAAATTCAATGTGCGACTATTCCCCTCAGGTCCATGTGTCTTTTAAGACAATGGGAAAAAGGGGCATTATCAAAAATTCGAGGTAAAGCATCGCAAGATGAAAACTCGAAACTACATAAAAACAAACACACCTCGTAAGAGAGAACTTTAATAATTAATAGGTAATTCTGAATAGGTTATTACATATTAACTATTAAACTATTAATAAGGATCAATCACCAATTAGACGGTGACCTATTGCATCCCAAAAAAAACTTTGATACAATCTGCTTACGCTCGTTTAAAGTAGGTAAAAGTGAAGGAATAATTGAGTTTTCTCAAAAGAGAACTCACAATTCTTTTACAGGATTGAAAGTGTACTTCTTTCTTTTAGAAATGAAGTCGGCGAGAGCCAAAAACACTTTAAGTACTTTGATAATTGAACTAGGTTTTTGTGACCGTACAAAAAGAATTTTACGGGTGCAGAGTGAATGCCTAGGTATAACATGCCGATGAAGGACGTGTAGGGCTACGATAAGCCTGGATGAGCTGCCGAAAAGCGTTATTAATCCAGGATTTCCGAATGGGGATAACCCCACTCTACGGAGTGACCTTACCGCAAGGTAGGGAGGGAACTCGCTGAAGTGAAACATCTCAGTAAGCGAAGGAAAAGAAATCAACCTCACGTAAGTGAGCGGTTCTTACTTTGTAAGAACTGGAGATTCCGTAAGTAGCGGCGAGCGAAAGCGGAAAGAGTCTAAACTGGTCTGGTGTAAGGTTATAAGTGCGGTAATCTCGCGTTGCGAGAGCATCGTTCCTTATAGCCGTAGGTCTTGGCTCGTGCCAGATACAGTGTTGTGGTGATATCTTGATCTTCCCAAGAGGAGGTCGATTGAACAGTAGAATCAGAAGAAGCGTATGGAAAGACGCGCCAAAGAAGGTGACAGCCCGGTAATCGAATATTCTGCTGCTAGATTTGATATGAACCAAAGTAATACGGGGACCGTGATGCCTTGTATGAAGCAGGGAGGCCCATTTCCCAAGACTAAATACATGTTATAACCGATAGTGAAAAGTAGCGCGAGCGAAAGGTGAAAAGTACCCCAGGTAGGGGGATGAAAAGTCTCTGAAACTCTGCACCTACAAGCAGTCGGAGCCCTTGAATAGGGTGACGGCGTGCCTATTGAAGAATGAGCCTAGGAATTAATTGTTTTAGCAAGGTTAACCGATTGAAGTCGGGGAGCCGAAGGGAAACCGAGTCTGAAAGGGCGTTAAGTTGAGGCAATTAGACCCGAAACCGGGCGAACTAACCATGAGCAGGCTGCACTTTGGGTAAAACCAGAGGAAGGGCCGAACCCGTTAACGTTGAAAAGTTATGGGATGACTTGTGGTTAAGAGGTAATAAGCCAATCGAGCTCGGTGATAGCTGGTTCTCCTCGAGATTGCTGTCCGGCAAGCGTCAGGTATGTACATGTGGGGGTAGAGTACTTTTTGGGTGCAGGGGGCAACCTTTGTATCCAGAAAAACTCCGAATACCACATCTATCACCCTGGCAGTGAGTCCACGGAGGTAAGCCCCGTTGGGCGAGTTGGGGAACATCCCAGACCTATATCTAAGGTCCCTAAATCTGAACTAAGTGCTTTGAAGGACGTGAAATTTCTCAAACAGCCAGGAGGTTAGCTTAGAAGCAGCTACCCTTTAAAGAGTGCGTAACAGCTCACTGGTCGAGAGATTCTGCGCCAACAATGATCGGGGCTAAGTTCAGTACCGAAGGTTAGGGTGCGAGTTGAATTTATTCAACCCGCGCGGTAGAGGAGCGTACTATGCATGGTGTCCGCGGAAGCGAGGCATAACAAGGCGGTGAAGTCGTTTCGAAAGAAACGGTGGAGCGCATAGTAGTGAGGATCTAGGCATGAGTAGCGAAAGACAGGTGAAAACCCTGTCCATCGAAAGTCTAAGGTTTCCAACACAACGGCAGTCGATGTTGGGTTAGTCGGAACTAAGGAACCTCCATTGTAATGATGGAATTACCGATGTACAACTGGTTAATATTCCAGTACTGAATGAATATAGCGAAGGAGTGACGGTAATGGAGCACTTCGAGCCCCCATAGGTGGGGGTGCAAGCGGTAAGGCAGATCTGATTGGAAAATCCGTCAGGTTGTTTACACGAGCCGTGATGCCAAGGCCTGTTTTCGAACAGGTCAAGTTGAAGGATTCAAGACCCCGGAAAAGCTTCTCAGCGTTGTAATATTCATTTACCCGTACCGCAAACTGACACAGGCAGACTGGCGTAAATGCGCCAAGATGTACGGTTCACACCAGATTAAGGAACTCGGCAAAATGACCTCGTAACTTCGGGAGAAGAGGGGCCTAGCACCGATATAGCAATATATTGATTGATCTAGGCTGCAAAAAATAGGTCCAAGCGACTGTTTATCTAAAACACAAGTGCCTGCAAACTCGCAAGAGGAAGTATAGGTGCTGACACCTGCCCAATGCCAGAAGGTCAACGAAGGGGGTGATCCGCAAGGTGAGCCTCTGACATAAGCCCTGGTGAATGGCGGCTGTAACTCTGACGGTCCTAAGGTAGCGTAACCCCTTGTCACATAATTAGTGACCTGCATGAAAGGTGTAACGACTTGGACTCTGTCTTAATCTGGTAACCGGCGAAATTGAAATGGCCGTGAAGATGCGGCCTACACACACGTGGACAAAAAGACCCCGGAAGGTTTACTTTAACTTTGCATTGGCGCATGGTACTGTTTGCAGAGAATAGGTGGGAAGCTTTGAACTCTCGATTCTGGTTGAGGGGGAGCTAACAGTGTAATACCACCCATTCGGTACCGTGCTTCTAACTGGCAACATAGGGCTCGTCAATTTATTGAAGAGTGCTTATCAGGAAAGTGCATGGCGGGAAGTTTGACTGGGGCGGTTACCTGCTAAAAAGTAACGCAGGTGTACAAAGGTTCGCTCAGGAGGTATGGAAATCCTCTGTAGAGTACATGAGCAGAAGCGGGCTTTACTGCAAGACCGGCGGGTCAAGCAGTTACGAAAGTAGGTTCAAGTGATCCTCTAATTGATCATGGTATCGTTAGAGCTTATGGGATAATACTTACTCCGGGGATAACAGGCTAGTCTGGTCCGAGCGTCCATAGCGACGACCAGGTTCGGCACCTCGATGTCGGCTCGTCGCATCCTGGGACTGTAGAAGGCCCCAAGGGTGGGGGAGTTCACCCCTTAAAGCGGCACGTGAGCTGGGTTCAGACCGTCGTGAGACAGGTCGGTCTCTATCCCGTGTGTGCGTCCAAAGAAAGAGAAGGTTTGCCCCTAGTACGCAAGGATCGGGGTGAGTCAACCTCTGGTGTATCTGCTGTTCCACCCGGAGCACCGCAGAGTAGCTAAGTTGGCACTGGAGAAACACTGAAAGCATCTAAGTGTGAAACCAACTTCAAGATTATTCTTTGTTGTTACTTTTGTGCGAAGCAATTCGTACAGAGGTATCGGAAGACCCCCAGGAGATGACTGGGTTGATAGGCACCCGGTGTAAGCGCAGCAATGCGTTGAGCCAAGGTGTACTAATTGGTCGAAATCTTTTTGTTTTGTCACAAAACCTGTTCAATTATTAGAGTACTTAAATGTTTAAATACTCCAATATCCAAACATAAAAATTTCAAAACACTGTTATTGTCGTGTTTTGTTAATACTTAATGGGTAATAATTATTACCTATTAAATTTTGCTTCGCAGCAGGAATCACCGTTCTACGCTTATTTTTCTGCGCATTCGCGCGTTTTTTTACGACTTTTCGTTATATATATCAGCAATAATCGAAATCAATGGTAATTTCGTTACTAAAATCATATGTCATTGGCAGAAAATCGGAAAATTCGGTATACACCCGAACGCGACGAAATAGTAGGAAGTAACAGTAACTACGATAGAAAGTGTTTTTTTAAATCCTTGTGTTTCATAGAAGAATGAACCCATTTGGCAGCATAAAAGAGGTATACGTCTCTGATCGGATTGAAAGTAAGTGCAATATAAGAACCTAATGACGGTAGTTGGTTTGTTCTAGACCTGGCTTGTAAACAGGTTTTATCGTTTGTAGTATTTTTTTCAGTCTGATTTTTCGCAATATTACGAGATCCACCTATGTCAAGAATGTTCATATGCAATTTGTGAACCTTTATCGACCATTGTGTTTTCATCAATGCCAAAGAATTTTAATGCGGTAAGCGCGTAGGTAATCGCGGTTTGTGGAATAGAGTCGAGTACAACAAATTCATCGTAAGCATGAGAGTTTTCACCCTGTGGTCCCCAGACGAGAACTGGGATTTGCGTTTCGTTAAAGAGTGCCCCAATATGAGATGCACCGTGAACGACTCGAGTAATTTCTTTACCGTAGTAGTTCTTATACGAAGTTTCAAAGGATGTTAGAAGTTGATCTGCTTCGCTCACAACGTATCCTTCGCGCCCCGTAATATACTCGATATTATAGGAATATTTCTCATTATTTTCATTTTCAACTCGTGTAATTGCTGTTTCTAGGTACTGTTTCGTATCAATTACCGTTTGATCTGGTGTAGTTCTGAAATCGAGTAAAATTTCGCATTTATCTGGCACCAAGTTGATTGCCGTTCCTCCATTGATTTGTGCAACGGTCATTTTTGAACCGAAATCAAAGTATTTGGGATTTTTAGCCGAACCGAAAGGATTTTTTTGAAATTCATTGAGTATCTGAGCCATGTGTTGAATTGCATTGACCCCGTTTCTGGTCCTGCTGCCTGTATGAACTGCTTGCCCGTGAACAGTCAGTTTATAGCGGTGATATCCACGTGCACCGATGCCGACCTCGGTTTGATCTCCACCGTATCCAATAATTCCGGCATCTACTTTCAGCGCTGTCTTCAGAATTTCGCGCATTCCAAGATACTCGCCAGTTTGTTCACCACCGTCAAAAACCAGTTCAATACGTAACTTTTCTTCAGGAATGAAATGCTTTAGTGCAATAAGGGCATAGATCATGGCTACAATGCCCGCTTTACAGTCCGCAGTGCCTCGGCCATACATTTTACCGTTATGAACAATTCCATCAAAAGGAGGGTAGGTCCAGCGCTCAGGATTGCCTATTGAAACAGTATCAAGAGGGCAGTCGAAGAGCAAACCTTTTTCAGTTGTGCCATATGAGGCATGAACTGAAGCACTGTCGTGTTTACCAACGATTTTGTGGCGTAATTTATTCTGCTTTAGGATTTCACCGATATATTGAGCAAAGACCTCTTCGTTATCTTGTTCAGTAACGGAAGAAGTTGATACCATTCGTTGCAGTTGAAAGAACATTTCGCTCCGTTTTGCGTTAATAAATTCGGTAAGAGCGACATTTATGGCTTTTGAAGGTTGGAACTTTGCAGTCTTTTGATTGAGATATGCGTCTAAAGAAGTTTCGTCGATAACGAATTTATTCCCAACTTTAGATGCTTTAAGGTTCCCTCGATGAACTTCTCTAAGGATCGTTCGTTTGTTAATGCCTAGTTTCTTTGCAGTATCGAGTAGTGACAACATGTCGCGATTATACACAATACGCTATTACATGTCAAAAACCGCAGTTTTAATATTCAATAGTTAGTAAATAAAAGTAAGAAGTAATAAATGAGCGGTTTTGCTATAATTCTTTGTGTTCACACCATCGTTAAATGAAGTTGTAGCCAAAATTAAACAATCAAATTGTCAGATTGTCGTAATTGACGGCCGTGGCGGTAGTGGAAAGACGACGTTTGCTCTTCAGCTGGCGTCAGTGTTAAAAGGGAGGCTTTTCAGTCTAGATGCATATCAAAATCAATCGGGCGACATGTTTTCTGCGTACAATGTCGAAAAGAAGTTCGAAATACAATTTGAAAAGAGAAGTTTTGATGAAGACGTACTGTTAAGTGAAATCTCAAAATTACCCGGTCAATTTGTTGTTCTTGAAGGTTGTTTTGCTTTAAAGAATCTTCGAAAAATCAATAATTACTTTGCAATCTGGTTGGAATGTTCTGCAAGCGCGGCTGCAGACCGTTTAAATAAGCGAGAAATCACAGAAAGAGTAGAGATATCGCCTGATGTAATTCGATTGTCAACGAGAAAATGGCAAGAAGCTGAGGCACGTTATATTTCTGGCTTTGCGCCACAAAATAAGGCGGATCTGTTAGTCCACTCCGTTTGACTAGTTTTTCCCATCATTCACGCTACAATTGGTTAGTTATGCATAACGACAATACATAAGTTGGCGAAATGAAATATGAACGTACTCCCACAATTACACGAATTACAGCGAGAAATTCTCGTTAAGTTGAACTTTTCAAACGGTCTCAGGCACGCAGCGTTGCGTCCGCAGCCAAACATTGAAAACAACCAATTTAACTTCCATTTGAAGCAATTGCTACAGCTTGGCTTGATCGAGAAAATAAACGAGTTGTATAAATTGTCCCTGCAAGGTAAAGAATATTGCAATCGTATTGAATCAGAGACGAAAAAGGTACTGTTGCAGGCAAAATTGTCTGTTTGGATTGCACCTGTTCGTATCGTCGACGGCGTTAAGCAGTATCTCATTTACACTAGGAAAAAGAACCCCTTTTATGGCGCGCAAGGCTTTCTCGCTGGCAAACTCGGGTACGGAGAAATGCTACAGGATGGTGCAACGCGTGAATTACTCGAAGAAACTGGTTTATCGGGAAAGCCAGAACTATTACAAATTCGCCATTATGTGAATTACTCACAAGAAACGAATGATATTATTGAAGATAAATTCATGTTTCTCTTCCGAGTAATGAATCCAACGGGGAATTTGCAGGGAAACGATGAAGGTGATTTCGAGTGGATAAAAGAATCAGAATTTAAGAATAAAGTAACAAATCATTTCGAGAGCTTTGAATCATTTCTTGAAGACATCGATTTAATCAATAATTGGGATGGTTCAGTCAAGGTAGTCGAAAGAAAGCGCTTCCCAGCCAACTTCTAATTGCAACTTAGTTGCACCATCGCATTGGTGAATTATAGTTTCTACAAGCTAATAAACTACCGAATTAACAAACTAACAGACAGAGAGAATTACCTATTAACTATTAATTATTAAAATTACAATATCTCGTCTCCAATTCTCCAATAGCAAACTCCCTTAATTCCATATTTTTTTGCTAATTCAATTCGTGCGTCGATAGCTCGTTTATCAAGGTAATACATTACCCGTTCAACTCCGTTATACTTTAGCTCGACACGCACCTCTTGATTCCAGTTATCGTAGGTTTCTCTGTAGTAGGAACTGTTCTTCTTTACGTATGCAATGGTTTTATGTTGCCAGGAAAGGGTGTTTTTTAATAATCCTGAATAGAGGTTTTGATCGTTGTTTTCTCCAGCCAAATTTCCGTTCTTTGGCTTTGGCCAGGCATGTGAATAGAGTGGTAACGCGAGTATTACCTTTTCTTTCGGAACATTTTGCACGGCATAACGAATAAGCGCTTCATTCCACATATATGGGGAAATTGGACCGGGTTGTAAGCTGCCTTGGCCGGTAAAATCGTAAGCCATAATTCTGAATTCATCGACGATTTCGCCAATTGCTTTCCAATCTTGAGCTTCATGTGTTTGTGGTAAGAATGAATAAATCTTGCGGTCATCAATTTTGTGCATGACGGTAAATGACAAGATTTTGCCACGTTGTGAAAGTTCAGCCTTTAATTTGCGAAGAAACGTATTGAGAAGTTCGCGATCATCGCGGTAGGTACTTTCATAATCAATGTCGATGCCATCATAATTGTTTGCGGAAACCTGCCGTACAATTTCTTCGATGTGTTTATCCATATGCTCGCGGAGAATTGGTCGTAAAATGTCAGCATCGAAGAGCGAAATCGTTGGTACTAATTTAACGCCGTTATCTCGAAGTGTTTTGACGAGTACTTTATCGTTGTACGTGGGTTTAATGTTTAGTGTGCCATCAGCATTTGGAACGAACCACACAGGCATAATAGTGCTCCATTTCTTAGGATTTGCTACAACAGAGGCTCTCCCTTCGGTCATGCCCCATTCAGGAATCCAGGAACTTTGCTCAACGCCAACAACAGGAGTAACAGAAGGTGTCCAGGCTGGTTTATCATAGGCAAAAGTTGTGGTGTACTGTTCAGGTGTAGTACTCGTCACGCCATCAAAACTGTACCAAATTCGAAGCAGAACAGTTAAGGGTTGCGCTGATATATCTGAGGTCGGAATAAACCAATCTCCCATGTTGTACATTGAGATCTTGCCAGTCGCGTGAATACGTTTTCCCTGTAAATCTTTGTACTCAAGACTATAAGCAGCTTGTGAAATTTTCGTGTTTGGATAAAGAGTTGTCCATTGAGGAATGACAATGCCGGTTGTAGTATCTATAGTTAAACTTGGAGCAGAAAAGCTCGTAATAAAGGGAGCTTGTGGCAAGTATAGATATGCGTCTTCATGGAGATTTTGTTGAATGAAAGTGATGCAAGAGTTGTCAGAAGCCTTGCAAGAGTTTTCAATAAGATTGGAAAGTTTTTTGCTTTTATTGCATTGGTCTTTAGAGATGTAATAATCGAATTCTCTTGACTGGTTAGCAGTCAGTCCTGATTCTGCTGGTTCGGGATTTTTACATTTTGATATGTTCCCCGCAGTTTCTTTGCTGGTTAAGGCGTAAACTTTTGTTTCGGGGAAAAGAGCTTTAACTTTCGCGGTAATCTCGTCATTTTCGGTTTCTATCAAAAGCGAATGATACCCTTGTTCTTTTATGAATTTAATATCGGCATCGGTAAAGGCAAAAGTTTCGGGAAATATTATGAATTTACCAAGGGTAAATGGTGGCTCAGTTGGTATTGGTGTTGGCATAGGTGAGTTATTTATTGGGAAAATCGCTAGATTCTCTGGTAGTTTATGGTTCCTTTGTAAAACGTAAAGTGTTGCAACCGCTGCACATGATAAAGTAAGTACTACAGTACCGAGAAATAAAAGAGTTTTTGTCTTCATTTCACTATTATCTCAGATAAAGCTGACGGTGAAAAGGTTTAATAGTGTCGATTCTATCGATAAAAAACACTTTTGGCGCAAATTTTGAGAATTCTTGCTAAAAGGTATTGCAAAGGTCATATACAGGTGCTATAATGCATTGCTTGGTGACAAGAGCGGAGTGGACCCACCCGATCCCTTTCCGAACTCGGAAGTGAAACACTCCAGCGCCGAAGATACTTGGATTTTTCTCCTGGGAAAATAGGTCGTTGCCAAGCTTTTTTATTGCCCATTTTATTACAGACGAAGTATTTTCTGCAGTAAATTGCATGAAAATCTATCGATATTCAGAAGTGTGAAGTCCAAAATTTACAATAAGTAAGTGGTCTTTATCGCAGCATCGATTCAATCTTGCATGTATTAGCTCATCGACAAGAAAAATTGCGGAATTATCTGGAGCTATATGTTTCCATAATTCTATTCTTTCCTGCAAAATCAAAATTGGTTCACGACCTTTTCTTCTTATGAACTCATCAGATTCTAAACCAAGAAGTACTGGTAACCTTGATTCTTTAAGTAAGTACATAAGTTGCATTTGTGCAAAACTACCTTGAAATCCGCCTGTTACATATGCGAGAGGGCCTTTGTTCAGGGTGTCATCAACCCAGGCGCGTAAATTTTCTATATTTGAGAAAAACACAGCGTTTTTCGATGGAGGAGTTAGTATCCTTGCCTCAAATGCGTTTGATTTAAATTCATCAATCCTTCCGTAGGTCTTTGTCACTAATCAACGTTTCAGATTAGGCGATAATTATATCGTAACTCTAGATAGTGATTATTACCAGTTCTGTTCTGAAGCAAAGCGAAATTCCCTGCGTAAGTAAGTACGCGGTATTTTTATTTCATTATTTTTTGAGTATCTCTTCTGCCTTTTCTGGATTTCTTGCCATTTGATCAAAGGTCAGCAATGCACTGACAACGTCTTTTTTACGGCTTAAAACGCGTTCAAAAGTGATGTCGTGTACTTTTGTAGAGGTCGTTTTTACTATGCCAAATTCGCCCAATTCGTCAGCTAAGAAGTTAACTGCGTTACTTAGTTTGAGAAGTTTCTCTGCATTCTTAGTGGCTTCCTGAACGTCTGTTTTGAATTTATCAACCATTACTGCAATAAGTTTCTTTTTTAGTGTAATGTCGTGCAGATATTTAACAATAATCTGTTGTACAGTAGTTACTACATTCTGCACAATCATATAAACTGCAACAACGCTTGGTAATGGTGCCATGGTAAGTGTCATCATAATTGGCATGATATACATTGTTGACGTGGTCATTGATGAGGTGAACGCCTCCTGCATGTTTTCTTCGTCCGTTTTTGTGCCTTGCTTTTTGATTTTTGGCACTTGAGTATTCATAACCTTCATTGATACCCAGGTTGGAAGAACGTTTGCTCCGATCAGAATTGCAAGTAATAAAATGTAAGGAAGTGAATCGAGAGTGAAGAAGCCATTGGCAAAGTGGCTAGTTGGGCTTGTTAATAATTGAACGCCAAGAAGATCAGTTGCAAAATTCGTTAGATTCAATTCATTCAATTTTGTTTGCACGAAGGGGTAGAGCCCTGGCATATCAGCAGGTGAATGCTTAGTAAAGGCAATGACAGATTGATATAACCCGGCGACGATAGGTATTTGAATCGCAAAATTGGTAACGCAGCCTAGTGGATTGTAGTTGACTTCTTTGTAGACTGCTTGTTGCGCTTTTGCTAGTCCTTGTGGGTCATTTTTATACTTTTCTTTTAATTCATCAAGTCGTGGTTGTAGTGAGCGAATTTTTTTTGTATCACGGTATTGTTTGGCAACCATTGGCCAAAGCAATATTCTAACTAAAACTATAATAATAAAAACGCTAATTCCGAGGCTTCCAGTCAACACGTAGACATAAGTCAAAACGTTGTGAAGTGGGAGGTAAATAAGGGTATTCCAAATTGTTCCAAGCATAAGAGGTATTGTAGTCGATACGGAGTTAATTATCAATTACCAATTATCGATTATTAACTAGTAATGGGGAGTAGATCAACATAGAGTTCGCATTGTTTGGCGATTTTGTTCATTGAGAATTGAAAATTAATAATTACTGATTGACGCAAGTCGAGAGAACGTGTAACATGACTTATTCGGCACTGCCCCCGAATCAATTTTCCATAGTTTCGGTTAAGGAACAGTTTCGACTGTTCCTGATTTTGTCATTAATGGATTACAGCGAATTATTCGCCATGTTGTCATTGCAACGCCTTTCCATCCATATTTATCAATAGCTTCTTTGCCGTATTCAGAGCAGGTTGGAATGAATCGACAGGTCGCCCGATGATTCGGTCCATGATCAGGTGATAGTGTTTTCTGATACCAGGTAATGAGAAAGTTACTGATTTTTTTGAGCATGTTGTGAAAGGATAAGAGAGCGTAAGTTCGCAAGGTCGTTTGGCGATAATTGATCAGTTTTACAAATAAACATCCAGTTCGCTTTAATTACTTCACGATTTTTTGTTAAATACTGAATCATACCTTTACATTGACGCCTTATTCTGTTTCGCTTAACTGCACTTTTGCAACTTTTTTTGGGGACACTGACAATAACAATAGGTGGAGTATCTTCGCTAGTTGGAAGAGTGATTATGCTAGTTTGGTCAATTTTCATCTTGGCTCCATGCGTGAGCAATTCTTGAGCAATTCGCTGTTTATCGAGTTTTTCTGCTACCATAATTATTGTATTTTACCATCTTTATGTTAGAATGCTGACATGTTTGACGGACTTAAAAATTTAGGAAAAGTGCCAGAAGCGTTAAAGCAGGCACGAATTCAGCAAGATAAAATGAAAGCTATCCAAGTTTTCGGTGAATCACGCGATCACTTGGTCAAGGTGCATTTGAATGGCTTGCAGGAATTAATAAATATCACTATTGATGAGTTGCTTTTAAAACCAGAAAAGGCGAAAGATTTGAAGAATGACATAATGTCTGCCTATAAAGATGCGCAGCAAAAACTTCAGAAAGAGCTCATGAAAGGAATGGATATGGAGCAAATGAAGAAGATGCTCGGTATGTAATCAATTTTCAATTCACAATTGTCAATTATTAATGCAAGAAGAGTTGAAATATTCCTGTGAATTCTTTTATTGAAAACTAATAATTGATAATTAGAAATTAATAATGGGCATAATACCAAAATCGCTTAAAACTTTGACCCTTGAATTGCAACGATTGCCCGGTGTTGGTCCGAAATCTGCCCGCAGATTGGCATATTTTCTATTTTCTCTGCCTCAAGACCGTCTATCTTTTTTGAGCACTAGCATTCAAGAGTTAAAAAACTCCGTAGAAACCTGCTCTTTTTGTAATATGCTTGCGGATACCAATCCATGTGAAATTTGTGGCGATCCAGCTCGTGAACAGTCTACCGTTTGTATAGTTGCTGACCATATGGACGTTTATGCGATTGAAAGAACAGCAGGATATAAAGGTTTGTATTTCGTGCTTGGCGGATTACTGTCGCCAGTAAAAGGTCACGGAATTGAAGACATCGAATTAGGAAAGTTAAAGAAGCGTCTGTCGCAATTGATTAAAAAACTAAAACAAGGAGAAGTACTCGAAGTTATCTTTGCATTAAGCCCTACAACTGAAGGTCAAACGACGGCTCTCTATATAAAAGAAGATTTATTGAAGGAATTTGGAGACAGAATCTCACTTTCTCGTGTTGCGGTAGGAATTTCTGTAGGTACTGACATTGATTACGTCGATAGCTACACGTTGCAAGAAGCGATGAAGGGACGTTCGAAACTTTAGCAATTGATGGATAATCCTTAATTCTCAATTGACGATTGATAATTGACAATTAATTTGTCGTCACTTGTTTGTATCTGCTACTATATTCGATGGAACAAGACTACTTTAAAAATGTATACATTAAGCAGATTTTAGAAAAGTATCGCCCAATCTGGGCGCTTTCGCATGTTCAGTCGCTCGCAGGTTGGGATAACGAAACATATATGCCTGAGCAAGGAGCTCCCGCAAGAGGTGAAGCAGTTGCGCAGCTTTCGCTGATGTCGCAACAGCTTTTGCTGGATCCTCTGTTTCAAGAATTGGTCGCGAAAGCTGCGCAAGAATCGGGCTTGACCGATGCCGAAAAAGGTATTGTTAGAGTATTAACTCGTGCAATTGACCATTATAGAAAATTGCCAAAAGAATTTGTTGAAGAATACGCGAAATTAACGAGCGAAGCGGTCGTTATTTGGAGAAATGCTAAAAAAGCAAAGGATTTTTCATTGTTTGCGCCAACCCTTCAAAAGATTGTGGATCTTTCGAGAAAACAAGCAGAATACCTTGGATACAAAGACAATCTCTATGATGCCCTGCTTGATCAATATGAAGAGGGGTTGACCACAGAGCAGGTCAAAACGTATTTTGATTCGCTTCGCGGACCACTAAAAGAAATTCTTACGCAGGTTATGGCCCGTGGCGAATTCACTGGTAATCAACAAATGTCTGAACTGCCGTACTCGCAAGAAAAAATGGCGCAACTTAACGCGTCCATATTAGGCTTCTTCGAGGTAAATGCCGATAAGTTGCGCCTAGATATTTCAGCACACCCGTTTACTCAAATGATTTCTTTGCGGGATGTGCGAATAACCTCGTGGTATCACGAAAAAGATTGGGCTAGAAGTCCACTGGCGGTTATTCATGAATTTGGTCATGCACTGTATGAACTGCAATCTTCAGAAGAGTTTGAGTATTCACCAATTCAATCACCATCTTCATTAGTGGTTCATGAGTCACAATCGAGATTCTGGGAGAATATAATCGGTAGGTCAGAAGCGTTTTGGTTAAAATATCAACGTAAAGTAGAGGAGTTGTCACCAGAAATCGCAACTCATATCGCAGAAAAAGGGCAGCAAGCGATATATTATTATGTAAATAAGGTTAGGCCGTCACTTATTAGAGTTGAGGCAGATGAAATCACGTATCATTTTCATATCATGTTGCGCTTTGAACTTGAGCTTGAAATGATACGCGGAGATTTGAAAGTAGCAGATCTTCCTGCCCGCTGGAACGAGAAAATTAAAGAATATCTTGGTATTGAGGTGCCTTCTGATGATCTCGGCGTACTGCAAGATATTCATTGGAGTATGGGCGCTTTTGGCTACTTTCCAACCTATTCAATGGGTACAGCGCTTTCAATTATCTATAAACGAGCACTTGAGCAAGAACTTGGAGCAATTGAAAATCTCCTTGTAATTCCCGATGGAATCAAGAAAATTAAAGAATGGTTAAGGCAATATGTTCACCAATATGGCTCTCAGTACACGATGAATGAACTGTTACAGAAAACATTACATCGAGGGTTTGGTGTCGATGATTTACTTGCGTATTTGTGGGCGAAATATCTACCTTCTCACGTGCAGAAGCAGTAAGGTGGCATATTGCTAATATAGGCTCTTGTCTCAAACTTGCAGAGTTGCTATACTGAATTGCTACATGCAAGGAGAGAGAAAAAAAGCACCGCTGGCCCCACTATCACTGCACCCCGCAGAGATAGAAGAATCCGTGGCTTTGCCGTTGTCTTATCATAAAAAAGTGATTGCCCGTTTTGGGTTTGTTCAGGCACTAGTTGCGGTAGTGATTTATCTTGGTATGGTACTGTTTACCTATCTTCCTCTTGTAGAAAATGCTAAAAAAGCAATAGACAATGCGTTGGTTAATGCGAATTTTTCACGCGTAGTAATTAAAAATAACGAATTAAATATTGATATTAAACCAGCTATTTGGACATTCTTGCTTTCAAGTACAGAAAAGTCCCAATATTTTGTAGTTGTTGACACAACTGGCAAACTAAATAAGTATTTTTGGGACGATATCGTCCATGAGGGTAAAAAAATCTCACGTTACGGTTTGCAATTTGATAAACAAGGGATTCGAGTACATCTTAATACAGGTGTGAAACAGGTTCGATATCAACAAATCGGTCTAAAAGAAGGCGTTTCATACGACAAGCAAGGGTTGTATACACACTTTAATTCCTTCCTTTCACCTCAATTGATCACGGTTTATGTAATTGTTGGAGCAATTTTGGTATTCATCCTTGCGTATCTTCTCGGAATTGCTGCACATTTTCTATTTGGACTAGTTATTGGTTACTTGGTTAGTATGTTGCAATCTCGTCTATGTGAAGAACCACAACGTTGCATTAAGATGTGTTGGAGTTTGTACATACCATATTTCTTGGTAATGGCTGCTACTTCATTAATCATCTATCTTTGCACTAAAACTATGCCAATATTGCTAGTGGTCATGCTTCTTCAGATTCTTCTCTTACCAATCTTGATATTTTATGCATTTTTGCAGGCAAAGATGTTATCGCAAAAGCAAACAAAAGAGAAAGAAAATTCAGGTAATTCAAAAGAGACGAAAAAATGAAAAGTATCCGCTTGACTCACGCACTCGCAATCGCAGCTCAAATTCATAAAGTCACGCTTGCCTATTTCCTATTTCTTTCATTGATGTTTTCAACGTTGGCTGGTCAAATGCAGCAAAATGGCCCGCAATTGCGTGCAGCAACTTGTTCTTTGCCAACAACAATCGATTCAACAATTGAAATTACCCCTACAAATGAAGACAATATAGTTGATTGTAGCGCCCAAGATATTACAATCACCAGTACAGGTAAGTTGATATTGAAAAGTTCAATCTCGGCAAATGCTGATGTAGCAGATGATAAGGGCGTCCAGCTTAAAGTTGGTAACTTAACGATTGAAAATGGTGGTGAAATCACTGCGTCAGGGCAGGGTTATACGGTTGGTAGTACCGATGCTTCTTCAGGAACGTTAGCGTCTGCGACTGCATCAACAGGTACTGCTGCAGGTTCTGGTGGTGGTCATGGTGGAGCAGGTGGTGCTGGTAATACGTCTGGTGGTGTCGGTGTTGTATTAGGTTCAACCGGTGGTAGCTATGGTTTGCTCGAGTCCCCGATTACTTTAGGTGGTGCCGGCGCAGATGGCGGTATGGGCGGAGCAGGTGGAGCTGGTGGTGGTGCAATAAGAATTGAATCTTCCGGAACAGTAACTATTAACGGTGAAATTTCAGCAAACGGTTTACTGGGTGCAAAAAGTGGTGATGGCGTTACTTCTGGTGGTGGTGGCGCAGGTGGTTCTATTTGGATTCAAGCAAATGTACTTGCAGGAAACGGTACTGTTTCAGCTCGTGGTGGTAGTGCCGATGCCACAGCAACGTACGTCGGTGGTGGTGGTGGTGGTGGACGAGTCGTCATGATTTGTAACACGACATTGTCATATTCAGGTTCGGTATTCATTGACAAAGGGCTTGGTGCACAAAATGGTCAGGATGGTTTTAAGATTGGCCCAGGGTGTGCTCCTGCTGCGCCAACAGTATTACGATTTTACGAAACTGCAAATACAACTTCTTTTGTAAATCGCAGACTAGATATTGATTATCTGACAACAAGCCAAAAGATTACTTTCGCCTCAAATATTCAAGGCGAAAACGAGCGTTTGCAGATCGAAGTGCGAAAAAAGACCGATGCATTCCAAAATATCCCAACCGGTGGACAGGTAACCTTGGCAAGTAATAAAAGCTGTAACGACATTCCCGATCAATCAGGCGTACAAATCAGTCAATACTGTGGGTACGCTGAAGTTACAGGTTTGACAGTATCAGAACAATACAAATGGCAAGCACGAATTGTTAATGCAAGTGGCGTATATTCCCCATGGGTGCAATATGGTGGCAATTCCGTTAACGATAGTGATTTTACCGTTTCTGGTCCGATGGCTTCACTTATTATTGTTGAAGGAAACGGCATTTCTGGTGCAGCAGGCCAACCGTTAAATCCAGCACCACGCGTGCGTGCAGTCGATGCAGCAGGATATGGCGTGCCTTTTGTTCCAGATTTTAATTGGACAGTAACTAGTGGTGGTGGTTTAGTAACCAATAAACAGCATACAACAGATCAATGGGGTGAATTAACCGCAACGTGGACACTCGGAAGTACTGCAGGAATCAATAATAACACCATGAATGTATGGCGTTACGCAACTGGATATTCTGTTACCTTCACGGTGAGTACTGTGCCAGATCAAATTGTTTCCTATCAGGTTGTACCATCTTCAAGTTTGGTTTTGGTAGATGCAAACTTTAGTTTAACCGTAACAGCAAAAGACAAGTACGGTAATACGGTACCTCATAATGGTTCTGTAACGTTATATCCGGTTTCTTCATATGATCAGGTGTCTCCTGGGTTGGGAACCTTAGCTCCTGAAACAATAACACTAACAAACGGCGTCGGAACTACCAATACTGCGACCTATTCGTACACAGAAAATATTCAAATTAGAGTAAGTGACGGCAACGGTATAACCGGAGTTTCGCCTTCAATTATGTTTGTGGCGCAACTTGGCACGTGTCCTGGAATCATTATTGATCAAGCAACAACCTGGAATGCCTCAAGTGTTCCTGGTGGAGTTTTCGATTGCCGTGGTCTTGGGCAGTTAACGGTAAGAACTGGTGCAACTTTGACGTTACAAGGTTACGACAACGGCGATGGAGATTGGTCAAATGATTATGGTGTAACAATTCTGGCTGATGATATGCTAGTTGAATCGGGAGCGGTAGTTAGTGCCGATGCAACCGGTTATGCCGTAGGTAGAGGTCCAGGGTGGGGAAATTGTGCAGGTGCTTCCTATGGTGGTTACGGTGGTAATGGTCCATATAATGCTGCTAAAACTCCTTACGGTTCGATATATGGAAGTGTTCTTCTCGGAAGCGGTGCTTCAGAGCGAGGAAGTGGTGGTGGTGCTATAAAGTTAACGCTTTCAGGAACTCTAACAGTAGAAGGAGCAATTTCGGCAAACGCATATTCTGGCGCATTAGGATGCTGGAATTCTACTGCATCTGGTGGTTCAGTTTGGGTCGAGGCAACGACAATTGCTTCAACAACTGGAACAGGTATTATTCGTGCAAATAGTGAAATTGGTCGAGGAAGTGGTGGTCGTGTTGCATTGTATTACGCAAACAATAATGGTTTCGCAATTGATTCTTTGCACTTGCAATCATATGGTGGTAATCAAAACGATTCATATGGGCAGGGTGGTGGCGCTGGTACGGTATACGTAGAACAGTTAGGTGTTGATCTTTCTCAACAAGGAACATTGCTTATAGACAGTCGCTCGAGTGGGAATCCTCGTGAAGCATATGTTCCCGCAGGTAACTATATTTTCAAGAAAATAATTGCAACGAGAAAAGGGCATGTTTTGTTCAAAGGTGATGCCACAACTGGTAGTTTACAGTTATCATCGAAAGAAGGAATTCAGGGTGATTCTACGTTATCGCAGGTTAATGTAGAAGGTACACTTAAGTACATTCCCGAAAATCCTGGTGAAACACTAGAAGTTGAAGGTGTTGAATTAGGTCTTAAGGGTGACGTTGTTGGCATAAATGATATTTCTATTGGTGCGACACAAACATCTGCCGTAACGCTTTATGCAAATACTTGGGCTCACAATGATACAACTCCATGGGAATTTGGCAATATTACCGTTGCAAGTAATGGTTTGTTAGTCATGCAAGGTTACGATAACGGTGACTCAAATTGGTCGAATGATTATGGTGTCGCCTTATCAGTTGATAATCTTACTGTAGCAACAGGTGGGTATATTGATGCTGTAGCAAGAGGTTACGGTTATGCGAGAGGTTATGGCGCTGCTTGGTGTGGTGGAGCTTCTTATGGTGGTTATGGTGGTAATGGCCCAAATAATGCAGGTGGAGTTCCGTATGGCACAATTTATGGTAGCCTTGCACTTGGAAGCGGTTCAGATAATGAATCAGGCAGTGGTCCTGGTGGTGGTGCAATGAAACTGACCGTTGCAAACGAGCTTAAGGTCGATGGCATAATCGACGCGAGTGCTCATCCAACACGTTCAGGGTGCTGGGGTTCAAGTGGTTCAGGAGGAAGTATCTGGATCGACACCAATAAGCTAAGTTCAACTACAGGAACACCTGTCATTCGTGCAAACGGTGGTGGGTATGCAGCTTCAACTGGTCGAGGAAGTGGCGGTAGAATCGCAATTTATTACTCAGCTCTTGAAGGTTTAGCAATTAACGAAAATACGGTACTGGCAATCGGTGGACGCTATCAGAATGGTAATTATGGTAAAGGAGGTAGCGCAGGTACAATTTATTATGAACAGAAAGGAGTAGATACCCCACAACAGGGTAAGCTTTTGATTGCGAATGCAAATCATGCAACAGCCTCAATAAGTGGGGCATATGTGCCTGTGGGTGATTATGTATTGTCTGAAATTAAGGCAGTTAATGGCGGTCATGTGACTTTTGCGGGCAATAGTTCGGCAGGGAAATTGACGGTAACGAACGGTAATTCATTGGTTGGTTCAACGGGTAATGTTGCCTCGATTACGATAAACGGTGTATTCGAGTATTCTCCAGTCGAATCGGGGGTTGCTTTGGGAGTAAATGGTGTTAACGTTGCGTTAGCTGGCGATGCCCAGGGTGTTTCTGCAATAAAAATCGGTGAAAGTAGTGCAGCAGGGGTAACTTTATATGCGAATACATGGGCTCACAATGATACGTTACCTTGGCAGTTTGGTGATATAACCGTTGCAGCAAATGGTAGTTTGTACATGCAAGGATACGATAACGGTGATACAAACTGGACAAATGATTATGGTGTTTCACTTTCAGTCAACAATTTAACAGTAGCAACTGGCGGAAAGATTGATGCAATATCACGCGGATATGCAGCTGGTCGTGGTACAGGCGCCGCAAGTTGTGGCGGTGCTTCATACGGTGGTTATGGTGGTAGTAGTCCAGGTGGTGTTGGTGGTGTTCCGTACGGAACAATTTATGGAAGTCTCTTTCTAGGTAGTGGTGCAGATACTGGTGAAACGAGTAATGGACTCGGTGGTGGTGCAATGAAATTGACCGTCGCAAATGAACTTCGCGTCGATGGTATTATTGATGCGAGTGCTGATCCAACGCGTTATGGTTGTTGGTATTCGAGTCCTTCTGGTGGAAGTATTTGGATTGACACGAATAAATTGAGCTCAACAACAGGAACTCCAGTTATTCGTGCAAACGGTGGTGGGTATGCAGCTTCAACAGGTCGAGGAAGTGGTGGTAGAATCGCAATTTATTACTCAACTCTTGAAGGGTTAGCTCTTAATGAAAACACGGTGAACGCCTACGGTGGTCGATATCAAAATGCAAATTATGGTTACGGTGGAAGTGCAGGAACAATTTATTACGAACAAAAGGGTACAGATTCTCCCCAACAAGGAACACTCCTTGTTTATAATGGGAATCACGCATCTGCCCCGACAACAGGTGCTTATTTACCCGCAGACACATATACTCTGAAATCGATTTTACTGCGAGGCAAAGGTAACGTAACTGTTGATGGTAATCAAACCGTTGGGGTACTTGAGGTAGATGAAAATACCGTAAATGTCGATACAAATCCTGCAAGAGTTACCGTTAAAGGTATCTTGCGAAATATTGGGGGGCAACCGTTTAATATTAAGAATAACGGGCATTATGCAATCGAAGGGAAAATTGAAAATATCGATTCAATAACAGTTGGAAAAACTTCTGCGGGCTACTTAACACTAAATGCGCGCACATGGAATTATTCATATGACACCCCATATGAATTTGCCTTGCTAGATATTGGTTCAACAGGAGTAGTTTATGTACGCTCTTATGATAATGGTGATTCAGATTGGTCAAATGATCATGGTCTGGCTCTTTCCACAATGAATTTTAACGTCGATGCAGGTGGTATGATGACTGCAACAGGTAATGGCTATAGCGGGTATCGTGGGCCAGGAGCAGCCGTAGAGGCAGGTGGTAATCATAGCGGTGCTTCTCACGGTGGTCTTGGTAATCCAGGTGGAAATGGCGTGCGCAATCCGTACGGAAGTATGTATGAACCAACCACGCTAGGAAGTGGTGGGTATCGAGTATCTCCCGGTGGTGGTGCAATTAAAATTTCAGTCGCGGGAACTTCTACGATTAATGGTACTATTGAAACTTCTGGTGTGTATACTGGCGTAGAAGCAAATGGTGGTACAGGTGGTTCAATCTGGTTAGAAACTGATGAACTTACAGGTGCAGGAAAATTAACGGCCAATGGTGCAACTTCAACAAACTGGGATGGTGGTGGTAGTGCTGGTGGTCGTATTGCAGTTTATTATCGAAATAATGATGGTTTTGATTTGTCAAAGAATTCATTACAAGCTCGCGGTGGTCCGGGTGGCCGTGGAAATGGTGGTCCGGGAACTGTATATGTAGAAAATCTCGGCGTAGATGAGCGATATTCAGGTCGTTTGATTGTTGACAACAACGGTGTTAATGGCCAATATGCGGGCGTTGTTGAAGGCACATACAAATTGAAAGGAATAGAATTAAGTAGGTACGGTAATGTACGCTTTTTGGGCAATGCAGGAATTCTTGAAATAACAAGCCCTAGTGGTTTCTCGGGTGATGCCACAAAACCGTTGCTAACTGTGCAAGGTACATTGAAATATACTGGTGCAGGAACTTTCTCAATTGATGGAGTCAATGTAGAAATTGCAGGTAAACTCGAAGGTATCGAAGGTGCACCAGTAACAGCAATTACGGTAGGTCAAACAAGTTCTGCAGGTTTAACGTTAAATGCGAATACTTGGTATCACAACAAAAACAATGGTTATCAAATTGATACTCTGACCGTTGGACCTTTAGGTACAGTAACGATGAATTCATATGATGATGGTGATTCTGTTTGGACAGACGATTATGGTGTTACCTTGCAAACAAATGACCTAACTATTGAAACAGGTGGTTTAATTACGGCTTCTGGTAAAGGTTACGGTGGGTATCGTGGGCCAGGCGCAGCTATTGAAGCCGGTGGTTATCATGGAGGCGCATCATATGGTGGATATGGGTACTCTGGTGGTAATGGAGTTCGTGCATCATACGGTAATTTATATGAACCAGTAGATCTCGGAAGTGGTGGATATACGGTTTCTCCTGGTGGCGGTGCAATGCGTTTGATTGTAAACAATGCATTGAGACTTGATGGAAATATTGAATCATTGGGAGTCTATACAGGTGGGGTTAATAGTGGCACCGGTGGTTCAATTTGGGTAGAAACAAATCAACTGTCTGGTTCGGGCAAAATTCTCGCAAATGCATATAATGGTTCAAACTGGGATGGCGGTGGAAGTGCTGGTGGGAGAATAGCTTTGTACTATCGCACCAATGACGGTTTCGATCTGTCAACAACTTCATTACAGGCTCGTGGTGGTACAGGCAGTCGCGGAAATGGTGGTCCTGGAACAGTATATTTTGAAAATCGTGGCGTTGATGCAGAACGAGGTGGTTCATTAATTGTCGACAACAATAATGTTGCAGCGAGGGCAGGCGATTTTGATGCAGGTGACTACACATTTAATGATGTGACAATTGGGCAAAATGTTTCAGCTTGGGTAAAGAGTGACACTAAGGCAGTTGTTGAAAACTCAACAATGCCTGCAGCGCATGCTCCAGTAAAGATTGATGAGAGTGTCGCGTTGTTACATTTTGATGAACAGGGATTCGTAGATTCTTCAATAAATGCTAATAATGCAATGCAATTTGGTGGTGTTACTGCCGTATCTGGAAAATTCGGTCGTGGCCAGAGTATTTTACAAAATCAGGTTATTAAGATTGAGCCAATTACCTTACCAGATAGTTATACACTCGAATTATGGGCGAAATTCCCATTGCCTACAACTATTGATGGATGGCGTACCGCAGTAGGTAGAATTGAAGGTGGTTTACATCCGATTATTGTTGAAAATACAGGACGACTTGGTTTATATACAAACGCATTTTACGCCACATCATTCAATGTCAACACATTAACACCTGGTTGGCACCATATTGCGACAAGATCTACAGGTTCAACAACAGAATTCTTTGTAGATGGAGTCTCAGTTGGTAGTGTTGCGAGTAGACCGACTGGTGCTATTAGTTACTTAGGAAATTATTGTAATACTGCAGGCTGTAGGCAAAACTTTGGGCAACTAGATGCAGTAAGACTTACGTCAGGTCTTTTGACTAATGAACAGATTCTTGCAAGTGCAACTTCAGAAACAGCACCGACAGCGACTACGAATACTGTGGCCTTGTGGCAGTTAGACGAAACAGAATTATCATATGCAGATTCGTCATTGTCGCAATCTAATCGCGCGTTCGGGCTCGGTGAAAAGTCAGTGACGGGAGTTTATGGTAATGCATTACAATTCAATGGTTACAATAGTCAGGTAGTTTCGGGAGTTTCGATGGCAACACCAGTAGATTACTCATTAGAATTACGATTTAAAACCAATACAACGGTAGGCGGTAAGCTTATTGGATTTAGCGATTCGTCAACAACTGCAACAAACTATAATGATAGAACGTTGTATCTTTCTAACGATGGGCGAATTAACTTCGGTATGTATAACAACGGTAATCGTGTCATTACCTCTGCGAATTCTTATAATGATAATGAGTGGCATTATGTTATAGCTACCTTTTCAACGGTAAACGGTATGCGTTTGTATGTAGATGGGCAATTAGTTGCCTCTGATGCGAATACTTCGTATTATCCGTACACTGCATTTGTGCGAGTCGGCTATGACAATCTCAACGGTTGGGCGAATGCACCAACGAGCCATTATTTCGCTGGAATTATTGATGAAGTGAGAGTTCTTTCCCGTGAAATCTCTGCAATCGAGGTAACCAACTTAAATAATACTGCATCGCAGTTGTCAGCCGATGCAGAAACTCTAATTCTGTGGCATTTTGATGATGAGAAGGTAAATTACTTTAGTGATGAAGTCTCATTAAACGGAGCTCCATATGCGCAAGAAGTAGTTACAAAAACTGGTGTATATGGGCAATCAGCCTATTTCTCGGGTAACAGATCCTATGTATCATTGCCAAATGGCCCAATGGATTTCTTAACAGGGTTCAGTGTTTCGTTCTGGGCTCGTCCGACATCAAGTCCTAATTACGCACGATTCTTTGATTTTAATAATGGTACTCCATCAAACAATGTGCTTTTGTCTCGCTATGGTACAGGTTCAGATCTTTGGTTTGAAATATACAACGGGTCTAGTTCTGCTGGTGGGATTCGGGTGACAAACGGCATAATAAATAACGAGTGGCATCATTATGCAGTTACCGTTTCGGCAACTGGTTATGCATCGATTTATCGCGATGGCAATTTGTTACAAAGTAGTCAATTAATTGCCATTCCTAATGTGGTACGAGCAAACAAATTCATTGGTCGAAGCCCATGGAATGATGATCCGTATTATGCTGGTTATCTTGATGAATTTTCGCTCAAAAACAGAGCAATGACGCCAGATGAAATTAAGGCGGAATACAATGGTTATACTTTAGCCGAATTTACCAATGAATACCTCACACAAGTGATTGGTAAAGGTGTCACCCTCAACGTAAAAGGTAATTTCTTGCTTGATTCAGGAGCATCAATAATTGGAACTGGTCAAGGATTCCCAACAGATGAAGGGCAAGGTCGTGGTAATCGTGGTGTTGGTTATTCCGGTGGTGGTGGTGGTGCAAACGGTGGTAACGGCGGTCAAGGTCAGGGTGATGGCGTTAACCAACCCGCTCAAGGTGGTGTGAAGTATGGTGAGCAATTAGTGCCGAAGACGTTAGGTGCTGGTGGTGGTGCAAGTTCTCAGGGTGCGATGGGTGGAAACGGTGGTGGTGCCTTTGCAATTATTGCTTCAGGTTTGTTGCAAGATGGTGTTTACACAAAAGGTGATGTTACGGTGCGTGGTTCGATTATCATGGATGGTTCAATTGGGCGTACGGGCAGTCCTGGTGGCGGTGGTGGTGCTGGTGGTTCAATTCTTTTGCATGGTAACACCTGTGATATTTCGGGAACTTTGTCTGCACGTGGTGGCGAAGGTGGAAATAGTGATGTAGACGGTGGTTCAGGTGGTGGTGGAAGAGTCTCAATTTTGTATAACTCTGGACCATGTTATGTAAATGCGATTGTTTCAGTTGCAGAAGGTACTCCGAGTGATCCGGCTAACTATGGTGCGCAGGTAGGTCAGACCGGTACTTACCCTGATGAGCCAAACTCAGTTCCATGGCCATCACAATATCGCGAACAATTCGAACTTAAGCCAGCAGCGCAATCTTCAATTTCTGATGAAAAAATCGTTTATGCTATGGCAGCTACTAAAGTAGCAGATGTTCTTGGCGTGACTGAAAGTGCAATTCCAGTTGGTGGCGTTATTAACGGAACTACGGTGACACTTAAGGCAGATGCGTACGATGCTGGCGCTACAATCGCATCACCTAAGCGCTTGAAGATTCAGGTTGAATTGAAAAAAATTGATCAATTATTTGATGGTCAGACAGGAATTCACGATTCAGATTCAGTCATATTCACCGGTGGACCACCGGTAGTGCTGAGTGTTCAAGTTGCGAATTTAGAAATGGGTGCTTCGTACAAATGGCGAGTGAGAACGGTAAATATCGATAACAATCTCGAAAGTGAATGGCGAGATTATGGTGATAACGCTGGGAATGCAGCAGATTTCACGATTACGACAGTCGCAGCTCTCGATATGCAAAGCCCGAATACAACACTCGAATTTTCTGACTCAGCAACAGTAACCGTTGCTGCATTAAATTCAGTTGGTTCTGTTGACACGACATATCGTGGAACGGTCAGGTTTCGATCTGATAGCCTTTCTGCACAATTACCTGATGAATATACGTTTACTTCAGGTGATAACGGGCAACGAACATTTACAAACGCAATTAGATTCTTTGAGTCAGGCACTTTTACAGTAACTGTAGAAGATGCGGTGAACTCGACATTGATAGATTCCTTGGTATTTACTGTTAACCCACCAAGAATTCCATATTTATCTATTGGCGCAACAAGTACTGAGATTATTCAGGGGCAAACGACAACGTTGCAATGGCAAAGTAATTATATTTCGAATCTTTCAATTAACAACAGCATCGGAAGTGTTGGCACTACAGGAAGTATTGAGGTGTCACCTCTTGAAACAACAACATATGTCATAACTGGAACAAATGAAGCTGATGAAACGGTAACTTCGTCAGTTACAATTTTTGTTGAAGAGGTACAGCCGACAATTTCAATTACAGCTGTTCCCAATCCAGTTATTAATGGAAATAGTGTGACGCTATCGTGGTCAAGTGAATATTTATCGAATTTATCAATTGATAACGGTATCGGCGCCGTAGGCGCCGCAGGATCATTAGTAATCTTTCCAGATTCAACAACTACTTATGAAATTTCGGGTACTAGTCCGTTAAATGAAACGTTCCGCACTTCGGTTACAGTAACCGTTAATAACTTGGTAGGTACAGTAAGTTTGCAAGCATCAGCAACTGAGCTGATAGTGGGTAATGCAACAACCTTGCAATGGAGTAGTGAAAACTTGACCAACTTGTCAATTAATAACGGTGTAGGCGCTGTTTCAGCGTCAGGCACTCGCGAAGTATCTCCATCAGCAACAACTACGTACGTAATCTCGGGGCAAAACATTCAAACTGGAGAAACGGTTAATGCATCTGTAACAATCACCGTTTTACCTGTTCCTACTGTTGCAACTTTGACATTGACAGCTTCCGCAACACAGATTAATCCAGGCAATAGCGTCGTTTTGCAATGGCAAAGTACACAATTATCAAATCTCAGTATTTCGCAGAATATTGGTTCCGTTGATGCTAATGGTACACGGACGGTAACACCAGGTGCAACCACCACGTATACAATTACTGGGCAAAAAGGTGATGGTAGTACGATGCAAGCGTCAGTAACAATTACGGTTATTCCAGTAGTCGTTGCTAAAACACCATCTCTTGGTATTAGCGCATCTGCGTCAAAAATTAAGGTTGGCGAATCGGTAACATTGCAATGGCAAAGTAGTAACGTTACAGATCTATCAATCAATCCAGCAATTGGTGCAGTTGGTGCTAGTGGTACGTTACAAGTTTCACCAAAAGTCACAACAACCTATGAAATCTCGGCAAAAACAGGTTCAGGAAAGATAATCAAAGCAACAGTCACCGTTCAGGTACAGCAAGTAGTCGTTACAACAATAGTGCCAACTGGTAGCCCAATTTCCGCAGAAATCTGCCCAGTTATTAAAGATTTCATTATTAGTACGAAGATGGTCAAAAAAGGAGAGAACTTCACCATTACGTGGAATGTACAACAAGCCGATACCGTGGCAATTAATGCCTTTGCGGAAAATCTTCCACTTTCTGGTTCAGCAACAATTTCATTGCAATCTTCAAAAGATATTACGCTTTATGCCCGTAAAGGTAGTTGCGAAAAATTGCAAACGAAACACCTTGATGTCGTCGCAGCGTACCCTTGGGAAGGGGCGGGTGGGATGCTTATTGGCGTCGTTGCACTTGAGACTATTGCAATGCAGATAGGTGTCGCGCACGGAAATATCTGGATGGCGATAGCGGGGTTGATAGACCGACGTAAGAAACGAACGCCATGGGGAGTAGTGTATAACGCTGTATCAAAAAAGATGGTGGGGCGGGCGATAGTACGCTTGTGGGATGCAAAGTCTGGAAGACTTGTAGATACCGTTGTCACTGACGCGCAGGGAATTTTCAAACTAACTCCGAAAAAAGGGCAGTATGTGATCAAGGTCGTTCATCCTGAATTTACCTATCCCTCGAAACTTGTTGCTTCAAGCGATACAGATAGTGGATTTTCGAATATTTATAAAGGAGAAGTGATTGAAATTAAGGAAGATAACGAATTACTCACGATTTCGATTCCTCTTGACCCAGTTAAGCGAAGTAAAGGAGAATTGTTCACTAAATATGCAACTAATTTCACGAGTGAGGTAATTTCACTCATTAGCCCAATTGTTCTGGTTGCGGGGCTTGTATATAGCGTTGTGGTTAGTTACCTGTATCCTGTTACAGTAAACTACGTAATTATTGGCATTTATGCAATCTTGTTAGTGTTAAAACTTGCAGTCTATTTGAGTAAGCCAAAAATTTACGGAACGGTAAATGGTGTAGATGGCAAAATCGTCAGCGGTCTAGAAATTGGACTGTTTGAGAAAGAATTCGACACGATGGTTGCGAAAACTTTCACTAATAAGCGAGGTGGGTATAATTTCGTTGTGAAAAATGGCGATTATTACTTACGAATCTTAGATCCGGGATACAAAATATTGAGTAAGTTTGCCGGTAAGAAAGGTTTAGTAATTAACAAATTACCAAGTTTTAGTGGTGGTGTTCGCTTGATTGCTGAGAACTTGATGGTGTATCCGGTCAAATAAGTGTACAATTTCGTATGGAAGAATTGGAAATATTGTTGCGTTCTAACACAACATTGTCATTAGCGACTTCAGTCAATGACGAAGTGTGGTCAGCGAATGTGTTCTATGTGCATGATGAGAAGCTGAATCTCTTCTTCTTGTCGAGCAAAAGTGCCTTACATAGTAAACAAATTGAGCAAGGCAGTAAGGTTGCAATTACGATTTATGATCCAAAAAGCACTTTTGGAAAAGTTTGGGGCATCCAAGCCAATGGTCGAGTAGTCGCATGCAATGTAGTCGAAATTGTGAAAATGGGTATTGCGTACGTTAAGAAATTTCCTCAAGCAAAAGATGAGTTTTTGAAACCAGAAGACTTAGTAAATGCTGCTCTTTCGGGGCGTTTTTACAAATTCATACCCGATTCGTACGTTTTACGCACGCCAGAGGTAAAAGAGAAAACAGGTAAGAGTACGACAGAAATACGTATCAATTAATGATTGTCAATGTGCACTGGTTGGAGGATTTGCTCTCTGGCTCTGGAAATGGAGGTTTTAGCTGTGTTATAATTCAGCATTCTTAGTGGATCGTTAGCTCAGTCGGTAGAGCAGGCGACTCTTAATCGCTCGGTCGAGGGTTCGATTCCCCCACGGTCCAAAGGTGTTTGTTCACTTGCAAAGTGGGCAGACACCTTTTTTTATTATTTGGGGAATCGAAACTTGAGGAGAACGTGAACGATTTCACGTTTGACGAGAGCGAGGCTACGCCTAAAACCCGCTAGAACTTATATGTGCAAATTCTGTGATGAGGAATGAATCCAGAATTTGGTGGGGAGCCGATTCCCCCGAATTAGCGATTGGTTAAAAAATAAGCATGTAAATTTAGTATTTAGAAATGTAGTTTTCCCATAGCAATATATCGAATCATTATTTCTTTAAAAAATCATGATAATATTGTAATATGTATTAGCAAAGTGAATAACAATTCTCGTGTACAATATAGATATGAATAAAAAGAAAGTATTTAAAACAATCGATTTGTTCGCCGGTATTGGCGGAGTTAGATTGGGGTTTGAAAATTCTGAAGGATTTGAGACTGTTTATGCAAATGATTTCGATAAATATTGTAAAGTAACATATGATTTGAATTTCGGAACGATTAAACTTGATACTAAAGATATACGTGATTTAAAAAGTGAAGAGTTGCCGAAGTATGATATTCTTTTAGGTGGTTTTCCATGTCAAGCATTTTCCATTGCAGGTTATAGAAAAGGTTTTGAAGATGAAAAGGGGCGAGGAAATTTATTTTTCGAAATCGATAGAATAATTAAAGATACTAAACCTATCGCATTCTTTCTTGAGAATGTTAAAAATTTAGAGAAACATGATAAGGGGAGGACTTTCAAAATTATATTCGAGCGATTAAAAGAACTCGGATATTATGTTAAGTATAAGGTGCTTAATTCGATGGAGTATGGCAATTTACCGCAAAACAGAGAGAGAGTATATATTGTAGGATTCAAACAGAAAAAACACTATGATTCATTTGAATTCCCAAATCCTCTCAAGCGGGACAAGGGAATCAAAGATATTCTCGATTCTGATGTAGATGAAAAGTACGTATACAACAATAAAAACTTATTTTCAAAATTGAAAGATTCTGTAACTAGAGAGGATACCGTTTACCAATGGAGAAGGGTTTACGTAAGAGAGAATAAAAACAATGTTTTTCCCACTTTAACAGCGAACATGGGGATGGGGGGACATAATGTTCCAATTATCAGGCAGGGTAAAATTATTAGAAAAATAACACCAAAAGAATGTTCAAGAATTCAAGGATTTCCTCGTAATTTTAAATTGCCTTTGATAGCTGATTCTCAGCTCTATAAACAGTTTGGAAATTCTGTGAGTGTTCCTGTGATCGAAAGAATAGCAAAAAGCCTATACTTAGCTTTAAGTCAGGAATAAAAATGTTTCTTAATACTAGAAAAGTCGAGGAGATAGAAACATATAAAAAGTTACTTCAAATTGTTGGATCGTTATCCAATTTATTTGCAGACACAAATGTTCCATATGTAAGCTACAGAGTGTCTGAAAATTTGTTCTGTAAGGCATTTCATGCAAAAAATCTTTCAAGATCAGATGTTTCAGCAGATGCGAGTGTACAAAATATTGGTCTAGGGATAAAAACTTTTATAGAAGGTAATGGTCGTACAATTCAGAAGATAGCCGAATTCAATAGAGATAAGAAATTATATTCTGGAAAGAAGGTTGATGAAATAGTTCAAATAGTGTCCTTTCTTAGAAATGAGAGACTAGAAGCGACTAAGCGAATTCATGGCTTGGAAACACTCGCTTATCATTGTATTACAAGGAAAAAGGGTTTAATGCTTGTATACGATACAGACATGAATAAAGTAGATATCGAGTCGATATCGAATGTAAATGAAAAAGACAACGTTATTAGATTCAATGATGGTTTCAATGAATACAGTTTTAACCTTTCTAAAAGCACGTTATATAAACGTTTCTCTACTCCAGCAGAATTGATTGAAATACCTGTAAATATTATTGATGACCCATTTGAGGTACTTGAAGACTTGGTGGGAAATCTCGCAACAGATTTAGAATATTCTGAACAACAAAGCTTAGAATACATTTACCTACCACTGTACTCTGATAAAGATAAATCTGTACCAGAAAGAAGCCAATTGAATCAATGGAACGCAAGAGGAAGAAAACGAAATGCAGATGAAGTTTACATTCAAATACCTGCTTGGATAAATCATAAATTCCCAAATTTTTTTCCTTCGAGAAAAGTGCCTTTTGATATAGAGTTACCTAATGGTAAGGAGATGAATGCTGCTATATGTCAAGATGGTGATAAAGCTTTGATGTCAAATCCTAATAAAGCCCTTGGAAAATGGTTGTTACGCGAGGTTTTGGGCCTCAATGAAGGCGAACTCTTAACTTATGACAGATTGAGAATTATTGGTCTTGATTCGGTAATAATTCGAAAGTTATCCGATAATAGATTTTCAATAAACTTTAGGAAATTGGGCAGTTATGAAAACTTCAAAAAGAAGTTTATGTGAAGAAACATTGCCCCCTTTCCCAATTCAGCGTAAAATACCTCATGTTGCCAACAAACAAACCGCAAATCTCTCCAAGAAATACAAATGTGTATTACGTGTCACTTTTCTTCAATTCCTTTATACTAACCGCCTCTATTTGGATTGTTTTTCAACAATCTCGTGGACTTAATGCTGCTGAAATTTCAAGTTTAGTTACCATCATGTATTTAGCTCAGATGTTTTTAGAGATTCCAAGCGGTGCCTTTGCCGACATTTTGGGGCGTCGCACTTCAGTTCTAATATCGTTCGTACTCGGTGCTTTTGCTTATTTGATCTATCCATTTTTTCAGAGTTATTGGCAAGCGTTGGGCATCGTGCTTCTTATTGGAATTAGCGATTCTTTCAGATCTGGCTCAGAAGAAGCATTAATTTATGATTCTTTCAAACAAGATGGCAAAGAAGAGGAGATCAAAAAAGTATATTCAAACGGAAATTTCATTTATCAAGCAGGACTCATTTCAGGTGCGTTACTATCGGGGTTTATGTATGCAACCAACGCAGCATTTCCATTTTGGGGCTATGCATTATCTCTGCTAATCGGTGCAGTCGCAGTTTATTTCTATATTGAACCAGTAATCGATAGCGAAAAGTTCTCATGGAGTGGTTACTTCAAACAAATGAAACAGGGGATTAAAGAGGTTTTCAAAACAGATAAAACAAAAGTTTTTTCCTTTTATTATGTTTTTGTTGGTGGAATTGCTTGGGCATCAACACTATATTTCAATGAATTTATGATGGTTGCGCTTGGTTATTCAGATGAACTTAGAGGCATTTTTAGCGCGGTTATGCGCTTCTTGAACGTTGTATTGATTGCTAAATTACTTACTAACGATAAATTGTTTAATTTCAATAGGACAATAATTTTCTTCCCAGCGATCCTTTTGATTTCTTACTTGCCAGGTATGTTTTTGCAAGGATATTGGGGACTTCCCTTTATTCAAGGTGCAATGATAGCAACAACTGCGAGGTGGACAATTCTTTCGCCGATGATAAACAATGCATTTGATTCGAAAGTACGCGCTACGGCACTTTCTGTGCTAAGTCTCCTAATCGGATTTGTGTATGTTGCGCTAACAGGTTTATCGATGATAATAATTCCACAATTCGGTATGCCTGTGATGTACACAACGCTTGGTATCATGGCACTTTTCACTACAGTTCCGCTTGCAGCCAAGTTATTGAAAATGCGTTACAATTAGCGATGACCATAGTATTTCTTGTTTTTATGATTCTGGTTTGGATAGCTGGAGTCTGGTATCTTTGCGCCAATTTTATTATTTCTTTGAAGAATAAAGAGAAATATGTTCCCTTTATTCCCTCAGATTCGCGAGGCATTACTGCTATGGCACGAGCAGTAGGACTTCAGGGAACCGAGCGAATCATTGATATTGGTTCTGGTTCAGGCACTATTTTATTCGCATTGGCAAAAGATTTTCCAAAATTAGAGATGACGGGCATTGAAATGAATTCATTTCTCCATATTTGGGCAACATTAAGAAAAAAGATCTTTTTTCAAAAGCAAAATATCTCACTTATTTGTGGAGATGCACAAAATTTTAAATATACCGATTACGACGTGATTTTCCTCTTTATGCTCTCGTCTTTTGTGGATGGTGTTTTGGTGCCAAAATTCAACAAAGAACTTCGAAAGGGCACGAAGGTAGTCAGTTATGTTTTCAAGATGAAATCGGCCGATTTTAAAGAGCAGGAGATAGATCTTGGGGGTAAAGGGTGGAGAAACAAGGTGTATGTTTACACAAAAAAATAATTATTAATTCTCAATTTCCAGTTTTCAATTGCAAGGTATAAGAAACAATTAATGTATTTGCCTATTGATCATTGAAAATTACGAATTGATAATTAGTCTGCCTTCAGCGGAACGTATGGATATCCTCTCTTCGTCATTAAGGCTCGTTGATAGAATACTGCTGCAAGATATTGAGGTGGCCTAACTGCGATATCGACGGCAGGTAGGTATTCAACAAGGCTTGCGCCAAAACGCTGACGGAATTTATCAAGTTCTTTCCATGGGTGGGGGAGAGCTTTATCGGATATTTCCTTTGACACTGAACCGCCCCACATGTCGAGTAATCGTACTTTTTTCTTTGCTAAATAAGGAATAGTTTCTGCTAAGATGAGTACATCTGCACCGACTTCTTTACCCTGATCTGAGATCGCAGCCCAATAGTACCAAGCGTTGTCGCCATCAACAACTACTGCTGCGCTTGCGAATAAAACACCTTTATCGTCGTGAACTTTTGCGATGAGTAACTTTTCGGCATCTGCGTAGATCTTCAATTCATCTTTTAAGTAATCTACAGGTACAAAATCGATCTGCTTTTTAGCAGCAAGTGTTCGATAAATAGAGACAAAGTCTTCAACTGCCGTTTGATCACTTTCGAAGGAGACTGTTAGATTTTTTTTGCGAGCTCTTTCTAACGTTACGGCTATATCATCGCGAAGATTTTTTTCATCGAATTGTGGTACCGCAATAACTCTGGTGACGCATGCGTCAAGTTCCTGTACTGGAGCTCTTTTGAATCCAGCTTCAATAATATCAGCAACTACAGTTTTAGTTGACAAGATTCGTGGAGTAAAACGAACATATACTGCTTGTTCTTTGCTCCCAATGCCGTGGGCAAAATTTTTCAATTGTGACCAAAAGGCTGGATCTTCAGCAACTCGAGTGTCGATAAAAAGTGGTGAGTGCTGAAAATACACAAAGCTACCGCTTTTTGCTGGGATTACTTGATAGGCAACTAGCGCAACTGCACTATCGTTTTGGGTTACTTTAAAAAGACCGCTTTTACGATTCCTTTTACCGATAAATGAGAGTCGTTCTGGAGAGTTGTAAAACGTTGTATAAGATGCTTTTTTGATGAGTTGGGCATATTCTTTTTCGTTGATTGGGGAGAATTCGTAGGTAACTGCCATAGTATAGCGAGTGAATTTAAGTACCTATATTATGATTCTATCATGGATGAAATGAGATTGCGATGAAACTAGAGTTCGCTGGTTTATTAATTTTTAATAGTTAACATTTAATAAATTCGGCAAATTCTGGCAATAATAGTTGGCATACTGATGATATGTGCGGTTTACAATTAGAAATTGAGAATTGACAATTTTTTTGCTTATCTCAGTATCTTGAAGTATAGATTCTTGTCGTCGCCCAGATAGAGCATTGCCGAGTCGCCTTGCCCTGGAACTGGTGAAGTTACGCCAGATTGTAATGTGTAGGTATTTTGCCCTGTAATGTCGGTAGCAAAGAGATTGCGTTCTTTTGTGTAAATGAAGTAAAACCCATCTTCTGTGAAATAGGTGAAATCTAGTGATTGTTCACTTTTGAGAAGTGATTGATTACCAAGTTTGGTTAGGTGATCTGCTGCACGCCTATTTATCGTAAAAATTTCTGCCTGCTTTTTATCTTCGGTAATAATGATAAACGAGTGCTTGTCTGCGGAATAGAGAATATTTGAGGCAGCAAGTGACGAGATCTGTATTAATGAAAAATCTTCAGAAAAATGAGAAATCTCAGTTTCGCCAATTTTCGTTGAGGCTAAGGTAATGTCTAACTCACCAACTTTTGGATCAAAAAGTTTACCAAAAACATAAGTGCCGGCTTTAGTTGAAATTACGAAAATTGGCCTTTGTTGCGTTCCAAAACTCCAAATTCTTTTTGGAATTTCGGGTAATTGAACAGTTGGTACAGTGATTGACAAGGGGTTGCCATTATACGAAATTTCTTGCAATTCAAAGGTATTGAGATCGCTGCCTTGTGCTTTTTTAGCAATCGAAATGCCTGATTTATTCATATTCCAAACGACAGTATCTTTGTCGAGCTGCAATTCGCTTTTTTCTAAAATAATCAAACGTGTAGCAGTTTTTGTATTATATGAAATTACTTGAGTTGGTGTTTCAACTAAGATATAGTCGCCATCGCCTGACCAGGTAATCTGGGTGTTGGTATCTTTTTGATAAAACGTAAGCATCTTTGTATCTGCAAGATTTGCATTCACAGAGGTTCCTTTCTTGAAGGGAATTAATGATAATGAAGAAGCTCCTGACGCATCAGTCAATTTTGCGAGAATTAATTTGCCTGTTGGAGAAACCGAAATATCTGTAATGGGAGTCGATGAAAGTGTAGTAATGGTCATGGTTTCGTCAAGCGCAGCTTTGGGATCATCAAAGAAAGGTTTTGTTATTGAAACATGGGTAAGTAGATAGGTTCTGGTATTTTTAACAGCAGCGTTTGTCGGCGTAGTCGTTGTGGTTGTTGCCTCGGCAATTTGTTCTTCTAGTAGGTAATATCCGGTTTCATTTGAATCAACAAGGTCTTTTGGTGTGATGTCTTGCAATTTCGCTGCATTACTTTCGCGCAGCAACGGTACAATAATTGGAGAAGCCAATCCGTGAAGAATTTCTAATTTTCTTTGATATGAATAGTAACCCGTTTTGCTCAGCGTGACGGTATAGTTACCTATGCGAAGATTTGGGATTGCCTTGTTGCTCTTGCCTGAAAATTGGCCATCTACGGTTATGTCGGCGTCTGCAGGGTTGGTTTCAACATTAAGCACCCCGGTTTTGATTATTTCTTGCTTTCGAATATCGATAGAGTAGCCCTTCATGACGATAATTATTATGAGGGTTGTGCCAAGCAAGAAAGCTGTTGAGAATATGGGCAAAATGATTATCAGTGCTTTCTTTAATAATGCACGTAATTTTGGGTTTTGTAGAATATTCATAGCTAATTATTGTAGCACAATTTTTTACACAAAAGTGATTTCGCTGTGTGCTGCTTTATTCAACAATCGCCAAATTGGAGAATAGGGTATAATTGGATAATGGGATTTTCTCTTAGACCAAAACGCCTTGGAATTGACCTCGGAACTGCAAACTCCGTTGTTTTTGTGCAAGGGCAAGGTGTTGTATTGGAAGAGCCTACGGTAGTGGCGATTGATACTTCTGACTTATCAATTTTAGCAATTGGAAACGATGCAAAGGTAATGCTTGGAAAGACGCCAGAGAATATTATGATCAAACGTCCTCTCAGAAGTGGAGTAATTGCAAGTGCTCGAGTGACAGAAGAATTACTAAAATACTTCATTACAAAAGCTATTGGTCGAGTACGAATTTTTCGCCCAGAAATTATGATTTCTGCTCCAGTCGGCATCACATCTGTCGAGAAAAGAGCCGTAATTAAGGCAGCAATGCATGCTGGCGCTGGTCGTGTCTATTTAATTCCTGAACCATTGGCAGCAGCAATCGGTGCAAAATTACCGATACATTCTTCAGCTGGCAATATGATTGTTAATATGGGTGGTGGAACAACAGAAATTGCGGTGATCTCTTTGAATGGTATTGTAGTTGCTACTTCAGTTCGTATCGCAGGTGATGAATTTAATAGTGCCATTGCGACATATGCACGTAAAGAGAGAGGGCTGATAATTGGTGAGCAAATGGCAGAAAAAGTTAAAATTGCGATAGGTTCAGCAACAAGAGTTGAAAATCCTTCGCAGATGGAAGTGAGTGGTCGAGATGTAGCAACAGGACTGCCACGTTCCGATATTTTTACTTCTAATGAAATTGCCGAGGCATTGAAGCAACCTCTTAATGATATTTTAATGTCACTCAAAAAATTACTTGAAAAAACACCTCCAGAACTCTCGGCTGACATTATCGATCGGGGGATCGTGATGAGTGGTGGTAGTTCGATGCTTCGCAATTTAGATAGGTTATTCTCTAAAGCATTGGGGGTACCGGCATATTTGGCTGATGATCCCATTCATTGTGTAGCTAGAGGTACGGGGATGTCGCTGGATTATTTAGATGTTCTTGAGAAAACTATAACTACAATAGGATAGCGAAAAGGTGCTAGAATAGTCTATGAAAATGCAGGAAAGTGCCCAAGCTGCAAAAAATGTTGCGAAAAGCGTTGTAGTTTATGCAGGTGAAGCTGCATTAGCGTTTTTAGGAGTTTACATAAGTGGTATGGCACTCAAAAATATTGTAAAAAGTTATTTAAAATCACTGAAGCCCACTTCAGATAAAGAATAGACGTTATGAACGACAAAATTATTCTCCCAATTTCAGTTGTTATACCAACTTATAACGAAGAATCACATTTACCAAAATTATTGGAGAGTTTACAATCACAATTATTTATTCCGGCAGAAATTATCGTTGCAGATAGCCCAAAAACTACAGATAAGACAAAAGAAATTGCAAAGAAATATGGTTGTGTGTTAGTCGAAGGAGGTGCTGTAGCTGAAGGGCGTAATCGTGGGGCTGCTGCTGCAACTCAGTCACATTTACTCTTTTTAGATGCAGATTGTTATTTGCCACATGAATACTATTTGGGGGAGATGTTTATGACTTTTCAGCGTGATAATCTTGATATTATGGCTGCTTTGGTTCGTCCAGATAAATCTGAAGGCACAATATTTCAGAAATTCGCTTCAGAATTATACTTTCATGGGTGGAATGGCTTAAGACGTTTATACAAAGTTACAAAACGCCTTTTTGCGGAGTATGGTGGAGCGATTTTTGTTAAATACGCGGTGTTTAAGCATGTTGAAGGCTTTATCGAAACTCATGGAATGTATGGCGAAGATTATCACTTTACTAAGAAAGCCATTGATAAAGGATATAAATATCAGGTGTACGTACCAAAAGTGATCGCTTCTGGGCGTCGCGTCGCAAACCCAGCAAAAGCTACAAAAGTGTTGCTAGGTTCAGCATTGATGGGGGCGATGTTCGCTTTTGGTTTGTATAATCGTGAGAAATTAGTAAAAATTGTGCACAAGTTATATGGTGATCTTGGAGGGAAGTCAAAAGATGCAAAAAAATAAACAGGAAAATGCTGAGGTGATATTGCCAATCTCAGTAGTAATTCCGACGTACTCAGAAGAAAAACTATTACCACTTCTTCTTGAAAGTATTTCGAATCAGGTCTTCAAGCCTGCTGAGGTAATTGTTGCGGATGCAAAATCTCCAGACAAGACCCGAGAGATTGCGAAGCAATATGGAGCAATCGTAGTTGAAGGCGGAAAAATCGCCTTTGGTCGAAATGCCGGTGCAAAAGTAGCAAAATCGGAGTATTTATTATTTTTGGATGCAGATACGCAATTGCCACACCCAATGACTTTGGCAGATGCATTTCTAGAATATTTGAGAAATGAAGTAGATATTGCTTCTGCTAAATATGCTGTTGATGAAAATAATAAAGAAAATGAATCGAAGTTTGGGGTTTCTATTGGAAAAATCTTGTTTCCAATAACAAATTCTATACGTCATACCCAGAATGTTTTTCAACATCCAAATTGGGAAGGTGGGGCGTTTATTATGATTAAGAAAAATAAGTTTGACCATTTATCAGGGTTTGATGAAAATTTAACAATAGGTGAAGATCAAGATTTGTTTCAGCGAGCGGTAAAAAATGGCTACAAATATCGTAATCTCGAAGTCGAAATCGTTACGTCTACACGGCGATATAACAATCCAAAGAAAATGTTAAATATTATTGGCTATATGGCGATAGGTTCTTTACTATTGGGGACTGGTATTTATGCAGGTTCAAAAATTATAAAGAAAACTTGGAAAATGTACGGCCGACTTGGCGGTGGGGATGGTAAAGACCCCCAAGAATAACTGTGATTCGGTAGTTTACGAGTGTAGATTGATAATTCATATTTATTGCGGTATAATTCTCCATCGATCATAGACAGTCGGGGCTTAAGAAGCTTAATAATCCGGCCGAGATCAGAAATTTCACTTTCTTTTCTCAAGTCTTGTCGTCAGATAAATTTGTCATATAGACAATGCCAAAAAACAAAGCACAAAAGGCAGAACTGATGAAGACTTACGAAGAAGTTGTTTCTAAAGCAAACTTCATCGTAATTGAAACTAATAAAGTACCTGCAGCAGTTGTTTCGAATCTTCGTAAACTTCTTGCAGGTGTTGACGCAAAGCTTTATGTCATCAAAGATACTGTTTTTACTAAAGCAGCAAACAAGAATGAAAAGCTCACTGAGGTCAATTTAGTCGGTCAGCTCGCTGTTATTGAAGGTGGCAACGATGTCGTTACTGCAGTCAAGCAACTTGAAGCTGCAACTAAAGAAGCCAAAGCAGCACTTGCACTTACAGGCGCAGATGATAAAACAGTTGCTTCATATTCACCGTTTGCTTACAAAATGGGTTTCATCAACGGAACTATTTTGAATGACAACGATATTGTTCGTTTGTCACAATTACCAGACAAGAAGACCGTACTCGCAATGTTCGTTGGTACTCTTGCAGCACCGCTTACCAGCTTCATGAACGTAATGAATGGCGTTCCACGAAAGCTTGTGTACGCATTAACTGATCTACAGAATAAGAAGGCATAACTTCGGTTAGGCTTTTTTAGGAACATAATATATATACAAGAAACATGGCAGAACTCAGCAAAACACAGCAACAGGTTCTCGACCTCGTTTCCGAGATGAGCGTTCTCGAACTTGCAGACTTAGTCAAGGCAATGGAAGAGAAGTTCGGCGTCAGTGCAGCAGCTCCAGCAGTTGCAGTCGCAGCAGCACCAGCAGCAGCGGCAGCTCCAGCAGAAGAGAAGTCAATCTTTGACGTTGTTCTCGAAAATGCAGGGTCAAACAAAATCGGAGTAATTAAGGTTGTTAAAGATCTTACAGGACTCGGATTGACCGAAGCAAAGGAATTCGTCGAAGCAGCACCAAAAACCGTTAAGGAAGGTGTCGCAAAGGCAGAAGCCGATGAAATGGCAGCCAAGCTCAAAGAAGCAGGCGCAACCGTTACTTTGAAATAGTCGCAGTAAGTTACGGCTTTATGTCGTAACCTGCACTATCGAAAAGATAGCAGAAGAGGAGTCGAAAGGCTCCTCTTTTTTTAGTCATTATCTTTCAGAACCGCAAACTGTGCCTCGGTTACGCGACCAATCGAGCAACTGAATTTGTTGATTAGTACAATTCGAATTTCTTTAAAAGTTTTTTATTACCTTCGATTTGATATTTCAGAAGTTCTGCATAAATACCTGGCCTTACAGAAAGTTCTTGTGGTGTTCCTATTGCCTCAATCTTCTTTTCGTTTAAAACGATCACTTTGCTCGCATTTTGGATTGTTGAAAAACGGTGTGCAATAACGATGACTAAACGGTTTTTAACAAGGTTATCGATTGCCTCGCTTACCTCACTCTCAGATTTTGCGTCAAGACTTGAGGTCGCCTCGTCAAGAATGAGAATTGGGGCGTCTTTGTAAATTGCGCGTGCGATTTGGATTCTTTGTTTTTGTCCGCCAGATAATTTTATCCCCCGTTCGCCAACCTCTGTGTTCATTCCTGATTCCATTGCAGAAACGAATTCCCAGGCATTGGCTTTTTTGAGAGCTTCAATAACTTTTTCTTCGTTTACAGCTGCTCCGTATGCTACATTCTCTTTGACTGTTGTTGAAAACAGCTCGTTTTCCTGGAACACTAGTGCAATATTGTTTCTTACGAAACTGTGGCTCAGTTTTGAATAATCTTTGCCATTCAGTGATATTTTGCCCGAGGTTGGGTCATAAAATTTGACAATTAAGTTGCTCACTGTAGATTTTCCTGCGCCGCTTGGGCCAACAATTGCAACCATTTCGTTTTGCCCAATTGTGAAGGAAATATCTTCAAGAACATTTTCTGACGAGTCATATTTAAAAGTAACGTTTTCGAAAGTAAGTTCTGGAGAAGTTATTTTTTCAACTTTTTCTTCTTTGGTGTAATCTTCTGATTCAGGAAGGTCAAGGATCTCTAAGTATTCTTTTGAACCTGACTCTGCTTGCTGAATTTGGGTCAAAATGTAAGACATTCCAAAGAGTGAGGATCTTGCACGTTCAACCAATTGAATGAGTACAATGACCGTTCCAACTGAAATAAGGCCAATCAGCGTATTGTAGAAAATTATGGAGCTTGTTCCAAAAAGTATAAGGTGGAGTATGAATTCTCTTAGAAAATCAAAAATATGATATTCGGTACTTTGTTTCCATTGAATTTTATTTATATCTGTTAGGTTTTGGGATACTAGGGCATATTCATTTTTTTCAGAATTATAGCCTTTAACTAGTTTGATGTTTGACATCACCTCTTGGATTCTTCCTCGGTTTTTGTCTTCAATTTTGTTTCGAGCTTCTTCCTTAATTCCCCATCTCTTCGTAGAAATTGAGCTGATGCCAAGATAAACAGGTAAGATAATTATCATAAGCAAACCAAGGAACACGTTGTAGTAAAAAAGGATTCCAATTACGATGATGGCTTGCAAGAAAATTGGGATTATGAAATTTGTTGCGGTATTTGAGAAGTCCTGGATTGAATTAATACCTCGGTTAAGTTGATTCACTAGTTTCCCTGAAACTTCTGAATCGTAGTAGGACTGCGACAATTTAAAAGCCTTGTCGTAAAACTTCTCTGTAAGAAATTTCCTAACTTTGGCTGCTAAGTGGTCGCCTAATCGTTGACCTAGGCTGCGCAGTATTAAATATCCAATTGTTGCTAAAAGCGATATACCGATTAACATTAGTAAATAGTTGTAATCTTTTGATTGGCTAGCGACCTGGTGTATTACTTCATCGAGTATTCTTCCTGAAAGTAGTGGAGTGGTTAATTCAAAAACAGCCCCAATTATGGTGATAGAGATAATTAGTAACATCAGACCGTGCAAGGGCTTTGTTAGACGTAAAATTTTAAAAATGTTTTTCATGTAACGGATATTTTAGCAAATACAGAAAATGTAATTCATTGTATTATGACAGTATGTATTTCGTTTACGTTTTGAGATGTGCCGAGGGGACCTTGTATACAGGAATAACAAATGATCTTAGGGCACGGTTAAAAACTCATGCAGAGGGCAAAGGTTCAAAATACGTGCGTGCGCATTTGCCGTTTATTCTTGTCTATTCTGAAGCACACGAATCAAAAAGTGCAGCCTTGAAACGTGAAATCGAAATCAAAAGTTGGAACAGAGAACGCAAACTCAGAGAATTCAACTTACTCAAGGCTTTGTAAGATCTTCAATGAGATAGTGTTCGTCTTTTCATCGTTTTCAAATCTTACGGTCGTTGGTTTGCCATTAACGTTTATGGTTACAAATGAAAAGATGTCAAATGAAATTAGAGTGTATTCTTTTCCTTTAATGAAAACTTTAGTAGTAATGGCTTTTTCAATCTGTTGTTGGTGAAAATTAGTGAGGTTTAGTGGATGAGTGCCAGCGTAGAAATCCATTTTTCCACTTACTTTACTCAAACGATCATCGCTCCATAGGGTATATTCAACAGAGTTGTAGTGACAGTCAATTTCTTTTTCAATATCAATCGACAAGTCGCTGTTAAGTTTGTAACAGCGCGCACCGTAATCAGAGGTTTGTTCGTAGGTACCTTCGCCCATCTCATCTGGTACTTCAAAAACTTGTTGGTTGATTTCGGTAACAGTTGCCTTCACCGGTGCATTTATTGCGGAATTGAGAAGTGAAAGTTTAACCTTGTTAACTTCTTTATTTTGAAGGAATCTGTCTATGGACGCTTGTAGTGATTTGTCTTGTGTGGTTGCGGTTAGTGTTCCAGAATAACTGACTCCTTTTTGAGCATCTTCTGGCATCATTCGATATTGTGCCATGAGATTGAATTGAGCATATTGCCCTTCGAATGGTTGAGTTTGGTTATCTGAAAAAATCCGCATTGCTAAATAGTGATGAATATTCCTCTCTTTGTGAGGAACAATCACTGAAAGTTGGTTCTGCCTTCCCCATTTTGTGGGAATATCAACAATGTTTCCTTGTTCGAGTGTCGGTGAGAAAGTGATTTGCTCGTTATCGTTGGTAAGCGCGACTATGTGAATGTTCTCTTGAAGTAACTTTAACGTTTTATCGGAATCGTTTACAAGGGTAAATGTTATTCGCAATTCTTCTTTTGTTAATTCTGTAACCCATTCTGCCTTTGGTATGTCAAGCCTAATATTTAGAGGTTTGATCGTTTGCACGGTTGCTGTTCCTCTACCTTGCATAAAGGGAAGCTTAACTGCGTTGAGGCTCGCAACGAATGCTAAGGCAATGAGTAGGGTGATCAGGAAGATAATCGTAAGAAATCTATTGCCGTATGCTTTCACGTCTGTTAGAACGGTAGCTTTTGTTTGTTTGCTGTTCTTCATATTTCGTTGAGTGAATTAGAATGTTGCTAGGATGGTATGTAACACTTCTGACAAAGTTTCATTTCCTGAGGTTAAGATGGTCACGGGAGTGCTATTAATCGTTGTTATTATGAAGCCTTTGTTGTCGATGATTGTGTGCTTCACAGTACGTCCCATGAAGGTGATCTCTTTCGCCGTTAATGATGCTTTTTGCGAATCACTAAGATTTGTTAAATCTGATGGGTAGGTATCGTAGTAAACGGTGATGCTTCCAAATTTCCTTGTTAAACGTGTTCGTGTCCAGAAATCGAATTCAACTCGATCATAGCGACAAGGGACTGATGTGGTATCAATGGTAAGATCTTTGCCAAGAGATAGGCAGGTACCTTCGCTGTCTGAGGTTATATCACCATACTTGCTTGGCGTAATTTTTTGAATTACTGAGGTAACTGCTGCTTTAGAGGGAACGGTGATCTTGTGGTTACTTAGTGGAAGTGTTATCTGTTTCTTTTCTGAACCAGACGTAAACTTTTTAAGTTCATCTACCATTAATTGATCTTCAATTTCTTTTATAGACAACTCTCGTGTAGGTGTTGGTGTGCTTTCTGTCATTGTGGGAGCTGGTGTGGTAGAGATGGTTGGTTGAGCGGTTGCTTGAGGTTCGGGCGAATTCAATTCTTGAATACTGTATCTGACGTAGAGAAATCCAAGGTATAGGCCAAATCCTATTATTAGTAGTACTAATACAATACTAATACGTCGTGCTGTAGCGTTTGCAAAAACTCTAGCAAATGCCTCTTTTATCTTTTTCGCAATATCTTTTGCGATCGAAAATATTTTTTTCATATAACTATAATAATCTAATTGTTGCTAAGACGTAAATAGCTAAAAAAAGTAACAATTTATCTGTTTCGTGAAACACTTGATGTACGGTTATTCGTGTCGTAAACTGTTCGCATGCCATCGTTGTACAGCACATATAGACCTAAAGAATTTTCCGAACTGGTTGGTCAAACACACATAGTAAGATTATTAAAAGCCGAATTATCCAAAGGTTTAACAGGGCATGCGTATCTTTTTATAGGTCCTAGAGGAACAGGTAAAACAACAACAGCACGAATTCTTGCTCGGGCACTCAACTGTGAAGCGCTAAAAAATGGTGAACCTTGTGGTGAATGTCATACTTGCAAAGCTTTTGATGAAGGTAAGTTTATTGATTTGATTGAAATAGATGCAGCTTCTAATCGAGGTATAGATGAAATTCGCGAATTAAAAGAAAGAATTGAATATAATCCAGCAATGGGTAAACAGAAGGTGTATATCGTTGATGAAGTGCATATGTTAACGAAAGAGGCCTTTAATGCGCTCCTCAAAACACTCGAAGAGCCACCAGAATATGTTACCTTTATTTTGGCAACAACAGAACCGCATAAAATTCCAGCAACCATAATGTCTCGTTGTGAAAAGTTTGAGTTTCGCTTGGGAAATCAAAGAGACATAAACACGGCGTTGAAAAAAATTATGGAATCCGAAGGAGTGAAAGTTGATAAGAAAGGGCTAGATTTACTAGTGACTCACTCAGGTGGTAGTTATAGAGATGCAGTTTCATTGCTCGATACAATTGTAGCTGCGACGGGAGATAAAGAATTAACTTTTGAGGAAGTGCAGGAATCACTCGGATTACCCGACGATACCGTTGTCAATTCGTACATCCTGGCGATTGCAGAAGGGAAAGTTTCTGAAGCATTATCAACCTTAGAAGAGGTTTTCTCGCGTGGAACAAACATTCCACAATTTACTAAATCGGTTATTCTTACATTGCGCGATTGTTTGCTCGATAAGTCTGTTGCTGAAGAGATAGGTGAGCCTGTTGTAGCTGTATCTCGTGCTCGCTTGACCGAACTAATAAAGCTTTTACTAGATGCGTATAGTTCTCAACGATTGGCATTTGACCATCGCTTGCCATTACAACTTGCGACGGTGCAAATGGTCCAAGAAAAAGGTGATCTACCTGTCGTTATAAAACAAGAAGTAACGCCAAAACCGAAGCCAGAAATTTCTGACACAGTAATCAAAGCAGAAACTAAAATATCAACGTCAGTTGCCGAACAAGTACCCTCTGAAATCGAAACTACTTCAACAGATCCCGAGAAAAAAATGGTTGTCAAAAAAAAGAAAGTAAAGAAAAAAGCGAAAGAAGTTCCGGCTCGAAATCTTTCATTAGATGAAATTCAAGCAGATTGGACTGCTTTTATTCGTGCTGTTCAGCTCGAACATAAGCAACTATATACGTTTATCATGGCAGCTAGCCCAAGCGCAGCGCAGTTTGATCAGCAAGTTCAGGTTACAAAAGTTGAATTGAAAGTTCCCTATGATTTTCATAAGAAGCAATTAGAGAATGCAAAAAATCAGATGGTTTTACTCAACGCTGCAAAAAAAATCTATAACTCGCCATTGCAGTTTATTTGTGTTATTAGCAAAGAAGAGTTGGTATTTAAGAAAACTGCCCCACGAGAAATTGACGACAATGTAGTCGCCCCTGCGGTTCAATCGGTTAAGGTTGAAGCAAAATCAGCAGAGTCGCCTCTCGAATCCGCATTTGATTCAGTATTAGGAGCAGATGTTGAAACTCTTGCGTAAATTAAGTAGTATGACCCGATATGGCTGACCAATCCTTTGTTCACTTACATTTACACTCGGAATATTCAATGCTTGATGGTTTAGTCAAGCTGAAAGAATTAGGATACAAAGTTAAAGAATTGGGAATGCCTGCCGTTGCAGTTACCGATCACGGAGTAATGCACGGAGTTGCCGAATTCCAAAAAGTTGCAAAAGAGAATGAATTCAAACCTATTTTCGGAGTCGAAACATATATTTCTAAAGATTATCGTTTGAAAGAAGGGAATTTTCGCGCAGGAGATGACGAAGACAAGTTGTATTATCACTTAACCCTCTTAGCAAAAGATTTTACTGGATATAAAAATTTACTGAAATTAGTGAGTATCGCAAATACTGAAGGTTTTTATTATAAACCGAGAATCGACAAACAATTATTGGCGCAACATAGTGAAGGATTAATTGGCCTTAGTGGATGTTATGGAGGTGAGGTTCCGGGTGCGTTCTGGAAAAATCGTGGTGACACCGAAAAAGGTATGCAACAGGCGATGAAATTGGTCGAAGAGTACGATTCAATCTTTAAAGGTAATTTCTTTGTTGAGATTCAGCGTCATACCTCTGACAAGGCGAGTGAAGAGTATATGGATCCGTTATTGAGAGAACTCGCAAAACGTGTCAATAAACCATTGGTAGCATCAGGAGATGTACATTATCTATTACACGAAGACGCAAAGATTCAAGACATATTTTGGGCGATTCATGAGGGACGAACGATATACGATCCCAAGCACATGAAGATGCATACTGACGAACTGTATTTTAAATCAGCAGAAGAGATGTACGAGCTTTTTTCTGATATCCCTGAAGCGCCAGCCAATACGCTGATGATTGCTGATATGATAGAAAAATACAGCATTTTCTTTGACCGTGTACAGCCGAAATATCTCGATGTTCCTGAAGGAGAAACTGCTGAAACACTCTTGCGAAAATTCACCTATGAAGGAGCGGTCGCTCGTTATGGAGAAATTACCGATGAAATACGTGAGCGACTTGATTACGAATTGAAAGTTATTAATGATAAAGGGTATAACGATTATTTTTTGATTGTATCTGACTATATTAAATGGGCGAAAAGTCAAGGAATTCTCGTTGGTCCAGGGCGTGGTTCTGGTGCGGGTAGTGTGGTTGCATACTGCAACAGTATTACTGATATTGATCCATTTTGGTGGGGGCTGCAGTTTGAAAGATTCTTGAACCCTTATCGACCTTCGCCACCAGACTTCGATATCGATTTTCAGGATGACCGTCGAGGAGAAGTTATCAAGTATATTGAACACAAATACGGGCATGATAATGTATCAGCAATTTGTGCAATCGGTAGAATGGATACCAAGGCTGCAATTCGCGATGTTTCTCGCGCATTAGCAATTCCTCTTGATCAAGCAGATAAAGTAGCAAAGATGATTCCTGTAAAGAGAGGAAAACCGATGCCCGTTTCTGAGGCTATGGAAACTATGCCTGAGTTCAGGCAGTTTGTAGAGTCAGATCCAAAATTGGTCGAAATGGTAAATGCTGTTAAGAGAATTAAAAAGATTGCAAGAAACGTTTCGGTACATGCCTGTGGTTACGTCATTACACCAGATCCAATTTCAGAATACGTGCCCCTTCGCAGAGCCCCACAAGATACAGAATTGGTAATTACTCAAGTAGAAGGTGCTCATCTTGAAGATGTTGGGCTTATGAAATATGACTTCTTGGGGCTGCGAACGTTGACTATTATCAAGAATGTCGAAAATGCGATATTTAGACAGCATGGTGAAACGATCGATTGGGACAAGCTTGGTGTTGAAGATAAGAAATCCTATGTCTTATTTCAAAAAGCATTAACAGACGGTATCTTCCAATTCGAAAGTCAAGGGATGAAGAAATATCTCATTGATCTAGTGCCGACGACAATTCTTGACATTTGTTTTATGTGTGCAGCATATCGACCTGGGCCAATGGGATATATTCCAGATTATATTGAAAGAAAGCATGGTCGAAAAGATATTGAATATCTTCACCCAGATATGAAAGGGTTACTTGGCGAAACAATGGGTTATGCAATTTACCAGGAGCAGGTTATGGCGATTGCCGTAGAAATGGCTGGATATTCAATTGGTGAAGCAGATCTTCTCCGTCGTGCTATGGGTAAGAAGAAGAAAGAGATTCTCGATGCAGAAAAGCCCAAATTCATCGACGGCATGTTGAAAAAGGGATATACCCAGGAATTAGCAGATCAGGTTTTCGCGTACATGTTGCCCTTCGCAGACTATGGTTTCAACAAATCGCACTCAGCATGTTACGCAGTCGTAGCGTATAGAACAGCATATCTTAAAGCGCATCATCCAATTGAGTTCGTTGTAGGTCTTATGCAAGCAGACATGGGGCATACTGATAAACTCGAAAACGATTTGTCTCAAGCGGTAGCAATGCACGTGCAGGTCTTACCTCCACAAATTAACCAAAGTAATTTGGAATTTTCAATTGAATATCATGATGACGAGCTAGAAAAGCATTGGCTCGATGATGATTTTTCTGAACAGTTGGCCAAGCGTAAAGCAAAAGGTGAATATCATTATATTGGTTCAATTCGTTATGGATTGAAGGGAATAAAAGGCGCCTCACAGAAGGCCCTTGAAGCATTAATCGAAGAACGCGGTAAAGGTGGAGAATTTCAACACCTCGATGATTTGATATCTCGTGTTGATTTAGATCGAGTCGATAAGAAAACTTTGTTGTTACTTGCGCAGGCTGGAGCTATGAATGATTGGGGCGAGCGTAATGCACTAATTACATTAATTCCAATAATTTATGACCGTCATAAGGCGGAAATAAAGAAAGAAGTTGTTGAGCAAATGAGTCTTTTCAGCTTTGGTGGAAGTGAAGAAAATAAACAAAAGATGGTGCAACAGACACCTTTGCCAGTAGTAGAACCTGCCTCAATTATGCAGATTCTTAAATGGGAAAGAGATTTATTCGGTATCTACCTAACTTCTCATCCGTTGCATCAATACACTGATTATTTCATGTCAATTGGGGCAAAATCTCTGGATGAAGCAATAGCTGAACTACCTGCAGAAGAGATATTTATCGGTGCCTCTATTTCGCGAATGAAAAAATTGAATACTAAAAATGGTGATATGATGGCATTTCTTGATCTCGAAGATACAACCTCGACGGTTAGCGCTGTCTTATTCCCACGAACGTATCAGGTTTTTGCCAAGCTCCTGCTTGAAAACCCTGATGCCCTAAATGAGGCGTTTATCTTCAAAGGGCGAATAGACAAACGCCTTGATAAAGTAAGTTTTGTTATTTCCAACTTCGAATTAATTACCCCTGAATCTACTAAAACGGATAGGGTTGTGAAGAACATTAAGATTAGATTACATCAGAATCTTGCAAAAGATGACTTGGATGCCTTGAAGGCGTTTATTGCTGCAAATCCTGGTGATGTTAAATTGACCTTTGAGGTCCCCGCAGCGCAAGGCTTTAAACTCGTTGCGTATAAAGGTGGAATTGCATATTCCTTTGATATCAAAAAAACATTGCGAAGATTTGGGGACGTGAGTGAGAATAATTAAAAATTCATCAAGGTTGTTTTTCAATTATTCGTTCGGGAAACAAAGGTTACAACGGAATCATGAGGTGATTGAAAAAAGATGTCGTATAGTTTTTGCTTTGTGTCGGTAATTTTACAGGTCTGTGGACAACCTATCCACAATATGATATTACTTCACGTATGACTATCTCAACTCAAGAAATGCAAAAACTGTGGGAGCTAGTCAAATTTTCACTATCAAAGAAATTCTCGCCAGAATCGTATAAAGCGTGGATCGAGCATTCAACAAAACTTTCCGATGTCGTAGACGGGAGTATAAAAATTGCAGTAAGAAATAATCTGACTTTGCAATGGTTAGAAAAAAATGCAAAAGATCAGTTGCAAACCATATTTCGTGATGTACTTGGTGAAGGAAATGGCGTTTTACTTGAAGTTCAGCAAGAAGTATTTGAGTCAACAAAAGTTCCAATAAAAAGTACTATTCCGAAAGTCGGCGATTTACTAACACAAGTTGAAGAGAAGAAATCAAAATTTGAAAAGGCGGTAAAAGATTCATTCCTTAATGAAAAATACACATTTGATACATTTGTTGTTGGCAACAATAATCAAATTGCTCATGCTGCAGCACAGGCAGTTTCACAGCACTTAGGGCAAGATTACAATCCATTATTTATTTATGGAAGTGTTGGCGTCGGTAAAACGCACCTTATGCAGGCAGTTGGCATGTCTGTTCTGCAAAATGATCCGACAAAGAAGATTTTTTACTGCTCAAGTGAAACCTTTCTAAATGAAATGGTCGATTCCATTCGCAACAAAAAGACAGCTGAATTCCGCGAAAAATATAGAAAGTTGGATATCCTTATGATTGATGACATTCAGTTCATTTCAAAATGGGAAGGTGCACAAGAAGAGTTATTTCATACATTTAACATGCTTCATGGTGCAAACAAGCAAATTATTTTTGCTTCAGATAGGCCACCTGCTCAAATTAATAATTTAGCAGACAGATTGCGCTCACGATTTGAAGGAGGCATGATCATTGATATTATTCCACCTGATTACGAAACAAGAGTCGCTATTTTGGCTAATTATAATAAAGAGCATAGTCCACCGCTTTCGCTTGAATGTCTTGAGAGTATCGCATTCTTGGTAGAAGACAATATTCGGCAACTAATTGGTGCGTACAATAAGGTATACACTTATGCGAAAATTACGAACACAGCAATGGATAAAGCCACGGTCGAAAAAATAGTAGGTGTCGACCAAGAAGCTGCACGAAAAAAAATAAAAGTGGAAGATATACTTGAACGAGTAGCTGATTCATTTGGTGTTACTGTAGGGCAAATGAAATCTTCAACTCGCGCTGCTGCAGTTGCACTTCCTCGACAAATCGCAATGTACCTGGTTCGTGATATACTTAATTATCCGCTAGAAAGGGTAGCTAGATCGCTAAAAAGAACTGATCATACAACGGTAATTCATGCCGTTGATAAGGTCAGTAAACTTATGCAGAACGATCATCTACTCAGAACGCAGATAGTTGGTATTAAAAACGGACTGATGAAATGAAGAGAATTTTCAACCTATTCTTCGTACTTATACTGAGTTTTGCGTTTTCATTATTGTTAGAATCGCAGGTTTTTGCAGTAACAATCTCAAGGAATATTGCAACAACTATGCAAATTGCAAATACCGAAAAGGTTTTGGTAACGCAGACGCAAAAGATTTCTTGGGATGACAAAAAAACGTATTTTCCAGCCAAAAAAAATGCTTTAATTGTATATGTTGTTCCTCCGTATGGCGATGCAGGGATCGATTTGAACACCAAAATATCGAATGTTCAAGTTAAGGATGCCAATAATAATTCAATAACTTTTGCAACGAGTGTAGAAGACGGGTTCTATAAAATTAGAATTCCTTATTATCGAGATTTAAAAAATGGTTCTCCACTTGAATTCAAAATTTCTTATCAAACGGATTTGAATATTCTTAATGAAGGTGGAATTCTAGAGATATCGTATCCAGGGTTGCCCGCTGATTTTTCTGTAGATTTCAAAGATCCAACAGTAGATTATTCTGAAAAAACGACTTATGATTTAACGTTGCTTGTGGCAAAAAGTCTTGGCGAAATATCATTGACTACGCCAAATCCAGCTCAAGTTGAAGATGCCGGCACACAAACTAAGATTCGCTATTCACACAATGAATTACGTGACAAATCAGTTCGTATTATGGTGGGAAGTGAACGTCTTATTAAATTTTCTTTGACGGGAAAAGTTAAAGCTACCAATCAGAACTCTCCAAATTTTGTTAAGGATTTATTAGTTAATTATGTTGAAATCGCACTCCCAACTCAACAAGATGCGACTGAATTCGCAAACCAAGTGGTTTATTACTCAAAAATCTCTCCGTATCCTGAATCACTTAGAATTGATCAGGATGGAAATGTTATTGCAAGGTTGCCAATCTCCGCGACTAGTGAAAGTGAAATTGTCATTGAGGGATATGCAAAAATTGTAAAAGGAGAAATACCAAAAACAATTCAGTCAACAAAATTTGAAGATTTACCGAATTCAATGAAAAATTACCTTGGTTCTGAACCGCGCTATTGGCAGGTTGAAGCGCCAGAAATTCAAAAAATTGCAACTGAGAACCTATCCAAAAGTGGCCAGGTATATGAAACGGTGCAAAAATCGCTGCGATTCGTATCGAATTTGATTTCATATCAAGATGTGTCGAGTAGAGAAGACTTGTTTAGAAAAGGTGCATTAGGAGCATTAGAAAGTAAGAATGGGGTATGTATGGAGTATTCAGATTTGCTCCTTTCTGTATTACGAGCTCAGAAGATTCCAACAAGAACTGTTTTTGGAGATGGTCTTGGAGCACGCGTTGATAGGCAGTTAAGCGGGGTGGGGCATCAGTGGGTGGGTGTTTGGTTTCCAGACGCGGGCTGGGTTTCGGTTGATCCTACCTGGAGTGATCGTGGTGATGAGTATATTGGTTTCGATTTTGACCATTTCGTTTGGTATGTAGCTTCAAAATCTGTATATGAGCCAAATGGATTTAACTGTTATTCTGAAGACAATGCTTATCCTTGTGATGATGCACTACAAATTAATACAGAATCGATTAACGCGTTTCCTGCAATTGAATCACTTTTTACGATTGAAGATGTTAAAGCAAAATTGGCTCAGGAGCAAAAATCAGGAATGGCAAAATACTCTTCTGAAATTATTTCATATTTGCGCTCATCGCGACTTGGAAGAATTCTGCTAAGCACACAAGGACTTATTATTATGTTTGCTTTTGTAATTTACGTGTTGTTAGTAGTAATTGTAACGTTCATCACAAAAACGATTAGAAAACGAAAAGCTTTGCAAACCCCAACCAATTTAATCGGTTAACAAACCTTCCTTCTCAAGGAAATTCTTTGATAAAGTCAGTAGTTCTTCTTTGCCGTTAAGGTTTGGATTCTCAATGACCTGTTCTAATAAGAAATTTAATGTCTTGCCGATTGCTGGACCAGGTTTCAATGCAAAATTTTTCATCAATGTTTTCCCGTCAATCACAAGATCTGAAAGTTTAAGTGCAGTATCTTCTTCGAGAATTCGAGAAATTCTTGCTTGTAAAGCAATGATTTCTTCAGGTTGCCACATACTGACAGGTTCACTTGTTGCATCTGCGATGCGTAGAGCAAACAGATCTTCAATATTTTCTAATCCAACTCGTTTAATAAAGCGCCTGACTGCACCATCAGACCAAAACTTTGCTTCTTTTATAGTCTCACTAATTTCAGGCTCTTCTTTTGTCATTTTTCCATCTTGTAGTGCTTGTATCTCTTCTTGAGTGTACGGGTAATAAAACATATGCCAGCGAACTAAGTTTTCGACTTGTTTAATTTCAGCCTTTGAAAAACGAAGACGACGCATTATTTTTCCTGCGAGTTTTGCCCCTGCTTGATCGTGACCATAGAAATGCCCATCACCGGTCGCAGTTTCTGGCTTGGCGATATCGTGCAGGAGAGCAGCAAGTTTTACACGATCTGGAGCTAGGTCAACTGTTCGCAAAAGATGAGTATAAACATCAAATGCGTGGCCAATATCTTGTTTAATTCCATAAGTTTCAGCCAATTCGGGAAGAAATTGGGCAAGTAAGCCCGATGTTCGCAAAAGTTCGATTCCTACTGAAGGTTTCGGAGATTTAAGTAATAATTTCATGAATTCATCGCGAATTCGTTCTTGCGAAACCATATTCGATACATTAAGGCAAACGGTGATAGCCTTAAATGTCTGTTCTTCAATAGTAAAGTTTAATTGTGAGGCGAATCTACAGGCTCGATATGGTCGTAATCCATCTTCTGTGAATCGCGCAATTGGGTCACCTACGGTGCGAATCACTTTTTGGTCTAAATCATTCATTCCTCCGTAATAATCAATAAGCGTGAATTCGTATGTGTGTTTGTGTGAAATACTTTGCGGGGCTTCGATTTCTGGATATTGCGATAAATATGAAATTCCTTTCTCACCTAAATCTAGGGCCATTGCATTGATAGTGAAGTCTCTTCTTTGTAAATCTTCTTCGAGATTTCGCACGAAATTCACCTTTGATGGCCAGCGACCTTTAAGGTAATCTTCTTCATTTCGCAATGTTGTAACTTCAACCATGAAATTTTCGCCAGAGGAGTCTTGTTGAACAACAACTACTGTTCCAAATTGTGCACCAACAGCAAGTGATTTCGGAAAGAGTTTGAGTAATTCTTCTGGAAGAGCATCGGTAGCAACGTCATAATCGTGCGGTTCCATTCCAAGCTGTGTATCACGAATAGCACCTGCGACTAGGTATGCTTTATACCCCTCTTTGATGAGTACTCGCGCAATAGAAATAACATAATGTGGTAAGTCAATTTGCATATTTAAAAGAATGTTCTTGAAATATCAACGCCAAAAATGACGCTCAACAAAAAGAGAATAAGTGTCATTATGACGGTAACTATCGCAACAATAATAGCCATGATTTTGACATTTAAATCCATGAGTTATTGTACCATGTTTACGAAAAGCGTGAGGTAATTGCTTATACGACAGGTACGTAGAACAATTGCAAGCTAGAACTATTGCGCATGATTGATATTGTGCTATAATTCCACCATGCCAAATCTGAGAAATGCAAAAAAAGCAGTAAGAAAAACTGAAGCCCGCTACGATACTAACCGTAGAGTAAAAGACCGAATCACCCGATGGTTGAACAAAACCAAATTGGCCGTGAAGAATAAAGCAAAAGAAGATGCAGTTAAGTCATTTTCATTCTTGACTAAATTGCTCGATAAAGCTGCAAAAGAAAATGTTATTACCGCAAATAGCGCAGCAAGAAGAAAATCTCGTGTACAAAAGCTCGTCAATGCTCTATAATTAGTGCATGAGAAGGAGTACCAGAAGAACACTAAATAGAGTCTTACTCATTGGGGTATTTGTATCACTTACCTTTTCTGTTTATTCGTACATTTTACCAACAATTAAGCCTTCTTCTATTGTTCCGTCTACTGTTACTCAAGAAAATACAACTCCAAAGTTTGCGTTTGATAAACCAGTTATTGAGAATCTTTTAATTGACAATGAAGCGACTCAAGTCGCAGTAAAGCTCGCTGCGACGACTACCTCGAATACATCTAAAGGTGGGGCGACATGCGTTGCGAATGGGATTCCGGGCGATTGTAGCCTAGCAGTAGGTCACGTGATTAATGGAAAATTACTTGAGCAAGTTCCTGATTCAGTACGACTGGATAAAATTCTCAGTGAGAAAAATGGTCAAGGGTTGAAACTTGCAGCTGCGGCAAATATGAAGTATGAATATCAACCTCCGACACCGTCAAATTCTACCGTAAAGCCTGAAGTTAAGACTTTTTCAATATGTGAACCGAATAGCGAAACAAATAAAGGAGTTGCGCAATTAATTGTTAAGCCATTGGTCTTACCTCCATATTTAACTGAACCAGACGTTGCTGGAATGCGTCAGATGACGAATGATGAGTTGTATGTAGCTGTTTCTGCAGTTTGGTTTAACAATCTATCTCCAGAGAGAGCTGAAGAATTATGTGATGCATTTAGTGATCCTGATACTGAAGATTACAATCAAATGTGGAGTGGTCAAATCGGTAAAGCCGGCGGTGGTGCGGCGAATGCAAGCAAAGCGGTTCTTGACTATATCGTCGGTCGCTGTAGTACACGCTCCCCAGGTATAGGGATCGGTGATGTTAACGTATTTTCGAAAGAGTACCTCAAAGGTCATAAAGATGAAAAATCGGTAACATTCAAGTTGATTCTCCCAGACAATGTTAAGGAAGATCAATTTGAAGGGCGCGAACTCGCGGTAAAGAAACTCGATTTGTCTGGTACGATTCAATTCGCAGGCTCTAGGCTATTTCAATTATATGCGTGGCAGCCTGAAGAGGAAGCAGATTATAGAAAGATGAAAAATATTGGGATTGCAATAACTATGCTTTACGATATGCTTGCTGCTGCACCTCAATATTCAACAGGATTCGTAGGCAAAACTGATACTGCTGCAAAAGAAGGGAGTCTATTAACAGTCCCAAAGGATGATGATAAAAAACAAATGGAAACTTCACGTGAAACAATATTAAGCGCTGTTACCGGTGGACTTTGGAAAGTTGATGAGAAATTATATAGTAGCCCAGATAAAGCATCATTTTTAAGTTTCAACCCGAAGACAAGAAGCACTAATACAGCATATTGCAGTTCGAATAATCCTTCTATGTGTCATCTTGTGGCATCGCAATCTAATTGCCGAAGCTTTAGTCTCTCGGCAAGTGCCGAGGTGGAAGGTCTTTATCTTTCTGGCCCTGACTTGCAAGAATACGCAAAAGCAGTTCAAAAAGGAGATACTGCTGTATCATATGCATTTAATCGCGCAGGTGATTCATTTCAGGGTGGCATTACAAGAGGCCCTTCCGTGCTTGATCAAGCAACAGTAGAGCAGGTTGTTTTGGCCTCTGGTCGGGCGACAGCCACCTGTGCAGAATACTTACAAAACACAATTGCAAAACAAAGATCTTTGAGTAAACCACTCGGCGTCAATGAAGATGGATTTAAGTCGTTGACAACGTATTGGAAAAGAGAAACATATTGGAATCAAGGAGCATTAGCGATTCCGACTAGAGTTAGTGCTGTTGCATTTAATGATTATAAGCCAAATAATGAACTCTTGGCATTTTTGAAATTGGTTGCTCCAGCGTTTATTCCCGCAGTATTCAGAAATTGTGATTCAACTTTTAATCCTTCTCTTTGTGTAGAAAAAGTAGATATTCCTGAGAAATACGTCCCAACCTTAATGAACATTAAGTTAAGCGATGCTTATGCTGGCGCTAATACTGAAGCTCCTGTTGCGAAAAATGCCAAACCTGTATCTTTGAACCAAATGATAAGAAATTACTTCAAAAGACACTACATTTTACCACTCGATGATTTTAAGATTGACTGTTCAGCAGATACAATTTCAGAATCAACCAATTCAATAAACACAGAAATCTGGCAAAATATGTGGATTTGTCAAACTTCTGGCGAATTGTTTACTCAGTGTCAGTAGATAAGTAGGTGATCGAAAGCTCCAAATATTGTGATAATAGAAAGTAGTGCCATTTTCTGCCATTGCGGTAAAAAATTGAAATTTTTCTGAACAAAAAAGTACAAAGCTGCTAATAAAAGTATTGTCAGTGGAATGCCAAACTCAACAACTAGCAAAAGAAGTACATTGTGTGGAGGTTCCGCTAATATCCTGTTTATATAGATTATTGTTGTTTCTAGTTGTGAGGCATTTGCCAAAAAGGTCGGAATACTGAATTTGAAACCTGTTCCCATGAGTAGTAATTCTGGGCGCAATTCTAGTAACTTCAAGTAAATGGTCGTAATGATGCCTCTTGATGCTAAAAATGATTCATCGGAGCTCGAAAAATTTGGCGTGATGAATATAGTTGCTACTAACGTAGCAAGCGAAAATATTGCGATAAATGCAATTTTTATATTAACTTTGGCCAATACATTGCGAGATATATAGAGTAGGAGAGTTATAAAAATTGCGAATACAGAAATTTTTGAAAGTGTCAGTATTGTTCCAATAAATAAAACGATAGAGATTGCCAGCTTTTTGTACTTGTCGATCTGCAACCCTAGCAAAAGTATGAATAAAAGTACGAATATTGCTCCGAGAAAATTTGGATGTGGCGTTGTTCCGTAAGCACGTGAAAATATTGTCGTTCCGATGTAAGAAAAACTAGTGAACTCAAGAGGTTGACCAAGTTTAGATAGAATACTCGGAAAAATTGGTGAAGCAAAAAATGATTGTAATGCCCCCAACATTGTTTGAAATGTCGCAATAATGGCGATTGCTGCCGCAATCGCCAAATGTCGTTGCGTGTCGCTTAACAGTGTATGTAGCGCGATAATAAATCCAATGAAAGTGACACCCCATATGAATGCATTGCTTAATCCAGTAATTGCGTAAAGTAATTCTTGTCCTGTTGTTTGCCCAATTCTTGCACCATGAATGCTTGCAACAATAATTATTATAAGAAATATAATCGAAAGTGGTCGTAAATCTTTAATAATTGATAGTTTCTCTTTGTAGGCAACGAATATCGTTAGTAACGCAAGCAAGAAATGCAAGGTAATGCGAATTTGTAGATAATTGATATATTGCCCAAAGATGTATGCTTGCGAGTCGCTAATAATTTTGCCTGCGAAAAATGGTAATAAAAAAACAAATGCGAGGCTAATTGTAAAAAGAGTATTGGTTAGTACGAAATTACGCAGTTGGTGTAGTTTCGAGTGCATTTTTTGGGTAAATAACTACTCGGCGATTCATACCTTCACCTTTACTTTCGGTTTTCACGTCGGTATGCTTTTCCGCTTCTAAGTGTACAACCCTACGCAAACGAGGTGGCATTGGTGGAAACTCGTATGCTTCATCAAGGAGTTTAACTTCTTCAACTGCCTGAGTAACCTGCTGACGAATTTTATCATTCTGTTTCTCGAAATAATCACCAACATCTAAGAATAATGACACTCTGGTTTCTGGAGGGAACATTCTCTTGAGTGTAGCGACAGTTAGGTGATGGAGAGCTTGTAAATTCTTGCCATGATAACCAATGAGCAATTCAAGATCAGTACCTTTGACGATGACTTGAATGTCAGTTTTTTCGGCTGTTTCCTCGCCAGTTACAGTAATTGATTCTGGAGTAAATCCAAGATCTTTAACAATCTGTGAGACAAAAGTCTCTAATTTTTTTTGTATATCCGAGTTCATAATGCGTATTATAAGGGCAGAATTCATGAAAGTAAACAGGAAAAAGCTTTTGTGTTAAAATTGTGAATGGATAAGAAAAAAACATTAATTGTTGCGGTAATTGGAGCACTCCTAGTTGGTAGCATAATTCTTGTTAATTATCTAAATAATGCAGCATCCCAAAAAGCACAACCTCAGACGACTACCAGTATTCGAAAAGATTCAGTTGAAGGCTTTGATCTGGTTGCAAAATATTTAGGTAACTCTTCTTGGGAGTATGTTATTACTTCTCAATTACCTGACCCTTGTACACAAGTACAGGTAGAGACTTTGGTTGCTGAAAGTTATCCTGAACAAGTTACGATTAAAGTTACCGTAGAACCGCCGTCACCTTCGGTTATGTGCGTTCAAATGATTACCGATTACAATTATCAAGGCAATTTCACAGCAAGTGAACAGGCAACGGTAAAACTTTCGGTAGAGAATATGTCGCGAGCTCAGTAGAGAAAATCTTGTTAAATCATATCTTTTGACGCTATTGTTGCAAACATAGTAAAAGTGTATACTAAATCATGAGCAATAAAGCATTAATTGTAATTATAGTTTTGATTGCAGCGGCAACCTTCATTATAGTTTCATGGAAGGCCCCTTCAGGAACACTTACGCCGACCCCAACGCCAACGATTACCGCAACGGCAACGCCAACCGTAACAGATCCTTTTTCTGTCACGGCAACGGCAACACCAACGGTAACAACTACCGCTACCCCAACAATAACGCCAACTACAACAGTAACTGCAACTCCAACACCAACTGTTACCAATTCGGTAAGTTCAACGCTATTAGGAAAATTGAGTACCAGCTGGGTTTACGGGAAATCAGAGCAAACAGTTGGTTCTCAGGTATATTTTATTGACACAACTGATAAAAAAGTTATCAAAAAAGGTTCATCAAAAACAGATTCGAGTGCACAAGCAGTTTACACAAGTGATACCGCAGGCGAAATCGGATCTTTTGCTGTAATTGGCAATTATATTTATGTTGTGGTTAAGCGAGATGCAACTACAACAGAAACGAAATTGATTCGTATGTATATCCCATCAGGAGCCAAAGCAAATCTTTTCAAATACTACACAAGCAAATATGAATTTACGCAATTTGCTGTGCCTTCTAGCAATGATACTGCGAGCGGCTTTTATATTGCGATGCAAAGTTTATCGGCAAAATACGAGCCATCTGCAATGTATGTGAAATCAAGCACTACTCAATGGACGAAAACCTTTACAGGAATTGACAAAGCTGCAACTTTTGAAGCTATCGCACCCACCACAGATGGTTCACAATTAGGAGCATTGTTCTTGAAAAGTGGTACAAATACTGCGGGTTACATCGATCTCGGAGTGGCAACACCAACGGTAACACCGTAAACTGTATGAACATCAGTAACAAGATAATTATTTTCGCACCATTGGTAGTAATTCCTTTGTTGCTTTGGAGGTTAATTGATGGTTTCTTCTCAGGTTTCATTCCTTTTTTTCCATTTTTCTTTGACCAGTTTTCACTTGTTTTGGTTACTATTGTTCACATTTCAGTTTCAGTAATTTTAATTATTCTATATTTTTTGTATGGCGCAATTAGTCGAAAATTCGCTTCAAATTCAACCTTTGTCGCAATAAGGAATTTTGTTGCAATTTTTGTTAACGTTTTTACAGCTAATGCGGTTGCAAATAGCGTCACTGCCTTGTATGAAATAATACTATTCGCAAATAATAAAGATTACACTTTCTTGTTACATGCAAGTTTTGTTGTCAAAATTGTTGTTTTGTTACTATATGTGGGTATGAGCTATTTCTTGCTTAATGCGAGTAAACGTAAAGAGGATCGGTCAAGTTTACTGTTGCTCTTAGGAATCAGTTCAATCTTATCGCCAATTGTCGATTTATTTATGCGTTTTTGGCTATTACTCGTAAGTTTATAGGTGTATAATTTGGTTTATCTAGTAGTTTTTCTCAAAAAAAATACATGAACGACGAGCAAAAAATCAAATTACCTCTTGAACGTGATGATTTTTTGCTTAAAGTTTTGAAAGAGAAAAAACTTTGTTATTTACGCGGGCTGGGCATAATTGCAGTAATTCAAGTTCCGAAACGTGTTACGCCACCAGCCCCTGGCATCTTCGAAAATGGGGTAACAATCCCTGAACACACAGATTTCGCATTCGTCTGGGTACCTTCCGACGAGTATATGCAGACAGTATTAGCAATAGATAGCAGACTAGAAATTGTCGAATTTGACGTTAGGGACGTAATTAAAACATATAAACCCAATACAGGGTTAACAGTGTTTGTAGATAAAAAAAATAGGAAAATATTTCGTTTTAATTACCGCGTAGAGGTAAGCGGCGAGACAACATGCAAATTATTAGGTATTCAAAAGGAATACAGTGAAAAACTTTTGCGTGAAGTCAAACCATCCTGTCGAATCACCAAGGAATCAAAAAAAGTTATCTTTACAAAGTTGTAAAGAACTTTTCTTCCATTTTACCATTGAAAATTACTAAATAATGTTTGATAATTACGATAATGAAAGCAAAATTACATTTCTATAATACACTTACTCGAAAACTTGATGAGTTTGTTCCACTTAATCCTCCACTAGTATCTCTTTATACCTGCGGTCCAACGGTTTATTACGATGCGCATATTGGGAATTTAAAAATTTACATCGAATGGGATTTGTTGACTAGAACGCTAAAATACTTTGGTTACGACGTACACCGAGTTATGAATACAACAGACGTAGGGCAAATGACCTCTGACGCAGATCTCGGTGAAGATAAGATGGCAAAAGCGGTTAAGCGCGAACGTGAAAAAGGTCGTGAGATGACTGCTCAGCAAATTGCAGACCTTTATACGGAACTTTTCTTGCAAGATTCAGATTCACTTAATATTGAGCGACCTTGGAAAATTACCCCAGCATCGCATGATATTCAGACAATGATCGATTTGATCGCAAGATTGGTAGATTCTGGATATGCCTATGTTACAAAAGCTGCGGTATATTTTGATGTCTCAAAATTTCCTGACTATACAAAACTTTCACGTCAAAAACTTGATGAGAATCAGGTAGGTGTTCGCGATGAGGTAGTAATTGATGAAGAAAAAAGAAATCCAGCCGACTTCAGACTGTGGCAACTTGATCAAGAAGCTATTCTTCAATGGGAATCCCCTTGGGGAAAAGGATTTCCTGGTTGGCATATCGAATGTTCTGCTATGGCAATGAAATATCTTGGTGAGACGATAGATATTCATACGGGCGGCGTAGATCACATTCCAGTCCATCATACAAACGAAATTGCTCAATCGGAAGCTGCAACTGGGAAGCCATTTGCACGGTATTGGTTGCATGGCGAATTCCTCAAAGTTGATGGTAAAAAAATGGCGAAAAGTGCTGGAACATTCTACATCTTAAGAGACATAGTTGAGCGAGGTTTTGATCCACTTGATTTACGATATTTCTATTTGCAGGCACATTATCGTTATCCGCAGAATTTTACCTGGGAGGCCATGGAAGCAGCAAGAAGTGCTAGAAAATCGATTAAGGAAGAAGTCGAGAAATTGAGATCGTTAGCAACAGATGCTGAGAGTGACGTACTGAAGTATGAAGAGAAATTCGCCGAACATTTAGCGAATGATTTGAATGTTCCGGGCGCATTGTCAATTCTGTGGGAGGCATTGAAAGATAAAGAGATTGCACCAAAAAGTAAACTCGTTCTTATCGAAAAGTTTGATCAAGTGCTCGGTCTGAAATTGTTAGAAACTGAAAAGTTTTCACAAGAAATTTATGACCTTATAACTGAGCGCAACGAGGCAAAGAAAGAGAAGAATTTTGCCCGAGCAGACGAAATTCGTGAACTCTTGACACGTCAAGGAATCCGAATAATCGATACTCCTCAAGGTAGTGTGCCAATTAGAGAGTAGAAAACTATAGTCATTTGGGCTGTCCTGTAATCTTTTATGTTTCACGCGCCTATGATATAATTCCAGAAACAAAAACACACAAGGAGAATTTTCTTATGTCAAGTACAAAGAAATCCGTTGCAGACAAGTCAGCTCAGCTTCCTGTTTCGGCAAAATTTGATGAGCAAATTGCAGGCGTAGTTCGTTCGTATAAACAACTTAAAACGGGCGATATCGTCGAAGGTACGGTAATCAGCAAAGATGCGAGTTCACTCGTTGTCGATGTCGGTGGTCGTAGTGAAGGGTTAATTTCTGGTCGTGAATTGAAAAGTAAGGTTGTTGATGTCGAAGGCATCAAAATCGGCGATCCAATTCTCGTCTATGTTGTTTACCCAGAAAGTAGAGATGGAAGTTTAGTACTTTCACTCAAACGAACAGAAGATGTTCGTATCTGGTTTGATCTTGAAAAGGCAGCTCGTAGCGGTGATGTCATCGATGCAGTTGTTGTCGAGGTTAATACGGGTGGGGTAATCTGTGAACTTCATGAAGGTATTCGCGGATTTATTCCAACTTCTCAGCTTGATCCAGCAAGAATTTTCGAAAGCGGTCGCAAAATGTACGGCAAGGATGTTACCTCGGTCGTTCAGCAACGCTTAACACAACTCTTGAGTGAGCAAATCAAGGTCAAGATTATTGAACTTGATCGCGAGAGAAGTAGAATCATTCTTTCAGAGAAGCAAGTTACTTTTGGTTCCGATATGGCAGCAAAAGAGAAACTTCTCAAAAAGATCAAAGAAGGCGATATATTAGATGGTAAGGTCACTGCGATCACACCATACGGTATTTTCGTTAATACTTCAGGTCTTGAAGGATTGGTCCACCTTTCAGAATTGTCTTGGGACAAAGTTACTGATGTTGGTAAGTTGTACAACGTCGGTGATGATGTGAAGGTTATGGTTCTTGAAATCAAGGAAGGCGGTCGTCGTATCGCTTACTCAATCAAGCGATTGATTGATGATCCTTGGAAGAACAGAATTCGTAAATACAAGATTGGTGAAATCGTCGAAGGCGTTATTGAAGGTGTCGTTGAATACGGTGCATTCGTACGCATTGATGACGGTATTAACGGTCTTATTCACATTTCTGAACTTTCAGACAAACTCGTTCGAAATCCTGCAGACATTGTCTCGCCAGGGCAAGAAGTTAAAGTTGTAATTCTCTCAATTTCTGAGACAGAACGACACTTGAGCTTGAGTTTGAAAAGAGTAAAAACAAAATAGAGCTTAAGGAACTCTAGTAAGAAAGGGCGCGAAGGCGAAAGCCTGAGCGCCCTTTTTTGTTGCTAAATTTCTTGATTTGCAAGATAATTCACTTATGGAAATTATGTTGGCATTACTCCCTGTATATTTGCTCGCTTTTCTGGTCGCAATACTCAAGGCAAAGAAGATTCTTTCTAATGATTCTTCAGTTTATTTAACACCGATATTGTTCAAAATTGTCGCTCCTGCGCTAATATTTTCGATACTTGCACAAACAACAATTGATTTTGGTACTTTGGCATTATTGGGCTACGCCGTAATTTTCTTTGTATTTTTCGTGATAATTTTCAGCTTTTTTAAGAAATTCGCTGGTAATGATTCAAAAACTCAACGTGCTGCACTAGTCGGAGGAGTTTCATTTGCAATCGGAACAGTCGCCTATCCGATAATTCAAAGCGCGTTTGCTTCTGAAGTTTTTGCACAAGTAGTAGTGATAGATTTGACTTTGGTAATACTATTCATGCTTGCAGCGCCAATTTTTGCAGTAGGTCGTGTAGACGCAAAATCGGTAGGAAAATTATTGCTCACTGATCCTATTCTTTGGTCAGTATATCTTGGTATCGGGGTTAGTTTGTTTGGAATTCAATTACCTTCAGAAGTTATGAAAATATTCACTTTTGCCGGTTCAGGATTTTCTTTTTTGTCTGCGGTAATTCTTGGTTTTGTTGTTACCATTCCGACAAGAGAGCAGTTGAAAAATGTCGCTTCTATGACAATTATAAAAATTGCAATATGGATTATTCTCAGTATCGTACTCATGCAATTACCACTGCCTCTTATTACAAAACAAGCCATTATAATGTCGATTAGTGCTCCCGTAGGGCTATTCCCAGTTATGTATGCAGAGCAGTACAAATTGGATAAAGAGTTTACTGCACAATGGGCGATTGTAAACACCTTCTTTATGGTATTGTTGTATCCTTTTGTCGTAGCTGTGATTCAGTAACTTTTGCTTTCTTGGTGCGATTTATTGCGACAAGCGCGAGTAACACGTCCGTAAGGCCGGGGATGTCTATGAGGTTTTGTCTTTGTCTATCAATTGTCGTATATACTCGGAGATGCTCATATCGTATAGTTCCGCTTGCTTTTCTAAAAATTGTAAATGAGAATTTGAGAGAAAAAAGTTAAAGCGATTAGGAAGTTTTTCTTGAGCACAAATATGCAGAAAACGTTCAATTTCTTGTTCTACTGTACCAAGAGAGTATCTCGCTCCATGGAAAAATTTCGAGTAGATTTTACGTTCAAAATTTTCAAATAGCGACAAGCATAAAACATGTTTTTTTGCTTGAATTGCGAGCGTCATTTCATGACCAATTTGAAATGATTCATGGGAAATTTCAAAAACGACGGCATCTGCTGCAAGAATTCCACGCTTGATTGCTTCATAATGAATATGTTTTGGTGTATCTTTACTCACGGGCTCGTTAGGGGAGATGCTATTTAAATAGTTCCCTTTTTCAGGAGAAATAACTGTCGCTCCGGTTCTTTCTAAAAGTGACAGAATTGCGTCATATTCTTTTTGATATTTTTCTTTACCACGAAATGGTACTGTGTAAAAAATGGTCATAAGTAAGTATATACGTATATCAAAAGCTTTCAATAGAGGAAGTCTCCTGGGAAAATATGAGTATTAATACATAATAATTTTGTATCAATATGAAAAAATTTGCAATAACGAGAATGGGCGCACATATTAAAGTTAAGTCAATGCAAAGATCATTAGATTTCTATCAGAAATTAGGATTCGAGCCTATCTTTGCGTATGGATTTTCTGAATTTATAGAAAAATTTACTTGTCCTACTGCTAGCGAAAAATATTGTGGCGTAACTTTTGGCATAGGAAATGCACTATTTGAGATCGCCGATGGACATATTGCAGTAAAACCAGAAGTCTTTCTGGAAGAAGTCAAAAGCTCCAAAATCTCATTGATGTTTGACGTAGACTCAATCGAAAATATTTTCCAATGTGCTAATGAAAATGACCTAACAATTGCTGTTCCAATTAGAGAATTTCCATGGGGAACGAAAGAGTTAGTTTTACGAGATCCTGATGGAGTAATTTTAGTATTTCGCGAAATACTTGCGAATAGTGCAGAAAAAAGCCTCTAAATGGATTGTTTACAGTTTGCATATTAGCAGTCACCTGCTATAATTGCTACATGCCAACAGTCAAAATACAGAGAAATAAGCAATTGCCTGTCTCAAGATTCACTCAGGCATTTCATTTTATGATCGAGTATGCATTCAAAGTAGCGCAAAAATCGAAAGCGACCGCTGTTGAGCCTAAGCACTTGTTTATCGGAATACTACAAAATAAAGATTCACTCGGATATTTTTTGTTAGAAAAATTTGGCTTAGATAGTGCTGAAACAACAAAGCGATTAAGTTCACTAACTGGTGCAGAAATTGCAAAAACCAGATTACTAAAAAATTCATCACTATCATTATCTCCCGATTCGCAAGAACTTATATTAGAAAGCGTTAGAATTGCGAGAGAAGCTGCAGGGTATTATGTCGGAACAGAACATGTATTGTTGGCATTATTTAAGGGCAATACTAAAGAATTACCATTTGTTAAGGAACTCTTAACGCACATTCCTTCACTTACAAATTTTGCACAAGATGTTTTGCGTGCAGTTGCTATGCCTTTTGAAATTCTTCGGCAAGCCGAAGATGTCTCATTACCACTCGCAAAACCATTGCCTACTTTGATGCAGGAGAATGGTGAACCCGCAATTACGTTATTTACGGAGCACCTTACAAACAAATTTAGACAATTCGAGCAAGTTATTGCCAAAGGGCAACGACACGAATTTACTGATCAAATACTTACGATCTTGTTGCGTTCAAGAAATCGCAATGTACTCTTGGTTGGTCCAAGTGGCGTTGGAAAGTCACACATTGTTGATGAATTGGCCTATCGTTTAATTAACGGTGATGTTCCAGTATCAATTAATCATAAAAAATTGTTAAGACTGAATTTACCTGCAATAATTGCACTTTCGAAATTTCCAAATGAGGTTGAAAAGCAGGTGATGGCGGTGTTAAATGATGCCTACGGCTCTGAAGAATTGGTCTTGTATATTGATGACTTTGCAACTTTGCTTGCTTCACCTATCCGTGGTGGTATGAATATGGGGAGTACCTTCAAAGCCTTTTTAGAAAAAAATGGTCTAAGCATAATTGCTGCAATGACTCCCGAAGAAATGCATCAATTATACGAAACTAATAAGAGTCTTTTACGATTTTTCTCTGTAATCGAAATTGAAGAACCTGAAGTAGAAAATGCGACAACCCTCCTTAAAGATGCGGTTAAAGCATTAGAGAAGGAGCACAATATTGTAATTCAGCCAGGAGCAGTAGAATCGGTTATTCGCTTAACATCGCAATATATTCCTGATCGTGTATTGCCCGAAAAAGCACTAGAAATCTTAGATCTTGCTGCAAGCAAGAAAAAATTCGCACGCGAGTACAAGTATCGTGGTTTGGGTGAATTATTGAAAATTAAAAAAGAATTGGCTGACAAGAAAGATAGATTGGTGAACCTAGGCGATTACTCATTGGCAGAAAAATTGCAGAGTGAAATTGTTGCTATTTCGAAGCAAATTAAGGAATTGCAAGAAAAACACCGTAAAGATTTGCAGAATTCAAAGGTTTCAATTACCGATGAAGATATCAGAGATATTGTATCGACCTGGACAAAGCTTCCGATGTCAACGGTAAGTGCAGATGAAACTTCGATGTTGTTGAAGTTAGAAGAGAAAATTAAGACTGAGATTATTAGTCAGGAAGATGCAATTAAACAGGTTGCCAATGCGGTAAAGCGGGGAAGAGTAGGGGTAAGCAGTAAGAAGCGACCGTGGGCAAGCTTACTCTTTCTCGGACCAACTGGTGTCGGAAAGACAGAACTCGCCAAGGTTTTAGCAAAGAATCTGTTCGGTAATGATGAAGATAGGCTCATTCAGATCGATATGTCTGAATATATGGAGCAGCATAGTGTATCAAAATTAATTGGTTCCCCTCCGGGATATGTTGGATTTGAACAAGGTGGGTGGTTAACCGAAAAAATTGCCGAAAATCCGTACAGTGTAGTACTCTTTGACGAAATTGAAAAGGCGCATTCTGACGTATTAAATATCCTTTTACAAATTTTGGAAGACGGACACCTGATGGATGCCAAAGGGAATAGAGTTAGTTTCCAAAATACCATAATCATTTTGACTTCAAACATTGGCGCAGAGCAAATTGCTGAAGATAAAGTCTTGGGCTTTTATCGTGAGCAAAAACAGCGAAATCTTGTTGAGTTGAGTTCCCAAGCATATGATGAGATGAAAGAAAAGTTATTGCGAGAACTTCGCAAGAAGTTACGTCCAGAATTGCTTAACAGACTCGATGATGTCATTATTTTCAAAGGATTAACCAAAGAGGATGCTGCACAAGTACTTGAAATTCTGATTAGCGAGCTCAATAAACGTTTAACAGAAATGAATATTGCAGTTAATATTTCCGAAAAAGCTAAAAAACATCTACTTGAAAAAGGATTTAGTACAGAATACGGGGCAAGACCACTACGTAGAGTGTTGCAACATGAAATTGAGAACCTTGTCGCAGATTATGTTCTTGAGAATAATCTACTTGATGCCCAGAAAAAGGCTTCTCAACTAGCATTGCAACTAGACTTGAAAGGGAAGAAATTAGTTATAGCATAAGAAAAGTACAGTATCTAGATATTTTATTGATCAGTTATGGTAATCATTTTTTCCGTTGCAGAATAGTGCATGGAAAAAAACTTACTCTATGACAAATCGCAAGATTTGTTTTACTCGGTGTACAAAAAGGTCGCCGAACTTTCGAAGAAAGAGAAAGATAATTACCTGTTGCAGGCAATTATGCAAGATGCTGCCTCAGTCGCGGTGCAGCTGTATTCGATGCGAGAATATGGCTCAACAAAAACCTTCGTCATTAAGTTGTATGTTGCACGACGTGGAGTTATTCGTTGCCAATGTTGGGTAGAGCTTCTTGAAGGTGTTGGTTTGATTAATTCAGATTATCGCGCAGAAGTAGATGGTCTTTTGGTTGAGCTTGCAAAGATGTTATCTGCATCAATTGCAACAGTAACCAAGAAGAGAGAAGAATCTCAAAAAGAGGCGTAATTATTTTGTGGTGCGGTGGTTAATTATTTTTAGAAAAGTACCACCGCACCACACTTGCCACAATATACTGACGTTTCAACGTTCGTTCTTTTTATGTTTAGCAAGCACGATTGCGTCATGCGGGTTGATGCTCTGGGCTTTCTGTTACCGAATAAATTAACGCTTGATATATAATATAAACATGTACGTTTGTAATAGTTGTGGTTTTAATCAATCGAAGTGGTCAGGAAAATGCCCTCAGTGCGAAAAATGGGGCTCTTTTGAAGAAACAGCAGATGCCCCTAAGGCGGCTAAGAAAGGTTTGATTGCGAAATTCGGAACGTCTGCCAGCTTCGTACAGGCGCATAAAGTTGAAAGAAAATTTAAGGAAAGATTGAAAACGGGATTTTCTGAAGTAGATCGAGTTTTAGGTGGGGGGATTTCGCGTGGGACGGTGGTTCTAGTTGGTGGCGACCCAGGTATAGGAAAGTCTACGCTCTTGCTTCAGATTTTGGCTCAATTTGCCATGCAAGGTAAGCAGGTAGCGTATGTGTCGGGTGAAGAGTCGTTAGAGCAGGTTTCAGAGCGATTAGAACGTGTAGCAAAAAATGCCCCAGAAAATTTATATCTGCTGTCAGAGCAAGATCTGGAAGTGATTGTTTCTGGACTTTCGGGGCAATCATTCGATGCAGTTGTTATTGACTCAATCCATTCATTGCAAGATTCAGGTCTTGATGGATTGTCAGGTGGAATGAGTCAATTAAAAGCAGTAACTGGTGCATTAACGACGTGGGCAAAAAAGAATGACACAATAGTATTTTTGATTGCGCAGGTAACTAAAGAAGGTTACGTTGCTGGCCCTAAAACGGTTGAGCATATCGTTGACGTTGTTGTATACCTAGAAAAGGTCGGGAGTGAAAATACCCGTATGATTAGAACTTTGAAAAATCGTTACGGTGATACCGGTGAAGTTGGTTTTCTTGATATGCATGTGCAGGGAATGTCTGACAAGCAGGACTTTGCCACGATGCTGGTTTCGTCACTTTCTTCAAATGAACCAGGAAGTGCGCTTGCCATGACATTGCAAGGAACTCGTCCAATGGTTGTGCAAGTTCAAGCATTGGTCAATGATTCGCCATTTGCAGTACCTAGAAGGGTAGTTGAGGGGGTTTCAAAGAATCGTGTTGAAGTTTTAGCTGCAGTAATCGCGAAGAAGCTACCTAAGCTGCATTTAGATCATAAAGATATATTTATTAAGGTAAATGGTGGCATCACGATCAAAGATTCTGGTGCTGATTTGGCTATTGTTGCAGCAATGATTTCATCGTTAACTGGTAAAGTGTGGACAAATTCATTGTTTATTGGTGAGGTGGGGCTTCTTGGCGAGGTTAAGCCAGGGAATGCGTTCGATCAGCGCTATAAAGAGGCAAAGAAGCTTACATTCGAGAATATTTATGCTCATAAGAGCATTCCAAACATTGCAGCGTTAGGATAGTTACATTTCACATCGTTTTGTGCATTAAACTGTCCGTTTTCCTGTCTTATAATTTAGATGTTTCACGTACCATAGCTAAATCACGGATGTGTACAAAGCCCCCGTTGATAGGGGCGAAAGCCAGTTCTGCAATACTATTGCCTATATACTGTATTGCTATTGACATGCGGTATGCACTAGAGTATAATTAACTCAGAAATGTATTTTTATCCCTTGGTCTGGAAGTTCTGGGCCAGAGGATAAGGAGACATTACTCGGGCACTATCTCGAGGAAAGTTCATAAAAGTGAGTTTTCCTCGGGATCGGTTTGGGGCAGTGCCGATCCCCTCTCCTTTTTTAAAAATCTCCCACATTAAAATCTTTAGAACATACCTAATATTCAGAAGTAACTAACTGAATAGACAGAGTACGTTCCTGTGATATAATTAATGAAAATCATCCTCTCGCGTGAATTAAGCCGAAGAGTCTTAAAATAATCATCATTTTTCATGTTAACTGTTCAAAAACTTCAAGAAGAAACACTCGTTGCCTTAAAGAAAATGGCCGGTGAATACGACGTTAAAGACGTCGCAAACTACACAGCCAAAGACAAAGAGCAACTTATTTACGATATATTGCGGGCCTCAGCCATAAAAGGCGGTTTCGAATACGAGAAAGGTTTTCTCGAAGTAGTAAATAATGGTAATCACGGCTTTGTTCGTGTCGAAGGTGTTCTTCCTAGCTCACGAGATATTTATGTATCGAGTACACAAATTCAGAAATTTAGCCTCAGAACAGGGGATGTTGTAGAAGGTGTTGTGCGTCCTTTAAAAGAAGGTGAAAAATACCGCAATATGCTTAAAGTCGATTATGTTAGCGGCCTTGGAGCAGCAGAAAATCAGAAACGAGTACCTTTCGAGAAAAGAACTGCGATTTTCCCCAATAGACAATTGCATCTTGAAACTTCACCAGATATTCTTTCTACAAGAATCATCGATTTACTCTCGCCAATTGGGCACGGTCAACGATCAATGGTAGTTTCACCACCTAAAGCAGGTAAAACGACGATATTGAAAGAAATTGCAAACGGTATTTCGGCAAATCATCCAGATGTACAAATTATTGTAGTGTTAGTTGGTGAACGACCTGAAGAAGTTACCGATATGCAGCGTTCTATCAAGGGTGAGGTGTATGCCTCGAACTTCGATGAACATCCACAAAACAACGTAACTGTCGCTGAAATGGCACTCGAAAGAGCAAAACGATTGGTTGAATGGAATAAAGATGTTGTAATCTTAATGGATAGTATTACCCGATTGGCACGTGCTTATAACTTGGTTATTCCAAGTTCTGGTCGTACCTTGTCAGGTGGTTTTGATCCTGCTGCGTTGTATCCACCAAAGCGATTCTTTGGTGCTGCACGTAATTTTGAAGAAGGCGGTAGCTTGACTATTATTGCAACTGCGCTTGTTAATACAGGTAGCAAGATGGATGACCTTATTTACGAAGAATTCAAAGGTACTGGTAACATGGAACTTCATCTTGACAGAAGTCTTGGTGAGAAGCGTATTTATCCGGCAATCGATGTCGTTCGTTCAGGAACTCGTCGTGAAGATCTCTTACTTGGTCAAGAAACCTTGCAATTATCGTGGTTAATTCGCAGAATGCTCGACAATATCGAGAAAAATGGCGAAAATGCCTCAGAAGTACTTATCGAACGTATGAAGACTACCAAGAACAATGCTGATTTCATGAAGAGTTTGAGGGAGTAGAGTGTAATACGTAATGCTTAATGCGTTTGAATCCAGTTGCTAATTGTTGCTTGTAGATCAGTAAAAGTTGTATTCTTGTTGATGTGCACGAATCCAAGCTTAGTCGGCAAATCATTTTCTGCAATCATTTTTGAGATTAGATACGCAGAACGATTGCAGGGGCCCGATGTTGTGTGATTAGCTAAATAACTGGTTTCATCAGGCTTGAGATTGAGTGTTGGATGATACGAATCTGGTGCATTTTCAATGATCTTTCTTTTGCCATAAAAATTAACGAATTCTGTTTCGATTTTGTGTTTAGTTGCGTTTTTGTTATGGTCTGCTATGCCTAAGACAATATCGTATTTTCGGTAGAAAATGTGCTTTGCAAGTCGATGTGCCTCTTGAATACTCTTTATGTATATTTTGTTGCAGCCTGGTAATTCGGCGTTTCGGAGAAATTTAAAGCTGGTTTTGCTCCAAACGAAAAAAGTGTAAATGAGTATTTTGTTGGTTTCGAGGTTCACTTGGAAATTGTAGCAAATTCGCGAATACTATTTCGGAGTGTAAGTCCCGCGTCAGTAAGGCCAGGGATATCTATGTACTTTTGAATGCAAGTTCTATACCAAAGTTTTCTTGAAATTTTTTGGTAAATTCTTCAGTAACGTTGAAATTCGTTAGTGCATTCGCATATTGACGATAGGTTTCTGCACTTTCGGGAGCAGTGTTAAATAATGAGAGAGCGAGATACTCAACTCGGTTAACTGCATCTCTATCATGTATAAACTGTTGTGTTTGTGGGTCAAATACCGTATAGGGTTTTCTTTCAAATCGAAATAGTTCTTTTAATCGATCTCTTGTATAACGAGGAGTTCCACGTGCACTATCAGCATGTTGACGTGCATTGACAATATCTTTTAGCCAGGTTGGGTTACTCGTAAGATTTTTGTAAAGATATTGATTTAATGCCTCTTTTATTGTTATTCCTTTTGATTTTGCGATTTCCTCGAGAATAGTTAACATTAAAGCAGTTTCACGAGCATAAGTGACACTAGGGTAAAAATGAGTTTCCTTGTTATGAATCGCACAGGCAAGAGAAAAAAGTTCAGCGCTCGCTTCTGTATCAAAACCGCGACTTTTTTGATCTTCTTGGTTGTAAGTATCGAAGCCATGTCGAATGAGTTCGAATCGATTTCTTTGCTGAGAGTATTTGAATGTAATGGGAGTAAAAAAGTGGAATATTTCGTGATAAAACAATTGTTCTGATAGTTTCAAGGGAACATATGGAGCAGTTCTTATTTCGAGGTGGTGTTTATTGAGCGCTTTCAATTGAGTCAAGCCCTGATAACGTTTATCAAGAACGATAAAAACGTTGTCTTCAGAGGGAATTCGAGCAGCAAAATCTTGAATTGTTTGTTCTGATGTCTTTGGCTCCGGAAAGTATTTTCCGAACAAATGGGTTATAAAACCAAGGGTTCTTTCTTTTGCTTGTGAATAAATGGCACGTTCTTCGGTCATCTTTTTGGCAGTAAAAGTACTTGTACTGTCTAAAAAATCTACAGGGCTGTTTTTTAGGTAAGTAGCTATGTCATTCGGAGCAGAAGTATTTTTTTCTCTTGGACCTATGGTGATTATTGAATTGCCAGGGCCACCTCTTTCTTTTGTATATTCTTTTTCAAGGGGAACGGTTCCTGACATGTGGTATTATACTATCCTGTAGTAATCTTTTCAATCTTTATTCTTCTGAAATTTCAATAATATTCTCATCGGGATCCTTGATATATGCGACTTTTTGCCCCCATGTGGTTGTTTTTGGTCCTTCAAAAACTTTGACTCCAATTTCTCCAAGTGATTTACAATATGCGTAAAGATCTGAAACTTGAAATCCGATAAGAAAACTTCCACCGGTTGGTTTCATATGTTCTATCGGAAACATTGCAGTTGCCTTGTTCTGTTGAAATAATGCAAGCCCAGTTTCACCCAATTCGAAGTCAACAAATCCATCATTTTCAAATTTTTTCTGTAGTCCCAATTTTTTCTCGTAAAAATTAAGAGATTTTTCTAAATCAGTAACTAGTAAGCACGTGGCAAATAGCTTTGTTATTTTTTTCACTATAGAAATATTTAATTTAATTCTCTATTTTCGCTTATTCTTAGAATTTAACTAGGGTAGTGTAATACCCTAAAAACTAAGGTATCATAAAGGTAATGCATTACATTCAACGAGAAATATTGGCGAGATTGTTGCGAAAAAACGGTAGTAAATATACGACAGTAGCAAAAAACTATACGCAAGAAGATAATTTTTTGTTTCACCTTAACAAGTTGATTGCCGAAGATTTGATTGAGAAACGAGATGATAAGTACTTCATCACGTTGCAAGGAATCAAAAAAGCTGAGTCTTTCGAACACGAAACTTTGCTAGAATTTCCAGTTAAGAGTTTAATAGTTGGATTTATACTGAAGTTTCAGAATAAATACGTTTTGAAAAGGCATGAAACTGATTCTGGAATATTTTATAACTTACCTAGTTCTCAACTGTTTCGCGAATATTCTATTCGAGATGAATTGAAGAGAAGTGCAGATATGATTACGGGTGGGAATTTAGACGCTGAACAATTTGTATTTGACAGTCTTCACATGAAGCGAATTCTTACGCCTGCAAAAGAACTTATTTTTGATGATGTCTTTGTCGTATATTCGTATAATTTGGGGCAACCTCCGAAGCAGAATGAGGTCTATGAATTGTACGGCATTAACGAAATTTGTAAATTGCAGAATTGCTGGCCCGAAGTGGATTTCTGTATACTTCGCAAAAATTGGAGTGTGTATCTAGAGTATGAATTTTCAAGTAAATATCTTCTACAATAGCTATTCTTTGATTGTAGTTTATTTGATTGCGAGAAACGCCGTGCTTTAGCGCGGTGATGAGAACGTTTGAGAATGCATATATTGCAAGAAATACACTTCCCCGCAGGTTGAAAACCTGCATGTCACAATGGTGACGTGGCATTTATACCGAGGATTATTATTGAGAAATCACAATTGTCTTGCTATACTGACAAATGATTTATCTACGCCCCAAGAAGTTAGATATCCTAGGTGACAATATATCCCTGGAAGTCTATTTAAATCGTTTTACAGCTGATCAGTTCGGTATCAAAGAAGGTGATTTGATTGATTTGTTTTTTGTTGGATATGAAACCGGTGCGCTAGCTGTCATTTCTGATACTATGGTTGATGATGGCCATATCGGGTTACCTGCAGCGTTGTGGGGAAGTTATCCGATATCAGAACTCGATCGTGTTGCGGTTGAAGTGCAGGGGCAGGCGCAGTCTGTAAAATTCATTCGTAAGAAGATTCTTGGTAGTAAACTTACCTACGAAGAAATCAAAGAGATAATGTTTGATATTGCAAAGCGACGGGTTACCCCTATTGAAATGACTTATTTCGCTTCAGCTTCGTATAATCCAGGCTTCGATGAAGAAGAAATGTACTTTTTGGCTAAGGCAATGGCTGAAACAGGAGTAATGCTTGATTTTGGTGCAAATAAAGGCAAAATTGTAGTAGACAAACACTCAATTGGTGGGCTTCCCGCCAAAGGAGTTACGCCTGTATTAGTTTCAATGATGGCATCATTGGGGTTTGTTATTCCAAATACAAGTACTCGTGCTATCACCACTCCTGCAGGTACTTCTGACGTACTCGAAACAATGATGCCCGTGGCTCTTACCGAAGAGGAAATTCGCCGAGTTGTAACAGAAACAAATGGGTGTTTAGTGTGGGGTGGTGGGCTTGATTTAGCTCCAGCAGACGATATTCTGATTCAGATTGAGAAACCACTTCATATCGAATCGTATGACAAATTTATTGTCAGTATCATTGCTAAAAAGATTGCAGCTGGCGTAACTCACGTACTTCTTGATCTTCCATATGGAGAAACTGCAAAAGTCCCCGTAGAAGATGTCCCTGAAGTCGCATCACATTTCGAGGAATTGTTTGAAAAATTCAATATTAAAGTACATGTGTATAAACGTCAGGCAAAAGGCCCTGATGGAAATGGAATTGGTCCAATTCTCGAAGCTCGCGATATTCTTTGGATTCTTGAACGAGACAAACGCCGACCAGTCGGCCTCGAAAATCTAACTATCGATATGGCAGCCCAACTGATCGCTCTTACGGGTAAGTATACCTATCAGGGCGCTCATGAAATTTTGCGAGAAAACCTTGAGTCTGGTGAAGCGTATAAAAAATTCTGGCAGATAGCTAAGGCGCAAGGCGCAGTCAAGATAGTTAAAGGTGATGATATGAAACCAGGGGCCTTTTCTTATGAAATTAAATCAACGAAATCGGGTATTATTTCGTTATTCCACAATCAGCAGATTGTGCAAATAACTCGAGCATTAGGTGCACCGTATTCTAAGGGTGCGGGAATTTATCTTCATCATCAAGTTGGTGACAGATTAAACATTGGTGACACGGTTGCAACCATTTATAGTGAGGCTCAGGTGCGATTAGACTTAGCAATTAAACAACTCGATGGCAAACAAGATGCCTGGGTTGAAGTGAAGTAGTTTATTTGTCAGGAGAATCTAATGAAAATTAAATTTCTAGGGGCAACTGGAGGAATCGTTACAGGATCGTCATATTTGTTGGAATTTGATAGTACCTCGGCAATAGTCGACTGTGGTATGTTCCAAGGAGAGGCTGAGGTAGAACGTTTAAATTATGAACCTTTTCCATTCGATCCCGCTCGCATTGATTACGTTTTATTGACCCATGCGCACCTTGACCATGTTGGTTTGTTGCCGAAGTTAGTGAAACATGGGTTTGCAGGCAAAATTATTTGTACTGATGCGACCAAAAGTCTTGCAGAAATCATAATGCTTGACGCAGCAAAGATTCAAGAAGAAGACGCAAATTTTTTGAAATCATCAGGAAGAAGTAGCCCAGAAGAAAGTGGTTATTCTAGAGGTGAACCAATTTATACCCGCGATGATATTGATGCAGTTATGCAGAAATTTGAGGTGTATCCGTATGGTGAAATAGTAAAACTGAGGGATTTTTCTTTCAGAATGCGTGAAGCAGGTCACATTCTAGGTTCAGTAACATTCGAAATTTGGTATAACAACTCGCAAGGTCGTGAAAGAAAATTAGTTCTTTCAGGAGACCTCGGGCAAACCGGAGCGAGAATTATTCGTGATCCAGATTTTATTCGAGAAGCAGATTACGTTGTCATGGAAAGTACTTATGGAGGGCGTAATCACCGCGATAAGAATGAAACATTGCTCGAATTACTTTCAATCTTAAATGAAGCTGCAAAAGATAAATCTCGCGTTATTATTCCAACCTTCGCAGTTGAAAGAACTCAAGAACTTTTGTACGAAATTAACTTATTTATTGAACGAAAGCTCCTGAAAGGGCTGAAAGTATATCTAGATAGCCCACTCGCAATCAAAGCAACTGAAATTTTTCGTGCGTATAAGAAATATTATGATGAAGACGCTATGTCGTTGGTCCGTTCTGGCGATGATCCATTTTCATTCAGAGGTTTAGAATATACCGAGAATGTGCATGATTCTAAGCGGTTGGCTGGTGAACGCGGTGCATTGATTATGGCTGGGAGCGGTATGTGTACTGGCGGTAGAGTATTACACCATTTGATGAATACATTGCCGATGAAAGATGCGCATATTGTGTTCGTAGGTTTTCAAGTTCCAGGTACTCTTGGAAGACGTATTGTTGATGGAGCAAATATGGTAAGAATTCATGGAGTTGATGTTCCGGTTCGCGCAAAAGTGCATACATTGAACGGATTTTCTGCCCATGCCGATCAGCATGATTTACTCTATTGGTTACGAAGTTTTGGTCACTCTCCACGTGAAGTTTTTGTAACTCACGGAGACCAAACGAATAGAACAATTTTTGCGCAATTGGTAAAAAATGAATTGCAGTTAAATGCAGTTACTCCAGAACCAGGTAGTGAATATACTCTTGATTAGTCACGATATTGGGTACAGAACTGAAGAAACTGAGAGAAATTGAGAATCGATAATTGACAATTGCGAATTAAATAACAAGTAGTGTTTGTGGTATAATAATAAACGCCTATACACTAAAAGTTCCGAAAAAAGGCATAATGTATAAAAAAGAAAATTTTGGCAGAGCAATTGCTAGGTACAGATTATACGCAGATCCTTCAGTCGAAAAAGCAGAGTAAGTTATTTACCGATTTACCAAACACAGAGAAATTAGGTCCAGGAACTTTCTTGGTTCAGATTGTCGGTTGGTTGATAACCCGTTTTTTGAGTTTAATTTCAGGTTTCCTTTCATTCCTATTGCAGATAGAAAAGGCGCTTATTAACCTTCGTGTAGATACATTACAGCTTTTCTATTGGGGAAGAGGCAATGTTTTTGCTCTTTTTGCGCAATCAATACTATTTTTTATTGTGGTTTCAGTTCTTTTTACGTGGATTGTTGGGCAAGGATTAACACCAAGAGTTGTTGAACAGTATGTGCCGGTTGAACAGCAGGTCGTTTTTGCATCTAATCAGGTAGATATTGCAATTGAGGCAGGTTCCTTAACAACATTGTTGCCAAAAGATGTAAAAAGAATCGATATGGAAGAGTATGTTGTTACTTACGGAGACACTATTGGGGGTGATACTATTCAAAATATTGCGGTCGCTTGGGATGTTAGCGCAGATAGTATTCGCTGGGCAAATAATTTTCAGGTAGGTTTTCAACCAAAAGCCGGTTCTGTTGTTAAAATTCCTCCCGCAACGGGGAGTCAGTATACTGTTTTGTCGGGTGAAAACCTAGAAATTGTTTCAGCAAAATTCAAAGTAGATCAAGCAACTATCGCAGAGACGAACTTTCTTGCGCCTCCTTTTGCAATTGCAGAAGGGCAGGTTTTATTCATTCCAGGTGTCGCACCATTTAAGCCAACGCCAGTTCCTGTTAAAAAGAGTACGGTCATTTATAGTAAGAATAAATCAGGTACTTTTACTCCACCCACCGCCACAAAGTTCCTTTCTTGGCCAGTTGCAGGGTATGCGGGGCAATTTAGTCGTTGTTTCTCTGCCTATCACGATGGCATTGACATAGCATCAGGTGGAAAGAGTAATCCAGACATCGTTGCTTCGGCCCCAGGAAGAGTAACTTACGCAGGTGTTCACTGTACCCCGGGCATGTGGGGATCTCCTTGTGGTGGTTATGCGTGGGTCGTTGAAATTGATCACGGGAATGGTTATTCAACGCTATATGGTCACTTATTGGCGAATTCATTGAAAGTCGGAGTAGGCGATGTTGTGACACGAGGGCAAATAATAGCAAAAATGGGTAATACAGGTACTTCTACAGGCACGCACCTACACTTTCAATTGAACCACGGTGGTTTTTTGAAGAAAGGACGATTACAAGAAGTAAATCCAGGCCCATACATGTTGGAGCCAAAGTTCTGCGGGTAATACAAACAGTTTTACTATTTTCTCAGTATTTGTTTGAGAAGAAAGTATGGATATCCCCAGATTCGTCGAGTTTTTTCTAAAATTCGAATAAACCAGTAATTTGGCGTTAATGGATAATCAAATGCGCCAGCATATTCAATAATTTGGCCACCAAATCCTTTTTTGAATTCGGTTAATCCTGCCCAGGGGTCTAATAAACTATTATCATTTTTGGCGATGCCGTATAAGTTGAAAGATTCTTTCCCTAGCGCCTTGGCATCTTTGATCGCTTCCCATACTAATACTTTTGAAGCGTGTTTTGATGCTTTACTTTCGACATAACGTCTACCGGTGTGAAGATAGTAGGCAGATTTTGTATCATAGGCGATGAGTGATGCAACTAACGGAGTGTCACCTTCTTTTGCGAGATATACTGCGTAATTTCCAGAATCTTTGAATGTGTCGAATTGAGTCTTGTAATATTTTTTTGAATAGGAAACAAATTGTTTTTCTTTAACTGTTTCTTCGTACATTTTCCAGAAAACATCGAAGTCTTGTTCATTTGTTGACTTGGTGATGGTAATGCCGTCTTTTGCCCCCTTTTTGACGCCATAGCGGGTAGTTGTGCTCATCCCTGCAAGAATTTCTTCTTCGCTTTGTGTTAAGTCAATAAGTATTGTTTTTTCGGGCTGTACATATGTTGAAGATAGTCGTACTCCGATTTTTTTGAATTCTTTAATGTTTTCGTCAGTATTAACGACGAGAGGATCGATTCTGACAAAATGCGTATCGAGAGTTGCAATCTTTTTCTTAATGTAATGCAAAAATTGTTGCGTTAACTTGGCGACATTGGCTGCATCTTCTTGGTAAAGGGTAGTACCAGCTATAACTGGACCGTTTGAAATGTATAGATGTGAGCGAAGTTTAGATCGCACTAAGGTAACTAAAGCAACTGCAAGAAGAGTGTCGTTCTCGTAGGCACCTAATCGCCAGACTTTTTTACCATATCGAAGTTGAAATTCACCCCATTTCCATTGTTGTAATAGAGTAGAGCCTGCAACAACGTCCCAGCTCTGTTGATCATTAACTTCGCGAATTTCAATCATCACCGGATTTTAACATTTTTAAGAATTCTTTTCAATTTACATATGTTTCGAAAATACTGAAGTAGGCGTTATTTTCATAGAATTAAATGAAGTCGCGAAAAGATTGCATTTTTATTGATGCTTGCTAAAATGGATAATGGAACTGCCCACTTTCTTGTTAGGTTTGTTATGGAATATCGCCTGTTTTGGTGGAATTATAGGCGTTATTTATTTGATTTTTAGAAAGACTCCTACTGTCGAAGTTTCACCTCGTAAGAGTGAATCAAAATATCAATGGAATACAAATTTCTCGCTGAAATCGTTTGTAAGCTATTTAAAGAATCTTCAAAGAGAAGGAAAATCGAGCATTTCTGAAGTAATTGCTGATATTGAAAATAAAGTAGGGGAGTCGAGTAATCAAGTACAGCCTATTACAGAAAAGACAGCGCAAGCAACAGACATGTTGCCATCGGTTGTGAAAACTCATAACTCACTAGATACTTCGACCTTTCTATTGTATCTTGGTGCGTTTGTCTTCTCGTTTGCACTATTTATTTTTGCAGCGTTTACGTGGGAAATGTATTCTGCAATGTTTAAAATCATCTTGATATTGTTAGTACCTGTCGTATTTTTTGCAGTATTCCTTTTTTTGAGAACGAAAGAAAAATTTGCTGCAGCTTCAGCCACATTCGCATTGGTTGGCGCTATTTCGTTAGGTTTTGCAGGATTAGGTATTTGGAATTTTGCGGATCTTTCGGTGTTAAGCATCGATTTCGCCAAGTATTGGTTATGGTATGGAGCTGTCTTGTCTGGTGTATATATTCTACTTTTCGGAGCGCTGAAGCAGAGGAGATATGTCACCCTGTTTCTCGTGTCACTATACTCAGCGTTACTGTCTTTTGTGTCTGCATATGCAGAGTCAGCAACTTTACAGATTGTACTCCTAATGTTGCTAAATACCGCATTCTTCTTGATTACGACATTATGGGAGAAAAAAGATTCATTGTTCGAAAACACTCCTCGAGGCATCGGTCACCTGCTTGATTTCATTGGATTTATAGTAGTTCTTCAGGGTAATTTCGTAGGATTTGATAGGATTGTGGCTTTGCTAGTGATTTTACTTCCTTTCCTGTTTGATATCGGAATCGCCATATATTCGAAAAAGCATCTTGAAGAATTGCTTGCGATATTATCGTTCGTTCCCCGCTTAGCGTTCATTCTGACAATCTTTGCTGTAAGCGATACTGTCATGTTAGTGAGCGTGGCCGTGACGTTAGTTGCCTCTGTACTCTTTGCGGAATTCTTCTACGCTGCAAAGAATTCCGCAAACTATCAGGTTCAAACAATCTGGTCGTCAATTATCGCCATTCTGGTGCTGATATTTATAGTACCCTGGGGACGGTTCCCAGGGCTTGAATTTATGCAAGCGGTATCTCAACTACAAGATATGACATTACTCCTTGCGGGAGTACTATTGACGGTAGTTCATCTCTTGCCAATGCTAAAAAATACTGCAAAACCCTTGTACGGTTTTGCGCTTCTTCCAGTACTTCTAATTATCTACGCAATTTTACCGGTAAACCTCCTTTTGGTTGTCAGTATTATCTTCGCCATTCTGGGAGTTTATGCGGTTCTCAGTCCAGGTTTCATGAAAGTGGAACATGAGCGTTGGGGAGTAGTTTCTATAGTGGAAATAGTTCTGCTTCTTGCCAGTTGGATGGTATTTTCTCAACCAGACCTCCTCGCGAGAGTTTTGGTACTTTTAATTGTGGTTGTTGGATTGACTATACTATTGACGCATCGACAATGGACAAAAGTATCTTTTGTTATCTTGCCGTTTGTGCTTTTAACTACAGGCACACTCTTTAACTATTTGAATTCGGTTATTTTCTCCGATACGGTTAATTTGGAATGGTCGCGAATTGCATTGCTGTTACCGCTTCTCATATATGCAGCCATTCCGCATATTGGTGAGTATCTAAAAACAATGCGTAAGGATGCGACTTTATTGGCAGTTGTGATGACGGTTTTGCCATTCTTGGCTATTGGAGTGACCTCATCGGTAGCAGTATTTTTGAGCGCAATAATTATATTAACGTTATTATCTGTATTTGTTGAAACGAAAGAGCCGTATATTGGTTACTTCTTGAGCGCGTTTACGATAGTTTGGGTATTTAATGTCGGAGAAATTTTTAACTTTACAGGCAGCTTGCAAGCGCTATTTATCTCTTTGTTGCTATTGTTGTCTCAGATTGCAGTTAGATACCTACTTTCACACAAAGATGTTGCTGAAAACTTTAGACCAGGTATTATTGCATTCTCGCGAGTTATGTCGTTTTTGGTGTTTTTGCACTACTTGTTAGCATTTTTCTGGGCTCGTGGCGCGGGGATTGAAGGACTTGCAACTACAATGTTCGATTCAGCGATGGTGGTAATTGGGTTATTGTTTTCTTCGGCAAGCTTGATTTTCGCTCCAATTTCGGCAAAAAATAAACGCTTGGCGGGCATAGGTTTGGTGCTTGCGATTTGGAATCTCGTCTCAACGGTAGAAGTGTCCAATCAATGGTATGTTGTTCCTGCAACAATGTATATTGGTACGCTTGCGTATTTGTCAGCACTTGATAAAAACGAAACGGAAACTCAACTATTTGAGGCATTTGCTGTGGCAATACAAGGATTTTCGCTATTGCAACTGTCAACTGTTGGCATCGAATCAAATCAGTTGGTGTATGGCTTTATTCTCATTGTATTGTCGTTAGGAATAACCTTGTTTGGTCAGATATATTCAAGAAAAGTATTGCATTGGGGTGGTTTGCTCTTTTTGATTCTTGCTTTATATGTCCGTTTACAATTCATAATTCTTTTGATTCCTTGGTGGGTATATTTGGCTATTATTGGACTGCTGTTAATGGGGGCAGGAATTGTGGCTGTAGCGAAGAAAAGTTCGTAAATGTTGTGAATTTGATTTCGTCTTGCTATACTGACAATGTAATATTGTATTAACTGCCCATGAGTGAACAAACTATTCCAGCTGTAATTCAGAAAACAATCGATGATATTGTTGCGATAAAAATCCAAGGCGCTACAAATGTTGCTTTGGCAACCTTTATCACTATAGCTGAGTGGGCAAAAACCGCAGAATTTAAAGATTATGCAATGTTTCGAGAGTATCTCGAGAAATACATGACGTTACTTGCTAACGCACGACCAAATGAACCATTAGCAAAAAACGGTATTCGTTATGTACTAACGCAGTTGGTATTGCAATATCCAGAAGTAAAAGATGGCGCTGAGGCAGCAAAAGCAGTTGTGAAATTGGCAAATGAGTACATAAAGTTGATTGAAGACTCAAAAAAGAAAATTATTGAACATGGACTGAAAATTTGTGCGCATGCGAATGTTGTCTTCACTCATTGTCATTCAAGTACAGCTGAATCGATTATTGCAGGGCTTAACAAACATCATAAGGTTAAGGCAATTAATACAGAAACAAGACCACTTTATCAAGGTCGAATTACCTCGAAGAATTTGTTGAAAGCAGGGGTAGAAACAGCAATGATCGTTGATTCTGCAGCGTCTTACTTTATTAAAGATGATAGCTTTTTACCAGTTGATGTCGTTTTCTTGGGGGCCGATCAAGTGTCAGTTACCGGAGATGCACTCAACAAAGTTGGCAGTTTTAGTATGGGGCTCGCCTCGTATTTTGCGAGTAAACCGCTTTATATTGTAACGCCGAGTTTAAAACTCGATTTGACGACAATCTATAATCCGATAAAAATTGAATTACGAGAATCCCATGAAATTTGGCCTGAAGCTCCGAAGGAATTAAAAATTATTAATCCTGCCTTTGATTTGGTTCCACATCAATTTATTACTGGATACATTACAGAATTCGGTTTAGTAAAACCAGAAGAAATTGAAGATACGGTACGAAGAAACTACGAGTGGGTGAGTTAGTGGTCAATTAGGAGTTCGCAAAGAGGTATTAGTGTTGTATTATGGGGTATAATTATGCATGGCGAGAAAAACTAGTTCAGAGCAGTGGCCGATTAATAATGATGGGATTCAGGTTAAAGAATCAAAAGGCAAGGGTGGGAATGTATATAGTACTTCAGTAGGTGAAAAAAATATTGTCTCGTTAACCTGGCAAACTGATAAAAACGGAGCATACAGAGTTTCGCTGGATTTTTCTGGTGAAGATTACGCTTATATAGATTGGTTAGAAGTAAGTAAGAAGTCAGAAGAACCTTTTGGTAATGCTTTTCGAGCAGTAATGGATAAGTTATTCTCAGAGATTGAAAAAACGCAACCAAAATGGCTACATCGTGGCATTGAATCAAGCGGAATTTTTAGTAAAGAAGGTGATGAATTCGCTTATAGATACGTTACTGACGGCAATAAACATAATTGTAATACTTCGATAAAAGTTCTTGGGTATGAGTTACTAAAAGTTGGTGAAAAGTTTATTCCTGTTGCAATTTTAGATGTAATCGCTATTTCAAAGACGAATGATTGGGGGCCAGAACGTTCACTTATTGCGGTTTCGTTGGCAGGAAAAGTTCAAATTAGTAAAAAACAGGAGGTTATTCAATTTCCTGTGATTTTGGCAGAAAAAAATGTATGGAGAGATTGGTACTCTCATGTAAATGAAGATTCTATTCAATACCTAGAGGATTATTATTCAGCAAAATCATCATCTATTGGTTCGGCAAGAAATATTCGTAACAACCGTGCTTTCGGTACTAGCGTGCAAATATCACCAGCGAGTGAGAATGTTAGATTACATATAGCAAATCGTGTTGCTGGATTATTGCGTTCAAGTTATTTGGTCCCGCCAGACAAGGATTTTGACAATACTTCATATTCGCCATACAAAGATTAATGCTATAATTCACTATGAAATCAATCGGTATTGTCGGGCTTCCTAATGTTGGAAAATCAACGCTTTTTAATGTTATTACAAAACTTGCAGTTCCTGCAGAAAATTTTCCATTTTGTACGATAGATAAAAACGTTGGAATTGTTGAATATCATGACGAGCGAATAAAAAAGCTTGCAGCGTTATTCCAGTCGAACGAGGTTTTTCCGGCAGTTATCCAATTCGTTGACATTGCAGGTTTAGTAAAGGGTGCATCAAAAGGTGAAGGGTTGGGAAATCAGTTCTTGTCACATATCCGTGAAGTCGACTTAATCATGTATCTGCTTCGCGCATTTCCAGATAAAAATGTAACCCATGTATACGATAGATTAGACCCCAAACGCGATCTAGAAGATGTAGTTATGGAGCTTATGCTTCGCGACGTAGAAACTGTCGAGAAAAAAATTCATGCGCTTGATAAAGATGTTCGCTCAGGAAAAGACGAAAAGGCAAAGATTCAACAACAGGCTTTACAAAAATTGTTAACGTATTTGAATGAAGGTAAAAGCGCATATCGATTTGGAAATGAACCAGAGCAGAAATCTGTTGAAGTGGTGCAAGAGATATTACATGATTTATTCCTTCTTTCTTCAAAGCCCTTTTTAGTGGTGCTGAATGTTTCGTATATGGATATGGGAGATGCAAAGTATCTCGAAATGATCGAAGGTTGGAAGAAAGAGGTGGCAGAATATATGGCGCACACGTATGGGTCTGATGCAATGGGGAAGATCGGCTTGATTGATTCAAGATTCTTATCAGAAATTCAAAGTTTTACTGAAGCTGAAGTCGAAGAGATGCGTAAAGATCTTTCATATTTTTGCGATGTGCAGACCTTGATCGAATTAGCTAAAGAGAAATTGAATTACATCAATTTTTACGTTGGCAATGAGAAAGACACTCGCAGCTGGTTCTTAACGAACGGTGATACTGCGGTTGATGCAGCTGCGTGCATTCATACGAGTATTGCAGAGCGATTTGTGCGAGCACAAATCGCGAACGTTAAAGATATTCTTGAATTAGGTGGCTTTAATGAAGTGAAAGCAGCCGGAAAGCTGCAAACTGTAGGGAAGACGTATGTAATGCAAGATGGGGACTATATTAATGTTCTCGTGAGTTAGTTCAGTAATAAAGAGGACAGGCCTCTTTGTATCGTGCTATACTCAACCTTCCATGAAATTAAAAAAAGATAAGTACTTTGCAGTTCGAGGAGGAAAAGCGAAGATCTTGGAGATAAGCTGTTTTCGCTGTGGCGAATATGCTTTTCTCTATCAGAAAGATGGCATTGGGGGGCTTCATCGGTGTTACTTGAATAGAATACATGGCCCACAAGAACTTGTTTATAAAATTGCAAATGACGATGCAACTGCTTCTTTGTCATGCAGAAACTGTGGCAATATTCTTGCGACATTGCACAAACATACTGACGGCCGTCTCGCTTACAATTTAAAGTTGGGGGAATACACTAAAAAGGTTAAATCTGTTCTTTAAGAAAGTTGACCAGATTTTCTTTGGTGGAGCGAATTTTGCACTTTTGTGCAAAATTCGCAATCAACTTTTTGAATTCCTCGTAGCCGAAGGCTACGGGAATGCCGAGTTCTTTTTGCACTAATTCCGCGAATTCTTGCTGGTGATTGTCTTTGTGTTCACGTAATGCTGGGTTGCGCGGAACCAATAGTGGTGTTTTTTCTTGCTCTAAAATATCAAGAAATGTGCCAATGCCGGCATGTACGATGCTGATGCGTGCCTCACCATATTTCTTGTATAACTCATTGTAGGGAATGAGTTGACGAATAGTTACGTTTTGATGGTGAGTTTTATATTCGGTATTGCCAGCCTGAATGAATACTTCCTCTTCTTTCGGAATAACGCCTTCTTCAATGGCCTGATCAATCCAATCGAGTAGTCTTGGAAAAGGAAATTGTTCAGTACCTAATGCAACAAGTATCATATTACACGGCCTTTATAGGTTAATCTTGGGTATTTCTTTGTTAAATGTTCCCATTGTGTCAATCTAATATGAGAAAAAAAGTAAACAAGTTTCATTGCAAAAGACATATTGTTTGTTCGTGTCAGCGAGTCAATAAAAATAGTTTTTGTCCTTAAAATTGGTGAAAATAGCCATCCCATCCAGATAAAGGGAACGCCAACTCCTGCACCTGTCGTGATAATATGCGTGTATTTTCCGCTAAGAATCATGAAAAGGGCTTGAAAAGAATTGCGAATATTGTTTGGAAGATTTGGGTATTGTGTGGGCCAGGCTGCAAATATTACGTTTTTTTCATCTTTCAACTGATCAGGAGCATTGCCAGTTGGAAAAGTAACCCAAGTTCTTTCATAATTCTGCCAAAATCCTTTTAAGTTGTAGAGCTCTTTGAGGTGACCACCTGCTGACGCAATGAGGAGTAAATGAACCTTTTTTGGCATAGGGTAGTGTAGCATAGAATGCTATAATGGGCATATGAGTAATAAAGCTGCTGAGAATCCTTTGGTTTCGGTGATTATGCCAGCTTACAATGCAGCAGCAACTCTCGAAGAGGCGGTCAATTCAATTTTGTTACAAACGTATGAGAATTGGGAATTGTTACTTTTGATTGAGCCATCGACTGACAATTCATTACAGATTGCACAACGCCTTTCTGCTCTCGATGATAGAATTAGGCTATTTTCAAATGAGAAACAACTCGGTATAGCTGCCAATCGTAACAAGGGCTTGCGTGAAGCACGGGGGGAATTTGTCGCTGTTCTTGATGCCGATGATATCGCTTTACCTACGCGGCTTGAAAAGCAAGTTAAGTTTTTAGTTTCCCACCCTGATATTTTCCTTGTAGGAAGCGGAATAATTCGCATAGATTGGGATGGCGCAGTACAGCGAGAAGTATGTCAAGATAAGTTGACGCACCGCGAAATAGTAGAGACGTTACCGAAGAGTAACCAGTTCACGCACTCCACCATTATGTCAAGGAATGTTGACAGCATTCATTATCGTGAAAAAATATTTTATGGTGAAGATTACGATTTGTTTTTACGACTCGTCACCGATGGCTATCTTTTAGCCAATATTGCAGAACCTTTAGTCAAGTATCGAACTTCATTGAGTTCAGTAACTTTTACGGAATATTCTTGGGAAATTCAAAAACAAATGCTAGAGTTAATTCGGATTTGGTATCAGGAACGTATAGAAAAGGGGAGTGATTCGTACGATTCATTTGATCCAAAAATTTTTAAGAAACTTGCAGAATCATTATCGCCGGCTGAATTGTCGTGGCAAACAATTCGAACTGCACTTCGTGCCAATCATTCTTCTGCAGTTAGAATTGAATCAACGCAGTATTTGAAAAAATATGGGTTTAACTACAAAGTTTTTGCTGCGTTGCTTTATTCGTTTTTACCAAGAAAATTGGTAAACTTATTAAAGAGAATAACAAAAAAAGAGTACTAAATTATTAACACGAATATGAAGAAGTATTTTGGAGAAATCATCACAAACGATGATGTAGATTTTACGGTAGTAATGAAATATTTATTGAATTCCTGGTATATATTAGTAATTGCAGGAATTGTAGGCGGAGTAGTGGGGTGGGTTTGGGGAAATACCAGAACTCCTCAGTATGAGATGCAGGCAACGTTGAGTATTCCTCGAAGTTGGCAATATCTTGCAGAATATCCCGATAGTGTGATGTACCAGTTGGCTCGTCAATATCTTGCAGAATCTGCTTCAGATGCATCAGTTGTATGGATTTCTCGTCCAATAAATGAGAAAGGAAATATGATGAATGCCCTTGTTGCTATAGATTTGAAAACATCTTCAGTCGAAATTGGAACAAAACGCTTAAATGAAATTCTTGATGGATTACGTAATTATTCAGCAACAGCACAAACTAATGCAGAAGCTCAGCGAAAAGTTGCTGAAAAAATTTCAGAAATTACTCTTGCAAAAGAAACATTTGCAAAAGATTACGCTTCAATGACTTCTGAAATAAGTGATTACTATAAAGAATTGGCAACACTTGAGCAGTTAACGGCCACAACAGAAAGTCTTGCATGGGTCACTTCTCCTGGCGTAATTGCGCAAAAGCAACCTAGAAATGCCGTAATTTATGCGCTAATTGGGGCAATATTTCTGGGCGGTTTTGCAGGCATTGCGGTACTTCTGCCTGCGGTGTTCAACAAAAAGAAGTAGTATTATGAACTCTGCGAAGCTTTCACAATATCTACCAGCGATTTTGATTGTTTCGTATTTGTTTGCAGCTCTGGGGATTATATGGCCAATAATGGGAATGTTCTTGCTGGTTAGTGCCACCGCTTTTGTCATTCTTCTCTGGCAGAATCGGCTCCCTGCACTTATCCGCAGTTTGTTGATGGTAATTTTGGTACAAAACATTTCATATGCATTAATCTCGTCATTTTTTGTACGATTATTCGGAGAAGAATATTTTGTCGAGCAAGTTACCACTAATTGGGGGCGCATATATTCACTGATCTTTTTAGAGTGGAAATTATTATTGCTCGGATTTGCAGTAGTTTTCATTTTTTCTCGAGATTTGCAGCAATTTGTGAAGGTAAAAACAGTGAATGTGATGAGAACTTGTTTGTATGTACTCTTCGGGTGGCTGACACTTCTAGTAATTAGTCAATATTTAGCTGGCGATTCAGCCATGTCATTATTAGGGAGTTTCCGAAACTATAGTACGGTACTATTTATTGGAGTATTCGGAAGTTGGGTCGCGCAAAAATTGCCAAACCCCTGGGAGGCAATTTTTGCGCGAAGCTTCATGGTTCCGTTGATTTCGTTGTTATCTGTCGTACATGTAGGAACAATTATGATATTTAATCATAGTATTTTTTGGTGGCAAGAATACGTTGGAACGAGATATTTATATTTTGCAAAACTCTTTTTTGAGACGTTACTTCCTCAAACAGCAACAGAGGGCAGGTTCTACACTGATCTGTTAGGAATCAATTTTATAAGAACGGGAGGAATTTATTTGGAGCCAGTAAATTATGGATATGTCATAGCGTTTCTACTGTTTTGGCTCATCTGTGCAGTTGTAAAGTACCGTAAACAAGTCGACTTTCTGTTGTTATTAGTAACAGCAGTATTGTTTGTGCTAAATATGGGGAAAGGCGCCCTTTTATTTGTGATTATTATCTTTTTCACGTATATTTACTTAAGAGTATTGCCACAAAAATTTCCAGCTAAATATCCTTTGTGGGTTGTTATTATCTCTACTTTTGCGCTATTTGTTTTTGCGATTGCACCGTTGTTAAGCAAAGCTACTCTTGGGCATACTGAACCAGTAGAGCAGTTATCTACGATAGTTTCAGCAGTTCCTGAAATCGCAATTGTTGGTGAAGGGCTTGGTACCAATGGCAATTTTACTGCAGCAGGAGAAATTCGAGAAAGTGCGTTAGCAGTTACCTTTGTAGAACTGGGGGGAGTTTGGCTAATACTTTACTTTCTAATTGTTTATTATGCTGCGCGAAAAATTTTCATTAATAAGTCCATTTCTCCGCTCTTGGCAGCTTTCGCAATTTGTGCAATGTGGAGTTTCCTTTTGTCGGGACTTTTTCAAGAAAATATTTTTTCGTTACAAGTGAGCTTTTTCACCTTATTTGCCGGCTCTCTTTGTATTCCTCGTAACTTCGAGGTATCGCTTTACAAGTGATTTTGGTACTAAATCTCGAATGAAAACTCGAAACATACGATTAAGTAGGTTGAACCTACGCCAAATTTTGTGAGATATCGAGTGGTCATATTTTTCAGCAACAAGAATTTGTTGCTGTATTGATTGAATTCTCTTTTTATCAGAAATACCACCTCCGCGAAGAATCGAAACAGGAATTTCTGCTGCTAAAAATCTCGCATTCTGCACGTAGTATTGATGTAGAATCGCATCATAATCTGCAACAATTCTATAATCCAAATTGTAGGGATATTCCTTCAAAAATGACAGTCTGGTAAACACGGCTTGATGGCAAATATTCATACCTTTCCAAAGTTGTTCTATTGAAATTGGCGGTCTATATTCAGTTACGCCAAAGACATGCTCAAAGTAGTATCCACCGTAAACAACGTCGTATTGGTTAGTTAAATATTGTGCAATAGTCTGCAGAGTATCTGCAGAGACAAATCGATCTTGCGCATTCATGAATATAATCCATTCACCTGTGGCCATTGAGATTGCTTTGTTCATTGCATCATACGTGCCTTTGTCTGGTTCACTGACAAATTTTGTAAAATGCTTTTTATATTTTTCTAAAATTTTTAACGTGCCATCAGTAGAAGCTCCATCGATTACGATGAATTCAAGGTTCTCATAATTCTGAGAAAGAATATTTTGTAGTGTTTCTTCTATTGTATTTGCAGTATTTCTGCAAACGGTAGCTACGGTAATTTTTGGTAATGTCATGGTTTATAGAAGTGATTTATATGCTTGATATAATGTATCAACATGCCTTTTCCAGCTGAAAGATCGATAAATTGACTTTCTGCGTTCTTGGATTATCTCAGTTTTTGGCGCATTAAGAGCATTTCTTACTGTTGCAAGAATACTCTCTTCTGAGTTTGGGTCAAAATAAAACGCCTGATCTTGAGCAACTTCCTTAAATATGGCGATATCGCTAGCAGCTACAGTTGTACCGAAAGAAAATGCTTGTAGTAAGGGAATTCCAAATCCTTCCTTAAATGAAGGATATACAAAAAGAGTCGCGTTTTTGAACATATAGAGAAGAACATTGTCATTAGGAACGTGTTGATGAAGAATTTTTTCGCTAACACCTAATTCACTAAAAAGAGCTTTTTCAAAATCTGTAAATGTTTTGCCCATACAAATGAGATAAATGTCTTCGGTTTTGAGTATTGGCACTATCGCATGTAGCATTTTCTTGAAATTTTTATAACCATCTCTTACCCCGTCATACAAAATATACTTCGCAGGAAGTTTTTGCGTCGGAGCAATTGGTTCAGTATTATCGATACCTCCAAGTTGAGCCACAGTTATTCGTTCTTCTGGTATTCTTAGGTGTTCGATAATATCGGCTTTTGTTGCATGAGATACCGCAATAATATGATCTGCTTTTGGAGCTAGTAATTTCATCTGATCGCCAATTTTTTCGTTACTTTTTCCCATCATTTCGGGGTAGAGTATGGGCACGAGATCGTGGATAGTAATAACCAGCTTACTTTTCTTCAAATAAGGTAAAAAATAAGTATCAGTTAACGTTGGATGGATGATATCGTAGCTGTTTGTTGCCAATCTGAAACGTGAATAAAGTCCATTAAGAAAATAGGTAAGTTTCGTTTTTCCCTTAAATTGAAACGGAAATTTGTAATAGTAATGTTTGAGTGTCGAATTGAGTAGATTTTCGTTTTCAGATTTGACGATTCCTAATTCGATTTGTAAATCGGAATATTTTTGTAATCCCTCAATTTCGCGAGTAAATACTCTTGATACTCCACCAAATCGGTGTAATGAAAATGTTTGATGATCAAAAAATATCTTATTCATGTTGTAAGACTGTCTTAATAGCTTCTTTCATTTTCTTTGTGTGCTCTTCAAGTGTGTATGTTGCTCTTGTGAAAGTGTAACTTTCTTTACTCATCTTTTTGAGCTCTGTCGCAGTCAACGTTTCTGTTTGTGCTATTGTATTTTCAATGCCTTTTGCAGAGATTTCATCAATTGAAATAATGAAGTCCTTTTTAGGTAATCCAGTTTGCTCTGTGACAAGTGGAATTAGCCCTCCTCGCATAAGGTTTATAACTGAAGTAGAAGTACCTTCAGAGCAAGAAGGGAAAATTAAGAATGCGCAGGTATTGAGAATGTTGCGTGCAGTTTCTGATTTGTGCGAAATAAACCCATAGGTATGAATATTTGGACGATTATAGAGTTGTTCATGATATGCCTCTTCAAATCCTTTTTCCATCTTAAAAGAAGTTGCGATATGAAGATGTTTTGCTGGATGCTTGTCGAAATACTCTAACAAGAGGTCGAGACTACGGTGAATACTGCCCTGAGTTCCACCTTGAAAGTAAAAGTGATTTTTTGCTTGCGAGAAGTCTTTTGTGTCGATGAAATCATCTCCGGAGAATGTTTCGTAGGAAGTCACCGGAATTTTCAATATTGGGCCTGAATAAAATTTTCGATAACCTTCAATTAGTTTATCTTCACCGAACGTTATGATAGCGTCGACAAGTGTTGTTTGAATCGTCCAGGCTTTATCTACGATTCTGCCCGCAGAGGGAAACCATTTTCCAGTTTTTTCAAAAACTTCTTTTACCCGTTTTAATGTCGCATGATTTTGGTCATTAATGTGCATTCCAGTTCCATAAAAAACACGAATGCAATTTTTGGGAGTTTCTGGTGCGTAATACGAATTAATTAATGGTTCGCCAAATCCAATAATGAAAGAATATTTGGAATAATCAATTAATGAATTGTCGTCATATTGCATAACATCTACATTAAACTTCAATTCATCCAAAATTTTTGCTAAAGCCAGAGCTTCTTGCAAGTTTGTGTGTGCGACAGAAGGCGCATTTACAAATGGCTCAGTTATGTATGAGACAAGTGCATTTTGGGCATGGGCAGTTTTATTGACATTGAAGAGTGGTCGATATTTGAAATATGCTTTCCAATGGCGATATTCATTTTTCAAAAACGTTAAAAATCGTTTCATTACTGATTGTACCACGCGTGCTACAATCACCTATGGCTCTAGAAAGTTTAAAACAGCGTGCCACACTTTTTTCTGCAGGCAAAAATACAATTTGGTTGCTTTTAGATGTGTTTGTAAAGAAGCTTGTTGGGTTATTAGTTGGTGTGCAAGTCGCACGTTACTTGGGTGATGAAAATTGGGGAATATATAACTATGGCTTTGTATTCATTTCCTTTTTTTCGGTAATTGGTTCGCTCGGTATCGATCAACTTCTCATTCGAGATTTTGCTAAAAAAGAAGTTCCAGAAGAAAAAATCATTGGTACCGCTTTTTCATTAAAATTTGCCGCAGCATCAATAACTTCGGCAATGGCTTTGTTGATTGCTTACCTGCAATCAGGATGGAGTATTCAAACAATGGCGGTTGGTATTTTATCGATAGCATATGTTTTTAACTCATTTATCATCTTTGATGACTGGTTTCAGTCGAGAGTGCAGTCAAAATATCCTGTAATTGCACGTAATATTGCTGCGATAGTAATTGCTCTTGCGAAACTCGTAGCTATATATCAAATGCAAAATGTATTGGTCTTTGTTGCTTTGGGTGGGTTGGAGCTTGCGTTAGGGTGGGGTTTGTTATGGCCTTTTTATCTACGAATTCGTGAAAGAAAAGTCGCATGGCAAATTGATACGAAATATATTTTTGACAATCTAAAAAGTGGTATTCCACTTCTTACCAATTCATTTATTGCGATGCTTGGAGCTCGCGTTGATCAGCTTTTACTAGGTTTGCTAATCCTTAGTAAAGCGGCCTTAGGACAATACGCCACTGCTGTAATGATTGCAGAAATCGCAATCGTTTTATCGAGTGCGCTCTCGAATTCTGCTTTTCCGAGTGTTGTACAAGCAAAGAAAGAATCAGAAGAATTGTACAAATATCGCATGCAGTTGATAACAACGACTGTTTTCTGGTTGGGCTTCATCGTAACAATTGGTCTATCGTTATTTGCCCCTTGGTTGATAGCTGTGGTATTTGGAGAAAAGTATCAATTGGCGGGTGAAATTCTTAGAATCTATGCCTGGAGTAATATTCCAATTTTCTGGGGTTCTATCTGGAATAACTTCGTCATTATTGAAGATAAGCAAAATAAAATTCTTTGGGTAAGTCTCGTCAACGCGGTAACAAATACGCTCGGTAATTTATTAGTAATTCCGATGTTCGGAGCAGTAGGAGCAGCTTGGGTTAATTTGGGTTCTTTAACAGTATCAATGATTTTCAGTATGTTGCTTTATGAACCTGATTTCATCGGTAGTTTGTTGTTAGGTGCGATTAAAGGGCAAGGAATTTTTACTAGATATGGCGTGCGTCTAGCCCTTATTGAAGAGTTTTTGCAGAAGAGAAAAGTTTAATAACTTTGCAAGAAAAAGTCGAGTGAGAAGTGCTATTTCGCGAAGTATATTCCTTTCATATGAACGATAAATTTTGAGCTGTTCTTCAAATAATTGCACTCGTTTTTTATCTGAACGTCCTCCTGGCTCAGTAATAGATAGCGGAAAATCGAGTTTTTTGAATTGTTTACCAGCATAAACGCAGTGCATAATAAAATCGTAGTCAGCTGCTAATTTGTACTCAAATTTATAGGGATAATCTACAAAAAGTTGCCTGCGAGCGTACATCGATTGATGGGAAAATTGTAACCCTTTCCAAATATGTTTAATGCCGTTATGCTTTCGCAATTTTTTTACTCCGTCAGGGAATGCATGAATATTTTGGCCGTAAATAACATCTGTTGATTCATCAAATTCTCTTGCGACATTACTAAGGGTTTCATTACTATAGAAAATATCACCACCATTCATGAAAACAGTCCATTCGCCAGTTGCTTTCGCTATTCCTTTATTCATTCCATCGTAGATACCGCGGTCTGGTTCGCTACTAGAGTAGGTAATTAAATTTGAGAATTGCGATATTACATCTTTGGTATTATCGGTTGAGGCAGCGTCGATAACAATGACTTCGTAGTTGTCGTATGTTTGTTGAGCAATGTTTTCTAATGTTGTTTTCAGTCCACTAGCGTTATTGAAAACAGCACAGATTATCGATATTTTCTGGTTCATATGTTAACGTATGATAGCATTTTTAATTGTACGGAGCGTTAATCGCAATCGCCCGAATGGTTTTATTGCCCCAATTCGTGTGAATAATTCAGTTTCTTTTTGAACATCAGGAAATACTCTGTCTGGAATTTGCAGTTGATCACAATTAAGTGAGTACGTAGGCATTTCGCTAACCCATGATTTTTTGGTTGTTGTGTGAGTTCCAGAAGTGGTACCTACATTAGATATTAAATTCTTGCTTGGGACTACCGCTAGTGCGTTATTGAATAAGCAGGTATGTACCCATTGTATATCCCAGGTGTTGTTATTATTTTGATAAAGATCATCGAACAGTGATTCAAAATGTCTTGCAATTTGCGGTTCTTCGAAATATTTGTAGAGAATTTTCGATTTTTTCTGTGCGGGCCAATCCTTCATAGAGATGTCATATTTTTGCCAAGCTCGACGCCAGGTAGCCCAACCCCAGATGGCAAAATAGCGAATGAAGTATGCCTCGTCTGCAGTTTCTGTATTGTTTGGTAGGTAGTTGGTGCCTGAAATAACCATAATTCGATCATCATTTCTGTATTTCTCAAGCATTTTTTCTGCGTATTCAAAGAAAGTAGGGTGTGGTACGCAATCATCTTCGAGTATGATGCCATCTTCTTCCTGCTCAAAAAACCATGTTATGCCAGAACTGAGAGCATTTTTGCAACCGAGATTAGTTTCCCTAAATAGAGTTTTTACTTCACATTTCCAATCAATTGCTGAGAGTATGTTTTTGCGAATCTTCTCAACAATTTCAGCTTCCTTTTCTTTATTTTGTCTTGGGCCATCTGATGCAATGTATAGTTTTTGCGGTTTAATCGCCTTTATTTGGGCGAAAACCTGAGATGCAGTATCTTCACGATTAAATATGGTGAATAAAATTGGAGTTTTTAGCATGCGCAATTCTATCATCTTTTAGATAACTCTTTTTCATTATATGTGTTATGATACCTGGTATGAATTTATCGTTGGTTATTCCGGCAAAAAATGAGGAGAAAACATTGCAATCGATCGTAGAGAAGGTAGTTGCTTCTTTAGGGGATGTAGTGACCTTTGAGATCATTATTGTAAATGATGGCTCAACCGATTCAACTGCGCAAGTTGCTGAATTCTTATCAAGAAAATACGAAAATATCACCATATTGACTAACAATACCGCAGCAGGGAAGTCGCAAGCAGTCAAAAAAGGTATTCTCGCAACAAAAGGGGAATATGTGGTAATTCAAGATGCTGACCTAGAATATGAACCAGCCGATTTAGTACGTTTATATCAGAAAATTGTGGCTGAACAATTAGATGTCGTTTACGGTAATCGATTTGGCATTAAAAATGAAGTTGTTTACATCCAAAATTGGCTAGGGAATACGCTTCTCAGTTTCATTTCTGCGATATTTACAGGTTTGCGCTCAGGTATGTGGCCTCGAGATATGGAAGTTTGTTATAAGATGGCAAAAGGTGATATGTTTCGCAATCTAGCAGCTTCGTTAACTGCAACCTCGAACTTTGGTTTTGAACCCGAAATTACCGCAAAATTTTCAAAACAGAAGGGATTACGCTTTGCGCAATTGCCGATTAAGTATTATCCTAGAACTATGGCTGAAGGAAAACACATGAAAGCTTTTCAAGACGGTTTCAAGGCGCTACGCGAAATCATTCACTACAATTTGTCAAAATCATAATATGTCACCGTTTATTGAGAAGTTGGTTGAATATTACAATAAGCATAGTTCATTTTTTAATTATATTTTAATCGGTTTTTGTGGGTTAACAGTTGATACAGTTTTCTTGTTTTTGGTAATCAATAACGTATCTGCACCTTTTGGCATTCCTTATACGGCTTACGTCGTTATTGTTAACGCAATATCAATGTCTCTTGGTATTGTTACGAATTTTTTCCTCAATGCTTATCTCAATTTTAGGCAAACAGATAACTTGTTGGTTAGATTATTATCGTTTTATCTTGTCGGTCTTTTTGGAATTTTTGTCAGCAGTATAATTATATGGTTATTGCATGATCTTTTAAAAATAGAATTATTACCGGTCAAAATTATTTCAATTGTAATAGTTGCGGTAATGCAATATTTTTTAAATAAGACAATCTCATTTAGGGTAGTTAAGTAATTTTGACCTTGAATGATGGCTCAAATACCGTTGCGCTTTACGGTAACTGTGTTATAATTCCCACTATGGCAAAGAGAAAAACAGAAGAAACAATCTTAACCGTGGCCCGAAAACCAGTGCCTTACGAAATGGTCGTAGTTTTCAAGCCATTTTTACCAGATAAAGTTCGCAACGAAGCAGATGCAAGAGTTGAACAAATTATCAACGATGCAAAAGGAACTGTGACCGTTCGTGACATTTGGGGAAAGCGATATTTAGCTTATGAAATCGACACACATGTCGAAGGTTATTACGTCATGTATCAATTCGAAGCATTGTCAGCTGAAATGGACAATATCAAGAAACTCATGAACCGACACCCTGAAATCTTACGCTACTTGATTTTGAGAAAAGACGTTAAAGATATTGCAGCTCCAAAAATCAAAGTTAAGCGAACAGTTACCAAAGAGGAATCTGATAGCAAAAAATCAAAGAAATAGGTATAGTAATACAACTAAGCTTATCAAGTAACAGATGCCAGCAAGAAGATCTCTCAACAAAGTAATGCTCATCGGGAATCTTACCCGTGATGCAGAAGTTAATTACACCGCCTCGGGTACTCCAGTTTGCGGATTTACTGTTGCAACCAATCGCGCATGGAAGAATGCTAATGGCGAAATGCATGAAGAAGCAACTTTTCACCGAGTTAGTGCGTGGGGGAAATTCTACGAGAACCTTGCAAAATATCTTACTAAAGGGTTGCAAGTGTACATCGAAGGCTTTTTAACGTATCGCGAGAATCGTGACGATTCTGGAAAATTGGTAAGCAAAGATGCAAGAATTCAAGCAGATGTCGTAACAATTTTAGATAGAGCAGGCAAACCAGCAGCTCATGATGATATGGCAGCAACACCGGGCGAGCCAGAATCAAAGGGCAATGATGGTGAGTTTGATCTTGATGCAATTGCGCAAGGTCTTGAAGAAGCAAAACCTTCTTCATCCGCAGCAAAAAATGCACCTGTTGCTGACGACGATCTACCTTTTTAGTAATAACTTATTGAATAAAGAAATATGGTTAAACGAGTAAAAGATATGACAGAGGCCGTAATTGGCGATGTCAAAGCAGATACAAAGCGAGTTTTGTCTGATGTAGCAAGCATCGACACTCTTTCATCTATCGAAACAGAATCAGACGATAGACACCACTCACAACAGGCGATGGTTCCTGATACCTGCCCAATGTGCGATATGAAACTTTCTCGTGCAGATATCAAGTATTACGATGTCGCATTGTTAAAGAAATTTATGTCTGTTCGTGGAAAAATTATTCCACGAATTAAGTCTGGCGTTTGTGCAGGGCATCAACGCTCACTCAAAGAAGCTATTCACCGAGCACGATATTTGGCATTGTTGCCATATGTCGACTTGGGAACACAGGTCTAGAATCAACAAGCATGAACCCGAAAAAGGGGGAAATAAAAGCGTATAGCAATACTATTCGTGATGGTAATGCTTTGATTGAGATTACTCACGGTTTAACTTCAGGTGATCTAGAAGCTATTCCATTGCTACGTATGGCTTATATGGTTTCAGAAATGAGAGAAATTTCATTACAGATCGAAGAAATTGCAAAAAAAGAATTACCTTTGACGTTAGAAGATATATTAGCACCCGAAAGAGATTGGTTAGCAGGGGTTAAGCAACGAGTTACCTTAATGCTTAATGGCGAAGTAATTGGTCTTGCAAGTGGAACAACTGAGCAAATATTTGAATTGCAAGCTCGATTGAATTTTCTCGTAGAACAACGACTGGATGTCCCTTTAGGTTTTGTGGGTAACCCGTACGTTATTGAAACTCTTGCGATACTTAATGATGTATTAATCAAAGAAGACGCTGAAGTAGATTCTCCTCCACCGCCTTGGTTGTCTTCGTTAGAAGTCTGTCAATCAATAAAGAAGCAAAAACTTAAAAATGGAATAACAACAACGCAATTGCAAATTCCTAGGATTGTAAAGAATGGGGCAAAGTGTCAATCAAATTTTAATCAATCTGCCGACAGCGGCGCAGAAATTTTTGCAACCAATGAAGATACAAAAGAATCTGTTGTAGTTAATATCTCAACTGATGGAGTGACCGTTCCTGGTATTGAGAATGCAGACATAATTGCACGTGATGCTGCACTTGAAGCTTATAAGAATGAAGAGGTGCAAAGGAAATTTGCAAACGTTAATTCAGTTGATGAGATGTTAGAAGCCGTTGATACTTTTAATTTATTTTTTACCGAAAAAGTCTCTGAATCAAAAAAAGATGCTTCGTTAGATAATCCTCATGCTACTGGTGCATTTACCGTTACAAGAATTTTGAGTGATGGAAGAAAGAGAATTACGAGTGCTGTTGTTGGTGATGCTCGTTCAACGGCTATTTGGGTAGACAAGAAAGGGGAAATTCATGTTAGATCACTAACAAGTCCGACTAATAAAGAATTTGATCAAATTTCTTCAGGATATGCGAGAGCAGAGCACAAAGGATTTGCAAAAGTGAGAAAAATTCTTTACGAGTGGTATAAAAATTCGTATAGGGATAAATATGACGGAGGTGTTGGAACAGTAGCAGTCTTCGGCGAGAATAGATTATTTGATCGTAATGAACCCTATTCTAAGCAACGGAATGTACATGTTGCAGTCGATTCATTCGAAATCCCTGCTGATGTGCAATATTTCAAGGTTTTTACGAGCACCGATGGTCTTGATTTATACGCTAGATTGCTCGATGTTCCTGTTTGGCTTGCCGACTATATCTTGTCGGGGAATAATCTGCATGTTGACCATTCGGTTTTGAAGTATTCCCTTGAGCCTGAGAATCTTGCTGAAACATTATTTTATTCACCTATGGGCATTGCTGGAATGCAAGGTGCATATATGATTCACAATTTAGATACAGTTCCTTCAGATATTGAACCTAGACCTAAAATTGACGATCTGCATACCTCATCAAGTGAGAAAGGGCCTGATCAATTTATGCTGAAATATTTGCTAAAGAAATTGCATCAAGCCAATAAAACTGTACCGACATCGTCTTCCTACGAAAATGAATTGCAGAAATTAAACAATTTGTGGGGGGGATTGTTTAATTATTATGGATACAAATTAGAATCCAAGCTGTCTGAAAATAAAAGAAAGCGTCATAAACCTAAAAAACGCTGAAGGTAATTACTGGTATAGTTTCTCTCTACTGTAAATTTTTTCCTACTTGTATATGCCTGGAGTAGGATATACTATAAATAAAGAATTACTTAATTGCTCTTCTTCATGGAACAATCAACACCTAATACTGTATCAGTTGGACCAGCTAAGAATTTTCCAATTCTCCCCATGTTTTTAGTAGTAGTTGTCGCAATTGGCGGTGCTTTTACCTTGGGTTATTTTTTGCGTGGAATAAATGTTGGAACAATTGTGACCCCAACACCGATGGTTACAGCAACACCATCATTGCAACCTACTGATTCGACAAATATATCCATTTCATCAACACCTTTAGGGACTCCTGTTGTATCGAACCCACAATATACATTGAAAATTGGAAAAAATAGTTCACTTACGCTTCCACAGGGGTGGCGCGTAACAAAAGTTTTTGGAACGTATGAAAATTTGACTCAGTCAGAATTGCAGAACATTGTTAAGGAGAGCCATATGCTTGATGCATCTATTCCAATATTTAAGGGTGCAGGTGTTGAAATTAGTAATGGTGCTTCTACAATTAATTTGACCCAAGGGGCACTTTACGTTCTAGGCGCTGTAGGTTTCGTGCCAGATTCAGTACCGGAAAATTGGACTATTGTTCAAAATCCAACTTCAGATAAACCTTCAGGTGTCGGTTTCGCCCGCTATCAAGAGGGTTCGCAGTATAAATATGAAACTATTTTTGTGTGTGATCCGATTATGTGCGATGGGAAATTCGGGCATGTTTCCACACCATTTGGAGTAAATATGACCTTTACTGGTTCAAGTGCAGATTTGTTGGTAGCAGATAATTTCTTCCGAACAAATGTGCTCGGAAAAGAGCTGTCGTTTAAAAACTAATTGAGATCAAATAGATATCAGAGTAAGCATTTACCACTCTTCGGAAAATAGTGTACAATGACGAATGCAATCTGCCCAGATTCCAGATGGAACAACGCTTTTCATTTCTCAAATGTCCAACGGTTTGTCGTTTACGCTTTCGTTGCGTGACGTCGGACAAGGTGAACGTGAAACGCATGTTTGGAAAACATCGTATCCGCTGTTAGATTTAGTCTATCCACATTGGGTTCCTAAAGTTCCTGCAAATACACCAATTGATTTTTTCTCATACGCCGTAGATCATGCAGAAAAATTATTTGGTTGGAAATTACGAACTCCTGGGAAACAGTTTAAAATTCCAGAAAAAAGTTTTGGTGATGGAATTTCTCGAGTCGTTTGTTATTCGACTGGCGGTAGCGACATATCAACGTGGGGGTGGGACACGAATTTTGCGATTAGAAAGAATCGTCAAGATATTAAACTTCACGATTTGTTGTTGCAGAGGTTAGAGGATTTTGTCGATCCGGTTATTTTTGTGTCATTAGATTTCGGAGGTATTGAGATCATTGAATGTGAGCCTCGATTTGTAGGTAACTTTAAGCGTTGGGAGTATCGTATTTCAAAAGTAGTTTTTGAAAGTCAACAGCAATTCATTGAACATTTATTGTCTAAACGGTTTCTTCCGTTTATGAGTGATCACATTCCTGAGACGCAAATCTTTAATTTATTGATGAATCATGTCTACTGGAAGCAGGCAACTACCAGTTCAAAAGTGTCAAAAGACGTCTGGCGAGCGATACTTACAGCTTTGCTTAGTGAAATTGCTCCATATACTTCATTACAGAAAAATAAGAAAGGTCATATCTTTGTTACGGGTGAAATACCTTCGTATCTAGGTGATGATGCTCGCGTTCAATTGGCATTAATCGATGGATTGGGCGTTTCTGGCGCGTGGACGGTGACTATTGATGAGTTTGCGTTATTCATACCATATCTCATAGCGGAGCGTGAAAAGGGTACTTTGCGAGAGTTTTATGGGACTACTTCAAGATTGTGGATAATTCCTCAGGTGAAGAAGGGTAGGGATGTTCTGGATATTCAGGTTTCTGATACTAAATATACAGCATTTTCTGGAAACCTGTATAACTTTGGTATAAATGTAAAAAATAATGATATTGAATATGCCATTGGTTCAGAAAAAACATCATTCAGTCCGCCTTATGATATGACTGTGAAAGAATGTGTTGTAGATATGCGCTCTTGGCCAGTAGTCTACGGCCCTAATCCAATCTCAAATTCAGGAAAAGTCGATATTTGGATTGAAAGATTACGAAAAAATATAAGCGGTACTAAACAATAACTATGGAAAGACTTACCAAGAAACTTAAAATTGAGTTGCCAGGTGAGTACCTGGCATCGGTCGAAGTGAACACAATCGTCAAACCAGAGATGCCAATTGGTACAGTGCGAGTGCCAATTATTTTAGAAGAGCATCGACTCGATGGTGCAACGCCATTGGTTGATGATGGTGTTTTCGTCACACCGCAAACACCACTATTTGAGATGCGAAAAGGTCTTTACAAGCGAGAAGTTATCGGTGCAACTACCGAGGGAATTATACGGTTAACTAGGCAATATCTGCGTGTTATAGCAGATGACAAAGAAGAAGTAGTTAAGGCCAACATCTGGGGGAGAATCACAGCAATTGATGAATCATCGTATACGGTAGAATATAAGCAATTCGTGTTACCGATTTTTGTCTCAGGTGGAAAGAAGCATTCAGGTGAGTTATTGTGTTTATTTGAAAAAGGTCCATTAGTAACGCCACAGCAAATTACAGATGCGGTAGCAAATAAAATTGTTGTTCTGCCTGGGCCAGTTAATCATGAATTATATGTTCAAATTATGAATAAAGGTGCGCAAGCGGTTTTAGCTGCGTCAATAGATTGGAAAGATTATTTGCAAATATTTCAAGAAAACGAACCTAATATTGGGATCTTTCACGGCTTTGGCATGTTCCCAATGTGGCGTTGGTATTTTCATTTGCTCGGCAAGTTAAATGGTATTCATGCTGAAATTGATTTGGCAACTTCACGAATGTATCTCCCAGTTCATGATATACTTCTCAGTAACTTAGAACATGATTTATTGCTCTTTAAGGAGTTTTGGTGGGGAAAGCAGGTGAAAGACCTGCAACATGAATCAACTGGGCTAATTGCACATCTTGAAACGCAAGAACATACTCCGGTTACCAATGAAGAATTGTTCAATATAAGGTAATAATTATTTCTATGAACGAACGAATACAAGGAACAAAACAATCATTTTTCGATAAACAAATATCGGTTGGTACGGCAACAATGCTTATTGGTATGACACTCTTACTTGGTGTCGGTTTCGGTGCAGGAAATGAGCCCTTGAAAACATTTATTTCAGACAAATTTACTGTATCTCCAGCAGGTGATCTAGCTAATAAAGATTTCTCATTGTATTGGCAGGTATATCAGCGATTGAGTTCGGTGTACGTTGATCCTGCGAAGCTTGATGCTCAAAAAATGTTCTATGGCAGTATCAAGGGTATGGTTGAAGCAATTGGCGATGCACCAACAGCATTTTTTGATCCAACTGAGACGACCGATTATAAGAAAAGTCAATCAGGTTCGTATTCTGGAATTGGTGCAGAATTGGACTATGTTAATCAATCCGTTGTAGTTGTTGCGCCATTTGAAGGTTCCCCTGCAATGAAAGCAGGAATTGAAGCGCAAGATATCATAATAAAAGTCGATGGTAGTGCAATTTACGGAAAAACTCTTTCTCAAGTAGTTTCGTTAATCAGAGGTACCGCAGGAACAAGCGTTTCAGTAACAATTTTGCGACCTCGAGAAAACAACCGTGAATACACGTATTCGATAACACGTGGCAATGTAAATGCTACTAGTATGGAATTAAAAGAAATCAAAGATGGTGTGGCTGTCGTGAAGATTAACCGATTTACGGAGGCTAGCATTGGTGAATGGAGTTCAAAGTGGTCAGCAATTGTGACAACACTAAATAATCGTAATGATGTCGAACGATTAGTTATTGACCTAAGAAGTAATCCTGGTGGCTATTTTGATGCAGCAGTTATCTTAGCAAGTGACTTTTTGCCAAAAGGTACAGTTATTGCGTATCAACGAGAAAGAAATGGCGTTGATGAAACTTATGCAACAAAAACAGAGCCACGACTTTCAAAAATTCCAGTAGTCGTTTTAGTCAATGGTAGTAGCGCTTCCGCCTCTGAGATATTTGCTGGTGCAATGAAACATCATAATCGTGCAACTATTGTCGGTGAATCTACTTATGGCAAAGGAACAGCTCAAGTGATTCTCGATTTAACGGGCGGTTCTTCACTTCACGTAACGGTAAGTAAATGGCTATTACCAGACAAGAGTTGGATTAATCCAGAAAATACTATCAAGCCTAACAAAGAAGTTACTTTTGATTATGATCTAAAAGCGAAGGGAATAGATAATCAACTCGAAGAAGCAATCAAAGCTGTCAAGGAATTGAACTAAAAAGAAAGTGCACTTTTCGTATATTGCGCTTGTCTAGGTGCATTTCGTAGAGTGTTATAATACAATAAAGAAAGAATCGTATTAGATAAGCTTAATTATTTGCAGAATGGCAAAAGTTGTTTTACTCCAAGATGTTCCTTCAGTAGGGAAGAAAGGAATGATAATTGATGTTAAAGAAGGTTATGCAGCCAACTTTTTGTATCCAAAAAGATTGGCTCGTTTAGCTACTTCTCTTGATCAAAATAAAGCGGTTGAATTACATAAACAGGCTGAATCTGCTGCTCGAAACAAGCAGAAATTGATCATGAAATTCATTGCATTCGCTTCAACTCAATTGGTAAAAAAGCCTATTAAAATCGAAGTTAAAACAGCTGTTGGTGGTCGTGTATTCGGTAGTGTTGATACAGCTCAAGTTTTTGAAGGTTTAGTTCAGGCAATGCCAGCATTAAAGGCACTTGACGGTAAAGAATTCCAAATTAAGATTCCTCAGAGAATTGAGTATGTAGGTAAGTATATTTTCGAAATGATAGTTAATCTTGATGGTGACGAACGCAAAGATCTGACTATTGTGCCATTGTATGTTGACATAGTTTCAACTAACGAAAGTCGCGTACCTTCAAAACAATCACGAAAATAGGGGAACTTCACAAAGATTTCATTGTAGGAAGTTTAAACTAATTATATAAAATAATTTAGTCAAAAATGGAGAAAAAAGAAGTAAAACAACCGAATGACAATGTTGAAGTGGAATCGAGTGAACCTAAAAAAACACCGGTAAAAAAGCCAGTAAATCTTAAAGCACTATTCTTTTTCTTGGTGTTCGTGGTTTTTGCATGTACATTCACCGTTTTAGGAGTACTCATAGGTACAAAAGTCATTCCAGCAGTAAATCAATGGCTTATTGACCATAATTTCAAAGAAGCTGAGGTACAAAATAGAGAGAGTAATTCGCCCTTTATTCCACAACCAACTACACAAATAAATGAAGGAGCTAAAGGCTCAGTTGGGTTTACAATTCCGCAGGTAGTTGAAAAGGTTTCAAAAGGTGTCGTAAGTATCGCAAAAACAACCAAATCAAATTCGAGCCTCGAAAATAACGGAGTTTTTGACACTATCGGAACTGGGTTTGTCGTTGAATCTAATGGCATTGTTATCACAAATCAACATGTCGTAAGCGATCTTGATGCAACCTATCAGATTGTTACGCAAGAAAACAAAAAGTACTCAGTAAAATCTATAGTCCGCGATGATGTCAACGATATCGCACTTTTGGTCGTTGATGGTTCAGGCTTAACAACAATTGCGATGGGAGATTCTGAAAAAATTAAAGTTGGTGAAACAGTAATTGCGATAGGTACACCACTTGGGGAATTCCCAGGGAGCGTGACGGTAGGTGTTATTAGTGGGCTAAAGCGTTCTGTCGCTGCAGGTGGTGGATTTTGGGAGAGCAAAAAAAGTTATGATAATGTTATTCAAACCGATGCTGCGGTAAATCCTGGTAATTCTGGGGGACCTTTACTTAATCTTTCTGCTGAGGTAATTGGTGTTAATTTCGCAACAACCGGAAGTGCTGACAATATTTCGTTTGCATTGCCTATAAATTTGGTTAAGAAGCGCGTAGCCGAATACAAGCAATTTGGTAAGTTTATAACACCGTATTTGGGGGTGAATTACCGTACGATTACAAAACAAGAGGCTACATATTTTGGTGTCAATGCAGGTGCATTAGTTCGTGGAGTTGCAAAAGATTCTCCAGCAGAGAAAGCAGGCCTACGAGTTAATGACATTGTTACGAAAATCAATAATGTTGAGCTTTCAACAACTTTAGCTGAAGCCTTAGCAAAATTGAAAGTTGGCGATGAGGTTATGATTACGGTAACTCGCACCGAACAATCAGGAACTTCGCAGACTTTGACATTGAAGACAATTCTTGTCGAACGACCATAATTGATATCTCTGGTCTTACGGCCTCACAATTATGGAGAGAAAATCACTTCGTGATTTAGGGCTCTATATTTCAATGCTTTGCATCCACTTCGTGTGCGTTAGAGAATCTCAACTGGAGAAGTTCGTAAATCTTTAGCGAATCTTTGAATCATCTTTTCGTCTTTTGAGTATTCAATAGCTAGATGCACGCGTTTGCCGTTACTCCGAAGGAAGTGTAGGTACGCTGTCAGTTTCTCAAGAAAACCTTCTTGTTCAAAAAGCGCGAGATGAGGTTCGTATTCCACAACTGAAGAGGGGAGAGTAGCCATATTCTTTTTCTCAATATATGGTGGATTGGTGACAATGACGACGTTTTCATCTTCAGGCAACAAGAAGTTGCCTTGATTATCGCGTGGGTAAACGTCAGCTAACTGAAAAATTACATTATTGATGACGAGCGTTTTTGCATTTATTTCTGCAACTTTTACTGCTTCCTGAGAAATGTCTGTTGCAATATAGGTTGTTGTATCCTTTCTTGAAGTCTCTAGTAGCTTTTTTGCGAGTGAAAGTATGATCGCCCCACTTCCTGTGCCAATGTCGATAAGTGTTAGTTTTTGAGGCAATTCTTTGATGATGTTGAGGGTTCCCGATACAAGTTCCTCTGTATCGACGCGTGGAATCAATACGTGTTGATTGACAATGAATTGATTCCCATAAAAATGAGCATGACCAACGATATATTCAACTGGGCATTGCTGCTTCAGTTCGTCGAGAATCTTCTCAAGGCTTTGTATCTTTTCGTTTGATAATGATGTGTTAGAAAATTGTGAAATTTCCAGAAATTTTACTAGCTCTGGTAAATAATTATCTGGATAATTTTCTGAACGTAGGGTAGCCAAAATTTTTTGTGAGGCTTCTTTTTCAGTCATAGTTTGTAAAATTTTTTTGCGAATGCAAAATTTTCGAATTGAAAATTAATAATTGTAGATTGTTAATTATTCCTCATCGTCGCCTTCTGCAATTCCATTTTCCGCGATTAACGTTCTAACATCTGTGAGCATTGTTTCAATTTTGCCGTTCATAATTTCAACAATATTGAACCAAGATTTCTTCACCCGGTGGTCGGTAACACGGCTTTGAGGAAAGTTATAGGTTCTGATTTTTTCCGATCTATCACCTGTTCCAATCTGACTTCGTCGTAAATCTCCCAATTCTTTTGATTGTGCTTCTTGTTGTGCTTGATAAATTTTTGATTTCAACATGCGCATCGCTGCTTCACGGTTTTTCAATTGTGATCGTTGCTCTTGTGACGCTACTACTACGCCAGTAGGAATATGTCGTAAGCGAACTGCTGATGAAGTTTTGTTAACGTATTGTCCTCCGGGACCACTTGAGCGAAACGCCTCCATGACAATATCTTTGGGGTCGATTTTGACATCTACGTCGTCAACTTCAGGTAATATCGCAACGCTTATTGTTGAAGTATGAATTCTGCCAGAACTTTCAGTTGCTGGTACTCTTTGTACACGATGTACGCCACTTTCATGTTGTAGCCAAAAATAAGCATCTGCTCCTTCAATATAAATGTCTGCATGGCGAAAACCACCTTTTTCTGATACTTCACTGTCGGTTATCTCGACTTTCCAGCCACGTTCTGTGCCGAATTGTGCGAACATATTATAAATTTCTTGCGCGAATAGGGCAGCTTCTTCTCCACCTGCTCCTGCGCGAATCTCCATGACAACGTTTTGAAACTTTGCTGCTTCGCTCAGGGTACTATCATAAAGTTTCTGAATTTCTGGGGTAAGTGTCGCAATTTCTTCTGTTGCAATTGTGATTAATTCGGCATCGCTTGTGCCACCTGAAAGAATTTCGTGAGCATCAAGGTATTGTGCGAATATTTTTGCGAGGCGAGTTAATCCTTCTTTTCTAATTTCTAGTGCGCGCTGTCGTTTATATGCACTAATATATTCTTCAGATGCGTAATCGGTTGAATTCTCTAAATTTCCTGCAATGTCTGCAAGATCGTTTGTTACTGATTTGAGTTTGGAATCAATTTGTGAGCCAAGTGCCAAGATATCTGTCTCGGTTAGCATATTTTTACAAAAGGTAATTTAAATGCAAAAAAAGAGATGGACCCAAACAACAGGTGTCTGAGACCATCTCTTGATATTTCGCTGCTATTTCTTTGTGCGCATCTCTTCGGCTCTTTTCTGGCGCTCCATGAATTTTGAGACTCGGTTTGCCGTGTCTACGATGGTTTGTGCTCCAGTATAAGCTGGGTGACAGTGTGAACAGAGCGCTACGCTAAAACCTTTTGTTGCTGTTGACCCAATGGTGAAATCGGTACCACAGTTAGTGCAAGTAACGGTGATTACCTGATAGGTTGGGTGCGTATTCTGTTTCATGAAGGGATTATATCATATTTTAGATGATTGAGAAGAGTATTTTCTGCAATTGCAGGTAACAATTCTAGAATTCGTAACTAAGAAACATAGCGATTCAGAAAATCTCGTAGTGTTGCTGCTTGTTGCTCTTTCGATAACTCGTCTACATCAACGATGGCAATCGCTTTTGTGTGCTCTGGAAATCGTTGGCTGAATTGTTCGATAACTCCACGCATACGGCCTTCGTCGCGATGCCAACGGGCCTTATTGCCCAAGTTCAGTTTAAAAACGTCTATGAATTCATGTAGGGCTTGATTAATTTTCTGTTCGTTCTCGAGATTTTTGTCTGGATATTTGTCGTTTAGATAATTAAATTCAATGAGTAGCGCATTTTTGAGTTCATTAAGTGAAAGCTCTTCTGATTCTATGGATTTTAGGTCGTCGGTTCGCCAATCAAACTCAAGTGCAATGTTAGTGTAATCTTGGAACATTCGATAAATTGTTCTCGTTAAGGCGGTTTTTGCATTCAATCTAAAAAAGAAAGGAGGAACCACTTGGTTTGTCGGTATACCTGCGAGAAACGCTACTTGCCCTGCAGTGCGTGGAAATCCACTAATAAATACTGGAGAATCGATTTTTGTGGGGTCTTTGTCAAGTTTCTGACGTTGTGCAGAAAGTTCCATTGCAATTGCTAAAATCATGAGATTGTCAGGATAATAATCTGAATTGTGTCTTGGGATATCATAATAATTCATGACCTCGGCCCAATGAGCATAGTCATCATTTGCTCCAACGATTCCTTCTGTGCCTGTTTCAACGGCCGATATGTTGTTTGCCTTCATGGCGGTGCCTTTTCCTGCAAGTGTAAAGCCGTTTATTAACGCAATAGCGTGTTTTCGACGTTTTCCTTTGTATTCAGAAAGCTCTTGGCGTACAGTAGTAAGATATGCTTCGAGTTTCTGTGTATCAATGGCGTCGTTGAGCTTCTGCAATAGGAGGCGGTCATATGGGAGTATCTGTTCTTCGAAATCGGCTATGTTTACTGATTGTGATTCTCGAGCACTTTGGGTTGCATTAATAGATTCAGCTGTATTTGTTGATTTGAGTGCAAGTGTTTGAAGAATCAAGAGATTTATAACTTGAGCGTTCACTCCTTTTTGTGTTTTGTTGTTTTGTTGCCCATGTTTGGCAATATCTTCTTCGGCTTTTTTTATTACTTCTTGTTTGAGGGAATCAAGGGTAATTCCGTCTTTTAAGGATCCTTCTATGATGGAGTAAAAGGTGTTAGTCGTTTGCATTAGGCGCTCTTGCGCGGGTTTTTGTAGTAGTTTTGCTTCCATAATTGTAGATTGTATGTATGAATTACACTTGTTTGGGCAGAATGTGATTTTAGCATAGATGTGTAAGCTGTGTGGAATGACTTTTGTGTTGCGTATGCTTGACATGTAATGTGCTTGCCGGAGGGCTTTCTTGCGTACATGTCAACGCATGTTGACATGTACGCCCTGTCATCATATACTTTCTTATGGATCGTCTTGAAAAAATTTTAAAGAATATTGGTTTAGAAGAACAGCAAGTTTTACTTTTCGCTGATTTATCAAAACATGGTCCAGCAACGATAATGGAACTAGCTACAAGAATTGGCATGAAAAGGCCAACAGTTCATTTTCATGTAGAACAATTGCTAGAAGAAAAACTGCTTGAAGAAGAACAGCGCGCAGGTAAAAGACTAATTATGGCTTGTCAATACGAAAAATTGAAACAAATTGTGCAGTCGCGTTTACAAGAAGCTGAATCAACGGGAGAAATGCTTGCTGGATTACTTGATGAAGCTGAAGCGTTGGGAGATATTAACAAAGCAGGTACAATCCATGTAACTATCGAAGAAGGAGTAGATGCTGTACTCGAAGTGTATCATCAAGCAGCCAGTGCACAAGAAGTTGTTTCGTTTATCATTTTGAATGCAAGTAAAAAGATTTCAGAAATTCGTCCATTAGTTTTTAACAGGAAGTTATTTAAAGGATTTTCTTTTAAAGAGTACGGTCCTGAAGGGCCAGCTGAAGAGATGACACGCTTTTCTTGGTATTCATTCAGACATTCGCCGGTCCATATTCGTGGTGCCGTTTGCAATGTTCTCGTTTTTGGTCATAAAGTGGTGCTTATTTCAGCATATGAGCGTTCTCGTTTGCGGGTATTGAGCATAGAACAGCCTTCCTTGGCGGAAGTTATGCGAGGTTTGCTCACAAAATAACTGCACCTTGCTTGTGCTCTTGCAACTATATGGCAAGTGGTATTTATTCTGCGTGAAGTAATGAAGTCGATAGTGTTTATCTGGTTTTGTGTGTAGAGTATTGAAGCAGATATTCCTATAGTGATATAATCCAGGACCATGAACAAAAAAGTTGTAAAAGTAATTATTACTGCTCTTGTGGTTGTTGCTTTAATCTTAGCAACACTTTTCCGATTTGAAACAGTTGAGACATATAAGACTCAACAACCATCTTCAGGGAATGTCGCAAAGGAAATTGACTTCACCACTTATTGGTATCCAGTTAGCTATACGAAAATTTCACTCGGAGCATTCAGTGATATCAAAAGTATTAACGTTCGTGAAGGTTACTCGGTTAAAAAAGGTGAAATGATTGTAGAAATGAAAGATGAATCTGAATATAACCAGTATAAAGCTGCGCAAGCATCATATAGTGCAGCAGCAGCAGCAAAAAACGCAGCTTCAGCTGGAACATCAATTTCGATTCCAGACTTAGGAATTCCAGGAGTTCCAACAACTGTAACGATACCTTCAACAACTTCAGCTTCTCAAATTCAAGCGCAGGTCAATGCTGCATATTATCAAATGAAAAATGCGGAATTAAATCTAAATAAGCGTAAAGTTTTCGCACCATTTGATGGGAAAGTTCTTACGGTGTATCAAAATGATAAGAATATGTCAGCTTCAGGTTCCTCATCACTTCCAGCTTCGCTAGGAATCAGCTCATTGTCGATGGGAGCTAGCTCTAGTTCTTCTTCTTCTGGTGGTAATTATTTGATTATTGTAAGTGATTCTGATGCTCGCATTGTTATTAGCCTGTCAGAACAAGAAATTGCACAAGTCAAAAAAGATATGCCAGTTACAATTCGTAGTAGAGTGACCGACAAAGAATTTTCTGGAGTCGTATCACATGTTTCCATGACACCTTCTGCGTCAAGTGCAGTTGATGCGCCAAGTTACGAAGTTACGATTGCATTGAAAGAATTTCCTGCAGAAGTTCCCTATGGTGGGAAACTCGAAGGCGCAATTGTTATCGCAAGCAAAGAAAATGTTGCCACAGTACCATTCGATGCTGTAACTATTGAATCATTCTCGAAAGGCTCACTATTGGTACTTGAAAATGGAACTGCTGTCCGAAAGACTATTACTCTTGGTATTATTGGAGAGGATGTAGTAGAAATTACTGAAGGTCTAGAAACTCCAGCAGAAGTAATTATTGATAAAGAAGAACCAAAACAAATTATTGCATTACGACCATGGCTGAAAAAATTGCTCAAGAAATAGTTATTGACATTAAAAATCTAGATAAGTGGTACCGAAATGAAGGGCTTGATTTTCATGCTCTTGATAACATTTCGCTGCAAGTAAAAAAAGGTGAATTCGTTGCGATTGTTGGCCCTTCTGGTAGTGGTAAATCAACAGCAATGAATATCATTGGATGTTTAGATACATACGACTCTGGAATGTATAAACTCGCAGGTCAGGACGTTAAAGCATTAAGTGATAAGGAACTTGCTCTCTATAGAGGAAAAGTGATTGGCTTCATTTTTCAGTCCTTCAATTTACTTGAAAGATATTCAGTACTTGAGAATGTGTTGCTTCCAACTTTGTATGTACCTGTTGAAAATGCAACGGAACGAGCAATGGAATTATTGAAACTTCTCGACATTGAAGATAAAGCTCGCAATCTGCCTTCGCAAATCTCGGGTGGACAGAAACAAAGAGTAGCGATTGCTCGAGCTCTTATGGCTGATCCAGAATTACTGTTAGCAGACGAACCAACTGGAAACCTGGATTCAAAAACAGGACAGGTTGTATTAGGAATCTTTGAAAAGTTGCAAAGTATGGGTAAAACTATTGTTCTTATTACACATGATAACGAAATTGCATCACATGCACAAAGACAAATTAAGATTTTAGACGGTAAAATTGAATAACCTTTTCAAATTTGTAAAAATCGCACTCAAAGATATTCTAGCGAATAAGGTTCGTTCATTTTTAACGATTTTAGGGATTCTTATTGGCATTGCTAGCGTAACCATGATGGTAAGTATCGGTGGAAGCGCGCAAGAGTTGATTAATCAAAGTATTTCAAATCGATTAGGAAAAAATCTTCTCGTTGTTCAACCTGGACAGCAAAGTTCAAGCGGTGGCATAAGTTTCAGTTTTAGTTCAGTGTTAAATTCGCTGACCGATGCAGATTATGATGCAATTATGAAAGTTAAAGAGGGCAATATTGCAAACATTTCAAGACGACAAATTGCAAGTTTCAAGCTGAGCTACGGTAATCAGGAAGAAGATTCTCTTGTATTTGTGATTGATCCTGGATACTTCAAAATCATTGATCTTCCTTTGCAAAGCGGTCGATATTTTAGAGCAAGCAGCGAAGGTAGTAGAGAAACTATAATTAGTGAATCAACGAAAAATCGTTTCTTCAAATTGCAAGATCCTGTAGGTAAGAAGATTACCTTGCAAGGATATGAATTCACCATCGTTGGTGTAGTCGAAGATGCTGCGGGTACTTTCGGTGGAGGTGATACTTTTGAGACCTATTTGGATACTAAGACGTATCGTGATGTCTATCGAAAAGCAGATAGAGTACAGTCAATTCTTTTTACTGCAGCAAATGAAAATGCAATTCCTGAATTGAAGACACGAATCGACAAAGTGCTTCGTGCAGAGCGTAAAATTTTACCTTCAGAAAAGTCTGACTTTACTATTACGACACAGGCAGAAATTATCGAAACATCAAATACAATTTTAGGAACGGTAACACTATTCATCTCGGTCATTTCAGCAATTTCATTGGTTGTCGGTGGAATTGGCGTTATGAATATTATGCTTGTTTCTGTTAAAGAAAGAGTTAAAGAAATTGGTTTGCGTAAAGCGATTGGAGCTACGAATCAAGCGATTCAAACACAGATTTTGATTGAATCAGTGTTGTTCTCGCTCATCGGAGGTATCTTAGGAATTATTATTGGAAGTACAGGTGCTATCATTATTGAACAGGTCGGTGGTTTGCCCTTATATGTTTCAGTTTCAGCAATAATCACTTCACTCGGGGTTTCTTCGGTCGTCGGTATCGTATTTGGATTGTATCCAGCAATTCAAGCAGGTAGATTGTCGCCAATTGAGGCTTTACGTAGTAATTAATACCGATTTAGTGATTGACAAATAACTGCGGTCAATTACAATGATCGTATGCTAACTTCCCCAACACGAATTCTTTTTCCAAAAACTGGTCATACTAAAGAACAGATTGCTGCATACTATAAATATGTTGCACCTGCTATGTTACCTTTTTTGAAAAATTTCCCCGTCTCGTTGGTTCGCGCTCCTGAAGGGGTGGCTTCTCCAAAATTTTATCAACGTCATCCTCAGGAGTATTTTCCTGCATATATTGAGCGTGTTCGAGTCGCCGAAAAAGAGGGGAGTGGCGTGTATATTTTACTCGATTCATACGAAGATATTGAATATTTAGTGAATATCGGAACAATTGAGTTTCATCAATGGCATGCAAAACCAGAGTCACCGAATATGGCAAACGCGATGATTTTTGATTTAGATCCGGGGCCAGAAGTAACGATAGAAAGGTTACAAGAAGCAACATGGTTGTTGCACGAAAGGTTAACGTGGGAAGGTTTTCCAAATTTTGTAAAGACATCAGGAATAAAAGGATATCATATAAAAGTACCGAGGAATGGGCGGGCGGGTTGGGATGAAGTGCGTTCCGATGCAAAAGATATCGCACTTTCATTGTCAACTAAATATCCTCGGTTATTTACCGTAGAAATAAAAAAAGAAGAACGGAAAGAAAAAATATTTATCGATTATTTACGTAATAGCCGTGGTGCAACTAATGTAGCTCCCTTTTCGCTTCGTGCATATACCAAACCTACCATCTCTGTACCATTTGAGTGGCAAGAATTGGACGAAATCACTCCTCAAAAGTGGCAATTAGGAAATATACATGAGCAAGAATTTCTTGCACGAGCAAGATTCTGGGTGTAGCATAAGTAAATAAGATAATTCAGAGAATAATGGAAGTAAAAGAAGCAGTTCAGGCAGGATTTGTATCGAAAAAGCAGTTCATTTATGGTTTCCTCGGTGGAATGGTCGTTTTAGGTATCGTAATTTTTGGTGCTTCTCAGATTAACTCGAATTACTCATCTAGTCGTTCTTATGATTACTCTTACATGCAAACTGAATCGTCAGGCGCATCATATGCTCCAGCAACAAGTTTCGTCAAAACTGCCGATTCTTCAATGGTTGTAGGTAATGCAACAAAAGATCGCCAAATTACAACGAACTATCTTAGTGCTCATGTTAAGAGTGTTAGTGGTTATGTAGAAGAAGTAAAAGTTTATGTAACGGCATTATCAGGAAAGGTAATGAATGAATCAATCAATAAAAGTGCCGACAACAATGCAGAAAATGGCAGTTTACAGGTTTTGATTCCTAATAAGTCGGCAGATGATTTTTTGAAATTTGCGAGTGAAAAGGCAATAAAGATTGTTGATAGAAATGTTAATTCATACCAAGTATCACAACAATATAGCGATATCGAAAGGGAGCTCGCGCAGTATGAAGAGACTTATGCAAAAATTAAAGATTATTATAAACAGGCAAAGAGTGTTGAAGATTTGTTGAGAATTCAGACACAATTAGATTCAACACAAGCACGAATTGATGCATTAAAGGGGAACAAACGAGCACTCGATGAATTATCACAGAATACTCAATTCACCATTTACCTCAGTACAAATGAGTATAGTTTGCCATATGTTCCAGAGGGAACTTTTGAAGTTGCAAAAACATTCAAGTCAGCTGTACGTAGTTTGGTTTCATTCACAGATGGCGTTGTTAAGGCTTTGATCTACGTAGTTGTCTTTGTACCTGTGATTGCAATTGTTGGCGCAGCATACTGGGGCTATACGATAGTCGCAAAGAGAATCAAAAAATAAGGTGTTTAGGAACGTAAACATCCCTGATTTCTACTTTCCGGGTTCTACGACTATTTCTCGACCTGTTAATTCCTTTACCATGTCGATGAAGAGGTCAGATTCTTGAACGCCGAAGTACTGTTTAACGATCTCACCCTTATGAATAACGAGAATAGTGGGCATGGTGATGATACTAAATCGTTCTGCGAGCGCATGTTCAACGTCTAAATCAATTTTTCCCCAGATTGCGTATCCTTGAGTTTTTTCAATTGCTTCTTCAATGTTGCTCAGAAGAATTAAGCAGGCGGTACTCCAAATTGCTTGAAAAATAAGAATTAGTGGAGTATCAGGATTTTCGTTAATATAAGTATCGATATTTTCAGCGGTTATTGTTTTTATATCTACCATATGACTATGGTAATGATTTTTTCTGTAATTGTCTAGCGTTTGAGTTACGTAGTGCGCTATACTAACAGATGGTAATACGTCGCGTGCCTACGCAAGTAAATCTTAGAAAAAACATTCCAGGTAAGCGACCTGTTAAATCTGTTGTGCGGGCACCTTTTTCGAAGAAAAAGGTGCCCGCATTCCTTGACGAAAGAACAAAAAAGATCAACGCCGAGAAACGCAAGCAAGTACTTAAAAGCGCAGGTTTAGTAGTGAGAGTTTTGTTTTTGGCTGCTATTGTAAGTGGCGTTATATGGGGCGTTTATTATATAATTCAATCGGGTAAAGGTGGACAAGTTCTTTCACAAATTGGTAAAGTAATTGAGCCGTTAGGTAAGTATTTACAACGAGAAGAAAAACCACCTGAGATCGCAGAAGTCATTGGCGTTCCCCATGTTCCAAGCTATCCAAACAGCGAATTCGTCTTTGAAAACGTAGTAACACGTTTGGAAGATGGTAAATTCTCAATAAAAAGTGAAAGTTATGCTCAAGAAGAACTGCAAGGTCTATACACTTTTCTAGCAAGTGGGCAGAGTGTGTATCGCTTGCCAATTAAGGCAACATGGGCGCAGGTTCAGGAGTATTACAAGACAGAATTACCGAAAAATGGGTGGACTTTTGTACAAAGTGTATCAGTTGCCGAAACTGAAAAATTACCCGGAGAGTATTACATTCGTGAAGAAAAAGGGCTTCATATTTATCAAATAGCCTACGACATATGGTATGAGACAGTTACAAAAACACAGGCAGAACAGGGCTTGCGTGATAAAGTTGTCGCATATAAAGCAAAGCAAGAATTGGTAGAAGCAGCAACAGGGCGCGATTTACCCAAAGAAACCTGGTGGCAGTTGAAATATTCGAAAGATTGGTCGTTAGAGACAGCAAATCATCCAACTTATGGTGAGAAGAATCTATTTTTCCAGCATGATAAAACGAAAGAAAGAGTTTCAATTTCAATAATTAAAAGGTTTCAAAAACCTTTCGCAGATGTAGATTACAAATATCTTGAAGAAGTCGCCAACGAACATGTTATTACCTGGCTTTCAACACAGCAAATATCGGTAACTTTGGCTGGATTTACTAAAACTCAACTTATGGTTGGAGAAGAGATGAAAGCGCTGGAATTATCGGATTCCAAAAACAATGCCTATTTTCTTTACCTAGTAAATAAGTACAATTCGCTAACCTATGTCGTGCAGTATGTTGGCAAAGATAAGCCAGAATTTTATGAGTATATCAAGACCAATATTAAGGCAGAGAAGAAGTAATTATTAATTGTCAATTTTCAATTCTTAATACAAAAGGTTTAGCTATTCTCGAGTAATTGTTTCTAATTGAGAATTACTTTTTTGGTGTAATTTCTTTGTAAGCCTCTTCGTCGTTGTATTCGATGAAATCTTTATGATGCTCTGGTTCTATCAGTTCACCAATAGAACGATCATGTTTTATACCACACCAATATTTTTCTGTTTCTGCTGCAATTTTGCCAACATATGCGAGTAACCCATTGGCATAGCCACAATACATACAGTTAACGCGTTCTGGCCAACTTAGATATGATAATCTGTGTCTATCGATTCTGATATATTTTGACCTAGTAACATAAGGAATGCCATAAAGAGGAAAGCAGACGCGATGGTATACTTCAGCCCAAATATCGAGCACCAACAGAGGAAAAAACATTGAATAAATAAACGGTGCAGAAACTAAGTGTCGTAGTGTTCTTTCGGGATGTTGTTTGAATTTCATTCTCTGATACTATCGCTATTTCTCAGTAAATGCAAACTTCACCTCGCGTATACTGATAATTATTGAGTTATAAGAATCAATGTAAGTATTGTATAATGATTTATGCGAAGAGTACCAGGCCCCGTGGTTTTACTCATTCTCGATGGAATTGGCAGTAATGAGCCATATCCAGGGAATGCAGTAACTGCAGCAAAAACACCGTTTCTAGAAAGTATTTGGGAAACATATCCTCATGGTTTGTTACATGCATCTGCAGAGCATGTTGGACTTCCGGTGAATGTGAAAGGAAACAGTGAAGTGGGGCATACGAATATCGGCGCAGGACAGGTCGTTTATCAATATTTACCTCGTATCAATACCGCAATCGCTAATGGAACTTTCTTCGCAAATGAATCTCTAAAAGAACTGATCGAAAAAACTAAACAACGATCCTCAACACTTCACATTCTGGGATGTTTAAGCGATGGTAATGTTCACACAGCACTTGATCATTTTCGAGCGACTTTAGAATTGTGTGCAAAACAGGGCCTTCGAAAAGTTTTCTTTCATATTTATACTGATGGACGTGATAGTGAACCGAAATCTGCGGCTATGTATTTTGAGCAGCTTGAAAAATGGATGAATGAATACAAAATTGGCGAAATTGCTACGATAGCAGGTCGTCAATATGGCATGGATCGTAATAAAACATGGGAACGCACAAAAGTAGCATATGATTTGATTACGGGGCATGTCGGAATAAAGGTCAAAAATTGGGCAGAAGCACTTTCGATTTCGTACGCAGCTGAAGTAACTGATGAATTTCTTGAACCATATGTAGCTGCAACTGAAAGTGTACAAAAAGAAGGTTTTGTTAAGGATGGTGACTCAATTTTCTTTCTGAACTATCGTCCTGATCGTGCGATTCAATTAACTCAGGCATTAATTCAAGAGAATTTCAATTTTTTTCAACGGCAAAAAGTTGCGAGAGATATTGTCATGGCAACAATGACAAAGTATGGTAAAGAACTAAATACCTTAGTAGTCTTTAAACCAGTTGATGTAAAAATGCCCCTTGGTAGGGTCGTTTCTATGGCTGGTATGCGTCAATTAAGATTGACAGAATCGCAAAAATTTCCTCATGTTACGTATTTTGTAAATGGTGGAACTAATACGGTTTACCCTGGTGAAATGCGTATTTGTATTCCGTCACCCGATGTCCCTACGTTTGATCAAAAGCCTGAAATGAGTATTTACGAAATTACGCAAACATTCACCAAAAATTTGGATTACAACTTATATGACCTTTTCGTAATGAACTTCGCAAACGGTGATATGGTAGGGCATAGTGGCATTATTGAGGCTGGAATTAAAGCAGTCGAGCATGTTGATATTTGCGTTGCACAAGTAGTGAAGCAAGTTTTAGCTCGAAATGGCGCGGTATTTATAACAGCAGATCACGGAAATGTTGATGAAATGACAAATATGAATACAGGTGAAATTGATACTGAACATTCGATTTATCCGGTGCCTTTTGTAGGGGTATATAAAAATCCTAAAAATAATTATCAATTCCCGCTCGGTAGTTTGCAAGATATTGCCCCAACGGTATTAGATTTTCTTGGTTTAGAGGTTCCTACTGATATGACTGGACGAGTTCTCATTGAGAGATAATGTTCGAAATTTTGGATGTTTCCTACAGCAAAACTCTTTCCCGCAGGTTGAATATTATAGGGTAAAATGCTATAATACTGTCTTATGTTAATACATCAAAAAATGTTGCGACAACGCATACTACGTATGGCAGTCTCAACAGTAATTGTCGGTGTAGCATTCCTTACTGTTCTTGGCTTAGCCACACTATCATGGGTTACCTCTTCAGGTGTTGAGCATACAAAGATTCTCGAAACAATGGCAATGTATACTCGTGTTGTTAATGCCGAATCTGAAATTGTTATTCCAGATAAATATACACAAATATATTACGAAGATTTAAGAAAAAGTGATCTTTTTTTGAAAAAAGTCGCTGCAGTAAGAGTTTTCTTTCAAAAATATAATGCACCATTACAGTCACATGCAGAAGATTTTGTTCGTGCTGCTGATATGTATGGCTTAGATTATCGTTTGCTTCCTGCAATTTCGATGATTGAATCAAGTGGTGGTAAACATTTGTTCAAATCGTATAATCCATTCGGTTGGGGAAGAAGTGGATATCCATCATTTACAGCAGCAATTTATGACGTTTCAAGAGGTATGGCAAACTACTACGCAAGTGGCCTTCGTGATCCTAAGAAAATTGCGTATCGTTACAATCCAGTGACGCCAGAATCGTGGGGAAACAAAGCAACCCGCTTCATGTCAGAAATGCCAAAGCTTTAAAAATTTTCCTCCTAGTTGACCAATCTTTCAGCTGCGCTATAATGAGCAATGGAAGAAGTGCAAACACCAGTTTTGTTACCAGAAATGCAAGCCGCTAAAAAGCAAAGTAAAATGCCTTTTTTGGCACTTTTTGCTGCATTGATTATGGTATTGGGTGTCGGATATATGACTTATTCATTATATTCCTCATATCAACAAAATTTGTCAAAAATAGCACAAGGTGTACTTGGCGCAAGTTCTACACAGGCCTGTAGCTCACCAGATATTCAAAAACTAGTGTTAATGGAACAAAAAAGAACGGTATCACTTTATGCTCCGAATAAGACGTTTATGTTCCCGATTAGCGAAGTATTTTCATGTATTACGGTTGCTCCTTGCGGACGTGACCCATTGCAATGCAAAGAAAGTAAAGTCAGCGTTAATGCTGAATGTATTGCCGATTATTTGAAAAAGAATCCGAACGTAGCAAATACAACGAAGATTATGACCGGAGAAGGGCAAGTAGTTCAGGTTCGCCGTGAAGATTGGACGGTTAATTTACAAACACTTGCCGAACAATTACAAGATATTTTGCAAAAAGGAATTGCTCCCTGTGATTTTGTTGAAGGTGCTCAAGTACGTGCTAATTTGGGAGCGATTCAACTTTCTGTTGAAGATAGAACACCTGCAATTAGTGAAAATTTTGCTGAGAGATTTATCGAAATTGATCGTTCGTTAGGTCGAGTTTATTTTTGGAATAAGGGAATTTTCCAGACATTAACTGCAACAAAGTTGGGTAACATTCCGGGTGAAAAGATTGCACGAAGAAATGCTGTTGACCTATCAAAGTTCTTGAGTAAAGAAGACGCAGAATTCTTGCAGAAGAATACTCAAGCAGAAGATTTCGTCGTAATTCACGAATAATTGAAATTGGTTAGTGCAGGCTCACTTACGTAACGTTTTTTGTTGTACTACTATTGATTATGCCAGCACAAAAACCATCAAAACGTGGGAGAATATTTTTCTACCCACCTGAATTTTACGTGTTCGATAATTTTTCAGCATTTCAGATTGAGTATAGCGGAAAAAGTTATCCAACAGTTGAACATGCCTATCATTCGTTGAAATTTGCAAATGGCAATGTAGCACTTGCTGAAAAAATACGAGGAGCTAAGTCGGCGCATGAGGCTTTGAAAATTTCTGAGAAAAACGCCGGCTTAGAAGATCCAGGTTTTAAACGTAAAAAATTGCAGATAATGAAAGAACTTTTACTTTGCAAAGTTATGCAACACGAGTATGTCAGAATGAAGTTGTTGCAAAGTGGTACACGCGAAATAATCGAGGATTCATGGCGAGATAATGAATGGGGTTGGGGTGCAAATCATCAAGGAAAAAATTTGTTGGGTAAGTTATGGATGGAAATTTGAGAAGAGATATCGAATTAGGCTGTTTTTCTAGTGATATGAAATTTTTGAAAAACTATAGGGAAAATTAATGCAATAACAAATATTGCTGTAATGTATCCAAAGTATTCAAACTTATGAATTCCAATTAGATATCCCAAAATTGAGAGGTGTGCCCCGGAGAATAATCTCTTAAGTAAATTTGCAAGAGAAGAAGTGGAAGCTCTAACATTGTTATTTGCATGATTTTGCAGTTCTATTTCATAATGTGTTTCGATGTATCCTAATGCTATGAACCCTAACGTAATTATGGGTATAAGAATATATGCCTGTAAAGATGTTCCCCAGGAAATAACGGATAACGCTAAGAGTAGTATAGCTAGAAGCCCTAAAGCTTTTATATAAGAAAACTTTTTATATAAAAGTGTCCCAAGAAGTCTACTAGCATAGAAAAGCGTTATGAGGATCCCCCAATTGATTGTATCAATGTTTGCGCGAATAAAAAGTTCTGGTGCAATCCATTTGATATTAATGATTATTAGGCCAAGAATGGAGACGCTTAATATCGCAATAAGTAGAGATTGATTTCTTATTACAGTGCTTATGCCATGGAAAGCAAGCTTAAACGGATTACTATTTCTATTAACATCAGTTTTGTTTGTTTTATCGGGGATGCTTAACGTTAGAAAAAATGCACATAATATTGCGACACCATTTGCAATAAACGGCATTTCCGGAGCAATTTGGTATAGTATTGTTCCTGTGGAAATACCGAAAAGCGTAGCAATGGTCGAAGCAGTTTTTATCGTAGGATAGGTGGTCTTGTAATTTTCTTTCAATAAACTGAACCTAAATGCTTCGTCTGAACCTGAAATAAAAGTTACTCCTAGAGATGCGGCAATTGCAAACGATAGTAGTGAGGTATAATCAAAAATAAAAAAGATGGAAAACATTACAAGTGCAGTTAAAGCATACCCAATACATACTGAAGTCTTGTGCGAAAAATAGTCGCCAAATATTCCTGTTGGATATTCAAGAAAGACTACAGCAAAAGAATAGATAGAAATAATGAAAAGCGTATTCTCATTGCTTATTCCTTTAGTTATGGAAAAAAGTGAGAAAATTGGAATCCAAAAAGCGAAAGACGTTAGAACTGCTATTAGAATGAATTTCGACTTGAGTGACATTTGTGAATAGCTATGGAGATTCAGAAGACTTATCTCCATTTTTTATTTTATTTGCTTTTACCGTTCCACCAGCAACTTCTAAAACTTTTACATATTTTGCTTTTGGTACATAACTCGGACAATCATTTTGTGTCGGGTCGATTGTTTTGCACGGAGGAACATTTTCTTTAATATCAACGATAGTGTCCTTTTCATCTATAAAAATCATGTCGAGGGGAATTTCGCAATTTTTCATCCAAAAGCCATATTGAACCGGATATTCAAATATGAAGAGCATGCCTCGATATGCGGGTAGACTTGGTCGGTACATAAGACCAAGATCGCGTTTTTCTGGAGTTGCAGCAGTTTCTGCGGTAATTATAATTGGCCCAGAATCGGTCTTGATGGTAACTTTTACGGATTCAGGAATTGTTGTTGGGGTAGGGGAGATTTCAGCTTGTTGTGTTGTATTGAAGATTTTTGTGAGATCAATGGTAACGGGATCTTTTGGAAGAAAATTTCCTAGTGGTGATTGTTGGAGTGTTTGATAACGTAAATAGACGTTGTAACCAACGAATAAGGTAATTGCAATTGGTAAAATCCAACGTAATTGTTTTATTGCATTCCAGAGGAATTTTAAGAACATTATTGATTTTATACCCTAGTTAATGATTTGACCATGACGATTCCGTCATCTTTGTAGTGGTGCTTTTTGTAGAATTCTATAGCGACTTGATTCCACGGATATACTTCAAGTTTAACGGAAAAGCCTTTTTGTTGCGCTGTAGTCTCAAAAGCCTCGATTAATAAACTGCCGACACCTTTGCCGGAATATTCGTCGAGAATGAACAGATCGTCAAGAAACAGAACCTTTTTAGCTGGAATTTCATACCAATCAATGAAACCGATTGCTTTTTCTTCGTTAAAACAAAGTAAGGTTGTAATCCCTGTATTAGCCAATATGTCATGCACCTGAGGAAGGAAATCTACTACGCTAGTTTTCTCGGGCTTTAGGTTTTCCTGCTCATAAGATTTAATTGAAAAGGCTAGATATAATCCAGCGAGAATTGGGATATCTTCACTTGTGGCTTTGCGAATGGAGATATTCATTTATGGTTGGTTAGTGCGGCGGCTTCGCCGCCGCACCACTAACTAAACTATAAATCCAATGCCTTAGATTTAATTTTTTCTGCAATTCTTGTTGCAGCTTCGGCAATTGAGATTTCACCAACATTTGCACCCCCACGAAGGCGCATTGCAACGGTTCCGTTTGCTACTTCGTTCTTACCGACAACTAACACATATGGGACTTTCTGTTGTTGTGCAAGCAAAATTCTCTTACCAAGTGTGTTATTGTCTTCATCTACAGAAACACGAAGTTCAGGCATCTTCTCTTTGAGTTCAGCCATTACTTTGTGTGCATACTCCTTTTGTTCTTCTCCAATAGGAATAATAACCGTTTGTTCTGGATGTAGCCATACTGGAAATGCCCCTGCATAGTGTTCGATTAAGAAAGCCATGACTCGTTCAATTGCCCCAATCGAAGAGCGATGAACAACAATGGCTTCTTTTTCTTGACCATCTTCGTCAATGTAGTTCAACTTGAATCGCTTTGGCATAACAAAATCATATTGCACCGTAAATGCAGTATCTTCTTTGCCAAGCACGTTCTTCATTTGTACATCAATTTTGGGCCCATAGAAGGCTGCCTCGTCTTCTGCTTCGTAGAATTCAGCGTTGCGTTCAACAAGAACATTTCGTAGAACGTCTTCGGCAAAATCCCAAGCTGCATCGTCTTTGTAGTATTTCTTGCCATCTTCGCGATTACCTAACGACAATCGGAAACGATAATTTTCACCAGGTTTAAGACCAAACATCTTAGAGATATCTTCGATAAGGTCTAGTACTGCTGAAATTTCAACTTTTGCTTGATCTGGCTTACAAACGATGTGAGCATCTGCCAAACAGAAGGTTCGCACACGCATCAAGCCTGAAAGTTCTCCTGACTTTTCGTAACGATAGAGCTGTGCGAGTTCAGCGATACGCATTGGTAATTCACGGTAACTACGTTGCTTGCTGAGGTAAAGTTCAAAGTGATGTGGACACGTCATGGGGCGAAGCATGAACTTTTCATCTTCGTCTTCGATTGGCGCGTACATACTTTCTTTGTAGTAGGGGTAATGCCCAGATTTTTCGTACAATTGAATACGAGCAATATCTGGCGTCGATACATGCAAGTAACCACGTCGTAGTTCTTCGTCAACGATAAAGCGTTCTAATTCTCGACGGATCGTTGCACCACGTGGCGTCCATAAGGGCAAACCTTTTCCAATCGTTTCTGAGAATACGAAAAGATCGAGTTCTTTACCAAGTTTACGGTGATCTCGCATTTTTGCCTCTTCTAAACGTTTCAAGTAATCTTCTAATTCGGCTTCCGTTTCAAAAGCGACACCATAAATTCTTGTTAATTGTGGGTTCTTTTCACTTCCTCTCCAATATGCACCCGCAAGTGACGTTAATTTGAATGCGCCAACTTTTCCCGTTGATTCCACGTGTGGACCTTTGCAAAGGTCCTGAAAAGCGTTATCGCCAGTAACGTAGAAATTGAATTCATCGCCACCAATATCGTTTAGCAATTCCAATTTGAAAGGTTGATCTTTGTAGAATTCTTTTGCTTCCTTGGCTGATTTCGAGACTGCAACTAAAGGAAGGTTTTCCTTTACAATTTTGCGCATTTCTTTCTCTAATTCAGGCAATTCCTCTTCAGTAAATGGTTTGCTAAATTCTAAATCGTAATAAAACCCGTTATCGATAGCAGGACCGATTGCGAGTTTCGTGTCTGGTCGAAGTTTTAAGACTGCCTGCGCAAGAATGTGCGAAAGCGTGTGCCTTTGCTTCATAACCAATGAGTTTTCTTGTTCCATGTTTTTATAAATAACTAAATTATCAGATTGTACATCATTTTTCCTGCTCGTTGGGGAGATTTTGCCCCTTGCATTTAGTTTGTGTGAGATTTTTATGCAACGATGAAAAGATTAACCCCGAAGGGTAGTGAAGACGGTTTGAAAATTCGTTCTTCTTAGTTGCATGGAGAATTATACGCCTTTTTATTCTGAATGTGCAAGTTTTGACATTGATCATTGAAAATTAACAATTACTTTGCATTTCTGCTACTATAACCTATGACTTACCTCATTCTGTTTCTTCTTTTACTTTTTGGCACTTTGTACCTATTCCGCAATAATTTAGTCGCGTTTATGTCTCAAGTAATCTCTGCAGTAATGGTTTTGTCGGCAATTGCTGTATTATTGGCTCTTTTTATACCTGGACTTTTTACAGCCTGGGCAAATCGAACGTTAGAAAATTCGGGTACTTTAGAATCAATCAGAAAAATCGATGGCTCGATGTCGATAGAAATTGTAAAAGAGGGAGCCCAATCGATTTGGGGGCAGATTACGGGTATCTTTGGAGTAACACCAACGCAAACTCCTGCGCCAAACCAAGCCAAAGCTGGCATTCTCGAAGAAAAATTATATCCAGAATTACGTAATGCTTTGGCCGGTTTATATCGAACAATAACGATTATTGTGGGGTTAGTAGTCATGGGTGTTTCGGTATATTTTGCATATGCAACTTCTGGTCTTGCAGAAGTGTCATCACTTGAAAAAAGAATACAAGTTCTTGAAGCTAAACTTAGTGCTAAATGATCATGAGTACGGCAATAGCAATTTTCTTTTTAATAATTGGTATCTTACTCTTGGTTAAAGGTGCGGATCTTTTTGTTACAAAAGCTGCTCGACTAGGAAATGCATTAAGAATTCATCCAATAATTGTTGGAATTCTGGTCATCGCAGTTGGAACCTCGTTACCTGAACTGGTTGTTAGTGTTCTTGCTGCAGTGCAAGGGCAGCCACTAATTGCTGCCTCAAATGTTATTGGCAGTAATATAACAAATATTGGTTTGATAGTGGGGCTTTCAGCCATGTTAGGGAACATCACGTTGCAAAAGAAGTCAGTAATGCGCGATATTCCGTTGAGCATTCTTCCAGTACTGGTTTTGGTCTTATTGTGGCTTTTAAATATACCGATTACCCCCGTGATTAGTATGTTGTTGATAGCAGGTTACCTAGTTTTCGCATTCTACAGTTCGAAAGAGTATCCTAAACAACAGAATTTAGAAAAGACTGAATTCACATTACTTGATGGAGTTTTACTTGTATTTGGTTTAATTGTTCTTCTTGCTGGTGGTGAATTAACCCTACGGTATGCAGAGATGTTGTTTACCTCACTTGGTGTCTCTGAAATCATTGTCGGTGCCGTAATCTTGGCTTTAGGTACGTCATTACCAGAATTAGTAACTGTACTAACGGCAGTTTTGAAAAAAGATGGACAACTAGCCTTAGGTGGCGTACTAGGATCAAATGTATTCAATATATTGGGAGTTTTTGGCGTAAGTACGCTTATTTCTTCTGTAAACTTAGTAGTGTTGCAGGTAGAACTCGTATATTTGTTGGTGATATCGATTCTTTTTGTGGTAATTTCGTTGATAGGTAAGAAATTAGCCATATCAAAATTTGAAGGTGCGGTATTGTTCCTTGTTTATGTATCATATGTCGTTGCAGTCATTACTCTTGGGTAGCGTATGATAAAGAAAAAGACACAAAGTAGGGTAAAAGCGCAGGTAAATAAACGTCTAGAAAGGGTTGTGATTTCGCGCGTTCCAGCAGGTTTTCCCTCTCCAGCAGGTGATTTTTCACAAGAAATGCTCGATTTGAATGATATGGTCGTAGAACACCCAGCAGCCACCTATTATGTTCGCGTTCAAGGGCACTCCATGATAAATGCAGGAATTTTTTCTGGTGATCTGCTCGTCGTAGATCGCTCAAAAGAACCAATAGATGGTGCTATAGTTGTTGCGGTTATAGATGGAGAATTTACTGTAAAACGAGTAGGATATAAAAATGATCACCTTATGTTAATTGCAGAAAATGAAAAATACCAACCGATCGAAATTCGTGATGGTATGCAAGTCGAAATATGGGGAGTTGTAACCTTTGTCATTCACAATTTACAGGTACAATAACATATGACACAAAATCAAAAATTGTACGAATTGTATAAAACTTCTTTGACATATCAATTATGGCCCATACCGCAGGAAAAATTTAATAAAATTATTTCAGGTTCAGATGAGGCAAATGTCGAAACTACTGTGATAACCATGCTTTCCGATGATATTCTAGAAGGTTTCGTTGTTGCAAAAATTAAAAATCATTTAGGGGTCATTTCGCTTATTCTAGTGGCTAAGGAATGCCAGCGACAAGGAATTGGTAGTAAGTTACTTGCTGAAGCGTTATTGTGGTTAAAAAAGAAAGGAGCAACCGAAATAACTATTGGGGCCGGCGCTGGAGGTTATTTTTGGCCAGGAATTCCGCAAAATTTGAATTGCACAAACTTCTTTGAGAAATGTGGTTTCAAAATTTCAGAGGATGGCCCTGTTGACATGTGCCAAGATGTTACAAATTTTGTAACACCTGGAGGAACATTTGAAAGAATGATTGAGCAATCTATTCAAATAAGCTTTGCAAATAGTAAATGGGCACAAAAAATACTTTCATTTGTTGCAGAGAATTTTCCAAACTGGCTAGAGTATTATGAGAAAGAAGTAAAAGCTAAAAATTTCAAGAAAATTTTTTTGGCATATCATGGTGAAGAGGTTATTGCAGTAAGTCAGCTCTGGCGTGATGATTGTACTTGGCGTGAATTGTTCGAAAATAGCGTCGGAGGAGGTGCTGCCTTAGGCGTAAGTAAAGCCTGGCAAGGAAAAGGAGTAGGTTCTGCAATGAAAGCCTGGGGAACAGAAAAAATTCGAGATAGTAAGCGAAAATATGTGTATATTGGGTGGACATACGAGATAGAGTTCTATGAACGATTAGGATTTAAAATTTGGCGATACTATGACAACGCGAAGTTGTGGGTTTGATAATTGAAAATTAGTAATTAAAAATTGATAATTAGTAATGTACGCAGTCTTTGATGCAAATAACTTTTATGTGTCGTGCGAAAGAGTATTTCATCCAGAATTACGGAATGTTCCGGTGGTAGTGGCAAATCCAGGCGGAATCGTTTTGGCTCGATCAAATGAGGCGAAAGCACTAGGCATTCAAATGGCAGCACCATTATTTAAGATTCAAGAGCAGCTGCAACTTGGGCAAGTGAAAGTAAAATCAACAAATTTTAAGTTATACGGAGATCTCTCTCGACGAATAGCAAGTATTTTGCATGAAAACTTTCCATTTGTTGAAGAATATTCTATTGATGAGAGCTTTGTTTTTTTTCCAAAAAATTCAGCAGATTTGTTAGCACATTGCGAAGTAATTCGCCAAAAAATTCTAAAATGGACGGGAGTTCCCGTATCTGTAGGAATAGCTCCAACAAAAACACTCGCAAAAGTTGCTGTGAAATTAGCAAAGAAAAAAGAAAATGGGGTTGAACTACTCGAAAGTAAAAGTAGTTGGCAACCTCATCTTGAAACCTTTCCTATTAGAGATATTTGGGGAGTTGGCTGGGCATTAGCTGCGAAATTGCCATTGTATGGCATAACAACAGCTGCGCAGCTTGCTGCGCAAGATCCATTGCAATTTCGCAAAAAGTTTTCGATTACCTTGTCAAATACCATTAATGAATTAAATGGAGTTTCCTGTTTTAATTTACAAGATCGTCCTCCAGCTCAGAAATCAACGATGGTAACACGATCATTTACCCCCGAAATTACGAACAAAGATGAATTAGAAAAAATTCTGCATAAGTTTGCCTCACAGGCAGCCTATCATATAAGAAAGAATGGTGAAGTAGCTGGGCAAATGGGAATATTCGTGCGTGGGAACAGATTTCATAAAGAACGAGGATATCTTGCGAAACAATTTATTGCACCGCTTGCACCGGCAACTGCGTACACTCCGGCATTTACAAAATTTGTTACAGACCATTTAGAGAAAATATATCCAGAAGGGGCAAGCGTGAAGCGTGCAGGTGTGTTTTTATTTGACCTCATGCCAAAAGAGCATCGACAATTAGGTCTTTTTGAAGATATTGCAAAAATCGAGAATGCAAAGAAATGTGAAGAACAGGTAAGTTCGGTAATTGATAGTATAAACCGAAAATGGGGTAGACATACTATAGCCAATGCTCTAACCATTGGAGCCAGAGAAGAGGAAGAGCAGACTGAATGGACAATCTTCATATAGTTTTTTACTATCCTAAAATGCTATAATTCACATTGTCTCCAAAACTATGAAACAGAAGATATACGTTGCAATGTCAGGTGGTGTCGATAGTGCCGTTGTAGCAGCACTTCTTGTTGAGCAGGGCTATGAAGTGACAGCGGTGTATATGAAAAATTGGTCAGAAAATTTTGGCCTTGGCGACACTTGTCCATGGGAAAAAGATGTTGAAGACGTAAGAAATGTATCAGAGCATTTAGGAATTCCATGGAAAGTTTACAATTTTGAAAAGGAGTATAAAGCGCGAATATTGGATTATTTCTTTTCTGAATACAAAGCTGGTAGAACTCCAAATCCTGACATAATGTGTAACAATTTAGTCAAGTTTGATTTATTCGCCGAGAGGGCTTTTGCCGAAGGCGCAACACATATTGCAACAGGGCATTACGCTCGAAGGCAATCACAAGAGCACTTCGCGTGGGAGAATTCAGGCGATTTAGGCTTGTTTACTGCACTTGATGCAACTAAGGATCAGGTTTATTTTTTACAAAGAATTTCCCAACAGCAGCTTGCAAGAGCAGTTTTTCCGCTAGGTAGTCTGTTTAAGTCAGAAGTACGCGTCTTAGCTAAGCATTTTAATTTGCCAAATGCTGAAAAGAAAGACAGTCAGGGAATTTGTTTCATTGGAGATATAGATGTTCGCGATTTTATTAGACAAACTTTGCAAACTAAACCAGGCGACATTATCGATGTTGATACGAACTCAATCGTTGGCAAACATGAAGGTTTATGGTTTTATACACCAGGTCAGCGTCATGGTATCCGCGTAAGTAGCGCAACAGCCCCATATTTCGTGGTTGGAAAAGATTCAGAAAACAATAATTTGCTTATTGGCAAAGGACGAAATCACCCAATGCTTAATAAAGTGTCAATCACGATTGACAACGTGTCTTCATTAATCGGAGCCGATATAAGTAAAATAACCGACGTTTGGGCATCAGTTCGCTACAGAGAAAAGCCAATTGCAGTCAACATTGAAAAAATTACTGAACATAGATATGTATTATCGAATATGGCAACAGAAAAAAACTTTTGGGCCCCTGCAGTAGGGCAAGGTGTATTGTTATATACTAATGCTCAAGAATTGTGGGACCAAGTGAGTGAAAAATACACGGGCGATGTGTCAACACTACTTGACATAATTAACGGAAAAATTAGACGAACAGCAAGAAGAGTGCAAGTATTGGGTGGAGGAATTATCTCCTAATAATATTGTCACCGCGTGTGTTTTGATATAGAGTACGTTCATGAGTAGAAAGCTAATCCCTCAGCCATTGTATCCGGCGATGTTTATTGAAGGGGGAGACTCTGTAGGTAAAAATGATCTGGTCCGAAGTATCGCAAAATATCTCGTTATTACGGAACCAAATCGAAAGATTTTGTTGATGAATTTTCCACAGTTTTGGTTTTTTGCTCACGACACTCGATTAATGACTCGTGGTGTTTGTGCAGATGTATTTGATGAAATGACCGGTATAGAAGAAGCTCGTGTGCGCGGTACTATGTATGCTCTTGATCGTAGTATCGCCCTTCTGCTGGTAGAAAACATATTGGCTGAAGATCCTTCAATTATTGTTTTATCAGACCGCGGGCCTTATTCATCGTGTGTAACAACTGGATATATTTGGGCGAACAAGAAAATTACAAAAGAAGATGTAGAATCACAAATTGCACCTAAACTATTTCATGACGTCGATCAGGGCCTGTTTTCATTCTTTAAGGTAAATTCATTACTTTGTAAAGTACAGAATGGTTTTGTTGATTCAGGAATTGCAAAAAGGAAAGCACTTGATGATTACGAGTCAGAATTACCGCAGAAACATTCCTACGAAACGTATAAATTACTCAATTTGCCTGAAATTATTACAAAGAATGATAATGGCTGGCGTCCTCGACTTGATTTAGTACATGAAGCTCTTGAAAAATTGCATTTTAGCGACGTTAAGCAAATGCCATTAACGAATTCACTATTTGATGACGATGAGATTCTGATAGAAGCACATAAGAAAGGGAAGCTGTTGCTAGTAGGCCCAGAAATGCTTCTTGAACATTTCAAAATGAAGTCGAAAATTGATAATAATTTGAAAAAAATGATCGCCAGATGGACGCGTTTATCGCTAGATGGCGCCGATATTAATAATCGTGATCGAAAAGAAATTCTTGACGATCTTGAAACCAAGATTGCATTACGCTTGAAGCAGTTGGCGCCACATTTCAATTATCATTCTGGCGTCAGGCCTATGGTTGCACGTAAAGCAATATCGAGATTATTACGAAACAATCCAGCGGTATATGATATTTTACGAAGAACTTCAGGCAACAAATTGATCAATTTTCTACACGCACTTCTGTCAGAGGAGCAATTGCGTTTTTTACAAGATCGACCTTAAACGGTGTTTTTTTCTTAGGATAAATCCCCAATCTCTTTTGCAGTATTCTTAAATACTTACTTGCTCGTCTGGCTGAGGCGATGTTTATAGCAAGCGCATTTCGAATACTTACATCACTATAGACTTTTCTCATCATCGCTTGATACGGCTTAGGTAGTAGGCATATAGGTTTTGCAACAGATAGTTTTTGTGCAAGAAAGCAAAGGACAATAACTGGTGAATCAAGACGATGAAGTGTCCAGGGTAGTGTAGAGTCATTAATTAACTCAGGAGAGGTTACAGGGGCAATTATGCGAGCAAGCTCCACGGGGCGTGGAACATCCTGTAATTGCACACTATAAAGTGTCTTCTTTTCTTCATCGCAATATTTTATGAAATTTTTGTCAGAATTCTCTACAAAAGTAAGATACTGGGGAAATTTCTCAGATAAATAAACCAATAATTCATCAGAAACTGCTTGAAGTGGGGTAATTGTGATTGGTAGTAATTTTTTTCGCTTGCGTTGAAAGGGCACTAATTCTGACATTGTTAATTATACGCTTTTCAATTTTGTGGCGCAAATTGTAAAAATCGATGCATTCTGGCGGTTGACGTATACCCCCGGGGGTATGTATAATGAATAGTGAAGAAGGAAACAAAAGAACAGATGATAACTCGCCTGAAACGAATTGAAGGGCAGTTACGTGCAGTTCAAAAAATGCTTGAAGAAGAGAAGCTTCCACCGAAACAGATACTTATTCAAGTAACAGCAATTATTTCTTCACTAGAATCATCAAAAATTACTCTGGTTGAAGAATATACTAAAGATCAGGTTATGGCTTCTTTAGAGAACCTCTCAGAATTACTTCGATAGGGCCAGCAAACGCATTTTATTAATTGCAAAAGTGGCTGTTACACGCTACAATCATCTGCTTACTTAATAACTGAAATATCGTGCAAATCACAAAAAATAAAAAATCTAATGCAATTATTCTTGAAGTACGTGATACGAAAGTCGCCTGGTTTATTGAACCAATCGCAAATACAAGCGATATTTCTGAGAAAATTCCTGAAGGGGTACAGCTCGTGTTGGTAAATACGGCAAAAGCTCTTTCAACCGAGGAATTCCTTGCGTGGGATGTGCTTTCACAGAAATTAAAAAAAGAACGAGAGATTGTAATCATTTTGACTCCTGGAGAATATAGAGTAGGCGAAGTACACCTAAAAGGCAGTAGCCTAGATGCAATGGCACATTATGTTTTAGAAACTCCTGAAGGTACTGTAGGTTTCATTGCGTGCGCACCTGGAGATAATTTTGTTAAGCAGTATTCTCCAATTGACGTAATTGTTGGTAAAGATACTTCGTTGGCATCATCACAATTAGATATGGAGCCATTTTACGTGATTTTGCCAGAAGTTACAGAAGAATATAAGAAGAAGAGTGGAATTTCTGAAGTAAAGGAAGTTGAAAAAGTCACAATTAAAAAAATAGAAGCTACAGATAGAGAAGGCGCAGTTTCAATGCAAGTTTATGCTTTGTAAAATGCACGTAGGGCAGCCAAATACTAAACACGATTATTCGAGAAATCCTGCTCCACGTATCATTAGTGAATTTGAACTTCGATTTGCTGGACTTGTTCATGCTGTAAAATCAGCGGTACAAAAAGGCAATAGTGAGTCAATAATTTGCCCGCCAAATATTATTCCTGAAGTATTACAACCTGAAAACCCGTTGGATCTTCTACTGTATGCCTATTCAACTCGAACGTATTATCCTGGAGGTGAATCAGCAATAGGGTTCAAGAAATACCTTTTTGCCAACGGTGAAATTTATTTAGAAGATGGTAGTGTTGTATCTTCGTTATATCTACTAAAGATGCATCTTGCACGACCAGAATTGTTTTCAAGAACGCCTGAGAAGCGAGCTAACGCACTTGTTTCATTTAGAAATTTTCCTGAGAAACCGACTGAAAGCGAAGTTATAAGAAAAATGCAATTAGAACAATTTCTCATACAAAAATATGCGCATGAACAATCAGTAAAAATTTTAAAATGGAAAACGAGTATTGTAAATACGATAGAACGTTTGATTAGTAATCCCGAAATCATTGACGTTCCTGTATTGGCGATATACCCCGCTTCAAGTAGGTTTTTAACACTAGCACTAGAATCTTTGGGAGCAAAGAATGTTTCTGCGATAAGTTTGAATGAAGAGGTAATTTCAACTGCAGGGATAACGAAAGTGCCAAAGCTAGAAGAGTATCTTGCAAAGGGTGAAAAAACAGTGAAATTAGCAAAAAATAGGCAATTGACAGTAATGCTATTGCCAGCTGGCAATCAGATAAATGTTGAGAAAGCTCGATTTTTTATCGAAGAGCAGAAGCGAAAGTTCAACGAAAAAGCGGAATTGCATAATAAAGAAAGAGAGCTTATCTTACAAGGGCAGAAAATTATGCGTGAATTGCTTTCTAGAATGCCAAGAATGCAAGATTTTATGACATTATTATCATCTGTATCGAATGCAAAGAATTCCCCGTCTTTAGGTGTATTTGAACGATTGGATCGGATGTTGTATCAAGAGGAATAAGGGAAGCTATAAAAAGGATTCATTTGAATGTATAATCAAGAATAATGTCAGCAAAACTTCCACCACAAAATCTCGATGCAGAAAAAAGTATTTTGGGTGCAATTATGCTTGATCGTGATGCTTTGGTGCGTGTATTGTCGTTTCTTCGCCCAGAACATTTTTATGAAAAACGCCATGCTCTGATTTATAAGGCTATGTCAGATCTGTTTATGGCGTCAGTTTCTATTGATCAATTGACATTGACAGACTTCTTGCAAAAAAAAGGGCAATTGCAAGAGATCGGTGGGCGTGCGTATCTAGTCGAACTTATAGAGGCTGTTCCAACCTCAGCTCATGCCGAGGAGTATGCGAAAAATATTAAAGAAAAGGCTCTGAGGCGAAATTTAATTACCGCAGCAGCATCTATAACAGATTTAGCATTCGATGAAGAAAAACCAACAAATGACGTTGTTAACCAATCTCAACAGGAATTGTTCAATGTTTCTGTACAGGGTGTCGAAAAAGGGTTCACACATATTCGCGATGTGCTCGAGCAAGTGTATGAAGAAGCAGCACAGGTAAACGTTGGTGATGGAAATTTAATCGGTATAAATACAGGTTTTCGCGATCTCAATGCACTTTTGGGTGGTTTTCAGAAATCAGACCTGGTTATTGTTGCAGCAAGACCTGCAATGGGTAAGACAGCATTAACGTTAGAAATGATGCGTCAACTATCTATGGATGGTAAGAAAGCAGCGTATTTCTCGCTAGAAATGTCGCAGCAGCAAATGGTTTCGCGTCTTTTGGCGTCACAAAGTGGGGTAGGGCTTTGGGAAATGCGTACAGGTAAGCTTTCTGATGATGAATTCGCGAAATTATCTGAAGCAACTGGTGAATTATCTGATTTACCAATATATATTGATGACACACCAGGTGCCAATATTGTCGAACTTCGTACAAAAGCACGTCGATTGTACATGGAGCAGGGAATTGACATTATTTTTATTGACTACCTGCAGTTGATTCAAGGTAATTCGAAAGAGGGAAGAACGCAAGAAGTCTCTCAAATTTCACAAGAACTAAAAAATATGGCGCGTGAATTGAAAGTGCCTGTTATTGCACTTTCACAGTTGTCACGTAGAACGGAAGATCGTCCAGACAAGATGCCACAGTTATCGGATTTGCGTGATTCAGGTTCAATCGAACAGGATGCTGACATTGTTATGTTCATTCATCGTGAAGATTATTATGATCCAGATACCGAGAAAAAGGGTATTGTTGAATTAAAGATTGCAAAACATCGTAACGGCCCTACCGGTTCAGTTGAAATTGCCTTTGTAAAGGAACTCGCAAGTTTCAGAAATCTTGATAAGGAAAGTGTTCAGAAGAATTAGCCGGACTCATGTGGTTGTTGTCCGCACCAACTGGTGCGCTCGAAATGTTAAGCAGATTGAAGACATTGTAAGGCGATTTTGCCGCTTCGGCAAAATCGCTAATATTTCTTGTAATTCTTCAGTAACAGGTGACTCATCTCGTTTGTGAAATGTTCAAATACTTGTTATAATTCTTCAGTCTGGGCGGGTGGTGGAATGGCAGACACGAAAGACTCAAAATCTTTTGCGGGCAACCCCCGCGTGAGGGTTCGACTCCCTCTCCGCCCAGTTCAAATCAGTTCATAATCGAAACATGTACGCATTTCTTGCACAGTCAGCAGATACCACAAACTCACTAGATTTAGGGGAGTATACTCAATCATTATTTAAAGCATTGGTTGGTGTTGATGTTATGCTTGTTTTTCGCGTTATGATTGTGTGGTTTTTTATTATTTGGTTAGTTTTTGCACTGTGGGTCGCTGTTGATGCGGTTAATCGATATAAAGAGTGGCCAATGGCATTAATTTGGTTCATTTTTGTGCTTCCTTTTAACGTTCTCGGGTTTATTGGTTATTTATTCATGCGTCCTGTGGTAACCTTAGAAGAAAAGCAATGGACCAAACTCGAAAGTAAATATCTGATGTACGAGCTTAGCTCGGTAAATGATTGCCCTTCATGTCATACCTTGGTTCCTGTCGGTCATAATTACTGTGCAGTTTGTGGTACGCAAATGAATGTGAATTGTCCTCAATGTGACACATTACAGAGCATTTACAATGGATTTTGTTCATCATGCGGTAAAAAATTGACACCAGAAGAGAAAAAAGTGGTTGAAGAAGCGGTAGAAATGAAGCCGGTTGTTTCAGATAAGAAGAAATCTACGGTCGTTGAAAGAATCAATGGATTAATGGGACGAATCAAAAGTTCTTTGACTGCTACAACTCAAGCTGTTTCAAAATCATTATCAGCGAAAAAGAATAGCAAAGTCGAAAAAAAAGAATCTAACGAAAAAAAAGAATCAACTGAATCTAAGAAATCATAATCATGTCCTGGGTAATACTCGCTATTGCCGTCATTGTTTTATATCTTTCATGGTTTGTTGTAATTTCAATCTGGTCTCGATTAATTGAACTCGGAGTAGAGCACAAGAAGAGTTTTATATCGTTTTTCGATGCAGTACTTGGGAGTGGCCTTTTGGGGTTGTTTTTCGCACGAATAGTATGGATGTTTAGCAATATGTCACTGTTTACTTCGGTACCTTGGGGAATTGTTCCCTATGTTCGAAGCGCGAGTGGTATTGCGTGGTTTTCGGTGTTTCCTTGGCGATTTCTACTTTTTAGCGAAGGCATTTTTTATCCGGTATTGTGGGGAATTTGGGGGTTAAGTGCAATTATCATGCTTTATGTGCCTACCTTAGTGTTAATTGGCAAATTGCGCATTGATAAGAAAAATGTCATGAGAATGTTCAGACGCAATGTGTTTCTGGGTATTATCGCAGTTCTCTTAGTCACGGTACTCGCAATTTATTTCTCAGTTAATTAGTTTCAGTATGCGTTTAGACTCTTATATTCAGGCTGAAATCGAACGAAGGTTTGGTGTTAAGTTATCACGTACGTATGTTGAGAAATTACTTGAAGCAGGCGCTGTTTCGCTTTTAGGTGAAGTTATAAAGAAAAAAGGATTTACCTTTGACACAGAGAAGCATATTCCCGAGATTGATGAAGAAAAAGTTCGCGCGATGATTGTTTTATATCAAACAGGTAAGAGACAAGATCAAGAGGCAGAATCGTGGGATGCAAGCGAAGAAGGTCTTGAGCTCGATGCAGAACGAATTGCTTCAGCTGGAGATATCAAGCCGGCGATACTCTTTGAAGATGACGATATGTTGGTTGTTCATAAACCCCCGGGGGTATCTTCTCATCCAGGAAGAGGAGACAAAGGTGCAGACTCAATGGTGTATCAATACATCAAATATATGCAGTCTATTCACCATTATGTTCCCAGAGCTGGGCTTTTACATCGACTTGATAAAGAAACCCAGGGAATATTAATGTTTGCCAAAAATATGCAAACATACAATGAAGTGAAAAAGCTGTTTGAAACGAGAAATCTTGAGAAATATTATTTTGCCTATTGCAATAAAACTCCGCAGTTAAATAATAGTGTCAGAAGACTTTTTGCAGAAGAAAGAAAAGCTGGTAGGTTGTTTGCAATAGATAAAAAGTTCACAAATGCTGAAATTCTTGAAATTATTGAATCACGAATTACTCGTGAGAATGTAATTGATCTCGATGGTTTCATTGGAAAGAGTAGGGGAGGCATTGCAATGGTGTATTCTCCAGATCAACGACAAACTGGTAGATTACAAGGCGTGAAGAATTGTATTAGTGACGTATATGCGATTGCTGAATCTGAAGATAAATTACTATTTTTGTATTCATTGCATACTGGTAGAACACATCAGATTAGGGCACAAGCAAAGTATCTTGGCGCAACTGTTGTAAACGACCAGTTATACGGCATAAAATATACCCCAGGGGGTACCCTTGGGCTTTGTTCGGTCTGTGTAAGATTCACATTGAAAGGTAAAAAACAAGAATTTGTAACAATTCCAAAGTTTTAGTGGTCAACTTTCTACAGTTTTCGAGAAAAAGTTGCGATCAACAAGTCCTCTAGTTATATATTATTCGCATTAAAAGAGTATAAATAATTGCACGATGACCTGACTATGAAATGTAAATTATATTATTGTTTTACAACCGTATTTTATGCCTCTTGAACAATTTTAGTATTCGCCATAGAGTATCGTATAAATGAATATTAGAAGCAGATTTATAATTTATTCTTATTTTGTGGAACAGTAGTGGTGAGAAATCAATCAATTAATTCATACGGTAATATCCTTGGAATTCGATTAACTTCCGTTTGTAAGGTAAATTAATGGTACTTTTGAGACATCATCCGAATCATTTACGTATCACTAACTACTCACACAAATTATTAGTAGAATTCCACCACAAATTTATTACACTATAAGGACATTTAATTTTGCGTCTGTGGTAGGTGCTATAATACTCCAATGATAGGGTTTTTAAGAGGAAAAGTTATTGCAACATTCAAAACAGGTAAATCAACTGCTTCGCTTGTGCTTTGGCCCTATGAATCACTTACTCAACTAGGTGTTGGTTATACAGTTGTTGTTTCAGAACAATTAGTACAATCGTTTGCAGGAGATACTGTCGTCGAATTGTGGTTATATACAGTTCAAACAGATAAAGAGTCGTATGTAATTGGATTGGAATCTATTGAAGCAATGAAGACATTTCTTGACCTATTAACAGTTTCTGGAGTTGGTCCTAAAACAGCACTCGGGGTATTGGGATCTTTGGGAGTAGAGGGAGTTCGCCAAGCGATTTTAGCGAAAGATTTGAAAGGCCTAGGAAAAGTTCCTGGATTAGGAGCAAAAACTGCAGCAAAGATTATGATTGAGTTAGGTGGAAAAGATGGTTACGCAGCAGCAATTGCAACAACGAAATCTACTACAAAAGAAGTAAATGCAAGATATGCTCCTGTTTTAGCTACTTTACAAAGACTAGGATATTCTTCACAACAAGCAAAAGAGGCTGTTGAAAGGGCTACTTCATCATTAGAGAAAATTCCTGAAGAGAATGTCGCCGAAATGGTTAAAATTGTCTTAGGCTACGTAACGTAGGCGGTATTATGATTCTTACAAGTAACGAAGAAAGCGGGAAAATCCTTGCGAAAAAACTTGCGAAGTCCGAAAATATCGGTAATCAACAAGTACCGACAGAAGGTGCACAACGCCCGCAAAAACTTGCTGAACTGATTGGAAGAAATAAAGAAAAACACATACTTTCTTTGCTCATCGGAGCTACCCAAAAACGCTGGGAAAAAGGGGAACAATCTGCAGCAGATCATGTGTTGGTATACGGCCCTCCGGGGTTGGGGAAGACAACAATTGCACATATCGTTGCGAATGAGTTGGGAGTTGCGTTAAAAGTTACGTCTGGTCCAGCAATTGAGAAGCAAGGCGATTTAATTGCTATGCTCACTAATCTCGCTCCTGGCGATGTTTTGTTTATTGACGAAATTCATAGATTACGAAAACCAATAGAAGAGCTGCTATATCCAGCGATGGAAGACTTTAAAGTTGATATCATTGTAGGTCAGGGCGCTGCTGCACAATCGGTGAGATTCACGCTACCACCATTTACCTTAATTGGAGCAACAACTCGTGTTGGTTTGCTATCGTCTCCTTTGCGAGATCGTTTTGGCGTATTATTGCACTTAGATTTTTACGAACCAGATGAATTAGCTAAGATGCTTCGCCGTTTGGCAGACATAGATGGGTATCAGGTGCAAGACGAGGCATTGTCTGAAATTGCGCATAGAGCAAGAGGAACTGCGCGAATCGCGGTACGGCTTTTTAAGCGAGTCAAAGAATATGCTTCAGTTCATGCCCCAGAAATGGTACTCAATCGAGAAACGGTAGCAAAATCACTTCTTCTTCTTGGCGTTGATGAATTAGGCCTCGATTCTTTAGACAGAGCTATCTTAGAAGCGATGGTAGAAAAATTCTCTGGTGGTCCAATTGGTATAAAAACTATTGCAGCAGCTGTTGCTGAAGACGAAGATACGATAGAATCAGTATATGAACCCTTCCTTTTACGTCAGGGATTGATAAAACGAACCCCGAGAGGAAGAGTAGTTACCGATAAAGGGCGTGAACATCTGTTGAAGTAATATTATTATTAGCGAGAGTTATGCAACAATATCCAGAAATCAATACAAGGCGCGGAGAATCGGTTGTCGTCACAGATACTTCAAAATTACTTGAGAAAGACGACTCGCCAGTTGTTCATATTAAACACCAACTTGAGCAACTCCGTACGAATTTTTTGGTATTGTTGTCTCCAGGAGATAAGCAGTTTAAAGATTTGCCAAAAAGAGTCCGATTAATGATGGTTTCATTAATTATTCCAGCACTTCTTGGGATTACGAAACTTGTTATCTTTCCTACGATGCAATCTGTTGGCATGTGGGCAGTAATTGCATTAATTCTTGCAGTTATCTGCTATCTTTTGACCATCTGGGGGTTAAAAAATCAGATTAGACGTGAGTCATATCTTGCGACTTTACCATTACCATCAATTTTTACCTTTTCATATTCCTTGTTTTTGGCCGAGGTATTTTCTACACAAATTAACAGAGTGTATTTATTAGGATTATTTCTCACAGCATTAGTCTTTTTTACGGTTCTTCTATACATTTTTGAACTTGCGGTAAATGTCCTAAATGTCAATCTTTTTTATACTATTCCGTTAAGTAGGTTAGGGGAGAGTGTCGCATATCTGGGGAGTATTGTTACGACCTTTTTCGCTGTATATTCCGCCAATGCCGTTTTGATGCCGCTAATATCGTCTGACCAATATATTGCTGCGATCATAGTTTGTTTGATTTTGTGGTGTGTTTTAGCTCTTCTTTCAAACGTTCTTTTCATGTATTTTTTACCTTATCAACGTGGATCTTTTCTATTAAGCTTGATTTTATCGTTCTTTATTACGGTAATTTGCTGCATAAGTAGTATTTTCTTTGCCTATATTTGGCAGGGAGCGTTATTTACGGCTGCAATAACATATGTTCTTTTTGGTTACTTGATTCATAAAGAGCAAAATACATTGAAATTCTCGGTTATTCTAGAATTTATTGCTATATTTATTGCATTATTCCTTCTAGTAGTTTTATCGTAATTTTCGATACTTTCAGCACATAGAGCAGGGGAGTGGACAAAATGTGGATAACTCAAGTCCTATAGTAATCATGTCCTATAGTTTTAATTGTCACTGTGGAGGAGTGCTTATTCCTTTTAATTTGGCGACAGATTCAATAAGCTTCAGGAATTAATGAAATATTAATAGGGAATATTCTTTTTATTTGAGTAATACTACTCGAATTTTATAGATATCTAGCTAAAATCTAAAACCTAAGGTTTTGGGTATTTTTTAGGAAAATTGTAAACGATTAGGGACTGAGTATAATCTCCCTTATACTCAGTCAAGCTTTGGCAAGGCACTTCTCCCCCATGTTTCTGAGAGTTTTTGCGTAGGATCTGATTTTTCTTTTATTTATCAATAAATTCTTTTATTATTCCAATTAAATTCGAATTATTTGCGAATTATTCAAAATTAATTCATTTTCAAGTTTTAACCACTTCTGAGTTTATCGCTATCTATATAATTGCCCATTTTTTGAGCTTTCTCTGCTCTATTTACCTAAATATCGTAACTTTTTGGCATTTGCGCTATACTGTTGAGTGAGGAAAATTAACATACAAGAGCTCTTAAAAGACGAGAAGATGCCGAAACTTGAGCGTCAAAATGAGTTTATGCTTCATTTGTTCAATAACAATTACAGTAATGAAACAGTTTACAATTATAATCGAGATCTCAGCTTTTTTGCGGAATTCCTTGAAGATACCAAAACACAGTTCAAGTCAATAAATAAGCTTTCAGTTACTTTTTTTAAAGGTTGGTTGAAGCAACGTGAGCATGTTCATCGTCAAGACAATAAAAATAAAGAACCAGAAGGGGAAATGCTACAGAAAGGTGCAGGTAATGACGAGAATATCGTTGTAATTGATAAAAACGCCTCAAAAACAAACGAGAAGAAGAAAAACGACTCTTTACTCCATGTAAAAACGCCAAATGGGGGCTTTGTGAAGAATAATAACCCTGAAGTGTTAGATGCCATGTCAATCAACAGAGTTTTAGTCTCGCTGAGAAATTATTTGAGATTTTTAGTTGAGTACGATTATGAAACTCCACTTGCGCCTGATGCAGTTCAGCTGGTGAGGGTTCCAAAGAAGAAACCACAGGTACCAACACTTGAAGAAGTTGTTGCTCTTGTAGAAGCTCCTAGCAATTATGAATCGCTAGAGATAGTTGCTCTTCGAAATAGGGCAATTCTGGAACTTCTTTTAGCAACAGGCATGCGTATATCCGAAGTAGTGAGTATTAATCGTGATCAAATTAACAGCGATGGAAAGTTATTTATCACAGGAAAAGGTCGAAAACAGCGCTTTGTTTACTTAACGCATAGGGCAGTCGCACATATAAAAAGTTACCTAGAAAAGAGGGCAGACCCCTACCCTGCTTTATTTTTGCCAACTAGCGGTAGCCGATTAAAGGGTTCAGATCCGAGAATTTCAACGAATTATGTGCAAATGAAAATTGCATTTTATCGCAGAATGCTCGAAATTGTTGTTCCTATGAGCGCTCACAGCATTCGCCATGCATACGCAACGTATCTTGCTGAAAATGGTGCGAATCCTGCGGCAATTCAAGTGCTTTTAGGTCATGAAAGTCTTCAAACTACCACACGTTACGTACATACAAGCGATAAGTTTGCTGAAGACACCCATCGAGATTTTCATCCAGTGAGTGAATAATGTATTCCGCGTCTACGTGCGGCATGTTTTGCCTTGCAATAAAAAAGGGCCTTGCGGCCCTTTTTTTACTGATACCCTACTATTTTTATTATAGCTTTGGCATCAAATAATCTGCAGCTTTCTGAGTATATTCTTTTGAATTGTCAGTTTGTGAGATTGTTTGAGTTGCAATAAGTAAAATTTTATTACCCTTGCTTGCAATAAGCATTTTTGCAGCGCCACCCCAGTAGGCTACATCTGCTGATTTGACATTGATTTTTTCAATTTCTGTCGCAAGAACGGTTGATTTTACAATTTCAATATAAGTAGCCGCTGTTTGACCAACTGATGGTTGTTCAACTGAGACAATCATAATGACTGCATCGGTGTAGTTGCTTGGATCTGTGGTATAGGTACAAGTTTTTTTGTCACCATCGTTTGTTTGCGTTGTGATATTTTTACCAATCAATGAAGAAAGAGTTTCTTTTGAAAGATAAGCACAAGTATCGCTAGTTGTGTTGTTAGAACTACCTGATTGAGTTGGAGTTTCTTCTCCGTAGTTATTATTTTCGAAATTCTGCTGTTGTTCGACTTGCTGCTTTACTTCATTGACGAAATCAGCATTGTTAATAAGGTCTTTGACCTTAGCAAAGCCAATTACAACGACAATTCCGCAGAGTGCGATGATGCCGAAAATTACTGCAAGAATAATAACGAGTGTATTACTCTTCTTTTTAACAGGCTGCGCAACTGGAGCGACAGGAGCTGTCTCTGGTGTTGTAGTTTGTTCCATCGGGTAGTATACCCCTTTTAGCTCGCAATTCCAACAACTTCATCTCCTTCTGCAACTCTAAAGACTTTTACTCCAAAGGTTTGTCGGTTAGCAAGAACTGGAATACTTTGGAAGTTAGTTTTGATCACCTGACCTTGTTTCGAGATTAAGATGATTTCACGATCTTCTGTTCTGGCTTCTTCTGGGAAGATTCTTGCTACAAGAATATTTCCAGTTTTTGCCCCTATCTTAGCTGCGAAGATTCCTGAGCCTCCTCGATGTTGCTGTTTGAATTCGCTAAGTGCTGTACATTTACCAAAGCCTTGCTGCGAAACGGTGAGTAACAAGTCTGAATTCTTGTTTACGATATCAAAGGAGATTACTTCATCATCTTTTTTCATCCCGATTCCTTTGACGCCCATGGTGTTTCGTCCGCTTTCTTTTACTTCGTCTTCTTTGAAACGGATTGATTTACCCTTTTTGGAAACAAGAATTAATTCATCTTCGCCGGTCGTTAATTGTGCCTGCACAAGTCGGTCGCCATCTTTCAAAACGATGGAGACGAGGCCATTCTTACGAATGTTGTCGTATTCAGATAACTCAGTCTTTTTCACGATACCTTTTGCTGTTGCCATTGCGATGTATTTTCCGTTTGCACGACTTTGTAGTGATAGCAATGAGCTAACTTCTGTGTTTGGTGTGATTTGCAATAAGTTTACAATTGGTAATCCTTTTGCAACCTTCTTTGCCTCTGGAATTTCGTACCCACGAAGTTTGAATACTTTTCCATCTGACATAAAGACGAGTAACCAATCATGGGTATTGCAGAGTAATGCATGTTGTACATAATCGTTTTCTTTGAGTTTTGCACCTATTGACCCTTTGCCACCACGATGTTGTAGTCGATATTCTTCAGGATCTACACGCTTGATATATCCAGTTTTACTGATTGTTACGAATGTAGCTTCGTTAGCGACAAAGTCTTCTTCTTGTGGTTCATCAACATCTCCTTTGAAGACCTTTGTTCTGCGCTTATCTGCATACTTTTCTTTAACTTCTGCTAAGTCTGTTCTGATAAGTTCCAAAATCTTCGGCTCACTTGCTAAATATTCTTCGTGATGCTTGATGTTCTCAGTAAGATTTGAGTACTCATCCATGATTTTTTGTCTTTCAAGACCTGCTAGTTTTCGTAACTGCATTTCAAGAATTGCTTGTGCTTGCACGTCGGTAAGATCAAATCTTGTGATCAAATTGGTTTTTGCTTCTTCTTGAGTTTGTGCAGCTCGAATGACCTTGATAACTTCATCAATAAAATCGAGAGCTTTCAACAAACCTTCTAATATGTGCGCTTGATATTTGTTTTGCGCCAATTCGAACTCTAATTTTCTTACGGTTACTGTTAATCGGTGTTCAAGGTAAAGTTCAAGCATTCGCTTAAGGTTGAGGGTTCTTGGTTCATCATCGACCAAGGCAATCATGTTTGCGTTGAAGTTGAGTTGTAACGGTGTATATTTATACAACTTCTGCATGATAATTTGTGGTGAGAAACCACTCTTTACTTCGATAAAAATACGAATCTCATCTTTGGCTGATTCGTCTCTAAGATCTTTGATTCCTTCGATCTTTCCATCATGAACAAGGTTGGCAATCTGTTCTATAAGAATCGCCTTGTTTACTTGATATGGAATTTCAGAAACAATTATCGCTTGATGACCTTTTGAGTCTTCTTCAACGGTCATTACGGCGCGCATTCTTACGCGACCATTACCCGTTTCGTAGAAGTTTAGGATGTCTTTTGCATTATAAATTTGTGCTCCTGTCGGGAAATCTGGCCCTTTAATGTACTGCATTAAATCTTGTGCAGTAAGTTGTGAATTGAAGCGAGGATACAATGAAATTTGCGAATTTGCTTCTTGAGCAATTCTATTGAGTAACTCAGCATTAAATCCTAGATTCGCTGCTTCTTCGGCAATTTTACCTTCTTTAACGTAAATTTTTAGTACGGCGACTTTTTCTCTGTATTGTGGATCTTCTGCTTTGACATAGTTTTCCCAGAATTCTGATGGTTCTGCATTGAGTAATTGTGGTACACGAGAGCTTTGCTCTTTCATTTGGCGAAGGGCGTTGTAAACGGATTTTCCTTCCCATTTATTGCCTTGATCGATCATCACCAAAAGTGCTTCGATAAGCTCACCTAAGTTGTGAGGTGGAATTTTGGTTGCCATACCGACGGCAATACCGGTAGCACCATTTGCCAAAAGATTTGGATACGCTGCAGGAAGTGTTACTGGTTCATTACGAGAACCATCGTATGTTGGCCTGAAAAGTACCGTACCTTTGTCTAAATCGCGAAGTAATTCAACTGCGATTTTCGATAATTTGGCTTCGGTATAACGCATGCTTGCTGCAGCATCACCATCGATTGAACCAAAGTTACCTTGGCTAAGTGCGAGGGGATAGCGAGTTGAGAATGGTTGAGCCATGTTAACCAATGTTTGGTAGATTGCTTGGTCACCGTGTGGGTGGTAGTTACCCATGGTTTCACCGACGATTTTCGCTGACTTTCTAGTAGCTCCTTGTGGCCATAATGCCAAATCTTTCATGGCGACAAGCACACGACGTTGTGACGGCTTCATACCATCTTTAATATCTGGAAGCGCGCGATCGACAATAACGCTCATGGCGTAATCAATGAAGTCTTTTTTGAGTTCGTCGGTGATATTGATAGATACAGTTTCACCTGCCTTAAAACCAGCTCCTGTTGTAAGTGTTTCGTTTAACCCCTCTTCAGTAGATTCGCCTAAAGTTTCATCAGTTGTTGAGGTTGCTGACTTGTATTCGTCACTCTCTTCTTGCTCAATTGGTTGGGTAGATTCGTTTTCGGTAACCGTTTCATCAGAAGAAGCTTCGGATTCTTTAATTTGTTCATCAATGAGTTTTTTGACGTCTTCAGGGACGGGTAATTTGTTTTTTGGCATACGGCCTATTCTATGGGAAAAAGGTCGATTGGTCAACTCTACAGGGGTTTGGCAGTTAAATATTTGAGTTCACTAACAAAGATTTCGATTGTCAAAATGTTATAAATAGAAAAGTATCGCATATTACGATATAATTCATTATGAATTATGAAAAAAGTGCTGACACGGAATCGATAAAATCGCAGAAGATTACAGTAACTGATGTATTGTTCGCATTAGATCGTAAAGGTGAAATTGATCTTAGTGGCGAACAGGTAACTATTCTGGAACAAGAATTAGACCGAATATTTTTGCTACCAGAAAATCGTAAAAATACGAAAACGTGGCAACGCGGGAGTGAGATGGTACTTAATATGGCGAATAAATGTAACGTTGTTTCTCGTGCAATTAATGTTGCTGAAGAGGTCGCTAAAGATGAAAGTGTCTCAATAAGATCATATAAAGGTGCTGACGCAGGTATTGTAAAAGCTCTGCAGTTATTGACGAATGAACGCTTTGATGAGTCGAAAATATCGCTTTTAGGTGATTACATCATTAGAAAATATGAATTGCTTCGATCAAATCTTGAAAGCGCTCAAATCAAAAATCTCTTTCCTGATTTATCAGAGCTTGCCAATGACTTTCAGGTAACTCCTGGAAGTAAAGTTGATCAAATTGAAACTTATTTTTCGATTGATTCTGGGGCGCACGTTGCTGCAAGTATAGGTGCGTTTGTTAACCGACGCTTGATAATACAGAATGGACTTATTTTGCCCGGAGATGAATATATGCGAAAGTTTATAACGAAAATTAGAAATGAAAACATCTCAGAGACACAATATTATAAGGAGTATATTACCTCAATTGGAAATGCTTCGCCTGAGCTATTGTATTTTTTCTTGAGATTAATTGATAAACGTATCACTAACTGGTCTGTTACCCTATAGGACGGTGCGTTTTGACAGTTATTGGCGAATAACAAGCCATCTTGAAGTACTACAGGAATTCTCACTATAGCGTCTTGAATTACGATATTAGCGTGTGTTAGCATGGGGTCGGTATGGCTACAGCACAAGCAGAAACATTAGGAGACAAGAACCAGGGAGAAAAAAAATCTAATATCCCTATGCCAATTAAAACAGGTTTTGAACACGCTTCAGAAATTTTTCCAGGTAATCCGGTAGCTCCAGAACATAATACTGTTAATGTAACGACAAGATTAGTAGTAGCAGTTTTAGATCTTGCTGGGCAATTGGGGTTACCAACACATCAGAAGATTGAAATTGCAGATAATCCTTATAAACCCAGAAATCATTACTTTATTACTGCAAAAGATTCAATGCATCCGTACCTCTATAATACGCGAATCATGGATATGAATATAGTTAGTGTGGGTCAACATGATTATGCCTCAATTCAAGCAGATTACTCGAAACCTTATCGGGACAAATACCAAGTATATGGTTATTTTTCATCTTGTGAAGATGGCTATTGGGGAACGCTTACCGCGCTAAAAAGACATTACGAATCACCGACGCCAGTAGCTGTTAAATATGGTGAGACGTGGTATGGCGCATTCTGGGACCCATTTTCCGGTGGAATACTCTTAAAACCAATTACGTGTGAAGGTGATTGGCAACAATATGTTCAAGACTTCGCAAAGTATAGAGATGTTACTTCAAATGTTGCAAAGCTGATTAGCGCGAGAGAAGATTTAATGCACTAAATTACTCCCCAATCTTTACCATTTCAACCTCGAAAATGAGTGTCGAGTTTGCTGGAATGGCGCCAAGGTCTTGTGAACCATAACCGAGAGATGGAGGAATTGTGATTATGCGTTTTTCGCCAACTTTCATGCCAAGAACGCCCTGTTCCATTCCTGGAATAACTTCGCTAGCACCAATTGTGAATGGCAGGGTTGGGATTTTTCCCTCTTGTTCATGAAGTTTTGATGCATCAAAAACTGTCCCATTTTTCAATGAACCCGTGTAGAATATTTCAACTTTATCGCCTGCTTCCGCAGCTTTACCTGTTCCTTCGGAGATTACTTGAACTGCGAATGAGTCAGTATTGACTTCAGAATTTGTAGTGACGTTTTGTGAATCATTGTTGGTTAGCGCGTAATAGACAATTATGAATGAGCTAATTATTGCAAACGCAATAATTGTAGGTACAACAAATTCACTAATTCTGTAAGAAATTGGAGTTTTTACTACGTCTGCCATGGTAAATAGGTAATTGACAATTAAGAATTGATAATTAATTTGTTACTCTATCACAATTTTTTCTGGTTTCCCAAAACTTGAGGTAATTGAAGTTTCTTTCTGTGAAGCAAGTAAACGCAAAAATGACACTGCAATAAATGCTCCAACTATTAAAAATAATTGCTGAGTAAAGGCAGAAAGTGTTAATTCCCAAGGGAGTACGTAAGTACCAGAATTATTCATGAATGGCCAAACTGTGCGCAAAGAAGCGAGAATTAAACCAATTATGAAAGCTAAGAAAAAAGATTTGTAACGTTCGATCAGAAATTGAAGTGCTCGCACGCAAATGATTGAGCCAATTCCAAGACCGATAAGGAATACGATTATTGCGCCAAATCCGTATAATGTACCAGCTCCGTGAGTTAATAAATCAATTTGTTTCATTAAGGGACCGTAAAGATTCATAACAAGAAGTGCGAAAGAGATACTGATTCCTGGAAAGAAACCAGCAAAAGAACTAACTGCACCGCCAATGAAGAAACTTGAAAGCGCTGGCTCGCTTGTGGTTGCCCCTGTGCTTTGCTGTGTTAGCCCAAAAAGGTAAAAGAAAGCTAGAAAGGTGAAAATAAGTAGCCCATACTCTTTCCAGGTTCTAGAAGTCATTTCTTTGAACGGAATGGCAACACAGGCAAGAACAATGCCGAATGCAACTGCAGCAAACTGGTGCGGGTATTGTTCAAGAATTGTCGTAACTGTGCGCGATAATACTGCGATGGTTACGCCAACTCCGATTACTAAGGGTATTCCAAGTTTCCAAGGGATTTCAAAAAATGATTGTGATAATTCTTGTTTAGTCTTTTTGCCAATTATGAATTCGAGCAAAACTCGCAAAAATTCAGTTCCCTTGAATAAGAAAGTGATAATTTCATCATAAATTCCGACAATAATGGCAACTGTTTGCATGCCAATGCCGGGAATTAATTCGCCAAAAGCCATGAGAATTCCCCAGAGGAAGTTGCTGATGAGTGTGATCATTACTGATTATACAATAATTGTTAATTATTAATTTTCAATGTTCAGTGTACGGGATTTGATACAGTTTTAAAGCGATAAAGCGATAAAGCAGTAAAGCAGTAAAGCAAGAAAGATGTAAAAGGCAAAATGTTAGAGTAAGAAAATATTGTTGTAAGGCCGTAATGCCAGGAAGTTTTATGCCTCAAGGATTTCTTCAAAACCGCCGAAAAGCATCACAACTCTATCGATTCCTAGGGCATTTCCGCTACAGGCTGGCAAACCGTGTTCTAAAGCTTCAACAAATTCCCAGTCATAGGGGTACTGTGTTTTTGTTGCATCGGCCTCGATCTTTGCAATCTCACGCTTAAATGAGGTGCTTTGTAGTCGCGCATCGGTATTTTCTGTGTAAGTATCGCAAATTTCAAGCCCCGCAATCATTACTTCGAATCGTTCTGCCCAAACATTCCCTTCGGCATGAGAACCATTTTTTGGTTTAGCAAGAGGAGAAAGCTCGTGCGGGTAATTGTAAATGATAACAGGCTTTTCTGTTGGCAAATTTGGTTCAATGTAGGTTAGAAACAATTGATTATAAATTTCTTCCCAAGTATTCGACTCTTCTATTGCAATCGGTAATCCGGTGGTCTTGACGATATTTGCTAAAAGTTTCACAGAAAAAGCACGTCGCTCGTTGTCCCAAGATTCTTCCAAATCTATCGAAAGAAAACGTTTGAAAAGTTCATTGACTGATATGCGGTCCCATGGTGGTGTTAGGTCGACAGTAACTCCCTTATATTCGATTGTTTTTATGCCTTTTCCGTTAATCGCCTTGGCAAGATGAGAAAATAATTGTTCGGTAGTTACCATGACATCGCGATAATTACTACCCTTTTCGTACCATTCAAGCATCGAGAACTCACTTAGGTGCTTACCTGATAATGGCTCGCCGTTTCGGAAGCTTCTGGTGATTGCAAAATTGCTTCCAAAACCTGCGGAAAGTAATTTCTTCTGGAATGCCTCAGGTGAGGTCATTAAATACATCTGACGGGCAATTTTTCCTTCTAGCCCTACCCTTCTCTCTTCAGTTGAAAAAATATCCAAATATGATTCGGGAATTAGTGCGCTATTCAAAATTGGTGGCTCAACTTCTAAAAATTTCTTTTTTTCGAAAAAGTTTCGAATTTCGCGAATGACTTGCAATTTCAGAAGGTACTGCTCTTTTGTTTTAGTGTTATTTAGTAATTGTTTGTAAAAACTCATTTTTGTTCGATTTATCTTACTGGAGCATTCTAGCATTGTTTGTTATAGTAACGTATGTCCGAAGCATCAAAGCAAGCAATTCCACCTTCGCCACAGCTAACTTTTATTGAAAAGGCGAAATCAGGGGAACGGCTAGCGATAGTTACCCCTGAGGAATTAAAGGCGGATTTGGAGATAATCTTGCCTTCCGAAAAGAAAAATTTAATCAAAGAGATCTACGAATTAGCAAAGGCAGTTGAGCCAATGGCGTATTTGACACCAGCACGTAAAACTAGTGATGAGCGAGATGAAAACGGAGAATTTGTTGAAGCGCCGTATGAAGTTGAAGGCAGAGGAATTTATCAATCACAGATAATGGTTAATGGTCAAGAAATTACGCTTTACTTAAAGGGAAACGGATCTGTGGCTAGATCATTAAGCTATGGTCATTCACGCGATTCGTTGCTACCAGCGTTTCCTGTCGGGGTAACGACCCCTGATAAGTTTTATCATGAGAAACCGACTGATGGAAGATTGAATATGCGAATTGTCGGTACACAAGCAAGAAAGGCTGCCTTGAATGAGTATATTCAAACATTACTTGGATTTTCTTCCTATTTACATGCGCATCCAGAGATTAATACATTACAAGAAGTGCTTACTAGTGAGATTCCTTTTCCTTTAACGGTAACTAGTTTACCTGAGCTTTCTTCTCGTTTACAAGAAACAAAAGAGATTCTTATGAGTAAAGAAAAGCGCGAAAAAGTTAAGGAAGCGATGAATAATGATGAAGGAACAAATCTTTCGACGTTAGTATTATGCGTACCTAGTTCTAAACGATATCCTGTTATTGAAACGTATTATTCCCCTGAGAAGAACCTTACGTCTTTAGCTTCATTGAAAGAGGTAGATTATCGCAACATGGGAATTGTATTGCGGGAGTTGCTTCGGGAGCAAATGATTCATACTGCGGGGTCAACTCATGGACAGAACCTTTATCGTTTTACAAATTCTCGATTTGGAGTAGCAGATTTCGCTGATGTTGTAATGTTTGAGCAGCTCAAAGACTGCGAACAAGCAGTAGATAGAATGGGAAATATTGGTACTTTAACTAGATCTCAAGCAGGAAAAGCAATACTTTTTGATTTATTAACTGCCGAACGTGGCATGACACCTTTAGCTTTTGTAACTCATTTTCGACGTCAAGATGTACGAGATTACAATTCTCGCCAAATGGCCACCAATCAAAAAATCTTTTTTTCAGAATTTTTTGCTGATTTGATGCAAAAAAATGTTCTCAATAAAGAAGCATTAGAAAATATGGCTGTATTGCTTCCAATTTTCAATTATGAATTCGCTTTTGTAGTATCAGATCTTTTATGGGAATTTTACGCAAAAGATACTCCCGAAACTGAAGAACGCCAACTAAAGAGATCTTTGTTAATTGAGAAATATAGTAAATTCGAGCCATCATTACCAGAGTATATGACTGTTAATGACCCTAAACCTAAGGTTCAGTTTTTATCTGAAGAATATCTCGAAATGAAAAAATTACCAAGTATTAGGGCGGTAAGACAGTACTTGGAAACTGGCGATTTAACTGCTCTTGCCGAAATTGCTGATGAAGATTTTTTGAAAAAAATTAATTTTGCTCTTGCACTATGGCAGATGCCAGAAGGCCCAAAAAAGGAACATATTTTTGCTCAAGTAAGTGACATATATATAATCGGAAGGCAATGGCAAGAAGGCTTGCCTGTAGAAAAGAATCCCGACCTTATGTATTCAATGTCCGAGCTACATATTGCAAAAGTCACAGGGTTAATTAGGGAAGGAAAATTCGAAGAAGCAGAGCTTTTTCTTGAAGTTACAGGTACTTTATTGAAATTGTCCTCGGGAAAAAGATCACCTCGTCTGGATATGCCTCCTGAAGGGTTAGAATCACCCTTTCACTACTACTCTATGTTACTCTTTTCAGCACAAACAAAAGAAGAGCTCAATGCAATTAAGAATGAAGTTTACTTACGCGAGAGGTTCGGTGTTGGGTTTAGGTTTATGCATGAAAATTTACCACAAAAATCGCTTGCAGGATATCGGGAGCATGAACAGGTAATTCCTTATTGGGGCTATCTTTGGGATTCGTTGTATTCGCAATTCTCAAAAGAAGATTTTTTAAGAGTTAGCGAACGTTTGCACGCTTTTTACATATATTGTGACACTTACCTAGATAAAAAAATCGATACAGAAGCATTTTTAGATGGGTTAAGAGAATATGGTGATTTAGAAACCTCACCTGAGATGAAATTGTTTCTGTCACTTTATGTTTGGGCAGTACGCGAACGTCATTCGCCATTAACTGATGAAATCAGGAGCGGTTATGCTGAAATTTTGAATTCATTCTATCGTGAGGAGTTACCTGTTCGAGCGCGCGAATTTTTTGTAGATACAAATTGGTTGTTTACATTCGATCCGGCTAAAGAACAATCACTGATAACGAATAAATTTGAGCTACTTAAGCGTAAATATTCACAAGAATTCCCAAGAGTTGTACGGTTTTATGAATTAAGAGTTGAAAGAATGTTGGGAGATATCGCTAAACAATTATAATGGAATTAAGCGAAGTTGAATTCTTCAATTGGTACACCGAAAAATACCTTCGTCAAGATGGTAACGCAGACAAGCAATAACACCTAACAAAATAATAATTATTCAGTTGCTTTCCCCATATAGTACCCAGTTACTGGATCTACTTTGATTTTTTGCCCGATGTCTAGGAACATTGGAACTTGAACCTTTGCCCCTGTTTCAACAACAGCTTCTTTTGTTGCGCTGTTTGCAGTATTTCCTTTTACGGCTGCTGAAGTTTCGGTGATTTCTAGTACCACTTGTGGCGGATATTTGATAGAAATTGGCTTGTTGTCATAAATGATTAAGATATAATCACTTCCTGCTTTCATGTAATTGATGAAGTTGTCGATAATGTCGAGAGATATTGTGTATTGTTCGTAACTTTCTGGGTCCATGAAGGTTGCATTGTTGTCATCTGCATAAAGATACTGCATTGTTTTGAACATAACCTCTAGCTCTTCTACTCTTTCCCCTGATTTGAAGGTGAAAGGAATGACACGGCTGGTGTTTAAGTTCTTCATTTTCACGCGAGTAAATGCTGATCCTTTGCCCGGCGAATAAAACTCTGCATCAGTTATGAAATATGGTTCGTTGTTATACATGATAAACATGTTTTTCTTGATTTGATCGGTTTGTGCCATATTGTTTAGTTTTTAGTTAACTATTTTGTTATTGTTGGTTGGGCTATGCCCTTCCTTGAGTGGGATTTTCTGCAATGTTAGCCACTACGGATTCCCACTTTCCAGCGGGCGATATAGGCGAATTATAGCATAGGGGCCAATAAAAACGGAATATTTTTCGCAAACTATACGCTTATAAGCCTGATTTGTGGTAAAATACCGTATGATACAAGCTTTTGGAAGATTGACTTACAGGTTGCAAAGAGAATTCGATGATGATCCAAAACTAGATCCTCAAGACCTAAAAATTGATTTATCTGGCTATTATCCAGAAAAAGTTGCTCAGCTAGCTGTATTGGCAGATGGACGTAATCGTAAACGTGGGTTTCATGGTGAACCGTTTGATGAATATAATCGTTTCGGGCAGTTCTTGGTAAGAAGAAAATGGGATATAGTGCATTTACCAGAAGGTGGGTACGATATGCAATTAACGGAAGATGAGACCCCGACACGTTTAAAACTTTTTCCTAAAAAAGGACCATGGACTCGTACAGTTTATAGATTGAGTTTATCTGAGGATAAACGAGAGTTGACACTTCATACTGCATCGCAGTCACAAGTTGACATTGAGACTGGAAAACAAATTACCGAACCAGTATTGATTGCTCCACGGAACGCAGAAGAACGTCTGGATATGCGAATTGCGGTTGTGACAGGCATACAAATGGCTATTCGACAGAAATAAGAAGTAATGCCTTACCAGGTGTTTCTGTAAGTGGTTAGATTGTTGTAAGACGCTAGTCCCAATATTGATAGCTCCTAAATTTCCGTTACTTGTATCCTTTGCAAAATTATTGAGGTTGACGGTGTCTCTTTTTTGTCTCCTTTGCAATTTTTTTTGCTTCAATAATTTTCGTTTCTGGGGTTGTCTCTTCACTTGGTGCAGCAGGAAAAACTGGATTCTTAAGTAACTTCACGAAGAATGTCGTTCCTACATTTACAGTACTTTCAAACCAAATTTGGCCTTGATGAGCATCAATAAAGGATTTCGCAACATATAACCCAATACCAGTTCCATCGGGCCTAACGGATTTTGCATTATCAGATCGGCTGAAGCGTTGGAACATTTTATCTTTGAATGTTTCTGGAATACCAATACCTGTGTCTTTAACTATTATGAGTAGGTCACCTTCTGGAGTGTTGTCGGTTATTACTGTAACACTTCCCTCTTTCGTGTAGTTCAATGCGTTATCAACAAGATTGATAATAACCTCGTAGATCTTATTGCGGTCTGCCAAAGTTGTGAATTCTTTAATAGAACCTTTATATGTTAGGGTAAGATTTTTTTTATCAGCCTTGGGTTGTAGTTGTTCAACTACATTTCTGACTAATTCGATAATCTCTGTTCTATCTGGAGAAATTGCCATTTTCCCTCTTTCAATTCTCGAGGCGTTCAAAATATCCTCTACAATATCGTTCAACTGTTGGATGTTATCAGAAGCTTTGTGAAGTGCGATAAGTTGAGGTTCAGGCATGCTACCGAAATCACCTTCTAGAATCATTGAAAGGTAGCCCTTAATAATAGAGATCGGTGTACGCAATTGGTGTGAAGCAATTGAGATGAATTCGGATTTTGCGTTATCTAGTGTTTTCAGTTCGTGATATGCATTTCTAATCTGAATATTTTTATCTTCAAGTGATAATTTCGCAGCTTCTAACTCTTTTGTCCTGAGCTTAACCTTTTCGTTTAATTCTGAATTAAAATATTTTTGGCGTTCAAATAGTAACGCTCTTGAAATTGCCACAGAAGCATTGTTCGCTATAATCGCAGTCAAAAAAGAAATTTCTTCCGAGGTATACGCATTAAAATTTATCTTTTCTCCAATTAGTATGAATCCGTGGGTTTGTGTACTTCCGTTTAAAGCAATCATGATTGCTATACTGTGTTTTTTCAAAAATTCAAGTGCATGACGCATTAAGTCTGTTAGTTCACTTTCGTCGAGGTGTTCAAGTTCATCTCGCACTAGCACATACCCTGCATGTAGGCGCCTCCAGTAGGTTGTAAATGTAAGTAATTCTTCAGGTACAATATTTGCTTTTTTAAATCCTTCGTTGACGTGTGAAATCACGGATTTATTTTCAAGATCCAATAACGTTATTGAGATATCAGTAACTCCGACTGTCTCTCTTATGATATCGCAAGTCAACTTACTGAGTTTCTTTAGATCAAGTTCAGTGCTAATTCGACTCGAAAATGAATTCTTAATTTTTTCTAATTCTATACTTGTGCTCATTAAGTCACCTTGCAGAAATTTCCTAACAACGGAGATACTCTTTGAGATTAGTAAGAAAGAACCTGTCATGATAACAAAAATTAGAGCAAACTCTATTGTTGCGTCGGCATGAATGAAATTAATTTTAGACAAGTAACGTGTGAGGTAAAATGCAAGTACTGGTAGTAGACCCAATATTAGCAGATTGGTAATTTGAAATAATAGGTTGCGGATACCGGTGAGTCGAATTTCGATAATTGAAAATGCAGTAAACCCAACGAAAAGCAAAAGAAATGCCGGACCTATATTGGTTAGTACAAAGTTGTTAAAGAAAATTGGAATTACTAAATTGGTTAACAAAATACCTCCGGTTGAGATTGTTAACCCTGTAAACAAGTATTGAAGTCTAGCCTTGTCAATTCCTTGAAGTGTTCGCGCTTTTTGAATAAGAACCCAAACATATAGGACGAGACAAAATAAAATATGGGCGATATACGCGTAAATGCCAGTTCCAAAGATTATTTCTGAATAGCTAACCCTAATTTGTACTCCTGCCACAATTAATGGAGTTAGCCCAATTATTCCTACTAAAATCGTTGGAACTAAGGAAATCCAGAAAAATCTCTTTGTAACAATATTTCCCCTTTCTGGGTAGTTTTTTGTGAATATTAATAATTGCCAGATTGCAAAGGTTGTTGATGTGAAGATGAGTCTATTTGTGGCAATTGCGAGCCATTCGTTTTTTACGTAGTTTGAGAGAAAGTTGGAAAGTAACCATATGGCCATGAAACTTACTAAGGCTAAAAAGAACCTAGCAGTAAAGGATTTTCTATCATGAAGATATACTCCACCTCCAACGGAAAATAATGCGACAATTAGTATGCCAACAAATATAAGGTCTCCTGTAATCATAATGTATTATACAGTTTCTACGACAGTTGTTAATCTCTTGATAGATTCTCGAATTTTGTCTGGCAATAGTCCTTCTAATATTTCAGCTAATCGTGGATGTGTTTTTGCAACCGTTTGAATTGAATAATCTCTATCAATTAATACAGGGACGACAGGAGAACCCATATACCTGGTCTTTTCAGCCAATGGAATAATGCCGAATCTTGGGCGTTCTTCGCTATCAACTTTTCTTAATGCGTTTTCGAGTATTAATGCTCCAAAATCTAGCACGGCGCCGAATTGACGTATCCCATGCTTTTCTTCATCTGCAAATAATGCTGCAAATAGCTTTTCAAACGCATCAGGAATTCGTAAATCATCTGTACATACGGCGAGTTGAGAGAGTTCGACTTGTAATGCATTGATCGTTGCTCTTGGTGAAGCTTCTGTGAGTAAAGCATTTACTTCTTCGTATTTTGCTCCGGGTAGTAGTCTGCTGAGAAGTTCTTTATCAAGCATTTCTGGGATGAATAGTGCAGGTGTTCCTTCATTGTCTGCTGTGCGTCGATCTATACCTTTTTGCTGCAGTGCATCTCCGATTAGAGTTAGTTGTTGAATTGGTAGCTTTCGCTCCGCAGTTTTGGGAATTGTACGTACAGAGTAAAGAATTTCACCGTTCCCTGTGACTATATATGTACGTTGTTTTGGAATATACACATCAATTAAACCGAGTAATTCACCAGATTGTCCTTCACTTTCGGTTGGTCTTTGAGCTATGAAGACATGTCCATGCAGGTACTCTGCAACTCCTTCTGGGCCATGTTGTGCTTGAATTAGCGTCATAGCAAGTGATTCGCTGTATCGCCTATCCATGAGATCAACAGGATCAATATCTTTTGGAACTGTAAGTATTTTTTGATCGGTAAGGTACCCATGTTTTTTGTATGTCATCGCCACTTTCTGATTGGCTTCTAAGAGCATTGAAGGCTCAATAATTTGACGTGCTACCAATTCATTGGACTCGGGAGAGAAGTATGTTTGTCTAATTTCAGCGGGGGCTTTATGTATTTCAAATGAGCTTGGTTGATCTGGTAATACCATAATGTTTATTTAAACTTAACTTTTTTTCATTGCGTCTTTCTCTTTTGCATCGACCTGCGTTAAGACTTTAATAAGTAAAAACATTCGCTCGAGCCTATTGCGAATTTTTGAACGTACTATTACCTGATCGGTTAAGTCGATTTTGATGGTATCTTTTACGAGTTGATCATTAAGAATTCTCAGTACTACCTCTGAAATGATGTTGCCAATATTGTTTGCAGTATGTGGATATTGCATGTGTGGCTCGCCCACTTTCTTGTGCAACAGAAGCTTTAATTCCTCATTCGGAACATGTAGTGGATTTAGGAGCTTTGTTGTAAAAGCGTTCACAATTCCGTCATATTTCTCTACTGATATTTGTCCTGTTCTGTGAGCTGCTACAGCATTTTTAACTTGTTCAATATATTGAGGGGTCACAGATGAATTTTCGAATGGTTTTGTAAGTTTTCTGTAATCAAATACCCTGATATATGACATTCCCGCGAGATCGAATCCAGTAATTACAACTTTCTTTTGTCTACAGGCTTCTTCATGCAACGCAATAATTCCATCTATTCCAGCTATATCTATAGCATCAATAATTATGTCAGAAGCAGTTACATATTTTTCCGCATTTTCTGGAGTTATAGCTTCATGACGCGAATCAATCTTAGCGTAGGGGTTTTTGCTTTCTACAATTTGTTTGAAAGCATCGGGTTTTGATGTATTTTTGACTACATCTGAGTATGTTGCGGCTTGTCTTGATAGATTATGAATACCTGGAGAATCGGGATCAATGGCGATGATGCTTTCGGCACCCCATTCTGCAAGCCTCAGACCTGCCTGTCCGCCAATTGTTCCAACGCCAGCAAGTAAAAAAGTTGTAGTTCTTACTTTTTCAAGTAAGGTATTTGAGTATCCATGATTGTTGCCTATTCGCGAGCGCCACTGAACAATAAAATCAAAATGGTTTTGGGATGAAATTCTTTTTTCGTTGGTGTCACGCTCTCGCGATTTTTCTGTATTCAATGATTCTAAGAGTGAAATAGGTTCTCGAGGGCCAATTCTTATGTAACCTGTCACCAAGTCGGCAGAAAAGTTTTTGGGTTGATTCTCGGTTTTCGGCAAGCTAATAATTGACATTGTCGAAGTATATCATTTTTAACCTATAAATCGCAATTATTGTTGTTCACAAGGTCTTAGTGAAATCTACTAGCTAAACAACAACTTCTTCTTTATCTCATCAAACTCCTGTTGAGTGATGACACCTTCATCAAGAAGCTTTTTATAACGTTCTAATTTTTCGGCAATAATCGCATCTTTATCTTCTTCTTTGACGGCGGTCGTGATGTTAGATGCTTCTTTTGGAGTATTCTGCAAACCTAATAATTCTTTAATTTTTGCAACAACCATTGTTGGTGTTGTATTTGCTTTGACCATGTATTCGGTTGCACCGAGGTCTTTTGCTTCCTTAATGTTTTCGTATTGACCGAGGTTTGAAAGAACTATAATCTGTGTACTGAGTTGTGTGTTATTACGAAGAGCTTTAAGTACTTCGAATCCATTCATATTTGGCATTAAGATATCAAGAAGAATCATGTCTGGTTTTGACTCTACAGCTTTAAGAATACCCTGTTCTCCATCAGTTGCTGTTTCAACTTGAAAACCTTCGAGTGAAAGTTTCAGACGATACATCTCAACTAAATCTTGATTGTCTTCGATAATTAGAATTGTAGGCGCTGCTTTTGCCATGTTTTTTATATTTACGTAAAAATAACTAGTTGACCTATTATGTACGAGAACTTTGCATGTGTCAATGAGAATGCTATTATTAGTTAGTTAATGTTGCTCAATAGTAGAAGTGTTAAATCAAGGTAGAAAGAAAGGTGTCGTTATAACTCTCCTCATTTTGACTGTTGGGCTCGCATTTTCGCTTTTAGTGACATCTAAAACATTCACACAAAATCCAATAGAAGAAAAGATAGGACAAGGAAGTGTACTTGCTGCGCAGTTTGTTTCGAATTGGAGCACCATTCAAGGCGGAGATTCATGGTCTACCCCCTGGGGATTGGCCGTTGATAGTAGTGGAAACATTTTTGTTGCTGATGGAGATAATCATGAGATTCGGGTATTTTCTGATTCAGGAGCTTTTATTACCAGTTATTCAGATGCAGATATCAACTGTCCAAAAGGAATGTGGGTCGATTCACTCGATCGAATTTACGTTACTAATACCTGTATTGGCCTGAATGCAGGTTCGGTTTTAGTTTATGATTCAAATTTTAATCGTTTAGTCACAATTACGGCAGGATTAAATCGTCCTTGGGATGTAATAACAGATTCTGCAGGTAATATTTGGATTGCTGATTCTTATAATCACCGAGTAAAAAAATATTCAAGTGCGGGAACTTTACTAAATACCTACGGAGCCACTGGAAGTGGCGCCGGTCAATTCAATTTTCCGAATGGAATTGTGATTGATTCTCTTGGAAATATTTACGTTAGTGACGACAATGCGCGTGTTCAAAAATTTGATTCGAATTTTACTTATCAAACACAATGGTCTATCCAAGGCTATGAGAATAATCCTGATGAGGTTTATACCGCAGTTGGAATGGGCATTGATGAGAACGATAATATCTATACGACCGAATATTCAACAGATTTCGTTATTAAGTTTAGCAGTGACGGAACGTACATTACCCATTGGGGAGTTTGGGGTACAGATCCTGAGCAATTTGATGAACCCGCTGATGTTCTTGTTCTTCCCTCAGGAAATGTGCTCATTTCGCAGTCTGGTCAGGCACGAATAAATGTTTTTGCAAATTATGGTGATGATGTTACTCCAACTCCGACCGATACGCCGACAGCGACTCCAACTGACACTCCGACTGATACCCCAACCGATACACCTACTGCGACCCCAACTGACACTCCGACTGATACCCCAACCATAACGCCAACTGCGACACCTTCACCAACAATCACGCCAACGTCCACGATAGTTTATACGCCAAGCGTCACGTCAACGGGCACACCAACCGCAACAGTAACAATAACGCCTTCGGTAACTGTCTCAACGTCAATTGTAGCTACGACAAGTGTAACGCCTTCAGTTACTACTTCGGTAACACCGAGTGTTACGTTGTTTGATATGACGCCACACATTTCAGATGAAATTGAACCAACGAGCGGTGTTCCGTATGTTCCTCCAACTACACCAATTATCACTTCTCCAGTTCCCCCTGCAAATACCACAACAACATTTACTGAGGAACAAACAATTGTTTCTGCTGGTATTGTAATTTTAGTCGGTTTAGATGGACTAATTAGAGGCTTCTCTGCTCTATTGGCTGGAAAACCAGGCGGAAAGTTTCAAGCGGGTGCGGTTTCAGTTGCGACTCAATTATTTGGTGCAGATTTTGCTTATAGACTTCTATATCCATTATTCTCGATGGCAAGAACTGCAGAAAAGAATATTGTCGGTATTGTGTATGATTCACTTACCAAAAAACCTATATCTCGAGCAATCGTGAGGGTACTTCTTGCTTCAGATAATTCGAAATTACTTGAAACCTTGGTTACTGATGCGCGAGGCACATTTCAATTAGGCAATCATAATGAAGAGGTTATCATTACAGTTACTCACTTGAGTTATGCATTTCCCTCACAAATTGTGAAAGAAAATAATGATCCACCGTACTTTAATGTATATCTTGGCGAGAAAATAAATACCGCAGAAAATGACAAGAAGTCGCGTGCTATATCAATTGCAGTCGATCCGCAGAGTGCATCGCAAATTACCTTGTTTAGAGCAAAGATTGTCCATTTCTTTGTGAGTTATTACAATTACGCAAAGAATTTACTCTTTTTGATTCTTTTCTTATATTCATTCTGGTTACTTCTTATTGTTCCGTCACTCTTATCACTTTTCTTTACACTACTACCGGTAATTTCGTTAATAATTACTTCATATGGAAGTTTCTTGCAGAATAAAAAAGGGCGCGTAATTTCTTTGGCAAATAGACCAATGGTCGGAGTCCAGCTTGGTTTATTTGATAGTGAATTCCAGCAATTGATCTATACCTGCTATACAGATGAAAATGGCGAGTACGAATTTATTGTAGAAAATAGAGATTATATCTTGAAAGTTATGGATCTTGCCTATGTGATTGAAGGAAATTCATTAAATGAAATTCCTGTGGCTAAAAAGCGTGACGGTTCGATGTTTACAAAGATTGCTACCAACCTTCAACTGAGAAGTAAACAATAACGAATAATACCAAAAATATGGAACGAATTATTACTTTCTTGCATTAGAAATTTCTTTCTTTTACGCTCTAATGCTTTAGCGCTTTAATTCTTTAGTGCTTTACTGCTTTACTTTCCAACTCCCAATATTCCTTCACTCGCCTTCTCAATACTCCACTTCGCTGCGCTAGTTAAAGTTTTGTTCGTGATATCTTTCCAACTTTTTTCATCATTACGAAGTTTTTCGATTTCTAGAAACGCTTTGGCAAGTGCTAATGCATTGTTACTTTCAAGAAGAAATTGAGGAGCAACGGGTTTCATCATCTCTTTTGCGCCAACAAATGGAGAAACAATAGAAGGCACGCCTCTGCTAGCAGCTTCGTTGACAACTAAACACCAAGGATCTTTCTCAGAAGGAATTACATGAACATCCATCTGTGAGAATATATTACTTTTTTCTTCTTCGTTTTTTACATAGTCAAGTACTGAGATTCTTTCATCTGCTTCGGCTGCACGCAATAAAGTAGCCTTTTCTGGGCCATCACCAATGAAGAGAAATTTTGCGTTTAAGGTTGGCGAATATTTAATTGCTTGCAAGAATATTGAAAGGCCCTTTCTCGCAGTAAAATAGCCTAGAAAACCAAAAGTAAGTGGTCGAGTGACGTTTGATGTTGCAGTCTGTGATGCTTTGCTATATTGCTCAATTTCACTTTCGGTGTAGGTCGCTTGATAGGTTCTGAACATTTTTTGGCCTTGAAGTGGTAAACCCACTCGTTTGCAGTAAGCGGTACTCATATCAGAAAAGGTCAATATTTTGTCGCATTTGAGTGCGAGTAGAAAGGTCATTGAATACTTGTAGAAATTTTTGAATAGTTGATAAAAAGGAATTCTTGATTTTGCAGTTTCTGGAGCAACAATGTGCTCTACCCAAAGTACTCTTTGTTTCGAAGGAATTGTTTTGCTTGCGTATGAAATAATTTTGTTCATCGCAAAATTTGTAGGTAGATTATCAAGAAAAATTACAGTGGTTTCTTTTGAAAAGAGTTTGTCGAGCTGCGATAAGTTTTTTGGCCAGATAATTGGTCCCAATTTCAGTTTTGGAAATCCAAGATTTTTGCAATCAAGTTGTAATGTTTTGAAGGTTCTATCTGTTTTGGCAATTTCGAAATCGCCTTCGTCCCATTTTCGCCCTTCATCTTGTGGCTTTTGTAAATACACAACGGTTAACGAAATGCTTTTGCCAATTTCTTGAAACAATTTTGAACGATACGGCGTGTAGTAGTTTTGGAAGATGACTAAGTTTTTCACTTCTAATTATACTTCAAATTTAATATTTAATAGTTAATACTTAATAGTTAATCAGTTTTTTAAAAGTAGAATATTAATTATTATCTATTAAATATTAACTATTAACAATTAAATAAATTAGAATGGTTTGTGTGTTTGAACAAATTCAGTAATTGCCTCGATAGTTTCTTCAGCAGTTCTTTTCCAGGTAAATTTTTTGGCATATTCTCGATCTTGCTTGAGCTTTTCTGCGCTAACCTTCTTTTTGGCAAGTTGATAAAGAATTGGTTCAGCTGCTAATGGTGTATGTGGATTAACCAAAAAAGCATGACCGCCGACCATTTCGCGTACTGCCCCAATATCGGAACTAATAACGGGAACGCCAAGTGATAAGGCTTCAATTTCTGGAAGTCCACATCCTTCAATATATGAAAGTCTGAATAACCCGAGAGAATGAACAAGATAGTATGCGAGATCTTGATCTGGAATAAAATCAAGAAGCATGATGTTTTCGAGTATTCCTTCTTGGCGAGCAAGTGCAACAATTCGTTCTTCATCGCGAATTCCGCCTGAAAAGACGAGTTTGGTTCTGTTGGTATCTTCATGATTGCGAATAAATGAGGCAAACGCTTTAATTATGCCGGGAATATTCTTGTTGTAATCATAACCAGCGTAATAAAAGAAGTATGGATCAACGATAGGAGCTACGCGTTTTTTCTCTTTTTCAACATCGACATGTTCAAGAACGTTTCCGAGAAGGATTGTACGAATGTCATCTTTTCTATTTAATTGTTGAGAAACTGCGAGAGTTGTATCACTTGAATTTGTCACAATAAGTTGCGACTTTTCTAATTCTTTGAGGTAGATAGAATATTCTGTTTTAAGTAGCGGATCAATTAATGGATTTTTTCCCCAACGTTTCGTTTTTAGTGGAGCGAAATCATGAACCATCGTGGCCGTGTAGGTCGCTAATTTGTGACTAAGAATCTGATGCCTTGGCAGAAAATACAACGAGCGTTCTTTAAAAGATGAAAAAAGTTTCGATAAATTTGGATTTGCTGTAAAACGGTAATAAAAGTATTTGAGTAGATTTCGATTAGTAATTTTTTTGGAGATTGGGAAGAATCGTGTTCGCTGAAATTTGTGTTCAAATATCCTTGATAAATCAGGCTCTTCTGCGCCAATTAAAGTGATGCCTGCAAAACCTTTAGTTCGTTCGTCTTGTGCTTCCCAAAGTGACAGAATATGTTGATAAACTTCGTAAGTATATCTGCCTACCCCACGCCCTCGGTGAGAATCTTGCAAGGGAAATCCGTTAAGCACTAATTGGATAGGTTCTCGTAAATCAATCATGTTGAGGCATTATACATTAAATTTTCGGTCACCATTTGTGCGATTTTCTTACCTTCGCGAACTGCGTAATTGGTTCCTCTATCTTCAGGGTAAATCTGAGCAAAATTTGCCTGGTATAAGTTAGGAAGAGCGAGTTCATACGGTGGTATTTTATCTTCATAATCAACGGTAACTACGTGCTGCGCATGCGAGAATTTGAATAATTTCTTCTCTGAGATCTGTTTCACATCGAAATCAGGATATGTTTTTTTTAGGTATGAAAACCAGGTTTTTTCTATGGATTCTTGGTCACTTTGGAAAAGCAATGAATTTTGTGGAACATATGCTCCCAGGTAATAGACTTGTGTTTCACGATACCATGAAGCAGGAGCTAAATTAGTATGTTGAAGGAATACCAGAAATGGCGCGTTAGGGTCAGTAATTGTGTGCCAATAGAATTTCGAGAGACTTTGTGATGATGAAAATGCAAGTACGACCGCTGAGAGATAATCAATAGGTTTAGCAGATGTTGAGGAAATTTTTTGGTCGAAGAGTTTTTCAAGAACTGAAGTCGGTATGGTTGAAATTATCGCTGCAAAGTTTTTTATCTGTCCATTTATCTCTACTTCGTAGTGATTATCTTTACGATTTATTCGCGTAATTTGTGAGTTGATTACGACATTCGAACCGTTTTCTTCAATTCTTTTTTGTAAGGCAGTGCTGATTGAAGCAAATCCATTTTTTGGATAGGCAAGCATCTCTTTTTCAAAGATGCTTTTTCTTGAATTGGCGCGAATGTGAATTCGCGCCCACAACCAAGCCATTGAAATTTGCTCGGCGAAGCCGGCAAATTTCCCCTTGAGAAGCATTCCCCAAATTTTTTCTGTCACTACTCTACCCGCCCAGCGATTCATCCAGCTGAGGGCAGTAGAATTTTTAAGAGATTGCCAGTTATTGTATTTTTGCAGGAAGAATGTGACAAAACCCGCTCGTAATCTATCAATAAAAGGCAACGGAGAATAGTTCAAAAGGTCTACTACTCCATTAAATGGAAGTACCTTATTTCCATTTTTGTCGTTGACAATCATTGCGACCTTGCTTTGGAACCAATGCAGATCTGTGGTTAATCCGAGTTCTTCTATAAGATTGAGAATGTCAGTATCGGTTCGAAATAAGTGGTGATATGCCTGCTCAATTGGGCTTCCTTCTATTTCAAAACCGCCAGCCAAACCGCCGATCGTTCGGTTTTTTTCAGCAACAGTAACGGTGAAGCCACATTTTGATAATTCGTACGCTGCGGTTAAGCCAGTAAAGCCCGCACCAATGATTAGAATCTCGCGCTTAGCCTCACTCATTATTTTTTTGTATGAACTAGTTTTTCTTTGAGAATATAGAGTGGACGGCCTTGTACTTGTTGATACGTTCTACCCACATATTGGCCGATTGTTGCAAGTGAGATCAATATGATTCCGGTGAGAATGGTTGCATAACTGAGTGCCAAAACTAAGGTTTGCATCGTGATAAGTGCGATTATGGCGCCAATTATTCCTGCAAAGGCGAGAATCGAGCCTGCGGTACCAACTAACATAATTGGCGCCACAGAAAAGCCCGTAAGGGCGTCTTCGGCCAGGCGAAGCATCTTTTTGAGAGAATATCCTGATTCGCCTGCTTTTCTATTTTCTCTGTCAAAAAGCACTGCTTTTTGTTTGAAACCAATATAACTTACCAATCCTCTAATGAAACGATGTCTTTCTTTGAAAGTCCGCAATGTATCGGCGACTTTTCTTGAAATTAATCTGAAGTCGCCGACATCTTCAGGAATATCAATTTCTGCGAACATTCGTAAAACTCTATAGAAAAGATGAGCGGTTAATTTTTTGAGAAAGCCATCTTTACGTGAACGTCTTTTTGCGTAGACTACATCGTAGCCCAATTCCCATTCTTTGATTAGTTCGTAACAAACTGCTGGAGGATCTTGCAAATCTGCATCCATGAAAATGATAGCATCGCCCTGCGCGTGATCAAGCCCAGCGGTAATTGCCATTTGATGGCCGAAATTACGAGATTGAGAAAGAACAATTACATTCTTCTTCTGTTCAAAGTAATCGCGTAATATTGCGAACGAGTTATCTCGGCTTCCATCATCAACAAAGATGAATTCCACGGCATATTGAGCATTAAGCTTTTTTTCAAATTCTTCGATTGCTGAAAATAATTGTGGTAAATTTTTTTCTTCGTTAAAGATTGGGAGCACCCATGAAATCAGTTTCTTTTCGACCATGTATGAATGATACAGTATAGTGACTGTCTCTGTACAGTTTTGCATAATGCTACAATAACAAAGTATGGCAAACAAAGATTACTTCGAGCTTCTTTTAGAGAATTTTGATTTCTCATCAAAACAGTTACGCGAAGAACTTCATCAATTACAAACACTCTGTGCTTTACTGCCACTTACTGACCAATATCGATTACTCTACTCTTTTTATGTAACGGCAAAAGGCCGCAATTATTCTGTTCCGATCATTAGAAAATTTGTGCTAGCTTCCTTTCTGGCGACACTTTCTAGCGCATTTAACATTAAATCATTATTTGGTTTCGCTTCCGAATATTTAGATAATACTCTTGAAGAAGATTCTCAATTACCTTCTATCCAACGCTTTTTTCCCGAATTTTTTAGAAAATTGAAACCTTCTGAACAACTCAAATCATACCAAGGAACTACTGCAAAATTGCTTGCAAGTATTAAAGAAAGTTCAATAATAGCTCGTGCATTGATATTTCTCTCTCGTTTGGCAGGTATTATCGAAGAAGATCTTGATGAATATCTAGGAGAACTGGCGTATCTTATCAATACAACCGATTTATCTAAGCAGTATGAAGTTACAAAATCAGCTTTGAAACAAGGTGATGTCACAAAACTTCAGAATATTCCGATGCAAATAATCATTACAAGAGTAAACCAGAAACATATTTTGGCAACACGCGAGAAATATGAATTACCAAATCTTAAGCAAATGTCGAAACGCGATGCCCAGAATTTGCATAAACTCGCTGAACGGTATGATATATATCGCCAACTTGAAAAGCAATTGACCATTTCAGATAAACAATGGAGATCAGTAGTTGCGGATATTGAAGATGTTTTCAAAGATTTTCAACAGAGTTCATTGCGTGAAAAATGGCTCGCATTATTCAAAAAACGAGTTTTCCGTTACGGTAATATTGGATCGGTTGGTGAATAAGTCGCAGTTACTGTAGCTTGTTGTTGATATGGTACTTGTTGCTGCGGTTTTAGTTCTTGCGTGGGCTGCGTAGCAACAGGAGTAACCACTTCAAGGGGAATGCTTTTTGCTTCTATTGGGGCTGGATCGATATTTTGTACTTGATGTGGTGGTATTGATTCAGTCACTTTTGCAGGTTCTGGCGTAACTAGAACCGTCGGCGAAGGTGTCGCTGGAGTTACTTGAGCTGGTGTAACTACAGGTACTGGTGTGGCGACCTCAGCAATTATCGGTACTGGCGTTACCGGTACTGGTGGCGCTACAGCAGGTACTATTTCATTTACTGGAACCTCAATAGGCTGCGGTGGTACTGTGCTTGCAGGTGTCGCTGGCACAGCTATTTCTGGTGGCATTGTGCTAGTTGGTGCAGCTTGTGGTTGTATAACAGGAATCGTTGTTTGAGCAAATTCAACACTAGTTAACGGTGCCTCCTGCTCTACTACGGGCTCTTGTTTTGGTTGTTGTAAAAAAGTTCCTGGGCGCAGAACTTGATAGGGATAGTCATTATTCAATGTTTGTTTGAGGACTTCTGCGTGAATTGAATCAGGGGTAACATAGTCATAAAGGGAACGTTTTTTTTCTGAAGAATCAGTAATTGAATCTTGTTCGTTTTTTTGAAGCGCCTGAGCTGTTTTATCATTTGTAACTGGTTGAGTTGTCGATTGTGTGGGGCTTTTTTCGATGATGGTTGGTCTCATCTCTACCCGATCTTCTTTTGGCGAAAATATCCAACGAAAAACATTGATAATAATTTGAATTAACGAAATTAGCGTTAAAATTGCAGAGATAATACCTGCGATCGCTGCAATTCTTTCAGTAACAACGAATGTGCCAATGGTAAACATCGGCGCATCACTTTGCAACATCGCTCGCAGTTGCTCTTGTAGTGATGCAAAATCCATTAGTATACCTTGTTAAATTACTGGCGTTGCTGGAGGATTCCAGGTGCTTGGTGACGGTTGTTGCGCTGGTGCTGGCTGAAAAGTTGGAAGTGAAGGTGAGGTCGTTGGGGCCGGCATCACAGGTGCTACTGGTGGATTTGCTGGTGCTGGTGGAATAACAGGTGCAACTGGAGTAACGGGCGTAACTGGATCAGTAGCCATTGGAGGTACCGTTGGTGCCATTGTTGACTCTGGACTTACGGAATTTTGCCCAAATACTGGCATCGCAGATTCATTTGGTGTTACAGCTGAGGCTACAGTCTCTTCAGTTTTAATCGTTGGAAATAGCGTCGCAGCAGTATTATTCACCGATGGCGTTGACGGAGATGAAATTGGCGCTTGCTGTTCAGGCTGAGCAAAGACAACATCCTGTGGCAATTGCGGTGCTGGAACTGTTGTTGGTGTCGGCGCAGATTCGGTAAAAGGCTGCGATATTGGAGCTCCGAAGGAAGCTGGCATTGCGGGTTCGCTTGCTATTGGCATAACTGGCTTGAATTCTTCTGCTGGTTTCTCGACAGATGGTAATGTTGGCATTGTTTGTGTCATTGGAGATACTGGTTCGGCAGGTGGGAATGGAGCCGGTGCAGTTGGAAAATTCGAAGGAACTGTCGGACCTACCTGCGTAGCAGTTGGTGGCATACTTTTGGCTTGTGAAGATCTTTTTCCTTTGCGCAAGAGCACAATGATAAGCGCGATGAAAGCGATAAATGCAATCGCAAGAGCGCCAAATATATATGGCAAATCTTTTTTGTGAATGTAGTAGCCTGAAATTTCTGCAACTGGCGTATTATCAAGCCCTTGAGTGATTTTTTCTTGTGAAAGTAAGCGAAGTGGTGATAGTTCAGCTTGGCTTGGTGCGTACAATTTTATTGCTGCGTCAAAATCACGAACTGCCCACTGATAATATTCTTTTTGCATGTTGGCAACACCTGAATTGACCAATTTCACAAAATCACTCTTCTGCAAGGTAACTCCAGCCTCAGAGATGATTGTGTTGATTGCATCGACACCTACACCGATATTGTAACTATCTGAAGTTGAATTGCCCCAAGTAGAAACGGCAAGAACTTGCCCCTCGGTATTTATCATTGGTCCACCGCTGTTTCCACCTTTGATGCTTGCATCTGTTTGAATCAACTTGAAAGAGTTTGTAGGATTATCTTTAATGGCACTCACGGTTCCTTTGGTGATTGTTGCGGTAGTGCTCGACGTTTCTGAATACATCGCTGAATCAGCAATTCCTGGGAATCCGATTGCCATTAACTGGCTACCTGGTGTTACTAAAGCGAGATTACCGAGTTCTAATGTTGGGAATTCTGTAGTTGTGTCGTCGACTTTGATAATTGCAAGGTCAGCAACAAGTGATAATGAGTACGGATTTTCATCAAGTTTTTTATTGTCTTTGATTAATTGTGAAACAAATTCTGCTTGACTAATCAGAGCATTTCCTTTAACCAATTCTGCAGTTAAATATTTCGCAGGTTCGGTCATCGTAATGGCATTTTTGGTAAATGCAAACGGTGTTCCCTTCTCTACGTAAATATTCTTGGAAGTTTCTTGAACGGTAATTTTGTTGTCTGCAACTAATTGCGCAATGTAGGTTTGCACAATTCCAACAAAGGTTTGGTATCCCGCCTGGGTTTCGGTTAATTCCGGACGTGCTGCAAGGATACTTGGCAATAATTCTTGTGCAATTGCCTTGAAATAAATTCCTGAAGGTGAGAATAATTCTGATTCATATTGCCCCAATAATGAAGGCGCAGCTACGTGCGCATTTGTCATGATGTAACCATCTTTTGAAATATAAAAACCAGAACCCGTCCATCTGGCACAAAGTGGCGTTGTTTTCTTGCTCGCTGCCGAAACATTGGGAAGCATTTTAGTATCAGAGATTGTTAATCGTGAACACAGGCCAACCGCGATGTGAACAGTTGCAGTTTTTCCGATAATTGCTCCTTTATCGATGTTAAGTGTTGTTTCTCCTAAAACGTTATCTGGAACATAATTGGCTAAAGTGCTACTAATTTCATCAAATTTCAATGAACCAACTAAATTGGCGATGTCACTTTTTGCGTAATCTGCGTTCATTTCGCCATTATCTGCAGCAATCGAAATTTCCATGGTAAAGTATGCGGAAGTCGATTTACTAAAACCTAGATATACGGTTTTATGCCAGTCGTTACTGCCTGAAGTATAAGAAATCGTATATGAGATTGCATCTTGGCTTGCAACTGTAGTTTCTGCAATATCTTTAACTTGCTTGAAATTTTGGTAATTTTTTTCGATATATGCGATGTCAGATTTGGCTTGGTCTTTTAATCGCGCCATATCTTTATTGCTTGTTTCAAAGGTTGAGATTGAAAAATAAATGCTTGGATCGGTATTCTTTTCTGAAACGTATTGTAATGATGCTCCATTTTCGCCTTGATAACTAACGCTCCACTTCTTTTTGTTAAAGGATAAACCTGCGCCACTACCAGTAAATTTCATTGCGATGTCAGTAGCGACATTTTCAGGTGAAATTGTAATTGTTTTAAGAATTCCTGCGTAGAGAGCTTCGGTTTCTTCGGTAATTGGGGCTTTACTTGAAACTTTTATAAGAACATATTTGGCCTTATCTGTGTCTTTTTTGTAGTAATAGGTCAGATATTGTGTGAAAGATTCGCCTTTAACAAGATAGTTGTCACTTTTGTAGGAGACTTGAAACTTTGTGAAAAACTCCTTTACTTCGGGTTCAGTAACGGTTGCATCTTTCCATGAAGCGTAGTCGGCTTTTATCGTGTCGTAGGGAGAGGTTTTTGCGTCAGTTAGTGAAATTGTTCCGTAAATTCCTGAAAAGCCTTTTGGTGAAATTGTGACATCTTTACCATTTTCAGAAACATAAACCGTTGATTGATCAAGGGTAAACGACGAGTCGATGCTTGGGGAATAATAATCGCCGATATCACCAGAGGCGTAAACAAATTGTTTTGAAATTGCTTCTTTAATTTCGGTATTTGCAGTTTCAATAGTAACTTTGTTTGATTGTGCCTGTTGCTGTGCTTTCTGATTAGATTGTGAAATGATGTAAACAGGAATAAAGATGCCAATTATTGCAATAAGTAGAAAGACAATTACGGGAAGCGCTTTCGAGGCTGGTTTGGCAGAGGCTGCAACAATTTTTTTTTCACTTTCTGCTTTACTTTTTGTTGTAAAATCTTGTGGCAATGGTGGCAGTGCTGAGGCAGATTTCGCAATTTCAGGTTGATTATTGGTCAACGGAGTTAAATTCTCCATGTAAAAAGGACAGTAAATTTACTTCTTCAGTATAACAATTCAATTATGATTTTACAAACCAACTGGTATTTCATGGTATAAAGACATAACTAATTTTTTCTTTCAGGCTGTATGGACGAAAACAAAGGGCTGAACCTCATGGTATGGATGCTCGGAGGGTTTGCGGTAATTTTAGTCTTGGGAGTGATTGTAACATTGATCTCACCACCGAAACGTGAAACGGGTGTTTCACAAAATACGCCTGCTCCGATTGTGACCAAATCTACGACATTTACTTCGCAAGATATTCAAGAAATTGATTCTTTGATTACAGAGGCAGATACCGAATTATCAGCACTAGAAAAAGAGCTCTCTGATCTTGAAACGGCTCTTTCAACGAACGCTATTGACGATGCAGTAACTCAATTTAATAAAATACAATAATGAAAAAATTCATAATCTTCTGTCTTGTCTCGGTCATAATGTTTCCTTTGACGTGGTCAGTTTCTGCCGTTGTGAGTGACCCCACAACTACTCCAACTGCAACCCCCATGAGTGTACCGACCACAATTGCACCCACTGCGCAACCACGAACTACAACTTCGCAGGCGAATGCCCGCGCTGCAGCATTAACAAGAGCTAAAGATGCAGCAACTGCTCTCTTTAATAATCATTTTATTGCGAAACTTACTGCTCAGGAAGATAAAGTTAATGCTAATTCGATGCTTGGAGCTGATGCAAAAGCGCAACTGTTAAAGAAATTAGGCGAAGAGAAGTCATGGTTTACCGCACAGCGAGATTCAATTGCAGCGCAGACTTCAATTGAGGCAGTTCGAACGATTGTGAAAACAGCACGAGAACGTTATGCAGAAAGTGTGAAGGCGGTATATTTGCTCCATGTCGGGGCTGGTTACGTTAATGCGTTAGAAAAAGTAATTAAGAATTTTGAAGAGAATATTCTTGCAAAATTTGTTGACAAAATCGCTGTACTAGAATCAAAAGGAGTCGATGTTTCCGCAGAAAAGGCTCTACTAGCGAAGGCAACGACTGAGGTCAGCACTGCGAAAGGAAAAATTTCTGAAATCCGCAATAGTACAACTATTGATCAGGCAAAAACTGCATTCAATGCTGCCAAAACTTCATTGCAGAGTGCTCGCACGTTGTTACGCGAAATTTTGAGTACGCTTAAAAGCAAGGTAACACAGGTTAGTGTTTCGGCTTCACCGACGGCAGCGAATTAGTTCAATATTCAGCTGGTTTTAGAGTTTTCTGATGAAAGATATCCCTGGCCTTACGGCCACGCAACTACGTTGTTAAAATTGCTGCACAATTCAGGGCTCGATATTTCTACGTTTTGCGTCCGCTTTATGGATTTGCATTTTCCCATACCCTCACTGACGTGGTAATCGTTCCCCAATAGCGATTTATTATGCGTTGAAATAACTCAGCGTTAATTGCTCTAGGGAACTTTTGACTTCTTGCCAAGAAATCGGGTGCAGCATATCAGGATCTGGGTCTGCATCGGCATCAACAAAATAGGTCAACGACTTCATTATGTGCACGTCGTTGTATTGAATGCCCGCGAATTTCGCTGAAAATCGAATCAACAATTCATTGAGCGAAATTCGCTTAAGAATAAAATACATATCGACAAAATCTTTTTTGGCTCCGCGCGATGAAATCGCAGAAAGCTTCATGCAGGCGATATCTATGATACTGGCAAGTGGAACGTTATCAAAGACACTTCCCTCTTCGAGTACTCGGTAAGGGTAAGAAAGAAAAGTGACCTTTACGGTATCGATAATTGTATCAATAGTACCGGGCGCTTCTTGGATAATTTGTGGCTTATATGGTTCGAGCGCATTTAAAAGTAATTGTTGTTTTGGAAAATTTGAAGTAAAGAAGTCTAGATCAATCGATTTTCTATGTCCTAACTGTAAAGCGAGTGCAGTACCTCCGGCAAGATAAAAACCATCGAGAAATGGTTGCCCTTGTAGTCTTTTTAAAACCTGTGCTGTTTTTGGGTATAGGGTTTCTGGAAACATGCGATCTCCTCCTTTGGAATATTAAATAATAGGCTTGCAAATGTAGCAGTTTTTGCAGAAATTCTTTTGCTCGATTTGATGACTGTAATAATGGTATCTTTGCCAAATTGCTCCTTGAGCCAGCGGTAATTTTCCTTTGTGCCAAACTCTAGAACTCTTTCAATGAGATAAACTGCGTGTTTTTGTGCATCAAGAGTTAACGTGTTTATATCCCAAAGAAGAGGCTTTATTGACGCAGGAATGGTTAGCATTAGACTATTCTAGCGGAAACTAGCGAAATTGTGAAATTGTACATCACGAAACTACGTGCGTAACAAATGGATATCTATTGATGATTGAAAATTGAGAATTATCAATTACTTCTTCCTTCCCATCTGCGGAAAGAAAGTTGTCATTCTCATTGGCATATCAACCAGGAACGAGAATAATCTTTCGCCCATGCCGAAGCCGGTAGTTGGTGGCATGCCATATTCAAGCATTTCAACGAAATCGTGATCAATCATTTGTGCTTCTTCATCACCTGCATCGCGCAAGGCTTGCTGTTTCTCGAAGCGTTGTAGTTGATCAATTGGATCGATAAGCTCGGTATAGCCGTTCCCTAGTTCACTTCCTGCAATAATGATGTGGAATCTTTCGGTAACTTCTGGTTTCGCATCGTTTACACGTGCAAGAGGTGAGGTTAAAACAGGTTCGTTCACCAAGAATGCTGGACCAGCAATGGTCTTTCTAATCTGCTTCCAGAGTAAATCTGCAAGACGTTCTCTGGCAGCCTTCGGTTCGAATTTCACTTTCAATTCGTGCAATTTGTTCTGCAAATTTTCAAGTGGATCGGTTAATACGTTAATTCCCATTCGGTCTTTAATGATTCCAACGAAATCAATCTCTTCCCACTCTTTTTCGAAATCTACTTCAAAACCTTTAATGTTGAAAACGCTTTTGCCGAAAACTTTTTTGGCAATTTCTCGGTACATTCGTTTGTCTAATGCCATATTGTCCCGATAGTTTGCGTATGCCCAGTAGTATTCCATGTTCCAGAATTCCTGAAGATGGTCTTCGTCGATGCCTTCGTTTCTGAAAAGAGGCCCAATTTCGAACACTTTTTCATATCCACCGCCAATGAGTCTTTTAAGCGCCAACTCTGGAGAAATGCGAAGGTAGAAATCTTCATCAAGCGCATTGTGGTGAGTAACGAAGGGGTTTGCATCTGCACCGCCAGTCACCGATTCCATAATTGGTGTGGTAACTTCGGTAAAGCCTTCTGCGACCATGAATTCGCGGATTGTTTTCCAGAAAAGCGCTTTTTTTCTAAATAACTCGCGCAATTCTGCATCGGTAACTAAATCGAGATATCTTTTTCTTAGTTTCGTTTCGATATCTTGGATTCCATGAAATTTTTCGGGCATTGGACGAACTGATTTCGATAGTAAGGTGTAGCTTTGCACCATGACTGAAATTTCGCCGGTTTTTGTCTTCCCTACTGTGCCATAGGCTTGCACATAGTCACCCATGTCCAACAAGTCCAAATTTGCGTAATTTAATGGTTTGTTGCTTAATGAATAATGCGTTAAAGCGCTAATGTCAGAAATGATGTCGGACTCTTTAAAGAATAGCTGAATTCTTTCAGATTCATCTTGAATTGTTGCGAATGCGATTTTTCCGATATTTCGTAAAAGCATGATTTTGCCGACGACCTTGACCTGCTTTCCGTCGAATTTCTCGAATTCATTCTTGATTTCCTTCGCGTAATTCGTGCGAAATGAATCTGCTGGTGCAGAAACGTAGGTGCTGAGGCCTAATGCCTGCAGTTTTTGAATCTTGTCGATTCGTGTTTGGCGTAAATCGTCTAGCATGGGGGATTATACAATTACTGCGTAAGAATTGGAAATTCTCAATTGTCAATTTTCAATTTAAGAACCAGGCAGTAAAAATGAATGAGTGAAGTGTTTAGGGGTTGAGGAGAATTTTGAGAAAAGGTGGAACAGTGACGGGAACAGGAGAAAATTTTAATTGGAAAAACATAGAATCCGGAAAGGATTCATCCAAACAAAATTTTAACCCGGTCCCCGTCACTTGTTTGGCTATTTCCGCCAAATATTTCGCCACCAATCAGTGATATCACTCCATAATTGCGAGAGGAATGATTGAATATGATTTTCCCAGAGACCGGTGAAAAAATCTTTGGCAACGCTGTATAGCGTGACAATGATTATCCCCACGACCATCAAGGAACCGATAATAATCGGGATGGAAAAGACCACCACCAGGGCTTTCAGGAGCCAAGGGGTGTTGGATCGAAAAAAGCGAGTTACGAAATTGTGTTGCATGGAGGCCTCCATCTTACGAATGTTTGGATTGGACGAACCACTAACGCACTACACTATTTCTAATGCGCTGCTGGTTCGCCAATCCTCATCAAATGAGGGAGACGCCATGTATTCAACGAGCTATTCTTAGAGGCAGTGCCATAAAAGAATGTATTATTATAGGACACTTCTACTGAGTGTGTCAAGTAGTAGATAAAACTACGAGCAAATTCTGACTGATTTCCGCACGTTTTTCCCTGTTTTGCCTTGACGTGTCCTATAATTAATTGTATAATTCAGTATGGCAAAGAATACAGCAAATAATAAGACTGGATATGAAACAAAGGTTGCTCCAATAGCACCAGAATTAAAAGGAAAAGACCTTGCCCAAGAAGTTGGCAAGGCCATTAGAGTCGAGCAAAGACGTTCCTGGAATCAAGCTCTGACAGCAGCTTTAGCTGACTTTATTTACGACAAACTTGGTAAAGGTAAATCTTGGATCAACATAGGTGTCAAGTTCGTCGAATTTATTGCTGAAAACAAAATCGATAAAATCGAATCAGACGAACACGATAAGAATATCGCAGTACTCTTTGCTGGCGTTTCGAATATGTACAAAGATTTAGCAACGCGAGAAGGGCAAGACCCAGTTGCTTTGAAACAAATACAAAGAAAATTAGCAATTGGTCTTGCAAGATATGAAAAAAATATGGCACATGTTGCCGAATTGGAATTGACTTTCAAAGAAAAGCTAGAACTTGCATTTGCAACAGGTGATTCAAGTGTTATTGATGATAAATCTGTTGAATGGGCACCAAAATTCTTGCGTGGTACCGTTAAAGAAGTGATTATTTCACTAAACGATGTCGTGCATTCTTCTGCTGGCGCAGTACTGGAAGCCGCAGCAAAAGAACTTATTGACAAAGCGCCAGGAATATCAGCAGCAAATATTGAAGTTCCAGCTCAAATGATCGCAATTAGACAGCTTGCAGAGATGTATAACATGCATCCTGATGTAATCGGTACTCGCAATGAAGTGCCATTTACCGCAGAGTTGAATCCATTGAATGTCTTTAATCTTCTTAAACATGAATTTATGAGGTTGAAGCAAGCAGCTTTTGGCGGCAAAGATGAGGAAGGTACATTCTCAAAAATAAAGTATTTACTCGCACTTTATTTTCAATTTGATTCAAAACAATCTACTCGCGCAACTGCATAAATCGTTTATAATTTGTGCGGTTAAGTAACTGTGAAGTTTGCAGGTCTAGGATTGTTTGTTTGTCTATTTGGTCCTCGTCTTTGTTGTTGTCGACCAGGTGAAAAATTGCCGTTAAACCTATTTCCTCTTCCTGTTTGTGGACCTGTTCTTCCGTTTCCTCGTGGTATCTGTGTCCTTTGTTGATTTACCGTACGTGGCTGTGCTGGAGCGACTGGCGGCGCTGTTACGAGGCCAAATTGATTGTCAGCAATTTGTTGTCCTTGTCGGAATACATATTGTAGTTGAGGTCGTGCAATTGGAGTATTTGTGTTTTGAATATAAATATCATTGCGAAGTTGTTGCATTGTGGCTGGTGACATATTTCGAGAATATACGCGTAAAGCATTAGTTAATGCATTTCTAACGCTTCTAGCATTCCCATTGGTGGTTAACTGTCGAACGAGAACTTCTCCCCTATCGTTTACCATAATGGCAATAGTTGCTCTTCCAGCTGCGTCGAGAATGGTGAAAGAGATAGCTTCTTGCCGAAGTGTTTGCTTATGCTGTGGATCTTTATCTTTACGACGAAGTCCTTTTCTGAGCATCTCTGCGATATCTCTTTGTTCATTTGGTGAAAGTCTAACCTCTTGTCTAAGATTCTGAGCAGTTGCTCTACCTTCGAATGCAGTACGCATTTCTTGTCGAACCGCTTGGCGTGTTCTTCTTTCCATCGATTGTTGTGCTGCAACTCTAACCCAATTTGGAGTAGTTGTTGGTTCACCCATAATATTGACTCTACCCTGTGTTGAGTTCGCAGAAATCAATTGAATTCCTTCGAACATGGTTCTGGTAGCTCTTCCAGTAATCATTTCTCGAGCAGCATCTGCTAAGGTATTACCTCCATCATGAAGTAAGCGGGTATCTGCGTTAATACCCAGTACTTTAGAAAAGACTCCACTATATCGGCGCATACCGAATGTATTTGCTTCGTATTGCTCTTTGGTGAGAACGGCCTTCGCTTGGCGAGTCGTTGCAATATTGGGGTCTACAATGGCTTGCAAATCATTGCGAATTGCTGCCTCGATTGGGCCATAAACGCCACGGTAGGCGGCTTCGTTGAGGTTAATCTCACGAATGCGTTGTTCGGTTCTTTCAATTCTTGAGCGTGTACGCATGTCAATCTTTCCGATTGAAGCAACGTTTAGAGTCCATTTACCTACATCGGTGATTACCGTTAAAAAAGTACGTCGACTCATGGCATTGCGCAATTCATCTAGATGCTCCTCTTCTTTTCGAAGTCGTTCGATATCTTTCAAGTGCTGTTTATACATTTCTGGTCTTGGATTTGCCATAAGAACCTGGGCACGACCATCGCCGGCGAAAACAATATAGGAATCGGAACTTTCAAGATGAATGACTGCCCTACCACCAGGAGGAAGATTCAGTTTATTAGTTACCGCCTGTAATTCTGTACTGCAAATATTGCGCGAATTAACTACTACTCTGCCTTGGTCTAATTCATTGATTGTGCGGGCCATTTCGTTGTTTAAGCGAACCTCTTTATCGATACTGGGTAGTGTTTCAAAAATTCTACGTAATCGTTCTCCACCATGCATTCGAATAAATTCTTTAGTGTTGCCGATTATGCCTCTAGTTTCATTTCTTTCGATTGGAGAGTGAAACGCCTCGTTCATTCGATCGCTAACCCAACGCGAACCTTCACCTGGACGACTTGTTGGATATGGATTGTTTGCTGGCGCATTATTCGGATTAGGACTTCTACCTGCACCACCACGATTTGCTTCTGGACCGGGCATGTATTTTTTAAAGATTTTAATTTCTGCCCTGGCGAATTTTATGAATGAATTGAGCAGTAAATCAGTATAGGGAAAAATTGTTTGTTTGTAAACTTGGATATTGTATACTCTCTTATTAAATATGGAGAAAAGTTCTGAAGCAAAGAAAGTTCATACAACTAGCAGTGAAAAGAAAACCTCCAGTTTATCACGACGTGATTTTTTGAAACTTGCGGCAACAGCCGCAGCTGTCGCAACATATATGTGGTTGGAAAAATCTGTCGTTTCTAAGGTGATAGATACTCACAATGCTGAATCTATTGAGGCATTCAAGATTAATGATCTCGAAGTTATTGCTATTTATGGCAGGCATACTCACGAACATTACTTACCCAATGATTTTGTGTTCCCCAAAAATTTTTCATTTGAAAACCAAGGACCAAATTCAGATCTAGGGGCTTTCATTATGTTGTTTAATTTTAATAGTAAGATTGGATTAAACTCTAGGAAATTTGTTACCGCTGACAAAAATAGTCAAGGTTTGGGAGATCTTTCAATGAATCAGCCAGAATCTTTGTTATGGGGGTTGATGCCAATACCGAAATACCAACAATTCGGTCAAAATATTGATCTTGTAAGTATTGAGAATACCAGGGTAGTACCTATGATTGAACAATTTGTAGGATTAATGATGTTGGTGGCAGAACGATGGGACAAATCGGCAACAGATAGAGAAAAACTTACTATTCCAGAAAGAATAGCAAAGATATCGAAAGATTTATTCGCGCTATATTTAACAGCGCCAGAGTTAGTTACAAATTATTTCATATTGACAAAAGACAGAAAGATTTACGAAAAATTAATGCAAATTAATGGAGGCATTCATCCTGAAATAGGTGTTTTAGTTTTTAAGGCAAGAGAATATATATGGTCATTGAAGCTCGATTATTTAAATAAAAACAATTTACTCAAGACTGAAGCGAATGGAACTAAAAAGTTTGCAATGACTATGGGGGGAGCCCACACTTTGGAGACAACGATGAAACTCAGTAATGAAGAAAAGCTTTCTTGGTTGAAATTGTGGATGCCATTTTTACTCGAAGTCTTCGATGGAAATTCTTTGTACCAAATGAGTGAGTCTATGCTTACTCCTGAACAATATTCGTATGTAACGACAAATGTGTTTGAGCATCCAGATTTGAAAGAATTGGTCATCAACGCTGGTGGTATTTGAAGCAACTATGTCTCTTGACAAAAACTATAGGACTTGGTATACTTCTATACTGCTCATTAACAAATAGGGGAAACCCTAGACAAAATTCCAAAAAAGTACAGAAGAAAACGCGAGATTAGCTTGATTCATACTTGGTGAAGAAAAATACCAAGATCAGGAAGATTTGCGTTCTCTTATGCCTTTGGCTAAGTGAACAGTTCGTTAACAAGCTTAGTAGTCTATAAGATAGATAAGCCTCTGACCTTACGGTCTTACAACTTCGTTGTAAAATAGTAACCGATTTGAGGTTATATATTCGTTCGCTTTATGCTCGCGAATAGTTAGTCTTCTCATGGACACGATACTAAGCGCCGGTGAAGAGAAAAATATTCTCCTTTTGAATTTGTGGTGGGTTTGGTTCCACACATTGAGTTACTTTACTGCGGTGAGGTGATTGAATGTGTGGAAACCCAAATTCTAGAGATCGCCTGATCTCGCCACATAAAGGAGAAAAAATGAGAACGGATCGGATTTTACCTGCAATTGGCATTTCAATCCTGGCAGCTGTTCCGGGCACGGTGTTGTTGTTTGTGCTCCTGAAAGTTGCTTGGTGGCTCCCCCTGTTGGCGCTTGTCGTCGGCCTGGCGGGGCTCGTGGCATTTTTGACAACGGCTGGTAGCAGCGTCCACCGCACCGCTTCGGCGATTGCGCTCTGGTTACCGCTGTTGGCCCTGGCGATTTTCATCGCTGTCAAAATGCTCGGATTTGCCCAGTCGCAAGGCTTTCTGCCTGGCGCAGTCTCCGCACCCGCGGCGACGGTTCAACCCTCAGGTGATGGCGCGCAAGTTGCCCCCCCTGCGGTGCAAGAAACCGAGGCTTCTGCCACGGTCAGCAACACCCCGGAACCATGGTCTGCTTACGTGACGATTACCTCCAGCGATGGGGCTAAGACTCTCGAAGGCACGATTTATGGACGGACGACCTGGAGTTGCACGGATGAGCACAAATGGCTCTGTTCGGACAAAGGTATCACGCTGAAAACAACCCGCGATCTAGAGTGCGATGCTGATTACACGATGACGGAAGGCGGGCTTACCCACGATTTTGCTGAGCATTTCGCTCTCAAAGTTGGGACCCACTCCCTGATTCTTCAGCACCCTCAAAACAGCGGCGCATTTTCCTGCGGTGAAATTACCAGTCCTGAATTGAAACCATAGCTCCGAGCAATCTTCTCTTCGCCGTACGGCGTCATTTTTTCCACAAGAACAAAATGACGCCGTATTTCCCTTTTCATCTTTTTTTTCTTCTCCAAATCCCGTACACTACTCAATAATGTCTCGTAATAAAAAGTCCATTCTTTCGTTTGCTATATTTGCTGTTTTTGCGATCATTACCTTTTTATTGCATATCTATTTAATGATCCCAATCTTTTTTCCTAACCTGACGTTTTCTTTCGCTGATTTAAGTGCTTTATTTGGCCCTGATTCCGCGCTTTTGGGCTTTCAAAAGATGCTTTACCCATACGATTCCTCGACTAGTATGATGTCGCTTGAATATTATAGGTATGGGGTTCTTCCAACCTTGTTGTTTTTAATTGGATCGTTCTTTTCCTTTACTGAATCGTGGGTATGGGGTGTTATGACTCTTCTTGCACTGTGTATTGGCATATACGGTATGTATAAACTTTTCAAATTCGAGATGAATTCTCCATTTGGAGCGGTTGTAGCAAGCTCCTTACTACTTTTTTATTTTTTCAATTATTATGCAATCGGAAGAATAGTTCATATTTACATCTGGTTCGGGTATTTAGTGTTACCTTACCTAGTGGCTGAATTATTTGAGTATGAAAAGACCCGCATCCTTCGACATCTCTTAGCTGTAGTGATCGTTTTTAGTCAATTTTTTGTTTTCCCACATGGTTTTATCTATGGAGTTTTGGCACTTGCTTTAGTTTCATTATTATTAATTGTTAGAAACAAGGATTTTCTACTAGGAATACAGACGTTTTTTGTTAGTGTCACAGGGTATTGCCTCTTAAATATTCAAATTTTCCTAACGGTTTTGATGCCCTCGACTCAATACCCAATTCCAGCAAATCTTTCGATGTTTTCACTCTTGTCACGAAATGGTACGGCTCAAAATACCTTAACGTTTATTAATAATTGGTGGCATTATGTCGATATCTCGCAGGCTCAGGCATATGTAACGGTTGCCGGTGTTATGAGCTTTCTAATTGCTTTGATGCTAGTTTTTTATTGGTATGCAAAACTGATTTATAAACAAACGCAGATGAAATCCTTACAGGCACCGATAATTGCGTTCTTTCTAATTGCAGTTGTTATTGCATCATTGGGAACAAATAGCGTACTAATTAAAGCTACTCTTGAATGGGCTGCTGCTAATAATCTTCTTTCAGCCTTCTTAGTATTTAGAGAATGGGCCAGAATTTTAGTTTTATTACCTTTTACCTATTTGTTAGTTTTCAAGATCACCTTCGAAGATTATTCAGCTACAACTTTTTGGGGGAATTTCACAAGAATGTTTGTTCCGATGATATCTTTATTGATGATTTTATTGTCGCCATTTTTGCTGCCCTCTCTTTTTGCTAAATATAAACCGATTCAGTATCCAGAAATTTATTACACCATTCAAAAGAAAGTTGGGCAATATTCGACAATACTGTGGTTTTTACCGAAAGAAAGAATAGAATCTTTTGGTTTATCTAGATTTATTTGGGATACTGACAAAACACCAGATTTGATCGATAAAAGTATAGGTAAACAATACGGAAATGCGAGCCTCATGACTTTACCTATACAGCAATTTTTAAGAAATGAATCAAGTAATACAGCCTTTTTAAATGATTTGTTAATTGAGTTTGCAATTGATCGTAAAGATATTCACTCAAAATCTAATGCAATAAATAGACCAAATAGTGATTTGAACTTCCAATTATCCGGAGAATATCTACAGTTAGCAACGATTGCGGAAAACGACTCAAATTCTAGACAGGCACGATCCTTTGTTGATCTTGTTGCAAACCCGAATATATGGCAGGCATTGTCGATCGCCGGGTATCACGCTTTACCTATGACTTCTCTGGTGAATACATATGAATCTTACCCATTATTAACAGATGATCTAAAATCAGAATCTGCAGTTGTAGTCGAATCCTGTAAAGTAAGCAATTGTGCAAAATCGATTTATCCATATAATTTCTTAAGTAGGCATGATCCAACGAATGTTTGGTCTAGAGGAACCACCAGTCAACTTATACAGGAACCTTTTTTTAGTTATTTGCAAGAGAACGGTATTGTAACGTATCAGCATGATGAGGGACACGGTGTTGCGTTTACAATTAATTCAGGAGCGACTGAAAATTTAGTAGATATTTCACAAAAAAATACCACGGTATATGCGAAAATACTCGTTTCAGAAAAAGGTGGTGATCTAGCTTTCCAAATTGGTAATCAAAAACAAATGATTACAACATTTGCAAAATATAGTAGATTTCAATGGAAAAATGTCGGCACCTTTAGCGATGCAGGTACATTGAAGATCATAAATGTAAAGGGGTTTAATGCAATATCTGAAATTGTCGTAATTAATTCAACAGATGTTGGCAAGCTTCAATTACTTGGAAATCAGTTATTTCCGCTTGATCAGAGAATAAGTGTGATTTATCCTGAATTTCAAGGGAATGAACTATTAAGTGCGACTTCGATAGATGTAGTCTGCTCTAGCGAAGGAAAAATTTCTCTGATTGGGAAAGAGACTCCTTGCTCTGCCGGACAGAAGTTTACTGTAAATAAGGTAGCAGCTATTGATACTCCTGTCATTGTCTTTATAAAAGGCTTTGGTAAAGTTGAAAGCTTTTATGAGTCATTGCAACGATTATCTCCTATTGAATTTAAAGGGACTGTTGAGCGAGATTCTAGCAGTCGAATTTTGTTGATTAGCGAATTGTTTGATCCTGAGTGGAAAGCCTACGTGTTAATTAATGGCCAGAAAAATCAGATTAAAGGCGTTCGAATTTATGGTTTTATGCAAGGTTTTTTTGTACCAGCAGGGGCTGCAGGGGAAATAAGTATTGTTTACGACTCGGCATTGCGTTTGGGGCCTTGGAGACTTTTCTCATTAGTGGCCCCTTTGATTGCTGGGTTATTGTGGTGCATTATGTATGTTACGAAAGCGGGAAAGGAACGCCAAAGTAACATTCCTAATGTCAGTAACGGATGACATAGTATTCGTTTCAAATTACCTGGCGCAAATACAATATGAACTAATCGTGGTAATACTTTTAACTGTGTCTTAACTATCTTATCGGTACTACCCCATTTTTTTTCGTATAGTTCACACCCTTTTGCATAGTAATGTTTCTTTTTTAGATATACAGGAAATGTTAGGTCTTCTTCAATGTGAAGAATTCCACAACTCGCATTGGATTCTAGAAAGTCGAAATCTGATGATACTTCTTTATATCTTCGTGCCATGTCCCAATCCTCAGCCCCTGTAAGGTTTTCATCGAACCCTTTTATTTTCTTAAGAATATCTTTTCTTAAAAATCTTGGAGTTGAAATATTTGTATTTAAATACAAAATGTTCTCGAAGTTTCTTATCCTTGTACTTGTATTATTTCCTGGTACTTCTTCTTGAATCACTATCGCGGTGAGATTGTCGTTAGCCGTAACTCGCCTGACGCATTCTTCGACAGTATCTTTTTTCAGAATCATATCCGCATCGAGCCAGAGGATCCAGTCGCCCTTTGCTTTTTTTAGCGCAATGTTTCTTTGAACTGATCGCTCTGGTCCACTTTGTAAGTGGATTGTTGGGTACGAGGTAATGATGTCGTATGTCGTGTCGGTGCTGAAATTGTCAATACAGATTATCTCGAGGTTTAAATAAGATTGAAGTTTAATAGAAGCTAGTAATGCATCGATTGTTTTTTCGTCGTTCTTAGTTGTAATAAGAACGCTAACTAAGAATTTATTCGACATTTTGAATAGTATAGAGTGTGAAGCTCTCAGTATCAAGGATCGTTTGCAACTTTTGGAATTTCAATTCATATTCAATATCAGTTGGCACTGTTTTATCAACTATTAAAAAGTTCTCGCCTTGATTCATTGTGGAGATATTTGAAACGTAACTGTCATCAGTAGTCTCTATCGTTCGCGTACCATCGATTACATTGGCAAAAGTAAGGTATTTGACAAAATCTGTGCCGTAATAGCCCCAGCTGTAGTACCTAAAAAATGCTGTCTGTGGCTCAGGAAGTATAATCAAATTGCTGTTTCTGGGAAGTGATTTAAGTTGGTAATAATCTGTTGGCATTTGCACGTACGTAAGATTATTAGGAAAGGTATCTTTATAGAGCCAAGGAAACAGTGGGATAATTAGTAGTGTAATGATTAAAACCCTTATTAGAGTTATGTGTTTAGTTTGCATGCTTTTATCAAAGAAGTCAGCTAAGGATTCGGTAAGAATAATCCAAATAGGAATAGTTAGTGCAGGCCAAAACTTACTAGATGGCCATCGAAGAATACTTTGAAGTAATGGAATATTGCCGATTATAATAAGAAAATAGGTTGATGAAAGTAGTGTCGCGATTGCGAAAATAGTGATTAAGCCAATTTTGTTACTGCTACCCTTGCGTAGACTAACGTAAAGTGCGTACAGTACTGGAATGAGGGTAATGCTAACTAGTGGAATATTGTTTTGAAACAGTAGCTTAAATTCAAAAAGTCGGTTTTTGTTTATATCATTTAATTCCATCCAACCTGTTGCAAATCTTGCTACATTAACGAAAGAATTATTGTTAATCTCTGCCGATCTCAAATTTTCTGTCGCGATAGTATTGTTGGCGCTTTGTAATTGTTGCGTGATATATATATGTACATCTATTGGAAGCAGTCTTGTTGGTTCTTTGAAAACGCTAATACCGATCTGCCATAGGAGCAGTATGAACACAATAAATACGACTATTCTACTTTTCAGTATTGGAGTGCTTATTTGACTGGCAATTAATATAACGATTAGCAAATAGAAGAAGAAGGCCACGGGATTAATAATTGTAACGCAAAAAGCTAATGTTCCAATTATCACACCAATAATTTCGAGTTTTGTATATTTATTGCGGATTAGTAACAATATGGCCCAAGGTATTCCAGCAAAACTATGTAAGAATAGATATGTTGGTTGCGAAAATATCCAAATGGTTGCTAAACTACCTAGTACAAGTAATGTGCCAATTATTTTTGCTCCACTTTTAGGGGGAAATAAACAATAGAAACCAGCTATACCTGATATTAGGCTTCCCCAATATACTAGTTGAGAAATCGCCCATGGCTCGATGTTGAATATATATCCAAGCCAAAGAAATGGGGAAAATATTAACGGTCCGAACTCAATGAATGATGGGGCTTGGCGAATAAGATTGGTTAAATATTCTGCCCCAAACCATGGTGATGCATTATCAAGTCCCATTATGATAAAGCCTGGTTTGATATTAAGCCCAATAATGAATCCTAATAATAAGGTTATAAATATTGTTGTTTTGTTTGTCTTAAGATATTCCAGTAGCTTTTTTGAAAGCATCGTAGGTATTGTCAAAAGTAAGTACGCGGTTAAAGGCGAAGGATTCACTCTGTAGGGTCTTATATTTATCAGGATTTTCTGAAAGTTCTGTGATTGCATCGCCGAAAGCCTGATAGTCACCATTTTTTATTAAAATTCCTGCCTTGCCAAAATCAACTGCGTCACGCAAGCCTTCAACATCATAAACGATTGCTGGTGTTCCAAGTTTTCCTGCTTCTGTAACAACCGTGCCCCACCCTTCCTTAACACTTGTGTGCGCAAAAATATGTGCATTCGACATAAGCTGGTTTCTGATGTCGTCAATCGGAGAGAAGTACCATTTTGTAACTTTATCAATTGATAAATCGAGGGAAAGCTGTTTTAAGTATTGTTTACGTTCTTCGGTCCCGTGCCCACTGACCCAAAGGCGAAGTTTACTATTCTTTCTGTAGGCCCAGGCAAATGCCTTGAGTACTTCTTCGGGGCGTTTCATTTTGCGAAGATTTCCATGATATAAAACAGTAAAATTTTCTTCCTTTTCAGTTATTGGGGATAGTGCAATTGGAGAATCTGTCGCCTCAGGCAGAATTGTTATCTTGTCTGGATTAAACCCTTTCCTAATTAGACCATCTTTAGTGCTTTTTGACATTGCCAGCACTTCGGGATTCTTTATCGCTTCTAGGAAAAGTGCAAATGGTTCGAGTATGTACTGTCCGAGTAGATTAAGTGGAAACGAAGTTTCGTAATTCCATACCTCTTCCGCAAGCTGATGAAAGAACAGAAAGAGTTTCTCAGCCCCTTTGAAATAATTGATGAAAAATGGACTAGTATTTACCTCTTCAATAATGATGTCGTGTGTGTCCTTAAACTCACGTTTATATTTTTGTATGATTGCTAGGAATAAAAAAAGTTTCGATTTCCCGACTCTGATTGTTTTGACTCCGTTAATAGACTCTTCGTTTGATGCGTTTTTAAAGCTTCCGGTGAGGTGTGTAACTTGGTGACCGTTTAAGATAAGTCGTTTGCGAATTTCATGTGTAACACGTTCAGCTCCACCTGCATCAGGATTTTTTATATCTTTCCACGAGATCCAGAGTATCTTCGCCATTTCTTATTCTATTCTCTCGCCTGCGAAATGGCAATAAAGGGGCGGTAGATATACTGTTTGAAAGCTAATTTGCCAACTTCACGGGCTACTGTTAAAAGTGTCCCAAGTGGATTAAGCTTGCTACCTTCTTTCTGTGACCAAGTAATTGGAGTTTCAAAAATTGTGAAATTGTTATTTTTTAATGCCAAGATAACATTAAGGTCGAAGGTCCAACCAAAGGTCGAGACTTCGGGCAGTATTGCTTTAAGTGCTTTCTTGCGAAAGATTTTTAATCCGCCCTGAGTATCGTTGTTTTTGATCATAAAGAGAGTTTTAACCGTAAAGTTGAAGATTCTACTAAATATTCTGCGAGATAACGGAAGTGCCCCAATTAAGTGGCTTTTGGTTGAATATCGATCTGGAATAATGGCCTCTGCCTGTGAAAGCACTAACTGTCTGTACAACCGTAATACTTCGCGTGGGCTATAGGAACCGTCTGCATCGGTAAAACCAATATATTTGCCTTTTGCGTGGTACATTCCGTGAATAACGGCTCTTCCCTTCGCTTCGGCTAATCCAATGTTATGGATTTTAATTTCGTTTGCCTTTAAGGTCCTCTTTATTGTACGCAGTACTTTCACCGTATTATCAGAGGTGTTATTAACAACCACAAGAATTTCAAATTTGTTTGCACCGAAACGTCGATGTAAGGCAGCGTAATATTCAAGAAGCGGCAAAATAATACGCTTTTCTTCGTTCTTTGCTGGGATTATAAGAGAAAATTTCATTGTGGCAGGTATTGAGTTATTCGATTTCTCGAATACCAGATTTTATAACCCAATTCTTGGTGAAAGTTTTGCAACAATAGCCTTTGACGAGCTGGTGAAAAGAACACCAAGTCCGTAAAGAACTGCTCCTGCAATAAGGGTTACATCTAGGTTGATTGAATCACCGATACCTGTATTGTATGGACTGTGTGTTGGTGTAGTGGTTCCACCGCTTGCGCGAGCAAAACCGAGTCCGGCCATAATGGCAAAAACCAAAACCCAGATAACAAGTTTTTTGGCAGTTGTAGTTTTCATGTAATAATTATACTATAGGTTAAGATTTTCGTCAATATAATGACCATTGTAGTTGAATTTAAAGATATTTCAAGTTTCTGCACTTTGCAGTTGAAAAAGTGTATAATTAAAAAGTGAATTTTCGATTTTTTACCATATTATCTATTGCTGTCCTTGCGCTTACAGCAATTTCACCAATAAGTGCAGCTACTTCGTGCCCTAGTGGTCCACAGGTAAGTTGTAATGCTTCGTATTATCATAATAATATGCTAACTTTGCCTGCTGCTCCAAGTGCAGGTACCACCCATCTCTGGATAAGTAAGGGGTATAGAACTCGCGTAATTGTCAGAAAGAATGGCAGTACGGTAACAACTGTTGGTCCTGTGGGAACGCAATTAACTGCAACCATAATCAATTCAGTCAATGTTGTTGCTGGAGATATTATTAGTTATGAACTTTTTACCTGCCCTAGCTCTATGAATGGTGGTTGCTACGCTTCAGCTGGATATATGGCTACAAATCTTGGGCAATATCGTGGTACTTGCGGTACTGGATGTCCTTGTAATCAAGGTGGTAATTTTGGAGTCGGAAGTGTGACCGCAGTTTTCGATTTTGTAAAAGCTGCTGGTCAAGGTGATCCAATAAACTTTTTGAGTGGTTATTCAACATATGGAACCAATGCAACAAGGCAGTTAAATACTGTTGATACAACAGTCGCTTGTTTGAATGATGGTGTTCCAGACGGAGTGAATGATGCTGATTTCAATGACATGCAAATACTTGCAACTTTTAAAACTTCAGCATTACCAACTGATACCCCAACGCCTACAATTACCCCGACTGCAACTTCTACGGCAACACCTACCATAACGGCAACAGCTACCCCAACCCATTCCCCAGGTGATACAGGAATTGCGGAAGATTTTCTCTTTTATGTTGGTGCAATTCTTTACGGCATTGGCATAGTTGTCTTCATGGGGGCACGTGTTATTGATAACGACAAAACCGTTAGAAACGCCAAAATTCGCATAGTATTGTAATATTTGTTACAATCAGCAATGCAAAAAATATTCAAAATATTATTTATTCTTTCACTATTTACGTTCCCAGTTATCACTTTCAAACCGGTATATGCGTGTTTAACTAGTAATCCAGGAAATGTGAGTTGTTCTCCAGCAAATTATAAAGCAGATCCAACCGTAAAAGTTCGAGTTACGCAAACTTCAGAAGTAAAAGTGTGGTTTCCTAATAATGAATTTCCTGTGGTACTCGTTGTTAATGAACCAGGCAAGCAGCAATCAACATATTATTGGGATCAGCGTCCAAACGGTGTTAGCGCCTGGGATACTAGAACTGTTACGGTAGATGCCGGGCAATCCAAAGAAATTTCATATACTTTCAAAATCTGTTATAGCGGTGACAAAAACTCCTGCGTTAACGCTTATGGATGGATGCCAGCAAATACAGGTAATCAGCGATTTAATTGCGGAACCGGTTGTCAATGCTCTGGATATCCTAACGGAACGTATTATGGGCAAACTCAATTTAGTTCATTTGTTAATGCAGTCCAAGGGCAACTGAATGGGGCAAGTTTCTACAATTTGAATAATAGTGGCTATACTCTTTTTAATGCAAGCCAACGTCAAGCAGGTACGGCAGATACGGCCTTAACATGCTGGAATGACAATTATTCAAGTGGTGCCGGTGCAGATTTCAATGATTGGGGCGTATTATGGACAGTTAAAGCAGTAACACAAGCAGTTGCTCCAACAGTTTCTACTTCGGCAATGTCTAATGTGCTTGCAACTAGCGCAACTGCAAATGGTAATGTAACGGCTGATGGCGGGAGTGCTATTTTAGAACGAGGGTTTGTATATTCTTCAACCGTTCAAACTCCTGATTTAGCCAATGGCACTAAGGTTGTTGCAACCGGTACAACTGGTACATTTACTGCAAATATAACTGGCTTAACAACTGGTACTACGTATAGAGTGAGAGCATTCGCACGAAATGCTTCAGGCACGTCGTATGGTGCAGTCGTAACTTTTGTTGCAACAGCAGGTGGAACGCCAACGGTGACTACTCCACCGGCGACACCTTCAACAACGCACGTACCGACCGATACAGGAATCGCAGAAAACTTTCTCTTTTTTGCAGGTGCAATTCTATATGGAGTTGGTATAGTCGTATTTATGGGTGCGAAGTTTTTAGGTAAAGAGAACGGAAGAATTACAAAGTTCCGTATTGTGTTGTAGTGATTCTTTGAATATTCGTATTTGTAGAATTTTGTGTATAATGCTTTATGGTAGTTGGTCCCTCAGCGAAACAGCAAAGAATGAAGGATATTTCATTTGTTCTTTCGTATTTGGGTTTTTTGATGATTTCCCTTGGAACGGTGCTTCTTTTGATTCCTGCGCTACCTTGGATCTATTATCGCATTAATGTGCAAGCGACCTCAGACGAAGTTGACAGCATTGGTGGCTTTATTGGCCTTTCGGCACTTGGGGTGACGCCAACACCGATCCCCACCCGCCCACCCCAGCCTACTTTCAAACTTCCCGCTTTCAACCCTGAACATCCGAAAACTAACACCCTGCGCATTCCTTCGATTGGAGTTAATGGGGCGATTCATGAAGGCGGAGATTCAAAATTGGCACTGTACAAAGGAATTTGGCGTATTCCTGAGTTTGGTACGCCAGTAAATAATGAATATGCAATCATTCTTGCTGCTCACCGATTTGGTTATATTGAATGGTCTGCAAGTTTTCGTAAAACAGATTCATTTGCGAATCTGCCGAGTATGCAAAATGGCGAAACATTTTCGATTATTTGGGGGCAACGAGAATATTTTTATAAAGTTTACAAAATTGAAGAAAATACGGTGTTAACCGATTATGATGCGGATGTCATTTTATATACCTGTAAGTATTTGAAGTCGCCAGTAAGAATTGTGGTTTACGCAAAACGTATTGCTATTGAGTAAGGTCTAGAGTTTTTGATGCAAATAAAAGTGCAGAAAGGTTGACGGCTTGCAAAAAAACTGGTTAGATGTGACATGCGGATAAAAAAATTGCCTACTCTTTTTATTGTACTTGGTGTTTTAGTGATCGGAATCATCGGTCTTCTGGTCTTTTTGGTCCAAGACATTCAGCGTGTTTGGAATACACCAGAAACATTTCAAGAAAGTTCGGTTATAAGTATTCCGAATGCAGCTGATGCAATTACCGCTGATGATGAAGCTGTCGAAGGTGCGGTTGTTTACAAAGTTCCGTACTGTTTACTCTATCAAACGAATGTTACGGATGATGCAATTACTTACAACTGTAGCTATTTGCCTGAATATTACACAAGTTTACAGAAATTTAATTACCCAGAAATCAAATTTTCTTCTGATGTAACGTTGCGCGTTACAAAAGATGCGCCATTACCAACCGCATTCTTAGCTCGTTCAGGAATTTCACGGGATACAATTAGTTCTTTCGGTGCAAATCCTGTACCTGTTTCTCTTGAAGTTACCGTAACAAAAGAAACTGCCGAAAAGAATATTCTTTCAATGATTCAACATTATGTTAACTGGAAATTTAGCCAGAAAACTACACCTAATACTGATACGTTGGTTGAATGGAAAGTTACCGCACTTCCAACAACATTATCAGATGAACAATTAAAAGCGTGGGCTGCTGTTGCTCTTGATGATGTTAACGCAATTATTGGAGATGAAGTAATTCGTACAAAATCCGGGCAAGAATTAATAAACTACTTCGCAGGAAAATTTGCGAAACAAACAGTTTATTGTGAGCCATATAGTTACCCTTGTTTCGCTTTGCAAGAAGAAAATGCAGCACCAAACATTTTGTACTATCTGTATATTTTGCAAGAGAAAAATGATTCATTGGCAACCAAATTTATTACAGAGGCTAAGAATAGAGTTCTACCGTTTGTTCTCGAAAAGAACAAAGATTTCAAGGTTAATGAGAAGTTGTGTGATTCAAGCGATGAAGATTGTATGGTTGATTATCAAGACATGCAGGCATATCAATTTCCAGTCTGCCCAGTAAAGCAGATTATTCGTGGTGAATTTGATCATGCAAATGTGAAATTGTTTATGGATTTTCAGAAGGTATATTCAGTAAAAGATGGTCAACCATACAACAAGTCAAAGTCTAGTGTAATTACTTTGCTCGATTCTGTTGCAAGTAATCGAGCCGAGAAGATGTCTGAAACCCACGCACTTAGCCCTCAAGATGTTATAACATTAAACGATTTGTGTTACGGAATGGTAGTACACAAAGTTAATGATGCGAAGTCAATTGAAAATCTAAAACAAACATATGTGAACATGCTTTCAACAAGATATGCATTGCTTGAAGATGGCAAAGCCTCACTCGTAAGGCCGCAAAAACTTGAAGATTTTAAAAAATATGTCGCAACTGCTTATTATCAACCAAGTGAATCGGTAATTATTCCAGATGAAGCAGAAGCTCACAAAGAAATGCTTCAAGGAATTAATTCTCGCTCACAAGCAATATCTGAAAAGAAGTATATTGGTAGCATTGCCCTGACCTTATTCTTAATTTATCTCTATCAGTAATGTTGAGAATTTCAAAAAAATTATTTGGCATAGTGGTGTTTGCTACAATGCTTTTTGCGCTGTTGGGTTTTGCGCAATCAATCAATTTATTCGGGGAAAGTGGCGATTTTTTCTCTGAAGTGAATGCTGCGAAAACAACTAAAAAGAATAAGGCTACTTCTTGTAGTAATTACGACTGTGGATCTAAAAAAAGCTGTGTTGATAAGAAAAATGGTCCAGAATGTGTCAGCAATCAAAAGGCTGCTGATTTTAACTGCGCGCCATTGCCTGATGGAAAAGAATGTCGTGCAAAATATAATAAAGTTACAGAACCAAGTGCTGCTCAATGTTATCCGGGGAATCCACAAGGGTGTTTGTGTTCTGATGGTTCTAGGTCGTTTGCGTGCTGTGGCGGTAAATCTCCTTGTTATGTAACTTTTAATAGTAATAATTATGTGCCATGTAAGTACGGCGACCCTGGTGCTTCCCCTGTAGGTTGTGATGCAAATTGTAATAATGTTCCAGCTGGTTCTACCGCTTGTACTAACACGACATATGTTTGTCCCCCAGATTCTTGTGATTGTAAAGAAACTAGCTGTCCTCCGGGAAATCCGCAGGATAAATTTAGAACTACCTCGGCGCCGAATGGAACGCGTATAGCGTGCGGTGAAAACTCATGTAACGGTGATCCAGTAGCATGTGAAAATACCTATGTAAACTCTGCACCAACCTGCTCTATCTCACCAAGTGCAATAAATGTACGTCGCCAAGATCCAAATGGTAACTTTCAATTGACCGTTACCGATAAAGATTATGGAGATACTGTTCAAATTACATCTGTGCGTGTTGTTGATGATGCGGGAATTCTTCGAAACTGCGCAAACTTCTCTGCACAGTCGGGGACCTCTTTGCAAAATCTGACTGTTAAACCGGGTTCAAATACCCCTGGCGATATGACTGGAACTGTTACGATCAATGAAGATCATCAAACAGCTCATGGTTTATACGTCGATGTTAATGGTGTTTCAACGTGTAGCGGTTTTATTGAAGTTGAAATTCGAGACTTAGACTTAGATGGAACAGGGCCAGATATTTCAGAAACTGCAACTTGCAGAATGAGCATGACAGTTACCAACGAAGCGCCAACAATTTCAGATGTACAAATTTATGATCGAGATCCATTAGTTGCAGAACGACAGGAAGGTAACCTCTTGAATCAGTATGGCGTTAATAATCCATTGTATATTGGTTCATCATGGGACGAACGAAGGGTTACTACCTGCGCAAATCCTTTGAGTTTATCAAACCCAGGATTCTGTGATTCAACGGTTCCTCATGTTACGAGGCGAAATCCTTTTGAAGTTTCATTTACCGTTACTGACAACAACGGTGTTACCGATTTGAAAGAATTAGGGGTTGTGTTGAAACGTAATTCAGATCAACCAGCTGTTCTAGGGGCAACAAGTAGCGATACAGATGCTGGTTCGCTCGGTGAATTGACAGGTGCTGCAACGACTCCGGGAACGAATGATTCAATTATGATTAGCGAATCCTTAAGAACAATGGCAGCTTCATTAATTGGGCATCGTCGCAATTTTACTGTTGGGGGCCGAGAATACTTTAATGACGAAGCATGTTTAGGTGCTGGCTGTCAGAATTACTTACTTGGTAATGCAGGTGTTCAGTTAGGCTTGACATTGATTTCGCAGAAAGGGCCAAACGTAGGAATGAATGGAAACATTTCTGATTCACCATACAAATCATCTGGGTACAGAAACTGGTTAAGTTATGGATTCCCTGATTGTCTAGGATCATTAACTGGCTGTACTGTTGGAAATATTCCAATTGCAGCAAGAACTGTTGCGTCAAGTGAAAGCAAAATTGCGTCAAACTATGATTGGTCTATTGCTGCTGACAATTCACACATGCTTTGTATGCCAACGAGTTCGAATACAACGTATGTAATTCCAAAATCAGATGATTGTCCTGCAAACTGTGCAGCTTGTATTTCACGTGAAGATGTAACACAGATTGGTACAAGTAATTCTGTTCGTGCGACTTTCAAGATCTTTATGAATGACAAAAATGAAGCTGGTGCAGGAATGATGAATGGTCGTTACACGTTATATGTTGGTGCACAAGATAAAGTCGGTGGCACTGCATATGGAAATAAATATTGGAAACCAGTATCCAATGCTTCGGGAGTCTTACCAATTATTTACGATACTAACCCTCCGGCAATCGATTTGAATATTACTGCTCCATCAGCTTCGAACAACACCGTAATCATGCAAGGTACAATTTCTGATCTTGTGTCAGGAATTGGTGGTGTTACCACAAGGTACATGCTTCGTGAACATTACGATACTCCAGAGGCGATTACAGGAGATAGATTCTTCTTAACAAAGCAAAATATTCCAGCTCCAACGCCTACTCCAACCCCAAGTCCAACACCAGAGCCAACCGAAACGCCATCACCAACACCATCTGTTTCAGGTGAGATTACGGGAACTCCATCGGAAACTCCTACACCAACAGCGACTCCAGAACCAACACCTGAGCCTACACCTACTCCAACGCCAACACCAGAACCGGTTTATCCGTCATGGGATGGTAAAGATGACTTGGTTTCAACAAGTACCGCAGCCTTTAGTTATTCAGGTCACAGAGTGCTACAAGGCGATGGCATCGCAGTCGGAATGTGTGTCTATGATAAAGCAGGAAACGCCTGTTGTGCCCAAACAATTAACTCAACGAAAACTTCAACTTGTGTTAATTACGGCGCAACTGGTATGTATCGATTCGGCATGGGGTGGTTGCAAGTTGCTAATGGCTCTGCTTACAGTAACTCAGCATCAACTGGGAATGCTTTCAATATGACCTTACCATCGGCCAGCAGAAATACGCAAAGCTCAACTTTTGTCATGACTTCCTCGGCGGTTTCTGGCTTCCTAGTTACCGCGGGTAATAATGCAGGATTATTAGGTGGAAGAACTTTCCCAAGTGATACGACTCACACATACCCCCTGGGGTATGCAACTAACGCTCAAAGGGTCGATTATTATCGAACCTCTACTTCAACTTCAGGGTATAACCTTTACGGACAATCGAAGGGAAATCAGATAAATTGGTATACCCAGTTGAAAGGGCTCGTTGCAAGAAACTGTCAATTGTTAGGAAACTGTGGTCAAATTTCTGAATCACTTGCAGAACTAAGCAATGAAACGAAGTTTAAGGTAGGCACGATTACCGGAAAAGTAACAATCAGTAATGACTTAGTCTGCCGAGGGAATTCGATTATCTTCATCGACTCAGCTGCAGTAGTAACAATTTCTGGGCAAGTCACAAAAGCAACGCCAGATAGTAGTTGTCTCTTTGTGGTTAATACCGGGGCAATTTTGACGGTTGCTGATATGCCTTCAGCTACGTTCTCTGGAGATCCAAAGATCGATAACTTCCAGGCGAGCATTGTCGTCTCACAGGGTGGGCAACTACTCTTCTCACCTTCGCAATCGTTGAGAACTGGCCTTGTTCGAGATCGTTTGGTAATCAATGGTTTTATCTTCTCAGACTCATATACAGCACCTGCATTCCAAAGAGATCTTTTGCTTGATAACAATAAGTTATTCCCAGCAGAAACTATTCTCTATGATGCAAACGTGCTTGATTCGATGAGACCAATTCTTGGTTACGAAAGAACGGTAGATCTCGTTTGTGGTACAATCGGTCACGTTTTCTGTGCTGAGTAGTTATAGATGAGAGAGCGGAAGCGAAGCTTCCGCTCTCTTCTCCGCAATCACGAAGTGATTTTCACAACATAGTTGTGAGGTCGTAAGGCCAGGGATATCTTTAATGTGGCTTTTTCATAATTGAGCGGGTACAATCTAGGTATGTTAGATTTGTCAAAACTAAATACCTCTCAACGTCAAGCAGTTGAAACTTTAGATGGACCGTTACTTATTGTTGCCGGGCCTGGAACAGGTAAAACAACAGTTTTGACGTATAGAATTGCTCACATCCTTTCAACAACCGATACAAAACCAGATTCAATTTTGGCCATGACCTTTACAGAAGCTGGTGTTTACGCAATGCGAAAGAAATTATATGAATTAATCGGCCCTACCGCGTATAATGTTGTCATTACAACAATTCATGGTTTCTGTAATACAGTAATTCAAGATTATAGTGAATATTTCTCTGAAATAATTGGTTTTTCTGCACTTAACGATATTGAGCGAATCAAGTTTACACAACAGATACTTGAGAATCCAAAATATGGACTTCTTGCTCCAGTAACGGCTAAAGACATGTATATCATGGATATTCTCAGTGTAATCTCAACGATGAAACGCGAATATATTACGCTTTCTCGCCTAGAAGAGGCAATTGCTCAAGAAGTCGATACCCTGGGGGGTATGGAGAAATATGTCACTCGTGGCCCAGATAAAGGTAAAAAAGTTCGTGCAGAATATGAGCAACAAGAGAAAAAAATCGCAAAATATCGCGAGTTAGTAGCGTTTTTTGCTGAATACGAAGCGTTGCTCAAGAGCAAAAAACGCTATGATTATGAAGACATGATACTTTTCGTATTACATGCATTGGAGAACAATCTTGAATTGCGCAGCACTCTCCAAGAAAAGTACCATTATCTCTTGGTAGATGAATATCAAGATACAAATGATGCACAAAATACCCTCATCTTCTCACTTGCAGAATATTGGAAAGAAGAAGCAAATATTTTTGCCGTAGGTGATGATGATCAAGCGATCTACCGATTTCAGGGAGCTTCTGTAAAAAATATTGCAGATTATTTGGGTAAGTATCCACATGCAAAAGTGATCACCTTGACCGAAAATTACCGTTCACAACAGCGAGTTCTTGATGCCTCACGCGAATTTATTAGGCACAACACGCAATCACTTGAAAGAACAATAGAATCAATAGATAAAACTTTACAATCGAGAGCTCCGCATAAGAAGCAAAAATTGCGCTATGCCGAATTTCATCGAGGGGAAGCAGAAAATCTCTTTATTGCCGACAAAATTGAGCAGTTACATAAACAACATAAAGTTGACTACGAAAATTTTGCAATTCTTGTGCGAAACAATGCTGATATGGACCCAATCGTTGATATGTTGCAACGAAAGCGTATTCCATATGTTCGAAAAGCCGGTGATAATGCACTAGACAACTATTATGTGAAGCAATTACTAGATCTTGTTCGACTAGTTGTAACGATAGGCGAAAAAAATGAAAATGATCTGTTGTTGGTGAAAATTCTCCATTTTCCGTACTTAGGAATTCCTAAGATAGATTTGCTGAAAGTTGGTCGAGCTTATCCTGAAAACAGAATTAAGACCTTTTGGGAGTACTTGATTGGTAATACTAAAGGTGTAGATTTAGGAGTATTGGGTATTTCAGATGACGGTAAGACAAAAATTACGAAATTCTTTGATAATTTAGTGGAATGGTATTCGCAGTCATTTCTTGAATCATTAACAAAAATGCTTGAAATCTTGATGCATGAATCAGGATTACTTGATCATGTATTGGCCGATGTTAACAAAGTGAAGCACCTGAACTCTTTGAATTCATTTTTTGCTGAAGTCAAGGCACTCAATGTTAGTGAACCAGATATGACACTTGAAAGTTTCCTTGTAGCAATCGATTTAATGAACCAATTCAATTTACCAATTAAAGAGAAAGAACTTGGTGTTGTCGAAAAAGGCGTTCAGTTGATGACAGCCCATTCCTCGAAAGGTCTCGAATTCTCGTATGTTTTTATACCTCAGCTGTACAGTACAAAATGGGATCATCGCCGTCATATTTCAAGACTTTCCTTACCTACTGCACTTACCGCCCAATCTGGCGAACTCGATGAACTAGAAGAAGATCGTCGCCTTCTTTATGTTGCTATGACAAGAGCCCAAAAGAAGGTATATTTGAGTTATTCAAAAGTATACGCCACTTCTTACGGAAATGATAAGGAAGTGCATAAGTCCCAATTCATCGATGAAATTCCACGTAAGATGTATAGAAAGTTGAAAGTACGTAAGTATACACAAATGATACAGGAGCATGTTGCTGAGTTATTGGCAAAGTCCCCATTTAACACAGTTTATATTAATTCTGTAGATGAACGAGATGTCATTCGAAGTATTGTTAATCGCTTCGAATTGCACCCAACTGGATTTAATAATTATTTGGAATGTCCAATGCGTTTTCTTTTAACGAATATATTGAGAATTCCTGCTGCTATGTCTGCCCCACTCGCATATGGTAACGCTTTTCACGCATCGCTCGAACAGCTATATCGTTCAGCGAAAATGTCGCTGGCACCACTTTCAAGATCAGAATTCTTTGATATATTTGCAAAAAAACTTGAAACGTATCCGCTACGAACTTCGCAGAAAGAGAGGTTACTTGAAAAAGGTCGTAAAAATCTTGGTTTATACTACGAAACATTCGTCGGGAATTTAGTAATTCCACTAAAAACGGAACATAAACTTTCGGGAGAAATTGGTGGCGCTCGCATAAAAGGGCGTGTTGATAGAATCGATTATGTCGATTCAAATAAGAATTTCTTGAAAGTTGTCGATTACAAAACGGGTAAAGCTCTTTCTCAATCAGCATTTGATGGGCTACATCCAGTCGATCATATTGATGATTCAAACAAAGAAAAGGCAAAGGCACAGCGTTATTACAATCAATTGTTATTTTATAAAGTAGTATCTGATCTCGATTGGTGGGTAACGAGCAATAATGCGGAAGTTGTGAAAGGGTCACTTTTCTTTGTTGACCCTGAACGAGAATTATTTGCAGAAAGAGAGTTAGTTTATGAAAAATCCGATGTTGAAGATATGAAAGCAATCATTATTGATGTATGGCAAAAGATTCAACGAATGGAATTCCCTCGTATTCACGAAGAAGGCTGCGAATATTGTGAGGTGGGGAAATAGGTTATTCAGAAAGATGGCTAATGAAGTCATCTATAGAAATAAAACCGTTATTAGAGAATACTGCTCTATCTGTAATGGATGTAAAAGAAGTGCCATTTCTATTGATTTCGCAATCAAATAGGTGCAATGTCGGAATATAGTTGAGTGAAGAGATGGTGAGTACAGCATTGCGGTAACTTTTATTACGTTTTTGTCGGCTGAAAATTTGTCTTTTGAGCAAGAGAACAATACGGTTCTTTTCTGAGCATACAAATAACTCTGAGGGAGATTTTGTAGATGATGGATATTTATACCATTGCTCTGGAGGAAAACTCTGCCAATTATTTGTAATAGGTATATTTGCTGCAAAAGGTGCAAGATGTAAGTGAAGATTGTTTATAAGGGCTTCTTCATCGACTCTTGTCCAAAGTACTTCCAGTAATTGAGATAATTGGTCGATAGGTTTATCTCCCCTTGCATGTCGTACAATCTCCGACGGATTTATAAGTAATTCTGCAAGTGAAGCTTTTATTCTGAAAAAACTCCCTTCAGTTCTATTCTCAACAGGAATAGTTGAGAAGCCTTTCTCTAGTGATGAAATAACACCTATTCCATTATTGTTTGTTACTGTTGCGTGTTGCGGAACTCCGTCGAATTTTCGTTCATTTCCAGGTGCAAAAAGAATAGCAGAGATTTTTTGAGGAGCGAATTGTGACACAGCATGATTTGTAATTCTTTGAGGAGATGAAAATTGACCGTTTTCAAGGTGCATATAGGTTGTAACAGTTGCTTTAGTATTTCTCCATCCCATGTCTTGAATATGTAAGTAGTATTCATCAGGATTTTCAGTATTTGGAATATGTACTACAATCTTTTTTGGATCCCAACTCCCTTTTTCTTTATATCTACGTAAGGTTAATGTTACAGAATTTATGTTTTTTGCCGAATGTTGAGTAATAAGTATGTGATATAAAGGACTTCCTTGCACGTCGATGTAGCTGGAATCTCGCTCGAATCTTCCGGTGGAAGTAGCAATTATTGGCTTAATCTTTTTTGGCGCAACAAGTATTTGTAAGTGTTGTGCAATGGATGTTTCTTCCGCATTATGGCCTGAACTTCTAGTTACAAAATAATCTGTGGCTTCTAACTTGTCACTAGAATATGACTTATAAGGAAAAACTTCAGCTGCTGCAGCGTTATTTATGCGTTGCTTTCGCTCAATTGATTGAAGAATTCGTGCTGTAGTTACTTCATTACCAGATAAATTTGAAAGATAAAGTTTCGTTTCCATGGACCTATATTATATCATTTCTCTTCCCCTTTTCATCTCCCTATGCTACGATTGTCACGTTAAACTTAAGATTTTCTTGATGTCAGAACTCTCTTCCCAACATACAGCAGCAAAAGCTGAAGAAACGGTAAATAATGCACAACAGCCAATTATTATTCAAAATCATCTTCCTAAGCAAAGTAATCTTGGTATTGTTATCGCAATCCTAGTGACAATTCTTGCAATTTGCGGATTGTGTAGTGTCGCTATGGTTGCACTCTTTTCTGCGAGTGGTTCCGACGTATCGACAGAATCAGGTAAAAGCGGGCTTTCTTATTCGTACGTTTATGGAAATGAAGACAGTAAAAACAAGTTATTAGCAATATACATTGATCAAGCAATTCTCAGTGCTGCACAGGAATATGACGATAGCGTTTTAAATGCACTCGTTAATGGGCAATATATCTTTGGATATCGAGTTAAGGACGATTTAGTAAAGGCTGCCGCTGACCCTGATATTAAAGGCGTTGTTTTATACATCAATTCACCAGGTGGAACTATTGTAGGAGCAAAAGCTATTGCCGATGGTGTATCTTATTATCGCGAACAAACTAAAAAACCAGTCTATGCGTATGTTCAAGATATGGCAGCCTCGGGTGGCTATTGGGCAGCCGCTTCTGCTGACGTTATTTATGCAGAACAAGGCAGTTTAACCGGAAGTATCGGGGTAATTATGGGGCCATTCGAATACTACAATAAGCTTGTATCTCTCGGAAGTGTTGGTACCCAGGGGGGTATCGAACTTAATTATATTACGGGTGGTACGTACAAAGATATTGGAAATCCTACTCGTAAACTTACTGACGAAGAACTAACTGTTTTGAAAGACGGTGTCGCAAAGGAATATGATAAATTCGTTGAATTTGTTGCTTCTCGCCGACGAATTAAAGAAACAACAATTCGAGAGGATGTTAAAGCTTTGATTTATGGAACAACTGAAGCATTGAAATACGGATTAATCGACAAGGTTGGCACTCGCGACGATGTCTATTCAGCCCTTGCCGAAAAAGCCGGTGTAGCAAATGACTTTAAAGTAGTGAAAATTAGTTCAACCACTTCGCTTTTTGGTTCGATGCTTGCCTTTGCAAAAGATTTTAATCAGCAGGCCGAAACAACAACGAAAACAAACTGTGCTCTATGTGGGAAAATGCTCTACTTTCACGGTGATCCGATGGAATATTAGCTGATTTCGAAGCTAGTATGGCCATATCAGTAAAAGAATTGGAAAGACGACAAGCGGCTCTCGATAAAATTCGTGACGAATTAATTAATGATGAGCGTGCCCCGTTCTTTTCGTTTCGCAAAGAAAATGGCTTTCATTCAGTAGTTGGAGAAGGAAACCTTGCAGCGCATATTCTTTTTGTTGGTGAAGCCCCAGGAGCGACTGAAGCAAAACAAGGGCACCCCTTTTGCGGCGCCTCTGGAAAAGTTTTAGATACTCTCTTGCAACATATTGGTTTAGTTCGCGCAGATGTTTATATTACCAATTTGGTTAAAGATAGACCCCCAAAGAATCGTGATCCTTTGCCAGCTGAGGTCGCTTACTACGCACCTCTACTCGATCGCCAGATCAAAATTATTAAACCAAAAGTTCTTGTTACTTTAGGGCGCCATTCAATGCAGTATTTAATGCCGAAACTTGGTCTTGAAGACGAATTAAAACCAATCGGTCAAATGCATGGGAAGGTTTTCAAAGGAAAATTGAACAATCAAAAGGTCTGTTTAGTGACGTTATATCACCCCGCTGTTGCGCTTTATAACGGCAGTATGCGCGCAGTCTTGCTGAAAGACGCCGAAATATTGAAGAAATTTTTGTAGATTTTTAGTTCGTTTCGGTATCGTTTGGCTAACTTTATTGCTCATAATCACCCAATCTCAGCTTGATAATTGAAAATTGAGAATTGACAATTAAGAATTGACAATTAAGAATGTGTTACCATACTCAATGGAACTTTTTCTTATCATTGTCATTATTGCTTTAGTATTATTAGTTGCTTTTCTTGCCTATCGCTTGAATGCTGTTCAGCAAGAAAATGTACAAATTCAAGGTAAAGTCACAGAAGAACTTCGATCTCTCGACGAGAAATTTGAGCGCCGTATGAATGAAGTGAAAGAACATGTGACCTCACGAGTTCGAGAAAATATGGGCTTTACGCAAAATTCTACGAAAGAAGTTAACGACCGTCTTACCACAGCAAGTAAGGTCATCGGTGATCTACGCGAAAGAATTACTGCTTTTGAAGAAGGATCAAAGAAAATTACTGACCTAGGTAAAAGTATTGGCGATTTAACCAATGTTTTTAAAGCTCAAAAAATGCGTGGTGGCTGGGGCGAAGAATCGCTGGAATCACTCCTTGTCGAGTTCATGCCACGAGATATGCTCGAATTTCAGTATAAATATAAGGCAGGCGATGCCATCGTAGATGCGATTGTCAGATTTAACGATTCCTTCCTTCCTATCGATGCGAAATTTCCGTTAGAAAATTTCGTACGTCTTAATGAAGCAGAAAGTGAAGAAAAGAAGAACGAACTTAAAAAGATTCTTAAGAAAGACATTCAAAAACATGTAGATGCGATTGCCTCAAAGTATATTTCGAAGGAAGATAAGTCGCTTGATGTCGCTTTTATGTATATTCCAGCAGAAAATATATACTACGAAACGGTTATTCGTGATGATGAAGATTTGAACATTAAGAGGTATTGTTTTGATAAGCATGTCGTTCCTGTTTCGCCAAGCACGTTATATGCGTATATCCAAATTGTATTGTTGGGAATGAAAGGAATGCAGGTAAGTAAGAAAGCAAAAGAGATTTTAGATTCGATTAAAAGTATGGAAGCAGAGTTCGTGAGAGTTCTGAATTCTTACGATACAATCGGTAGTCACTTAACTCATGCTCAACAAAAATACGCAGAGACAGATAAGTTTCTTGACAAATTTGGCGCGCGCCTTAAGAGTACTGTTGCAATTACCGACGTCGATACTGACGGTTCAGCACAAACAGAATTGCCAATTGGCTAAAACAGTCAACGTAATTATTCTGCAAAGTTGACAGCAGTATCCAAAGAAGTTACTCTATGTTATGAAAGAGCAAGCGACATCGCCCAATGTCATTTCTCCATTGGCACTTATTGGAATTTTATCCCTATCTTTGGTAGTTTTATTCGGCTCGATGTGGTGGAATACTACTCGCGCGAGCAATAAAAAACAACTTGCTTGTACAAATGATGCAAGAGTTTGCTCTGATGGTACAGTCGTTGGTAGAAGCGGTTCTTCATGCGAATTCGTCTGCCCTACCGTTGTTGCCGAATCAGATATTAAAATGCAAATTATTGCATCTGGAATTTCATCGAAATTACAACGTGTGGGCTTAGAATTTAATCGAATAGCAACGAATGTTAATGAATTAAGAGAAATTTATCATACGCTTTATGACGAGGTTTGTTACGCCGATGTTATGTATGTAAAAAAATGTGAAGGCGAAGTTATGCCAGTTATCGATTGGCAAAACGAAGTCGTTGCGGTTATAGCATCAACGTATGGGACATCAGGTAATGAATTGAGCCTTGAATCACTAAGTTGGGCAGGTAAAAAACCAGTTATTCATTATGCAGCAATTAAGCCCGGGCGTAGTTGCGTCACAACCGCACAGGTAAATACCCCATTTAGAATTATCAAGATGAAATTACCAAAATCGGTTATTGAAGAATACGGCTATACTTTCAAAGAGAAAGAGCTTACCAAAGATTGTATGATGCAACTTGCTAAATGAAGCTAGAATTAGAACTTTTCTTGGTTAGGTGTATTCCAGAAGGATTTCATTATCTACAAAAGAAACTTTCTATTTCTCAAGAAAACCGTGACCCAGATTCAGTTGCAGCAGAATATCTCGAATTTCTCTTTGCAGATAATCGTCTTCTTACCGAAAAAGATCGTTACATCTTGCATTCAACAAGTTGGCGATATGAACAACCTGCTCAGTTAGTATTGACGTATCTCGCCTACTCTGATCTTTTTTCCTTTGAGTCGATGAACCCTGGGTTGTTACGTCTTTCAGAACTTTCAGTAGCACATTCAGAAAACGCTCATATTCCTAGGCCACGCAGAATATTACCGAAAGATGTTTTGTCGCACGGTATTAGGCATATTGCTTTTCTTCTTGAAAACGAACCGACAGGTGTCATGCGCGCAGTTGTAGATACAGATTCACTCGAAGTTTTTGCTACCATCAAACCAGCATTAGCGGGGCGTATCGCTAAGTGAAATCGAGCATGAAGTTCTTCTCTAGTGTCTCTTGAATAAGTTTCAATTGACCAATTCGAAGTCTTTTAACTTCGGGATCTTTATCCATGACTAAGACGTCAGTGAAGTAGTTGTTTAAGGTTGCCCCAAGTTCGAATATTGCTTCTGGTGCGAATCCTTCACTGTTTCTTTGATGTAGATTGAATAAATCTTTTTCAGCTTGTATCGTTAGGTTCGCAGGCTTTACTTCATCAAGTGAGATGCGTAATTCAGGTTCTTTCTGGGTTATATTGTTTACTCTTTTCATCGTGTCTAAAACCTGCTCAGCCGTATCATTTTTTTCAGCCGTCAATTGTTGCAATCGTTTTGCGTACTCATACTTTCTCGCAAAATCCTTTTCTTTACTCTTGCTTACGCCGTTAGCAATCCAGTGCGGAATACCTTCATCTTCAAGAATTTGTTGAAATCGCTTGTTAATAAAGGCGTAAAGGGCGTCGCTGAATGGCAACTCACCAATTGAAACATTCCCTTTTAATAACAAGGCAAGTAATCTGTAAACTGTTTTGCGAATTTCGAATGGATCGTGACTACCTTCTGGTAGTTTTTCAACTTGAGCTAACGTCGTTAATGAATCGATTTTGTCAGCAATACTTAATATGATTGCACCTTCCGTTTTTGGTAATTCTCCTTCAGGCGTTAGTGGTAAGTAATGATCTGCAAGCATATCCGCAACTTCTTTATTTATCCCTTGGCGCAGTGCATAAGCCTTGCCAATTGTTCCTTCAAGCGATGGAAACTCTTTTCCGAGTGCCGTAGCCTTATCATTTTTGATCAATCGAAGTGCCTCTTGTACTGTTTCGGGCATAGCTTTATTCATTTGCTTGTAGAATTTTTCTGCTAAATCTGAAATCCTTTTCTTTTTATCGAAGTAGGTACCAGCTTTAGGATGAAATCCAACCTGTTTTAGACCAATCTCAAAATCTTCAAGTTTCTTTTGAATATCGAGTTGGAAATAGAATAAGCCATCATCAAGACGTGCTTTTGCAACTTTCTGGTTTCCATGTTCGATTTTCTTGTGAACTCGATAATGATTGGCGACGATATGGTAGAAGATCTCACCTTTGTCATTTGAAGTCATTGGATACATTTGATTCTTCTCAAGGATAAGTGTCACGAGTTCTTTTGGTAATTCTGTGTACCTCTTTTCAAGTGCAAGCTGTTTACCATGTGGATTTTCGGTTAAGAAGGTGTTCTTCTCTATCATTGCTGTAAACTTGCCGATTTTCTGCGTATTCTTTTCGCTAGATTCGCGAGTTATGCGAGCAGCTCGTTTCTTTGGGCTAAGAATAATTCCGTAGCTTTGTAGGAACGCAAGATATTCTTGAGCTGACTTCAAAGAAATGCATCCAGGTCGTTCGTAACGAGGCAGGGAGGTCAAAGTATTGCTCTTGCAGTTCATGAGTGAAATTGACAACTTTTTGTCATTGTGAAAGGCTACTATTGTTCTGAGAGGTCTAATGAAGGCAGGAACGTTTTGTTCCCATACCATCCACTTCGTTTTTGGCGCAAGATCAAGAATTTGCTGAGCAATTTTTTGCAACGCCTCGCCAAGGGAAACTTTCAATTCTTTGTGTAGTTGAACGATGCTGATTTCTTTGTTAGTTTTTGTATCTTTGATTAGAACAACTTTTGTGTCTTTACGTGTCCCCCCATTTTTTTGCAAGAATCCATCAAGTACTGGCGTTTTGTTTCCATTTGAATCAAAGGCAATACTCGCCATAGGTCCCTTGATAATTTGTGTTACCTGACCGACTTTACTAGGTTGCACGATTTTTATAACAATTCTACGGGGAGTAAAGTAAATATATGCCTTTCTATAGGTAATACCATTCGCCTTGAGCTGCTGTTTAAGCCAGCTGTGTGTTGCAATACTACTCCACTCACTTAAGTATTCAGAGGGAATTTCTTCAAATCCGAGTTCAACAATAGCAACGTTTTTTTGATACTTATCGTTCTTCTCTAATTGAGAATTAACAAGTGGTAATTGAAAATTAATTGGTGACATGCGGTTTTTAAGTGGAAATCCAAGTGATTCTCGTTCTTCTAAATACATTTGCCCTACTGCTTTTGAGTATTTTCCCATCATGCCGAATTTTGCAACTCTATCAGAAACACTTACCATACCACGTGCATCGAGTAAGTTGAAAGCGTGCGATACTTTCAATAAATAATCGTATGCGCCCCAGTAATTTTTTCTTTCTAATTGAGTTTGAACTTCTTTTTCGTAAGTTGTAAAAAGTGTTTGTAAAGATTCTGGTGTTGAAGTTTCGAAGTTATGTGTTGCCTGCCAATATTCATGTCTTTCGAAAAGATCCGCATAGGTAGTAGTTTCGTTCCATTTTAGGTCTTTGTAGTGGTCAACGTTTTGAATATACATTGCCAATCGCTCAAGACCGTAGGTAATTTCTAGCGCTGGAACCTCGAGCGGGATACCCGCCATTTGCTGAAAATAAGTATATTGTGCAACTTCCATACCATCGCACCAAATTTCCCATCCTAGCCCCCAAGCCCCAAGCGGCGTTGATTCCCAGTTGTCTTCAACGAAACGAATATCATGTTTTTCTGGATCAAGCCCAATTGCAATGAGACTTTCAATAAAAAGTTCTTGGTTGAATTTCGGGGCTGGTTTCAATATGACCTGATATTGGTAATAATGTTGAAATCTATTCGGGCTTTGCCCATAACGACCATCGGTAGGACGTCGACTTGGTTCAACATAAGCGACATTAAATGGTTCAGGACCTAAAACCCTAAAAAATGTGTTTGGGTTACCTGTACCGGCTCCAACTTCTACGCCGTAAGGTTGCCCGACTAAACAGCCTTGCTTGCCCCAAAAGGTATTTAGAGTTTGAATGATTTCCTGAAATGTCATGCCGAAGTATAGCAGAAATTTCAGGTTTTGTGTTCGCTTGGAGTGCAGTTCTCCAGTTTGTTAAATCGTTCGTCTTATTGCGACCGAAATCCTTGGTTCTCGCGAAGTATCTGTTGGATACTTAAGCATATCAGATACTCTATTAATGACTTGCATAACCCTGCCAATATTGGCGACTTCAGTTCCTATACAAAGAAAATATTCAGAATCGGGAATCTGGTATGCGAAACCAGTAAATTTGAAAGACTCCGAGGTAACTGCTATTGGGTTCATGTTTCCTGCAAATGATTGATTTCTTAGTAAAGCTTCGAGCTCTTCCATTGACTCCGGAATTGGCATCTGATGCTCTTTGAGGTAACCTGAAATCTTTCCTATATTATCAGCGTTAACAGTTCCCAGATGATGGTGTAGGGTTCGTTGATGTAGCTGGCGATTATCTTCAACAAAATCGCCTGTTGTCATTGGAAATTTCTGTTCTTTCTCTGGATCAAGTAAACTTTTTATTTTATTGCCTATTGCAAGCGCAGTACTTGCGGATTTTCCAATTGGAATGTCTACTTCTTTGCCATTATCTTCTAATATTTTCATTCTTAAAGCCATTCTTTTTATACGATTAAATTAGAAAAGAGTAACATTTATGATTCAATCATTCCCCACCACCACGTCATAGGCAAAAAGAAGCCATAATAAGTTGTAGTTGCGATTGAGTAAAATGGAATTCCAAAGCAAATTAGTGCAAGAAGAATGCGAACGAGAGATGTCATATAAAATTCCTTACTTAGTTTTTTCTCATTTTTGAATGCGATAGCAATTTCGCGAATTGTTTTACGGATCGTATTTATTGCAATTATCCAAAACAAAATGATTACAACAAAGTAAACAACCAATCCAACAATTCCTTGTTCAGCGTAAAGCATCGCGTAAGTTGAGTGTGGGTTTGAATTCGCATCGGCAGGATTAATGAATTTTTGGTACATTGGTGAGTATGTTCCAATACCGTGGCCGAAAATCGGTTTAAGTGAGCCAAGTTTCAATGCATCTTGAAATAGAATAAGGTGACCGTTCGCAGAAGAATCTTTGATTGAAATTGCCTCGCCAATGTATGTCAGAACTTTTCCTGAAATTGACGTTCTACTCTCGCCACCTTGTAGTGGGATCGCGAAACCAATAAGGAATGTTAAGACCAACGCAGTTGTTGCTACTGCAGAAATTTTTAGTAAGTTGCTCCAAAAAAGCTTTGGTAATTCAATATTTTTTAACAGGGGTAAGATAAATGCAAAGAATAAGACTATTGTTAAAATGCCTGCGCCGAGCAAAGCACTTCTTGAAAATGTAAGTAAGAAAGAAATGGTACTTGCAGCAATTATTGCAATCAAAATTCGTTGCTCTTTTATGGGTGAATAACCTTTTTTCGTTTTCAATACCTCAGATAAAAAATAGAGTGCTGCTGTTGAAACTAAGATGAATAGTGAGAACATCCCGTTAAAATTGACATCACCAAAAAAGCCTGGTGCTCGAGCTATTATTGGTGATTCGTAACTAAATTTTTGGTGCCCTACTTCGAGTAAGCGGTTGGGGAAATTTGTGTCGATTGATTTCCATAGGTGACATGCGCCATCTGAAAATGAACAATCCGCAAACTGAGAAGTCGAAACCACAGCATTCGTAATGGTGAAAACTGCGAGTGTAATGATAAAAGTTTTCGTAATGCGTAAGGCGGCCTTTTGAAGATTTGGCTTTTGTAACATATCAATGACAATTCTTAGCCAAATGCTACTGGTCAGAAATACCATAATGTTAATTGCATGAACGGCAAAAGCAACGAAAGATGTTGATTTGAGGCTTGAGGTCGCGACTGAAACTAGGTCAATAAGTAATAAAGCGAGAACTAACCATACAATTTTATTTTTAATCAAGGAGGTAATACCGTAACGTTTATTGTATTCAAGCGCCCCCTTTATGAATAAAATTGGAATCACAAAGAGAATAGGTTGCAGTGTTTTCTCAAGACTACCAATTTGTAGCGTTATACTGAAACGATGCACAAATGCGATTGCAGGAGTAAGTGCAAAAGCTTCCAAAAATGGAAGATAAACTGCGAGTCCTGCAAAAAATGCAAAAAAAACCACTAATATTTTCGAGCCAAATGTATTTACGTTGAACATAGTCATAGTATAGCGAAAAAACGGCAAATTTGGAATCGCAAGGATGAGGTAGCAGTTATCGAGTTTTGAAAATGAAACCGAAGGATAAGTTTGGTGTCACCGGATAATCGAAGAAATTAGGGGTGGCTAGTATGAGTACTTGTAGTTGAGGGCATTTAGTATCAAGAATTGCGCCACAAATTGCGCCTTCGGCATTGACAATTGCTCCAGCTTTAACACCTAAAGCAAAGGCAGCCACATCAATGAAGGTATCATACTGGTGAATAATTTCGCGATTGGATCCCTCGATCTGAACTTTATTCCAGAATTCACTTACTGATTCAACAGGGGTTCCACTTGCAAGTTTAGTTCGCAGATGCAGAATTACGTAATCTATTGCATTTGCAAATGCTATTTTGTTTTCTTTTTCTGATGGTGATAGCAGGAGTGAACTGTTTTTGGTTCGCATGTCTAATGTGGCTATCGTTTCGGTTATGTTTGATTGCGAAAAACCAATGAATTCGAGTGCGCCAGTAACTTCAGGGGAATGGAAGAGTTCTTGAAAGGTTGTTTGTAAATTTTTCTGATTTTGTGTAGGTCTATGTTCGACCAAATTTGATGTGCGCACGGTCGTATTATAGGATACTCTTTGTTTTTTTGCTACAATACATTGTGAATTTGCACATAATCTTTGGTCCAACTGCTTCTAGTAAGAGTAAGCTTGCTTTTTCGCTGTGGCAACAATACGGTTACCCGATTCTTTCGGTTGATTCACGTAAGGTTTATAAGTTTGCCGATATTGGTACTAATAAATATACAATGGTGAATTTTATAAAATCTAATCCTTCAATGACCGTTGCCGGAATTGATTTTTTAGAACCTACCGAAGAGATTTCGGCATATATATATCAGCAGTATGTGTATGACTGGTTGAATAAAAATGAGGCGCTCTTGCGAGAGCGAGGGGGGCTCATTATTCACGGCGGAACAGGTTTGTATTTGGATTCAATACTTGAAGGACACGGACTTTTAGCAGAGAAAGATGAATTCTTGCGAAGCGAACTGAATGCTTTATCTCTTGCTGAATTACAGGAAAAAGCGAAACAGAGTGCTAAAGAAAAATTCGCTTCGTTGAATGAAAGTGATAGAGGTAATCCACGACGATTAATTCGATTAATCGAGAATGCAATGCAAAAGATTGCGCCTGAAAAAGCTGAAGTTCCTTTAGTGTTGCAAGAGATGAAAAAGATTTGGCATTTGCCGACGATCGAGCGTGAGCAAGCATATCAAATCATAAATGAACGGGTTTTGACTTATATCGAGCTGGGCTGGCTTGATGAAGTAGTCTCGTTACTTGCCAAATATGGCGCTGCTGCACCTGCGCTGCAGATGATGGGATACAGGCAGTTGGTGAAATTTATGACAGAGAATCATAATTGGCAGCAACTTGTAGATGATCGCATGCCACAATTCGATGCCGTACTGTCTGAAATTCAACGTGAGCACCGTCGTTATGCGAAAAGGCAAATTACGTGGGGAAAAAAATATTGTAATTAGCGAATGCTTCTTGGGTAGTCTGGGTCCTTAATGATGTCGATTAGGTATTGATGATTAGCTACACCCCTAAGCGACAAATCGAGATCTTTTTCTGTTAGATTGATTCTTTGAACATTGGTGCCTTCACATCGGTACCAATTTAATACCGTACCGTCTTTTGCAATGCCTCCTCTGGCACGCATTGGTGGCAATTCTTGTGCGTATGTTGGGATGGCAAAATTTCCAACTTTGGTTATAAGCTTGCGTCGTATAGCTGTTCCGAGTGGGTAAAATATCCAAAAACGCTGTTTTTGTTCGACTAGTTCTTGAATGTTATCGCATTTGTCGGTATATAGGCCTGGTAATATTCGAATTAAGTAACCGAATGGGACATATTTAAAAGTGTATTGAAAATATGCTTTTTGCTTGTCGATCTCTATTTCAAAGACATCCCCCAGTTTCGCCATCTGCAATTATACAATTTCTGCGATGTGATGGGAATGCTTTGGAATTTTTTGTGTCTCCCGATTTCTATTATCCATATTTGTGTTCCTTCAATTGCTTTCTTAATACTTTGTAATTAGGACAATGTTTTTCGACGATTTTCCAGAACTCTCGAGAGTGATTGTGTTGGTACATGTGTGCTAATTCGTGAACGATGACGTAGTTGATTACTTCCTGCGGGTAATGAATCAACTTTTTGCTAAAACTGAGTTTGTTGGTGCTCGTGCAGCTACCCCACTGTGATTTAGTCATTTTTATCCGAATCGCGGTCGGAATTAGTGGTCCCATGTCTTGAGAAATCCGTGAAACATTTTTTCGATTTCTGGAAGTAAAATTTGTGAAACATATTTATAGAAAGCCTTTGACTCAATTTCTTGTGTCGGAGAATTAATCGAACATACGCGATTTTCGATATCAAAGGATATTTTCATACGTTTGCCAGATATTACTTCTACGAGATAATGACTACCGAAAATCATTATGTCATTACCAGTTTGAATTAATTTTGGTAGATTCATGCGCTCAGAAACAGCTAACGATTTTTGCAAAAATCGATAGTTTTTGCTTAATACATCAGCGATGTAGGAGATCGGTAATTTCTTAGGAATTTTTGCCTCTACTCTACCCTTTCCAACAATGCGCATGCTTGTAGAGCGTTTTCTTTTTGCAGACGTTTGAAACGAAATCTCAACTGACATAGTTATTGAGGTTTATGCACTAGTTATGACTTTTTTTCAATAATACTCTTCCCCATGTACTTCTGAAGTACTTCAGGAATTCGAATATTACCTTCTTTTGTCTGATTATTCTCAATCAAGGCGATTAAAAAGCGTGGAAACGCAATTGCGGTGTTGTTAAGAGAAAATGCGAATGCTTTGGTTCCATCGGCAAGCTTCACCTTAATATTGTTTCGTCGGCATTGGAAGTCACGCATGTTTGATGCGGAGTGCGTTTCACCGTACCCTCCTTTTCCGGGCATCCAACTTTCAATATCAAATTTCTTGTATTGTGGTTCGCCCATGTCACCGGTACACATAGAAAGGATTCGGTAAGGAATATTCAAGTCTTGCAAGATTTCTTCTGCGTTATTCAAGATTTCTTGATGCATTGCTTCAGCTTTTTCTTCGTCAGGTTCCATTAAAATGACTTGTTCAACTTTGAAGAATTCGTGAACTCGATAGATTCCGCGAAGGTCTTTACTGTAACTACCAACTTCTCGGCGGTAACATGGTGAAATTCCGACCATTTTAATTGGACCTTTGCTAACGTCGAGTACCTCATTTGCATACATGCCCATCAATGAAGTTTCTGAAGTTCCGACCAAGTAAATTGAATCTGAAATCTCGTTTCCGGTTTCATCAACTCCTGGTTTACCAACTTCATAGAGATCAACTGCTCCCCAAGGGAAGTGCCCAGAACCGAACAGCGCGAATGGTTTGTTCATAATTGGTGGGATAACTAGTTCAAAGCCTTTTGAACGCAGTTTTTCCATTGCAAACATGAGAACTGCCCATTGCAGCATGGCTGCATCGCCCTTTAGAAAGTATCCTCTGAATCCAGCAACCTTACTTCCGCGTTCTAGGTCTAGTAGCCCCAACTCGCTAAGTATGTCAGCATGATGTCGTGGTTCGAAACCATCAAATTTTGGCTTTTCGCCCCATTCTTTGACCTGAACATTACCTGAATCATCTGGACCGATCGGTGTATCAGCTGAAGGAATTCCTGGAAGATACGTCATCAACCGGTTTAATTCTGCTTCATCGGCATTTAATTTTACTTCTTTTTCGCTGATTTCTTCTTTTAATTTCTTTCCTTCATCAATTATCTTTGTGCGTTCTTCTGGATTTATTGCCTTCTGAATTCTTTCTGAGTTTTCATTTCTTTTTGCTCGTAATGCCTGAACTTCACTACTCTGTGATTTCACGGAGGATGCGAGAGAAACAATGGTATCAACATCTGCTGGTGAAATGCCACGTACCCCTTTATTCGTGATCGCTGCCTTTACAACGTCGGGGTTGGCAAGAATAAATTGAAGATCTAACATGCGGAATTATACAACGTTGCTCAATTGGATTCCAATGTCTGTGTTTTGCAATGCATACTAAGTGCAACGCCAAAATCGAGCGAAGATGCGCTTCTAATTTTTACATTACGCGCTTTCATTTCTTTGTTGAAAGTTTCTAATGTTTTGCATGTCTCTTTTTGACGTTCCGAGTTGTTTGATTCAAAAATATAATCTGTTTTGAATGAAAAAGACGTCCCATTCTTTTTGAGCCCCTGTAATTCGATCGTAGGTAGTTCACAAGAAGTATCTGTTCTTATGCAGTACTTGATCTGGTAGGTAACCTGATCAATTTCATCAAAGGCATACCAATCTAAGCCTTTGACGAAGTGTGTGTTTGTAGCACCAGCTATCGTCTTTTCTGAAATCGAAACATTTGCAAATACTATCATCAGTAAGCCAACAAAAGTAATTATAAAGGGAGTCGCAAAAATGCTTACTCCAACGGCAACTAAAATCTTTTTCAGTCCGTTTTGCATAGTTCGAATATTTAGTAATGCTTTGTAAATTACCCACAAGGTGACTGCTGTTGGAATGAGTAATAATGCTCCCAAACCAAACATTTTGGTTATAATGGTAAAGGTATCAGCTTGGTAGTATGCAATAAAAGCATTGTTCTCTTGAATATTTTGTAAATATGAAAAACATGATATTCCTGTAACGAGTATTGAGAATATCGCAGCTATAATTGGCGGGACAAATGTAGTGTCATTACTTAGTTTTGCTGTCGGATTTTTTGATGAAAATGCAAATGTTAGTCGCCAATTTTTCAGTTTTGTGGTGAAGGGGGCAAATTTGAATATATTCTTCAATGTCGACTGAAAAAAATCATTCACAAAGGTTATTACAGGGAATGATTTTTGAAGTTCTTTTCTATAGAGATTGGCTGGAGTATGTTTATTGTTTGCAGAAATATAAGTATTAAGGGCTAATTCCTGATTACCAGTTTTTTCTAATTCGTAAAACGACAGAATTTCAGGAGCAAAAATTTGTACCCCACTTAATTTTTTAACTCTTGCGATAAGTCTCTCTTTAATTTCTCTGTACGTTGTATCTTGAGCCTTCGCGATACCGGTTAAAATGAGATCATTTACAAGAAATTGAGTTGTTTCATTATTTAATGAACATTTGTCTATTAATCCTAAGTAGGTTCGTACAAGAACAGGTGCTGAGATATGTCTCAAGAATCCACTGCGTAACCAACGCGCGCCTTGCATAAATTTGTAGAGAATAAGGGAGCGAACCTTTCTCCATTTCTTTGGTTCAAGTCGTGTAAAAACATTTTCGACTAAAGCATCCATAATTCTACCGTTCAATGTGTTGGCTTCAAGGTGACTCCATGCATAGAGCTTTGCCAGAATGATTGAATAGGGGACGTTGTACGAATTTATTTCTTCGATTACTGAATCAACGTCATTATTCTTCTCAATTTTTTTTATTAGCTTCTCATTTTCTTTGAAAATTTCTGGATATGAAGTAGCCAAGGTGAGTGCGAGTTCGTCTGCAGTTTCTTCATCTTTTACTACATAGGAGCGATCTAGTGGAATGATGTACAATGAAAACTCTCCTATCGCTCTAAAAAGTCTTCGTAAGATTTTTTCAAAAATTCGTTCTATGTTTACGTACTCTGGAAACTCTTCAGTAACTTGCCAGGTAATGTGCCTTAAATAGTATTTCTTTTTAGTAAATCTAAATAACGGCTCAATCGTTCCGCCAAGCTGTGTAATGTCGCCTGAAGGTAGCCGATATGCGATACCAAAAATTGGAGAATCATCATAAATCTGCAAGTAACACTCGTTATCCGATACAAATGTTTGAATAGCAGCAGGTACAGTTGCCAAACACGCACTTTTCTTTTTCGGAGTAATTAAGTAGTACATTTGGTCAAGCTAAGTACTTTACGATACTTAATTGAATTTTGCTGCGTAAGCTTTCTGGCACTTTTCAATTACTGCCTTCGCTTCGTTTTCATCACCCCATTTTTCGACAATAACTTTTTTGTCAGTTTGCCCTTTGTATTTGAATTGCATATCTTTATAGTGCTCCCAGAAGAATTGTATTTCATCTCGAAGAATTGGTTGCAAATCGTTGAGAGTTTTAATGTTTTTGAAGCGTGCATCATCTGCTGGTACTGCAAGAATTTTGTCATCAACTTCACCGCTATCGTTCATATACATTACACCAATTGGTCGTGCAGCAATTAAGCAGCCTGGGAAGGTTGGATAGGTGACCAAACACATGATATCAAGCAAATCGTTATCTTCATCATAAGTTTGAGGGATTAAACCATATTCAATTGGGTAAGGAAGCATTTCGAATAATACTCTGTCTAACTTCATTACATTCGCTTCGGTAACGTATTCATATTTGTTATATGAACCTTTTGGAATCTCGACAAGCATGTTAACGTTTCCATCTTCGTCGAAAGCCGGAAGTACGTGTTGTGGGTTAATACCGTTGGTTAAATATTTTGGATCAAGATTTGAAATGTTGGCCATTTTTAGTTCTTTAGTTTATTAGTAAGTTTATTGCAATTATATAGGAAAGGAATGAAGAGATAAAGATTCCGATTCGCAATTAATTTAAGAGAGCTATCTCACAAATTCAATTTTCTTTGGCATTGTGCCTTTGAATGTTGTTTTTCCGTCGGCGAATGAAAGTTCTTCGATTGACATGCCCTTTACCACTTTGAAACGTTCCTCGACAAACGAATCTACGGTTGTTTTATTTGAAGTGAGAATATCGGCAGGAACTTGAATAAACCCTACTTTTACTGAGTTAAAGTTGGCATCTACTTGGTTATTTTTAATGGTAAGTTTGCCTGATGCATTAATTGGAAAGCTAGCTCCTAGTACACCGACATACTTTGACACAAGATCAATTGTTTCTTGAGGTACACCAGAAACACGGGCGTAATTTTTTACGCGGTTCATATCAACTATTCCGCTGAAATCAACAGTACCGTCTGCATTAACTCTCATCTGTGCAGAAGTAAATGGTGCATTTGGTGAGAGTTTGATCCATTCATTAATTAGAGCTGTTCCTTCTGCGTTAGTTATCGTAGTATTAATAGTTTGAGTGCCTGAATAGGTGGTTGAACCAGATACACAAGTTGCACCGACCTTTGAGCATTCTTCTATGGTTAAGGTTGTTGCAGAAGTACCAATTTTCTCTTGAAAGAGTTTGGCATCTTCAGCTGACCAAGTCACGCCTAAATCAGAATTGGATAGTTTGCCAAAAAGAGAGAGACCAGATTTGAGTTGTGTGTAACCCCAAAAGAAGATTCCCCCACAGAGGGCAACTACGACAATAATGATGATAAGTATGATTGTTCCTTTTTTCATACTCTTTTGTGCCACTCTTGGTGAAAATTGTCAATCTTTGTTTGCATTTCAAAGTATGCGATAATGCAGGCATGTCAACGATGCGAGTGTCACTAGATGACCATATTTTCGAAGGAAACAAAGCACCTGCTGCGCAACCAATAAAGCAATCTAATGTTCAGCCAGTTATCAGCAAACAATCAATGACTGCACTGCCGAAAAAAAGGTTTCAAATAGGTAAAGTCACTGCCGTTGTATTATCACTTGCATTTGTGTTTGGGGTGATTCGATTCGCATTGCCTTTTTTTAGTTCTAGCTCGGTACTTGGAGTTACAAACCAAGAAGAAGGAGTATTTTCAGCACGTCCAGAGATTAAAAAAGATGAGAATGGCAAAACAAATGTTCTCCTCGTAGGCATAGATACTCGAGAAGAAGGACAAATTGAACTGAATACAGATACTATAATTTTGGCTTCTTATGATGTTGAGACTAATCGACTTGCGATGATTTCGTTTCCGCGCGATTTAGCAGTAACTTATCCTGATAGTGACGTGGTCGGAAGAATTAATGCAACCTACGCGTATGCCGAGAATAAGAAAAAGAATTCAGGGTTAGAGGCATTACAAAAACTTATTACGCAGTTATCTGGCCAAGAAATCCATTATGCTGCAATGATTGATTTAAAAGGATTTACTGATGTGATTGATGTAATCGGCGGTGTGGATGTATATTTAGATTATGATCTCTCGGGGCTCTACCCGACTGCAAATTTTGGTTATGAACGAGTAAATTTCACAAAAGGTTGGAATCATTTTTCAGGGCAACAGGCTTTGAAGTTTAGTCGGCTAAGAAAAGATATGATTCCAACGAGTGAAGAAGGAGATTTTGCTCGATCAATACGTCAACAGAAAGTTATTCAAAGTGTTGTTGATAAAGTATCGAAAACAGAAACATTGTTGAATGCGAAAAAAATTATGGAACTTTTGGGAGTTGTTTCAAAGAATATAAAAACTACAAAATTTGGTATTGATGAAATTCAAACTGCACTACTTATTTTGAAGGAGAAAGGCCGTCCAACAACCCATTCTTCTGTTCTTGATCTATATGCCGGTGGTTCAGCTTATCGCTTGATTGATGTTGTAAATGCGAATCCATATTTACTTGGACCGAGACTTGGTATGGGAAATTGGGGAGAAATTCAAGGCTACATTAAAGAATACTTCTTGGAGCCAGCTTTGGTTACTACCGACAAAAAGATTGCGGTGTATCACGTAACGGATAGTGCCAGAAAGCAGGAATTGCTCGCGAAAATGACAAAACGCCATTATTTCGTAAAAATCGTTGACGCAGGAACGCTATCGATGCCGGAAGCAACGCAACTTTCAGGAAAAGTATATGCAGTCGGAGGAAAGAAATATGAGAGTACGGCAAAGTTTCTAGCAAAGGAATACGGTTTGGATTACTCAATAGACTTGCCGACAAGTATTTCAACTGATTCAATGACGGCGATTGTTATCGTTCGTTAAGCACGCAATTCTCTGAAAGTATACTTGTAACTGCCATCATCATTCTTTATTGCTAATGTTTTGAGAAATGCTTGCATGTATAAACCAGCAAAAATGTTGTCTTCTGCAGTAATACTAGTAAGTTTTAGATCGTTAAATTGAGTAAACCTTTCTCTTAGATTTGGAATTTTTTGCAGCTTTTGCAATTCTTGTTTTGCAACTCTGCGAATATCTTGCACTAATGCGGAATTATAAATCGGTGATTCGATTGGTCCGATTTGGTTCTCAGGTAGAAAATAGAGGTAGAAGTTATTGAGCGGGCGAAATTTATCGATAACGAGAGAAAGTAATATATTCCCGGCTAATTCGGGCGAATCTTGCAATTGTTTAAAATACTTACTTTCTTCTCTTTGTATGACAATGTCGCTGAAAACCTGGATTGGCTGAGTACAGGCTCTTTTTTTTCTTGTGCTGGGGCTGAGGGTGCATTTAAATTTTTTATGTTTGGTGTCATTTAACTAGATCGTGATATGTATATTTATAAGAACTATCAGGATTTTTAATGCTAAGTGCTTTTAAAAATGCAACCATGATGCTATTCAAAATTGTTTGTTGTTTAAAATTCAATCGAATATCCTTCCCACGCACTCTATTTGGCGAAGCAATGATTTCAGCACGAATTTTGTCAAGTGATTCTGCATCAATGTATTCTGCCATCTGCTCATAGAATGGCATAGCAGCATCAACATATGAATATGAATCCATCATTTTGATTATTACTTGACGAATATTGTTAAATGAGTACGCCTTGAGAGCATTAATTTCTTCACTACAAAAGATTTTGAGGGCAGATTTTATTGGTGAATCATCATCGTATTGAGAAATACCAGAAGTAGCAAGATACGCAATGAAATTATTTAGTGGGTTTTTATATTCTCGTAAACACTCTTTGAGCAAATTACCGGCCTTCTTCGGAGTTTGAACGAGTTCTTGGTAATATCTACTCTTTTCACGTTTATCAATCAAATCACCAATAATTTGTTGCGACGTTTTTTGTGCTAGTGATTCTTTTGGTGCGGGATAATTAGGTGCCATTTACTACATCACATAAGTCAGTAAGTTGAACTATTGTTTGATCCTTTTTGCGCATATTCTTCAATACGACAGTACTTTTCGTAATTTCTTCTTCACCCGCAATGATGACGTAAGGTATTCCCTTCTTGTCAGCATATTTCAATTGTTTTTCGAGCTTATCAGGTGTGGTGTATAAGTCAACGGTAATACCAGCATCTCTCAGTTTCTTGGCGGTCTTTATGCTGTATGCTTCAAACTTTTCATCTTGACCGAAACGAGTAACAAGAACCGTGGTTGTACTAGGAAATTCAGGTAATAGATTCCAACCTTTGAGGAATTCTTGCAAAGTAATATCCCCCATGGCGAAGCCAGTTGCAGCCATGTCATATTTACCATAAACATTGATCAATCTGTCAAAACGTTCTCCTCCGAACATTGAACGCCTGTTTTCTGGATTCTTATCAAATACTTCGTACACTAATCCATCGCTATAATCGAAACCTCTGATAATACCCGGATCAAATTCGCAATATTTTTGAATATCGTAGGTTTGCAAGAGTTTTTCTAAAGCAAATACATTCTTGTAGCCCTCATTATTTTCAAGAATTTCTGCTGGAATGACACCCTTTAAATCAGCAAAGGAACTGAGCATAAAGGCATCGATTTTTTCTGCATCACCTGCTGAAATGTTAACTTCTGCAAGCATTGTGACAAAATCTTCTTTCGAAACTTTTTGGCGCTTATCCATAATTCTGCGGGCGGCAACCTGTTTTTCATCGTCGAGCTTTAGGTAATCACGCAATAATGCCGAAATAATTCTGCGATCGCTGTACTTTACTTTGTACATCGTTTCATTCGCGCCAAAGGCCGACATGATATCTACAATTGCTGAAAAGATTTCAAAATCTGCTTCAACTTCAGGAACACCAAAAATGTTCATCTCCAGTTGATAAAATTCGCGGCCACGCCCTTTTTGAGGTTTTTCAAAACGCCAGTTGTTACCAATCATGAACCATTTGATTGGTTTTGGTAAATCATTGATGCGAGCTGCAATCATGCGAACGGTACTTGGCGTAAGTTCTGGGCGAATCGCAACTTTTCTGCCACCTCTATCTTCAAATGAGAAAAGTTGCGTATTCACAATTTCTTCCCCAGATTTTGAGGCGAAAACTTCGAAATTTTCAAGAATCGGGAAATCATATTCTTCGAATCCATAGCGGGTACAGACTTTTTTCCAGGTATTAAATATGTAATTACGTAAACGCATATCTTCTGGATAGAAATCTCGAGCACCTTTATAAGGCTGCGTTGAAAGGAAGTTTTGATTCATAATTCGTGTATTATATAATTTATTTATAAAAAAATCAGGCTTTTCGCCTTGTCTCTTCTTACTTACCTTTATTTTTTTGGAAAATATGAAATCACAAAGCGAAAAACTACGCCTTATGATGATGATGGAAAATCTTGTTGATAACGTTTTTGTACCCGGATGCGCCATTGGTTAACCACTTATTGACTCTGGTGACCGTTGCGATACTTACACCGGTTTGCTTTGAAGCCGTTCTTTGGCTGATTCCTGATGCCAACGCTTTAGCAACCGCTAATCTACCTGCAAATTCTTTAATTTCTGCTTCGGTGAGTAAATCACGTAGAAAAGACTCTACTTCATCTATTGTCGAACAAACAGCAATTGCTTCAGCAAGCTGGGTTAATTCATTGGTTCGCCAATTAGTGTTCATGAGTGTATTATCGCATTAATACGCGCATCTGTCAAACTGGGCTCTTTTTTAGACTTCTGTTAGTTTGAAATCATCGAAAAGAATGATGAAGAGTGCAATACCAATGCTGGCAACATAGCTGAGTAGTTGATTCTCAGGAAATAGGTAGAGATCTAGTACCCCCCAGATTCCGCGCCAAAGCATAACCATTGCGAACAATATTAAAATGGTATTTATGAGAGGATATCGCTTTTTGAAATTTTCTCGTGCCGAAAAGTATGTGACACCCATCTTCTGTAAAACATTCTTGATTTTGTTCATAAGTTACTATAGCAGATTTTGTTCGGTTTTTTCAGTAAAAGATTGAAAAATTTGCATTACAGGATATCATTGAGTAAAATCGGGTATGAAGATACTCGTAGTAGCGCCGGAACTTGAAGATTTGAACTATCGTGGTGTGCAATTTGTAACGAAACATGTCGTTAGAGCATTTGCCGATCAAGGGCACGAAGTTGTTCTTCTCACAAGTTATCCAAAAATTTCTCTAACTGTTGGCTCAGAACGCATGGCTGAAAGAGTTCACAATACTTACATTCGCCAATATTTAGTTAACGGTGGTGAATTGACGCGCAAAGTTGACCCAAAGCAATCTAACTGGCGCGTAGTGTTGCGATTTTTGAAAGCCTTTTTCTTTCAAAAATCGCCTGTAACCAAAATTGATAAAGATAAATCTGTTGGTATTCCATTGCTGCCATTTTTTGATGCAGCAGTTAACTTGCCGTATTTTTATCGCCTTATCGGAATTTTGCCAAAGATTGTTAGAAAATTCGCTTTACAAAAAATTATCAAAACAGTTAAGCCTGATGCGGTCTTCTTTAGTTTTCCTGTCGTTGTACCGAAACTTAAAGGTGTTAAAACTATTCAGATTATTTACGATTTGATTCCATTCGAAATTGCAGAAGAATCACCCGAAAATAATTGGTTGACAAAACTTGCGAAGCAAATTGATTATGTCACAAGGAATTCTGACTTAGTTTTTACAATTTCAGATGACTCTGAAGCAAAAATCAAAGAAGTTGAACCAACAACCTTTCTTCACAATATTGGTGCTGCAATTTCAGCATTTGATTATGAACGTCCACTCTATGAAACAGATTCCCCGGTACTCATTCAAAATGATCTTGTAGGTAAAGAATTTATTATTTTTATATCTTCTGTTGAAAGACGCAAAAATGTACACCGATTAATTCAGGCATTTATTGCAATTGCCGACAAGACAACCGCAAATCTAGTTATCATTGGTAATAAAACTTATGCATTTAAGGATATTTTCAAAGAGGTAGAGAAAGCTCCAAAACATATTCAGAAAAGAATTATCTTTACGGGGTATGCGAATGAGCACGATAAATATACTTTGCTAAAACATGCGATTGCATTAGTAAATCCGACACTATATGAAGGATTTGGCTTACCTGTCTTAGAAGCTTTTGCATTGGGGTGCCCTGCTGTTTCGAGTGTACGTGGAGCTTTGGCAGAAGTAGCCGGAGAGGCCGTTCTAAAAATTGATAACCCCTACTCTGTTGGTGAAATTTCACAAAAATTATTGAAGATTTTGAAAGATCCTCAATTGCGCGTTGACCTTATCCGCAAAGGTACTGAGCAGTCGAAGAAATACACAGAACAAGTTATGTATGAAAAGATAAAAGCAGGTCTTGCGAAATTGTAAGTCTTTGTTAATTGCTGTTTTGTTTAACCAGTTGTTCGTATTTTTCGATTCCAGCGGCAACTGAATCAAATAGTTGCACCTTACCTTGGTGTAAAAGCAACAAACGATCGGCATTTTCACTCATCGTTGGGAGTGAATGTGAAACTAATACAAGTGTTTTACCTTCTTCTTTAAGATGCTTAAAAATTGTTTTGCTCTTCTCTTGAAATGCCATATCTCCAACAGAAAAAACTTCATCAAGTAAATAAATATCTGCTTCTGCCATGAATGCTATTGAAAACGCGAGTCGAACTTGCATACCAGAAGAATAGTTTTTCAGTGGTAAATCGATGAATCTCTCAAGCTCAGAAAATGAAACAATCTCGTCGAATTTCTGTTTTAGAAAAGAACGCGACATTCCAAGAATAATGCCGTTTAAAAACACGTTTTCTCTTCCAGTTAGTTCTGGGTTGAATCCTACACCAAGTTCAAGAAATGGTACCAATTTACCTCCAAGAGCTATGGTCCCAGCATCTGGTGTGTAAATACCTGCGATGAGTTTTAGTAAAGTTGATTTACCTGCTCCATTCGTGCCAATTATTCCTAATGTTTCACCCTTTTTAACGGTAAATGAAATGTTTTTAAGTACTTCAAGTTTATCGACGGGAACTTTTTGAAATGATTTGGTCAGCATTTCTACGAGTGAGTTTTTTCGCTCATGAGGAATTGTGAATGATTTCGTCAGCGAGTTTACTGTTATTGCGTCCATGTTAAAAGAATTCTGCGATTTTAGGTAAACGTTTCTTGAACGACCAATAGCCAGTAATTGTGATAAAAAGGATAAACAAGGTCATAAATGCAATTGTTTGCCAATTTACCGGATCTGCGTCAGCCAACAAGCCTCCTCGAAGCAGGGTTAATATTGAAACTAATGGATTAAAATTGCTTAAAATGGCTGCTAGTTTTTTAGGAAGTTGCGACAAACTATAAAAAATTGGCGTAGCCCAGAACATGAGTTGTAATAACAACTCGATTAAATGACGGATATCGTGATATTTAACGCTGATTATGCTAGTAAAGAAGGCAAGCCCAAACAAGAAAAGCGTAAGAAGAATGAATCCGAGCACAAATAATAGCCAATTACCGGCGAAAAGTGGTTGTTGTGACACGATCCTGAATAGAAAGTAAATTCCTAAATTGATGAGATAATTAACGGTTGCGATCATAACTGAACTTAAAACCACCACTTCTCGAGGGAAACGAACTTTTAATATAATATGCGCCTTGTTTTGAAGTGCCTGCATACCAAAAACAACTCCTTCTGAAAAATAAGAAAGAGATAAAATTCCGATTAAAAGATATGACGCAAAGTCAGCAGTTCTTCCGAACAATGAGGTCCAAATGATGTAAAGAATTGCGTACTGTGAAAGTGGTTTCATGACAACCCACAAGAATCCCAAATATGAGTGTTTATAACGTAATTTGAAATCAGTAACGAAAAATTCTCTTAGCAAGTCGAAATAGTTACTGGTCATATTCACTATTGTACTACAGTTTCTTTCGAATAATTAAGCAAAATGAGCTAGTTACGAATCGATCGATCTGTAACCTAAGATGTTTGTCTTGCAAATATGGGGGCACATCAACAAAATAATCTGTTGGTAACCAACCAAGAGAAAAATCTAATTCTTCTACAAAGTGACCTTGTTTACGTAGTCTTTCTGCAAGTTCTTGATAATCACGTTGTCTAAACAAAACGAGATTTTCATTTTCAACGGTATCGTCATTTGAACTGATGTTGTATTCGGAGGAATGAATTGCATAGCCACCAGGTTTCAATGTTTTCATCTGATTCTCAACAAATTTTAAGCCATTTTCGATTGAACCAAGGTGCTCGAATGCACAGGCTGACCAGGTGAAATCAAAATCTTTTAGATCATCAGGAATGTTATTCATATCAACAGCACGGTAGGTTACGTATTTTTGCAATGTCTCGAGTGACGCAATGCCATGTTTGGCAAATGACTCAACCCCGTAACAGAGTTGATCTCCGGTGGTCCAACCTTTTTCTGCACCTTGCTCTGGATCTAAATCTGTCGCTAAAATGGTCATTTTGTATTTCGCAAATAATGCTGGCAATTGTTCGGAGCCAACAGCAAAACCTAATCCTTTTTTCCCTTCTTGAAGCATGCCTCGTTCATGTAAAGCCTGCAAAATATATGCGAATTCCCATTGTTTACGATGGAATGCAGGTTTCTGATTAATTTCAGCGCACCATTTTGCATACCATGGTTGGTGAAAATCGAGTTCTTTGCAGAGTGAAGATTTCAAAAGTTTTTGTTTTTTTTGTAATTCTTGTTGGAGTATCTCTGCAGGTTGTTCTGGACCTCTTCTGTTCTCGGATCTATTTGCGAGAAGTTTATCGACCTTTTTCTCAATTGAATCTAATTTCTGAATTTTTTCTTTGATTATTGTTAAAGGATTTCTCATTACCTTATTATACATAAATACAGTAAGTAATGTTACCGTCACTCAATTATTCGCAGGTATTCATTGCAAAGCGTAATGCCAGGGATGTTAATTTTTTGAGCGAGAGTACCATGTTAGTGAAGACGTGGGTGAAAGTAAATCCGCGAATTTGACCAACGTCATTTCAGTTCGTACAATGTCGCAATGAAAGACCGCACGTACTATTTCTTACACATTCCCAAAACTGCGGGAACTTCCTTTACTGGTTACTTTTCAAAATTCTTTACCGAAGAAGAAATTTTTCCCGGTCATTTTTGGTATGATATTGTTAAACATTCTCCCATGCCCTGGAATAAGTATCGATTTTATCGTGGACATTTCGGGTATAGTCTGCGCAGATTTTTGCCACAAGATGCTTTTACATTAACCTTTCTTCGCGACCCAGTTGAGAGGGTTATCTCGCAACATCACCATGCTCTCGTCGACCCATATTTGGTTCATACAGTCGCCAACAGAGAGTATAAGTCAATAGAAAATGGTGATTTGAAAAAGATGCTTCAAGTTGAGAGTGTTAGAACCCATTATTGGAACGCGCAAGCTCGATTTGTTGGTATCGATATTGATATCTTACAGAATACAACTTCTGAAGAATTGGAATCTTCTTCGGCAATTCATCACATTTTGAGTAAGCATGCGGGAAAAATGCCAGAATCAGAACTTTTAGGGAATGCCGTAAAGCACCTCAAAACATTAGATTTTGTCGGCATTCAAGAATACTTTGAACAATCGTGTTTACTGCTTGCGTTTAAGACTGGGTTAACTCCACGTGTTGATAACAAACGAGAAATGACTTTTTCGGGTAGGCCTCAAATAACGGATTTTGATGAGGAAACAATTACAGAATTACGAAAACTTAATCACCTTGATTATGTTCTTTATGAAATGGGGAAGCAGGAATTTATGCGTGAATACACTGAAACTATCTCTATGCTAGCGCAAAGTTTACGTCGCGAGCCGCCAGAATTTGATGATATTGATACAGCGCGAGCAATTGTGCGAGCGCATCAGTTATTGTAGGGTAATAAAAAAATCCAGAGGGAGGGATTTGAACCCCCGACCAAGAGATTTACAGTCTCCGGCTCTACCACTGAGCTACCTCTGGATTGTTCAGTATTATAGACGATGGGGAAACTTTTCGCAATATCTTGCGGAAATCACGTTAGAAAGGTATAACTTACGATATGTTACAGCTTAGTACCGAACCGAAGTTCGTTTATTTTGATATTGGTGGCGTTTTACTTAACCATCGAAGAAATCACATAGTTTTTGCAGAGAAATTCTCTCTTGATTCAGCGCGCGTTGGCAATGCAATGAAAACGCATGTTTTAGAAGGTTGTTCAGGGAGAATTTCATTAGAAGAATTCTGGCGGAAGCTTATTGTTTCAGCCGGTGGCATATATGATGAGACTATTAATTATACGATTGAATGGAATGCAGGAGCTTCTGTGATGAATCAAGGTCATCAATTGTTTGCTGAGTTATCTCAAAAAGCACCTGCTGGCTTATTTACAAATGCGTGGGAAACTTTGCTTGATCATGCATTTAATCAAGGTTTGGTTCCCAAATATGAGTACGCAACAATTCTCGACTCTTCTTCAGTTGGGTATGTTAAACCTGAGCCTGAAATTTACGAAATTGCTGAAAAAGCTTGCGGATATTGTGGTTCAGATATCCTCTTTGTTGATGACACGATCGTAAATATCGAAGCTGCTAACAAACGAGGCTGGCAAACACTTCTTGTAGATTTCGTGGAATAAGTGAATAGATACGTTTCACATTTTGAGAGAGTGTTTCTTCGCCGACAAAATCGCCGTAATTAAGAGAATGTTTTTTCAATAATTTTTCTTGTGAAACACAAAAACATCGTGCGACCTACTAATTGACAATTCCTAATTGAAAATTGTTAATTACCGATAACGTCTCTTTCAATTTCCATCAATCTGTTGTACTTGCTGACTCGTTCGCCGCGGGTTGGTCCAACCTTAACGAACTTACTGCCAACTGCAACTGCGACATCGATCATTGCGGTGTCGTTTGTTTCTCCACCACCTCGGTGTGAGGTCGTTGTCATTAATCCGTGTTTGTTAGCAAGCATGCAACAATCGACAGTTTCAGTAAGAGTTCCAATTTGGTTGAGCTTGATAAGAATCGCCGAAATCGCATTTAGATCGATTGCTTTTTGTAGTCGTTCTACGTTTGTAACGGTAAGATCATCGCCAATATGAGGAACATTATACTTGTCAGTTACTTTTTTCATTTCGACCCAGTTTGCCCAATCATCTTCTTGAAGCATATCTTCGTAGGTTACAATCGGGTACTTTTGCAACCAAGTCTCGTAATAAGCGATAAGTTCAGCTGCAGTCAACGAGCGATTCTCTACTGCGAGTACGTATTTGCCGTCTTCATAGAATTCACTTGCTGCTGCGTCGATTGAAATTCCAAGATCTTTACCTGGAACGTAACCAGCTTTCGTAATTGCATCTACAATGTATTGGAAGGGTGATTCATTTGTAGGAATACCGTTTGGTGCGAATGCTCCTTCGTTACCAACGTTAGTTGAGAGCTTATTCTCTTTCAAGATTCCTCGGAGCGCATGATATGCTTCCATCGCTTTGCGAACATTTTCTTTAACACTACCCTCTCCAATTGCGGTAATACAGAATTCTTGGAGATCGGTCGTTTCATCTGCGTGCTTTCCACCTTCAATAACGACAACCATAGGGTTTGGTAGCTTGGCTAGATCAACTTGTGTATTGTAAGTGTCGATAATATGACGATATAGTTGCTTTCCCGTCGCATTCGCAACTGCCCGCGCAGCAGCAAGTGAAACTGCAAGAATTGCATTGCCACCGAGTCGTGCCTTATTGGGGGTTCCATCAAGTTCAATCATTTTTTGGTCGAGTGCTCTTTGATCAGTTGCATCCATTCCGATAACTGCTGGTGCAATTTCATTTTCAATGTTTGCGATCGCCTTAAGAACACCTTTTCCACCGTAGCGAGTTTCATCACCATCATTTAGTACTGTGGCTTCATGTGAACCCGCCGATGCACCGTAAGGAACTGAGGCAACACCAACAAATCCGTTTTCTAGAGTGACCTCTGCTTCGACAGTTGGGTAACCGCCTGAGGCAAGAATTTCATAGGCTTTTATTTTTGTAATTTTCATGAATGGTAGCTATGATGTTAATCAACGCTACTGTAGCATAGTTGGGGAGGCTTAGTCTATTATTCTACGATTTAATAGTTAATGTTTAATTGATAGATGCTTATAATACTTCTCTAATTAGTCTGCAATACAAATCGAAAACATTACTTATTAGATATTAAATATTAAATATTAAATATTAAATATTAATAACAAACTTATTAAGGTATTACTTAATTATCAAACTAAAGCAATTCCTTGTACCCTCTCGTCTTCAAAATATCATTCACCTCTTTTACCTTGTTAGCTTGATCTCTCGGGCAAATTAGAAGTGCGTCATCGGTTTCGATAATAACCATGTTTTCGATGCCTACCAGAGCAACTAGTTTTTTGCTAGATGAAAGCACGAGGTTGCCGTCTTTTTGGATTTCAATGACTTCTGTTTGATGTGTTTCAATATTTTCTTCAAGATAGTATCGGTAAACATCGTCCCAGGTTGTTATGTGAGCCCAGCGATACGGTACCACAACGGCAATTACTTGATTGTTGTTCATTAACTCACGAGTTAACAACTCTGCTCGCCCTGGTTCGTATTCTGAATAAATCTTGTTAATAAGTTCTTGTTCGTTTGGTTTGCCAAATGCATCAAGAAGTTTCTGGGTTACTTTGTACCAATCTGGTCGGTATTTTTTTACTGCTTCGAAGAAAGGCTCAGGTCTCCAGGTGTAGTGATTGGTGTGTGTACCAACGCGGTGTTTCTCTGAAACTTCGACAACTTCGTCTTTGGTCCAGCGATCTTTGACGACATCGAAGAATTTTTCAATTTCGTAAACCGAAAGGCCATTAATCGCCTCTACTTGTGCGCCTAATTGCATTAAATCGCTTCCAGTTTCCGTATATTTTGGAATTTGTGTGCCGGTAACCAATTTGTTGTGCTTGAGCACTAATTGTTCCATGCCTTCAATCATATCGAGGTATTTTTCGGAGGGAGTACGAATAATTGGGCTTTGAACGTAGAAATAAACGACATCATCGGGATGCTTTGCTGCTACCTTTGCCATTGCGTAGCAAGATGCCGGACCGGTATCCTTGTTGAGTTTTGGTTCAATAATGTAATTTTCTTTGGGGATTTCTGGTGCTTGTTCTTCAACAAAATGTTGTAGCTCATCAGAAGTTGAAACATAGATATCGTGTGCTGAATAACGTTCAAGTAGGGCCTCAACGTTTAGTTGGAACATTGTTTTTTTTCCAACAATTGGCAAGAATTGTTTTGGTGCTAGATCTCGGCTAACTGGCCATAGTTTTGAGCCCGAACCTCCGCACATTATTACGAATTTCATGTGCTATTGTACCGCATATAAGTTTTTCTTCAAATCGCGCATTTAGGGAATGTTCTAGAGTCGCATTTCACTATGTGATTGAGCAAATGATCACGACTGCATATTAATTATTAAATATTAATTATTAATTAATTTCTTCACTTTCCCAAAATTCATATCTGGATTCCACAACATTGATACATATCCACGCTTTTGCACGTCAATTTCGGTTATTCCAAGCGCTATCAAAAAGTTGTAAAGATACTGAAAGCCAATTTTTATATCACCTTCTACTTCAAATTTGAGTTCAACCTCTGCGAATTTTCCAAGGTCTTTGACTTCATCAATGCAGATTTCGTATTTTTCGTCGTTACTTAGGAATTTTTCACGAGTTTTGTCGACAATCGTGTGATTAGAATATCCTAGTTTTGTAAAGAGTTTGAGAGATTCGCTTGCATCGCTCACATTGAATTCGATCTCGTCTAAATTCTTCGATGTGTTTAGTTCCTGGTCAATTTCAAATATTTTGAGGCAAACGGAATCGCCTTTTTGTTCGTCATGACGAATTCGCAAATAATGTTCACTATCGAGATAGCCATTCTTATTCTCAAAAAGAAAACTTTTGTCAGGATTATCTATATAGTGTTCAATTTGATGAGTTGTTCCTTCAGAATGTGCATTAACCGTAAGCCAATTTCGTAAAATCGATTCCTGCTCAGCTGTTAACTTGAACTTGATTTCGATTTCCCGAGGCATTATTTCTGGATAATAAGCTTATAATAAGTTGCGATGCCATATTCAATCAAATCAGGCATAAGGTAGCCTGCAATCGCATTGTTGAATATCTCAGAGGGAAACACCCGTGATAGAATTTTCGATATTACACGGTGTTTAAAGAGATGTTTGGCTAATCTTTCAATTTTTCGCATTGAGGGTAACACGTTTTTTGATAGATCGGTTTGCTCAATAATACGAAAATGCTCTCTTTCTGTGATTTTAACTATATCGTTAATATTTTGAAATGTATTAACGGCCATTGATTTTTCAACAAGTTCGCACGCAATTTTTTCTGTTGGGCTAATTGATCTGTTGGTATAGTATCCGTCGAATATTACGAATAAACCGTCTTTTCGAAGTTTCTTGTGAACTTGAGAGAAAACAATTTCTGGCGTAGTTGTGTGACAAAGAGCTTCAATAACGTAAATTAGATCTAGGCTTTCATCTTTGAATTGTGAAAGATTATGATAATCACCATAACTAAAGCTGATATTTGGTTGTTGCAAAATTTGACGATTAGGTGAGGTGGAAAGATCAATTCCATAGAAGGTCACGTCTCTGTGCCTTGATGCAAGATGTTGCAAATTTGCTCCCTGTCCCGAGGCTAGTTCAAGTATATTCTTAAGCTTATGCTTGGCGATCAATGAACTGATTTGATTTGCTTGCTCGCAATAATCTTTATCTTGCGCCTTTTCGGCAGTAGAAATTCCCATGTGCAAGAAGCCGGTTCTATTGTGAAATAGGCGGTAGGCAAGAAAATTTTTCTTATAGTACGCTTCGATAGAACCTTTGTCTAATTCGGTAGAGATAATCGACTTAACATCAAAAATTGCATGCACTTGTTGCAGTTTTTTCTCTAAGGAGGACTGCATTTAATTGGTCAAAAGTTTATAAGTCCAGCGTTGCGAACTTAGCGTATTGCTGAATAAATTTCTTTCGTGGACTAACTTCAGTTCCCATGAGCATATCGAATAATTGGTCAGCTGCTTGTGCGTCGGCTACGGAAACTTTCTTGAGTACGCGTTTATCAACGTCCATTGTCGTTTCTTTCAATTGTTCGGGGTTCATTTCACCTAACCCTTTGAATCGCTGAACATTCTTAATCTTGTGCCCCTTGAGTGCCTCTTCTGCTAGGAATTTGTCTTTTTCTGGTTCACTTACAAACCAATATTTTTCTTTTCCAATTTCGACCTTGAATAATGGTGGTTGTGCAATGAATACTCTACCGTCGTCGATCAGTCTACGCATAAATCTAAAGAAGAAGGTCAAAACGAGTATAACAATGTGAGAACCGTCAACATCAGCATCGGTCATGATAATAACTTTACCGTAGCGAAGTCGGGTCATGTCCATTTGGTCGGCAATACCACAGCCTAGTGCGGTAACTAGATCTTTCAACCTTTCGTTGGCTAACACACGATCAACTCTGTGCTTTTCAGCGTTAATCGGTTTACCAGTTAATGGCAAAATTGCTTGGAATTCACGATCTCGACCTTGTTTTGCTGAACCACCTGCTGAATCACCTTCTACGATGAATAGTTCACCCTTCTCTTTATCTTTCGTTGAACAGTCTGCAAGCTTGCCTGGTAGCGCAGTAAAGGTCATAACGCTCTTTCGCAAGATGGCGTTACGCGCTGCTTTCGCTGCATTACGTGCTTTTAATGAAAGAACCGCACGTTGAATGACTGACTTTGCATCTTGTGGATTTTCTGTAAAGAATTCTGCAAGTGCTTCTGAAATGACTGTTTGTACAGCACTTTTTACTTCAGGGTTGTTTAGTTTGATTTTTGTCTGCCCTTCGTACTGTGGATTACCAAGTTTTACAGAAATGACTGCAGTTAATCCTTCGCGCACGTCTTCACCTTCGAGCTTTGTTTTATCGTCAAGAAGTTTTGTTCCTAAGCCGTATTTATTGATTGACGAGGTCAATGCTGCCTTAAAACCGGCAAGGTGAGTACCGCCTTCTGGGTTTTCAATGTTGTTTGCAAAAGTTCGAATGTTGTCGGTAGAAGAATCAGTATAAATGAAACCTGCTTCGATAAGCATATTGTCTTGTTCCTTGTTGACGTAGAAAGGAACTTTCATGATTGGGCTACCAGTTTTTATACTGTTAACAAATGACAAAATTCCACGCTCAAAGTAATATCTTTTAATGACTGGTGTTTCGCCGGTTGTTTCGTTGATGAATGTGAACGTAATACCTGACGTGAGAAATGCCTGAGTGTGAATCTTTTTCTCTATGGTTTTGGCACTATATTGCGAATCTTTGAAAATCTCTGGATCTGGAACGAAATATTGTGTTGTTCCTGACAGATCTGCAAATTCCTTACCCTCTGTTTCTAGAAGTGTTGTTTGTGGAATTCCTTGCTTGTATTCTTGATGATATCGTTTGCCGTTTCGAAAAACAGAAGTAACCATTTTGGTTGATAGCGCGTTTGTACAGGTCATACCAACCCCGTGAAGACCTCCTGAAATTTTGTAAGCGCCTTTACCGAATTTTCCACCTGCGTGAAGTTCAGTCATAACTGTTTCGAGAGCACTTTTTCCGGTATCTGGGTGTATGTCGATAGGAATACCACGACCGTTATCTTTAACGGTAATACCATTATCTTTGTGTAGAATGACGGTAACGTGAGTTGCAAAGCCTGCAAGCGCTTCGTCAACGGCGTTGTCGAGTACTTCATAGAAGATATGGTGTAAACCATTTACATCGGTTGAACCGATATACATTGCCGGGCGCTGACGAACCGCTTCAAGACCTTTCAAAACGGTAATCTGCTCTGCATTGTAATTTGATTGTGTGTTCGGAGTGTCGCTCATATTTCGAGATTATAGCATAAGAATTGAGTGTGCGAATGATAAAGTAGTATTACTGAAAAGTTCCAGAAATTGTCTTGTTCTGATATAATTCGGGATATGTTTGGAGATACAAGGAGTGCAAAAAAACGGCCAAATCAAAGTGACAGCATTTTTGAAGCATCCCCCAGTATTCGATTACCTCGTTGTGCGGATCAAGGGCAATCAGGAGAAAACTTTCCAGAAGAGAAAACTAAAGAATCGCGGATCTTGTTCGAAAAATATACTCAAGAAGCAAAAATTTGGCGCGATCTGGCTCAGGGAACAAGAGCTCCCTCGCAACTGCCATACACTGTTCGAGAAGATGTTATTCCATCGGTGATGGAATTTCTACAAAGACTATACGGAAAAAATGATTGTGACTGGACAGGCAATTGCATGCAGAGATCGACTATTCTAGATGTTGAAGAACGAGTAGCACGAGAGAGGATCAATTCATCCAATGTAGCGTTGTGTCTATATACAGAGTTGGTTATTAGTTGTATCAGATTTGAATTTGATGAGATTGACGAGGCTAGCTTTAAGTCGAGATATTCAAAAGTGAATACAGCACTACATCAGTATATGAATGGTATCGAACCTGTTGCTAACGGCGAGCATCCAATTAAGAAAACCCCTGTTGGTAGCATTCTTATTCAAGCACTTGAGAGAGTTGGCGCAGCAACAAAAAATAAAAAAGTTCACGTTTCGAAGATACGTGAACTCTTATTAACTTTTATCGAGATTGAAGATAAAGTAGATATTTAACAAAGTTTATTTAGGAATTTGCGATAGTAGCATTCTTCTCTCCTTTGTATTACAATTCGCCTGTATGAACAAAAAAACAAAAATTGTCTGCACTATTGGTCCTTCATCATGGGAACCAAGTGTTATGAAAGCTATGATTGATGCCGGAATGAACTGCGCACGTGTAAATGGCGCGTTTGCAGATCCTGCAGAAATGGATAAAGTTAAAGAACTCGTTCGTTCTGTTAATGATGACGTTGCTTTAATGCTTGATGTTAAAGGCCCTGAGGTTCGAATGAATAAATTCCCAGAGCCAATTAAGTTGGTCCCTGGAATGCTCATTTCGATCGGTAATTCGCCAGAAGCTCCAATATATCCTGCGAACTATCCACAGTTGCATAAATATGTGCAGGTTGGTCAACGAATGTTAGTTGGTGATGGTGATGTTGAACTTGTCGTTAAAGAGATTGTTGAAGGAATTATGCACTGCGAGGTCGTTTTTGGTGAAATCTTGAAACCAGGTAAAGCATTGAATCTTCCAGGATGTACTTATACTACCGATGTTTTGACTGAAAAAGATAAAGAAAATCTTCGTCACGCAATTGTGACCGGTTGGGATTTCGTCTCTCCTTCTTTTATTCAAAATAAAGAATCTGCATTACAAGTAAAAGAATTCATTAAAGGCTCAAATATGAGAGTAATCGCGAAGATTGAGAATCAAGAAGGTGTTGACAATATCGACGAAATTCTCGAAGTCGTTGATGGAATTATGGTCGCCCGTGGTGGTCTGGGTGTCGAACTTGGATTACCAAAAGTTCCAATGGTGCAAAAGTTGCTTATCGAAAAAGCCAATGCAGCTGGTAAACCAGTCATTACAGCTACTCAAATGCTTGAGTCAATGACCTACAATCCTAACCCAACTCGCGCTGAAACCAACGATATTGCAACAGCAATCCTTTCAGGAACAGATGCGATTATGCTTTCAGGTGAAAGCTCTGCAGGTAAATACCCTATTGAAGCGGTGACATTTATGAGTACTACGTCGATTGAAGTTGAGCAATCAGTTGCTCCAAAAATTCAACCGGCCAAAGCAATTGGCGCTTCGCTTTCAGCTGATGCCTTAACTAAAGCAGGAGCTTCACTTTGTATTGAAATGGCTACTGAAATCGACAAGGTTATCGTTGTTTCAAAATCTGGATTAACCGCTCGTTTACTTACTCGCCATGGCATCAAGCAAGAAGTTTATGCCTTTGTGAGTACTCCAGTTAATGCCCGTACTTTGCGCTTGAGCAAGGGAATTACCGGAGCATATGTACAAGATGCAGTAACCGGTGATCGAGACGAAGCAGTTCGAAATATTTTGGAAAGATCAAAATCAATGGGAATCGTCACCGTTGGTGAGCGTGTACTCTTGATTTGTAAGACACCTATTGATGGTGAAACTTATTTCCCAAATGTGTTTGAAGTTGTTGAAGTAAAATAACTTCGTTACAAAGATAAGGAAAGAAAAGGGGCGAAAGCCCCTTTTCTTTTTTTTTGGAATCAAAATGATTACTTTGCCTTAATCTCAATCATTGCAATTCCTAACCCTGTTGTTTCTTCGCGTTTTTGGCAGACTTTTTCAAAGGTTATGTTGTCATTATCTTTGAAGACAGGCTCTTCTGAACAATATTCAGTTTGTGTCGCATGTATTCTTGTTATGTCTGCTTCGCTAAAACCGCCATGTACGACACTAAAGAGTGTGTGTCCTTGGATTTCTTGCCCAAGTACGCTAAGGTGATAATTATATGAGGGAAGAATTACACGAACTTCTTGATGAATGCCTTCATACTTCGAGGCTATAAAAGGTCCTGAAATCAGTTCATCTAAGATTTTTATGTGTGAATAACCATTACCCAAAGCCTCTACTGAAATAGTTGGCCAGTTTACTGTATCTTCATTACTAAAAAACCAATTTCTAGGGAAATAAGGAGTAGATGTTGATTCAATACGAATTTGGTCTTTCGGCATTAACTCATCGACACTTACCAAAATACTGATTGCGTTATCTGCCTCAATTTTGATACTGTTTCCTGTGATCAATTTCTGTTGATAAACAACGGAATCTAGATTTTCAGGTGATTTAACATGCATCAATCGTGATACTCCATATGAAGCTCCATAAAGTAATGCAGCAATCGAGAAATAAGTAATACCTGCATAAAGTGTTTTCCAGAGTAGGCGTTTTTCATTCCAACTTGTAGCAAATACAATTAATAGCAATATGCCAATTGGTAAGGCTGCTACCCCACTTACTTGAGCGAAAACACTTGAACCTGAAACTCCAGCAAAATCATTATTATCAGAAACAATGATAAACAATATGGCAAGTGAATATGCAATAGCCCCAAAGGCAAGGGCTAGCACTCCAATAATTGCGAGGTTTAGCAATATTGTGTAAGTCCAGGCAATGAAAGTTACTAATACCATTGATATGTTATGAAAACCTGATTTCTCATTAATTTTTACTCCAAGTTCAGACGAAATATTTTCTGGAGAGCCAAGGTCATCGAGAATTTTAATTAAAGGTTTTTCATGTACGACATTGGTCTTGTCTTTTGATAGTTTTTCATGAATGTGTTCAACAATACTTCCGTAAGTGTCAGAGAAGGTATCTTCTGAAACATACTTTTTGGCGCTGTACAGCTTCTGCAAATAACTGGTTATGGTGATAAATGCGCCTAATGTGAATGAATATTCGTTGAGTAATTTTCTTGCTTCAGTATCGGCAAGCAATTGTTTTACCAACCAGGTTTTAACTTTTGTTGGTAATTGATATGAATCTAAGTTCATAATAAATATATTAATTTAAAATCTTTTTAACTGTTGTAAAAAACTTGAGTAGTTCAGTTTTTCCACTTACTACAGCAAGTTTTCCTTTTTCTGAGAGTTCATAGTACCTGCGGGAAGGCCCAGTAGCTGACTCTTTGATAGTCGTTTCTACCATGCCTTCTTGACGTAATCTTGAAAGAATTGGATATAAAGTTCCTTCAGTTACAACTAATCCTGAACTTTTTAATTGTTCGATTAGGTCGTAGCCATATATAGGTTCTTTACCAATAATTGCAAGAATACACAGTTCTAGCACTCCTTTTTTAAGTTGTGTGTCTAGTGACATAGGTACATTGTACTGCAAGGTAGCTTGTATTGTCAAGTCACGTATGGCATATTTGCAAATTAATCGTTAATCATCGATAATTGCGAATGGCAGCTTTATTAGTAATTGCAACTCCAATCGGAAATTTAGGTGATATCTCACAACGAGCACTCGACTCTATTCAAGAATGTGACTATCTTGTTTCTGAAAATCCAGCGACTACTAAGAAACTTCTGAGTAAATACAATATCCAAAAAGTGATCCGTTGGTATCGCGAGGGGAATCACAAGGGAATGAGTAAAATCATTATTGCAGATCTTGTTGATAAGAATATGACAATAGGCGTCGTTTCTGAGGCAGGAACGCCTGTGGTTTCAGACCCAGGTGCAAAACTTTTGGCTGACGTTCATGCAGCGGGAATTAAAGTGGTCCCTATTCCTGGCGCATCTGCAGTTACTACTGCAATTAGTGCTTTTCCGGTTGCAAGTGCCAAGTTTCTTTTTTGGGGTTTTGCTCCTCGAAAAGAAGGTGAATTCAAGCGTATGGTTACAGATAATTTACCATTTTATGTTAAAGAAAAAGTTGCAATCGTGTTTTTCGAATCGCCTTTCAGATTAAAGAAGTCATTGGGGTATTTGGCCGATTTACAAATTGACTTGGGAGAGAAAGAATTAGACCTTTTTGTGGGTATTGGAAAAGAAATGACAAAGGTTTTTGAGTCATATATATGGGATACCCCCCAGGGTATCTTGGCACGGGAAAATAGGGATTTTAAACTTGATAAAGGAGAAGCTACTCTTGTTATTACAATAAAAAAACGGCACAATAAGTACAATGAGTGAACGCATTATTTTCAAAGTTGGCGGATCATTATTATCACCCTATGAGGAAGCACAAATTAAAGTTGCATCGGGTGGGATTCCTTTTGATTTTGGTTATGCACGAAAAATTTTAGAAGAATGCAAAAATTCAGGTAAGGCCTTTGTGTTCATTGTAGGTGGTGGGTTTTTAAGTAGATGGTTGGTAAAAGGGGTGAAAAATGAGCTAGAGATTTCCGATAGTATGCAAACTGATCTACACCATATTGGAATCGCGTCATCTATTATCAATGCTGAAATGTTCAGAATGATGGCAGCTGAAGTTTTTGGTGAAAAGGCAGTTTATCCTACCGTGGTAAAGTATTGTGAGTATGACTCACTTGAAAATAACGTGGCGGAACTTGAGAAATTTAGAATTATTGTTGGTGCTGGTCGCAAGCCAGGTCATAGTACCGATGTTGACGCACTCCTCTTTGCTTCACTCTTTGGCACGAATCAAATCGCTAGCTTAAAGAATATTGATGGAATTTATTCGGGCGATCCTAAGAATGATCCTGCAGCTGAGAAAAAACGAGTGATGACTTGGTATGAATATCGAAGTATTATTAAAGAAACTGAACATAAGCCTGGTGCAAGTTTTCCAATTGATGCTGTTGCTGCACAACTCGCTGAAAAAATGAAAATTGGTTTTACGGTTATAGATGGCAGAGATTTTGAGGCAGTCAATGAAGTGATTAGAACTCGATTATCGGCAAAGGGTTCAGTAGTTAGCCCTGAATAACTAAATCGTTTTTAGACTTTTTTCGTTCTTGCAGTTTAACGTAAATCTCGTCTCTTACCTCTTCTTGTTCTAAAAAACGTCGCGCAGTTGTTTCGATGAGTTGTAACAATTCAGATGAAGTACGAATTTCTGGTTCAAGAGAGCTTAGATCGAATAGAAGAGTGTCTGTTATTGGGAGTACATTTTTTTTCTCAGGGCCAACATGCCAATTTTCTGGGGGTTGTTTTAGAATGGCGAATCCTCGGGGAAACCAAGGTATGTAAACATTAATCGGCATATTTTCTGTAAGCCATAGACGACCTAGCGTAAATTTGTAACGTTGGAATATTTCGGGAAGTAGTTGTTGCGTTATAAGTTGTTCAACGTGTGCCCTTTCTTCAGTATCTGTAACATTATGATTCCCTGGAAGTGATAGGTGTTGACCATATGGAAGTTGTTCAACCATAGACTTAAATTGGATTTTTTCTTGTTCTGGAATTAAGTATTTTCTATCCTGTTCCGTTTGAATGACAGTAATGCTACCCAGTTTCTCGGCTATTTTGGGCAGGTCGAGGTGTGGATCATAGGCAAGCGATTCAAATGTTGCTTTCGAAATCTTCATGGTACTACCATTTTTACCGACGATCTTTGTGGTCTCATTTTCTGACCATTCAATTTGGCAGTAGTTTGCAAAAATATCTTTTAAGGCGTAATGCACGGGGTTGATAAATATAACATTTACCGCTTGTAATTCTTCTTGAGTTAATGAACTTAACGCTTTAATTGTGGCAAGTGCCCCAAGAGAATGTGTCACTATCGTGCAGATTTTTCTATTTGCTAATGAATATTTAACAGTATCTTGAATTCTTTGAGCTTGCAAATCGAGTGTCGGAATCTCAACATGATCAGCAATTTTTACATTCTGTTCGATGAGAAGTCGCGTTATTGAATGATCAACCGATTGTGTAATAACTTGCGGAAGTGCTTGCCCAAGTGTGTTGCCTAACCCCGGAGTGACTATTACCACATGGCGAGCATCTCTAATTAATGGACCGTCCTCTATTAGAAAGTCTAGATTTTTTTCATTCTGGCTGATTTCTAGTTTTGGCGTTGCCATGCTTTCACGACATTTTTTAGTAAGTTCGCTACGGTAAGTGGGCCTATGCCACCTGGAATTGGGGTGTATGCAGCGATATTAGTTTTGTCAGATATTTTGAAATCTCCTACAATTTTTTTTGAGATTGGATCGAGACTCGTACCAACATCGATGAGAATAGCATTATCTTTTAGGTCTAAGTCGGTGTAGCAATGCGGTAATCCCACGCAACTTATTACAATATCAGCTTGTTTTAACTGCTCGTAGCGATTTTGTGTTGTTTCATCTGCCCAATCGAGGGGTACTGTGGGATAACGCAATTTGATTAATTCACCAATCGGTTTGCCAACGTACTTGCCTTTGCCAAGGATAAGGATTTTCTTGTTATTTAGTTGAATATTGTAGTGAGTAATTGTTGAAATTACGGCCTCTGCGACTGCAGGTGCAAATTCTGGCTCCCTACCCTCTTCTAAGTCGTGAAGATTTTGACTGCAAAGCCCGTCGACATCTTTGTTTGGCATAATTGAGTCAAGTAAAAATCGTGTATCATAATGTTCAGGTAACGGTAGTTGAAGCATGGTACCCGTACTATTAAGTGCCTTTTCTCCGATGAGTTGCGAAAGTTCTTTGTCGCTGAAGCCATCGGGGAGGTGAATAATTTCAGTCACAATGCCAAGCTCGTTGGCGCGACGTTCTTTAATTGAGACATATTGAGTTGATGCAGCATTCTCACCAATTTGAAAAATGACGAGATGAGGAGGTGAGTTTTCTGCGCGAACTTCGGCACGAAGTTCGCGCAGAAGTTCTTCAGCAACTACTTTTCCATCCAAAATTTTTGGCTGAGAGTCAATCATAATTATGAATTTTTTAGTTTCATCCAGTCGTCACTCATTCGAGCCAGTTTCTTTTTGATATATTCTTCTGATTTGTTTAGTAACATCTCCTTTACTGCATATTCGAGGAATACGGTGTTTTGACTTCCTTCAAAAAGAATAATAGATTCATCATCAACAAGTTCCGTAATGTGATAACTCAATTGCTTGCCATTTTCAAACCAAAACAGATTTTCATTGAGAGTAAATCCAGCCTCTTCTGCAACAGGAATGCCTACCTCGCGCATAATATTGTTTGTTAATATCAATGTGTCTGCATGTTTTGTAGCTTCCTTAACGATTCGTTCATGTACTTCTGGCGAAACTGAGCCTAGTTCTCGAAATTCTCCAAGAACAATACAACGCTTTCGTGATTCATCTTTTGCAATTTCGTCAACGATAGAAAAAAGTTTACTAACAGCCAATTCATTTGCATTGTAAGAGGAGTCTAGAATCAATGTTCCTCGAATTCCAGGTAAAAGCGAGGCTCGTCCGGGATCAACATAGTAATTGTGAGCTAGGGTGTCAAACGAAGTTTGTAAATTCTTCTTCAATAGAAGTGTTACGTAAATAGCGAATAAGAAGTTGTCTTTCGTACTATTTGCCAATGCGACTTCTGGCAGCGTCGCAGTATACACTTCACTGTGAATATCGCAACTAATTGTGCAACCTTTTGAAGTATTCTTCCACTGTTTTATCTTGACAGAATCACTTTCTGACAATTGTGTCATACCACTAATTTGTTTTTCCTCAAGAAATTTGCTTGATTGTTCGGAATAGAATGCTTTCTTTTTATTTGGTACTGCCTGAAGAAGTTTCACTTTTTCGGAAGCGATTCCTTTTGCGATGAGGTGTTGGCGAGTGTTTCCTGTTACAGACTCTGGAATATCTTTTTCAAATCTAAAACCATGAACGCCAGAAATTGATAGTAAAACAGCGATATCTGGCTTCACAATCTCTAATAAGTATTCCATGTTGTAAGGTTTCTCTGGGCCGTCGATACCATATTCAATAACAAATACGTCGAATTCTTGTTTTGAGAATAAGAAATTCCAAATTGCTTTTAAAAGCACACCAAGGTATTCAGTCATTTGATAATTCTTTACGGGAATATTTAAAATTTCGTAAGGTATGCCAGTTTCTGAATTTCCTTTTTCACAGTATTTTAGTCTCGTTCCATAATGTGGTTTCAAGAATGCAACGACGAGACTTTTACAACTACTTTTACCCGATGAACCGGTAATGCCAATGACCTGCGCCTCTTTGTGTTTCTGCATTTCTTTTGTAGCGAGGAATTTGATGATGGCGAGATAAGCGTTTTTGAGTATGTTTTTTACCATGTTTGGGCTAATTATATCACCTGTAGAAGAATCTGCTAAGACATGAACAAATACGAAATTGTTACCTTTATAGAATTTTCTCGTAGTGATAGTATTACTGGTGACCAAATAATTTATTAACCGTATGTTATGCAAAGGTCAGATATCTTCTGGATAATTGTGTTTGCGTTAGGATTTCTATTCGCTTTTGGGGTAATTGGTATTCCCATTGGTTTAGGAACTTTTCTTTTCTTTAATTCATTACTCGCGAGTATATGGTATTTTGGGCAAAAAAATGAAAAACGTCAGGAATTAGACGTGACTCAGGTAAGTGATGGATTAATTAAAGCACTTTCTGGTGCATATGTAATTCTCTCGGTGCCTTATTTATATCGAATGGACGATTTAGTGCTTGTTGCTTTGGTAGTCGCGCATGTCGCATTGGCTGCCTTGCTGTCGGTACTAGTTGCTCTTCCTGGGGCAGTACATATTATTGATATTTTTGCATTCCTTATTACCCCGTTATCTTTTGTCGGTAACTGGATTATGGAGACAGTGAAATCAGCCCTTGACTTGTTTAAAGGCAATGCAAATGTTGTGAAATTGTTGTTGAAATTCGTCTTATATGCTGCTGTATCGTTATTCATCTTTATTCTGTTTTCGAATTTACTTTCTGATGCTGACCCGGAATTTAAAAAGAGAATTCAAGAGATTTTGGAGTCTCTCAAACTTTCTGAGGTAATGACTCGAACTGTTGGCGGCGTCATCGTATCTTTCATTATTGCAGGGCTCTTAACCCTTGTTGGTTATTTCTCATTTATTCCAATGCTAGGGCTTAATACCGAAAAAGTGAAAGAGCAATGGAAAAAAGCATTTAGTTTTATTACGGTGAAAAGAAGTGATGCATTGTTTCCTTTAGTTATAACTCTCCCAATTTTCTTTTTATTCGCTTTGTATGTTTGGGTTCAGACAAAATATCTCTTTGGGCAAGATATGACTCAAATTCTTGCAAAGTACACCTTTGCTGAATATGTTCACCGTGGTTTCATCGAATTACTTGTTGTTGGCATCTTGTCTTATCCAATTTTGGCGTGGACTATGAATCGAATGCGTACCGAGTGGCAAATCGCTAGAATTGCAAACTTCTTAACCAATACAGGGATCGTTTCATTGTTAGTAGTTATGCTCTACTCACTCTTTTTGAGAATGAATGTGTATATGACAACGTATGGTCCATCGGTGTTGCGAACGTATGTCTTGATCGGGGCATTATTCGTCGGGTTGGTCTTGCTTGCCTATGAAATTGTAGCTGTATTGAAGGTAGCGAAGCCTGGCTTCTCGTTTATGAATTCCTTAGCAATTGGTGATTATTCAGTTCTCGCATTATTTACCGGACTCGGCTTGCTTGCAACAATTTCACTCTATTCTTGGCCAAGCTATGTTGTTCGTGAATTGCAGAGTTATTATGTACGAACTAAAAAAGTTGATGTCTCACAGTTATTGGCAATTTCTAAAGAAGCCCAACCACTTACTTTTGCGTTCGCAAATACACTTGAGAAAGATGGTATTGTTGATGGCGCAAAGATTATTCAACTCCAATCACTAAATGAGCGTGATAATTATCAGAAAGCTCGAGAAGAATCGTTGTTTACGAGAATCTTTGGATTTAACTTTGCAGGTGAGCAATTACTTTCATTTTCTGATAAAAACACAGATGAATTTACCAAAGAAACAACCAAATACCTGAAAGAACGGGTTTCGAATATTGAGCGAACGTTCTTCCAAGGGGTTCTCTCCAATGATTTTGCGTTAGCTCGTTCTGTATTTGATCCAGTTATGAAGCGTAATGATATTGAGGCTTTTGCCTCAGGCACTTCAGTTTCTGCAAAACTTTACGTTGATTCGGGATATGAAGGCGATGTTTCTCAATTTGCAACAGGTAGTCGCTATGTGAGTCGTGGGCGTGAAGTTACTATTAACCGACGCTCGTTGTTGAAGACATTAAAGGAAACTACAACATCAGATACTGCATATGTTTCATTAACTATTGGACTTCGAGATGGTCGTTTAGTTGCTGTATCAAGCAATTTGATTTTGTCATATTTGCCTGATGCTGTCGTTGGCGCTGATAATATCTATAACGCTGATGTTACGTCATATGGTTATGAAGCATTCTGCGAGATTCCAACTTTAGACAATATTTATTCCCCTACTGTAGCTTGTGGAGGCAATGAAAATCGATCTGAAATTGGATTGTCAATGCCTGAAAAAGTACACAACATGGCGAGCTTCGTGAAGTCCGATTTTGTTACTGAGCAGAAGTAGAGATCCGTGGCCTTACGGCCTAGCAACTGCGTTGCAAAAAATTGTTACCCTTTGGGCATCCGTAGCGTAAACAAAGCGTAACTTAGCACTTGTTTTGGGGCGACATTATTTGCAAGAAACTCAGCGCATTTCTGTAGAAGAGAAAAAAGTTCTCGAGAAGGAGTACTTTTCTGATAAATGACAGAAAGTGCTTGCTCAGCTTGATGTTTACTCCACTCTTTCTTATTGAGTTGAGCAAAAACCGAGACTGTGTCGATGTTTACATTCAAAAAATTCTCGGCTAGTGCTGTAATTGTGTCGTCGGTGTCAAATTGTTGTTGCCCACCAGCGTAACGTGTTGTTGCTCTCGATCTGATGGTGGCAAGTAGTGAAGCTTCATCAACAACTGCAAGGATATAGCAAACTGAGGTCGCATGATCTTCAAATTCTTTGAGCATTGCGTTTTGTGCCTCAATTGTTGCCTTTTCAAATCCCAGAATTATGCCTAGTTGTTGTTTAGCTTTAAAGGGCTTTTTATGAAGAGTCTTCGAAAATTGCCTCATTTCAGCGATACCGATAGAAGTTTCTGTATTGAAGCCGTCAACAATGTGAATATCGGGATGGGCGACTTCGGTCGCCTTTTTAAGAGAAATTTTGCCGAAATCGCCAACTTCAGTAATAATTTTTTCTACCTCTTGAAAGAGCGCATCTGTGCTGTTACCAATTACTAGGTACGTCATTTACTATTTGTTTCAACTTGGGCAGATTCAGGCCATTTGGCATACATTATGGTATCGCTCTCTTCAAATGCTTTTGGATATGATTCCCAGAGATATTCTGTAATGAATGGAATATAGGGATGTAACATCTTCAAATACATACCAAGTACGGTCCATAAAGTCCATTGTGCGGCCTTTCGTGAAGCGATAGCTTCAACCGAGGTATTGATCGGATTTCCCTCACGGTCTTTTGTGTACAATCTTCCTTTAACCTGTTCTAAGTAGGTATCGCAGAAGGAATGCCAGAACGATTGAATTAAGTCTACGGCTACTAACCCAAATCTAAAGGTCTTGATCTTTTTTGCTACTGTTGCTGCCATATCTCTTGCTTCCTGTAGCATTTTTTTGTCTTCTTCAGTAAAGGTTAGCTCCGATTCTTTTAGGTCCCATGGCTTTTCGAGGTCGTTAATCGAGAAATAAACGAATCGTGAGGCGTTCCAGACTTTGTTTAAGAAGTTTCTATTGCCATTTAGTTTTTCTTTGTCTAGACGGTAACTAGCCCCTGCTTTGTTACCAACGATGTATAACATTCTAATCGCATCGGCACCATATTCTCCTACTAAGTCGTCTAAGGTAACAACATTGCCTTTCGATTTACTCATTTTCTGTCCATCTGCTGCTTTGATCAAACCGTGAAGATAAACATCTTTGAATGGATGTTTCCCAGTTCTGAAGTATCCTAACATGATCATTCGCGATACCCAGAATTCAAGGATATCGTAGCCTGTTTCCATAACATCGGTTGGGTACATAACATCAAGTAAACCCTCTTTTTCGAGAGTTACATATGGCCATTGCCCTGAACTAAACCAGGTATCAAACACATTTTCATCTTGGATCCATCCTTCGCCTGGAGATGTTTTACTAACTTGAGCAAGCCCTCGAGATACTGCGTCTGCAAAATCTTTTACTTCTACTCCACCAATCTTTTCAATGACTTTTCCATCTGCACCAAAGGTCGTTTCTAGATCACCTTTGTACCAAACTGGGAATCTGTAACCCCACCAGAGTGAGCGAGAAATTGGCCAATCTCGAAGATTTCTCATCCAATGAAGATACTTTTTAGTCATATATTTTGGATGAATGGTAACTTCGCCTGAACGTACTGCTTCAATACCTTGCTTTCGTAATTCGTCGATTTTTATAAACCACTGGCTCGACATTAATGGTTGAATGATCGTTTTGCATCTTTCACAGGCTGGCGTTCGCTGCTCTATTTTTTCTTCTTTCTCGAATAGATCGAGTGCCATGAAATCGTTTAGAACTGCGACTTTCGCTTCGTCAGTGGCCATTCCTACGTATTTACCGATAGGTCCACACATTTTTCCGTCGGGATCTATAACATTTAGCCAATCTACTTGTTCATTTGGTCTGTGTTCATTCCAACGTAACATTATTTCGTAATCTTCGGTCGCGTGCGCTGGGGTAAGTTTTAAGCACCCAGTTCCAACAGCCTTATCGACTTGCGGATCGGTAATGATTGGGATTTCGCGATTGACTAATGGCAATACAACAATTGCACCGTGTAAATCGGTATATCGTTCATCTTCTGGGTTAACAACGACTGCTGTATCACCGAGCATTGTTTCTGGTCTAGAGGTCGCAACGGTAATGAAGGTTTTGCCGTTAACGGGCGTTTTCAAAGGATAGCGAAGGTAATACATACTTGATTCACGTTCTTTTTTGACTGTATCGATATCGGCCAATGCGGTTTTACATGAAGGGCACCAGTTTACGATTCGTACCCCTTTGTAAACTTGGCCTTGTTCATGAAGCTTAATGAAGGTCGTTAAAACGTTATCAACAATTTCTGGATGTAGGGTAAAAACATCTCGGTCGAAGTCGGCAGAAAGCCCGATTCTCTTCTCATCTTTCTGCGCTGCAGCCATCATTGTGGTGAAATAGTCATAGGTCTCCTCGTAGAATTTTTCGCGACCTAGTGTTTGTTTTGTCTTGCCTTGTGGTCTAAAGTGTTCACGTAGAACTACGATTTCTCCCTGAATTCCTGCATGATCTTTACCTGGAAACAATAATACTCTCTTGCCTTGCATTCTATTGAATCTTCCTAGTAAGTCTTGATAGGCGTAACCAGAGATGTTTCCAAGATGTGGTCGTCCATATGCATTTGGTGGTGGGTCAACAATAACGAATTTCTTGTCAGGATTTTCTTTCAAATACGTTTTCAGTTCTTCGGTTGAATCAACAGCTTTTGTGATGCTGTTATATTCAGGTTTGAAGTAAGGTTTGTTTGCCCAGAAATCAAGCACAGCGTTTTCTGTTGCCTGAGGATTGTATGGGCCTTTGTAAAGTTCGAATTTTGCCATGGGGAATTATACAATTAATTGCTAAAATACTGAAATAAGCTGACGCTCGATTTATTAGATTGCGTAAATCTTGGTTTACGTAGCCATGCTTATATATTAATTAATGACACCAAATCGAACTATTATTATTTGAAGCGTAGCAAAGAGAAATAGAAGGCAGCAGATCAAAATTACGTCTGCTGTTAGTTTGTAAATTATGTTACCGATAGATAGTTTTTTTCTGGCCAATATGATGGCATGCGTTATGACATAAGGAATTGCAGCGATTAGTACAATTGTAGTCAATACAGGTACAATTTTTATTAAAGCAACGGGGCCACATGTTATAAACCATCTTTCACTAAATTGTGGACATACAATCCAATTCGAGCTTTCTAAAGTCATAAAAGACACTAGCATAATTTTATAACTTCGACAATTTCGTATGATTAGCATGATCGAGTTGAACCAAAGTTCTCATTGCCAAGCTCCCCCCAACTTGCTATACTGACACATGCCATTGCCCTATACTGGTGTTGATACACGCCTACTTACTGCTTTAGTTGAAAGAGGCTTGCTTACCGCACAAACTGCTGATCAAATTAAACTCGAATGTGCGCAGCAAAATAAGACTGAACTGCAGATAATTCTTGAAAAGAAGTTAGTCAATGAAAAAGATCTTTTTAAGACAAAGGCAGCCGTTTACAACGTTCAATTTATTGATGATTTATCTCCAATTCAGGCAGCCCCTGAACTACTAAATGGCGTTAGCGTAGATGTTCTTAAAGAACAGCAGGCGTTTCCTTTTGAAGTAAACGATACGAAAGTTAAAGTTGTAATGGCTGACCCATTCAACTTGAATGCGATTCAATTTTGGAAAGTTAAATATTTACCTCGACAGGTTGAGATTTACACGGCTTCTCCGCAAGAAGTACAAACGTATATTTCAACTAGATTTGGCAATCTGATTAGTGGTGATGTTCAAGCTGCAGTTACATCGTATCAACAAGAAACCGGCGTTCAGGAAACTGAGATTTCGACCGAAGATGTTGCTGATGTTTCACAAAATCTACAAGGTGCACCTGTTGCTAAAATAGTTAATTCTATTCTCGTTTATGGTGCACAAGCAGGTGCTTCAGATATTCACGTTGAACCTCAAGAAAAATCAGTTCGCGTACGCTATCGTATCGATGGTGTTATGACTGAAAAATTGACATTACCGAAAGAACTTCAGCCACCAGTCGTTGCAAGAATGAAGATTATGTCGAATTTGAAAATCGACGAAACTAGAATGCCACAAGACGGTCGTCTTTTCATTAAGGTCGCCGAAAGAAAGTTTGACTTACGTATCTCTACTCTACCTTCGTTGTACGGTGAAAAGCTTGTTATGCGTTTGCTCGAAAGAACTACAGGAATTCCTCCGCTTGAAGAATCTGGCCTGCGTGGTTCTGCATATAAACGATATGTTGAGAGTATTAGCGTTACTAACGGAATTGTTTTAGTTACCGGTCCAACAGGTAGTGGTAAAACGAGAACATTGGCAAGTACTGTAAACAGATTGAACGATCCAAAGGTCAACGTAATCTCTATTGAAGATCCTGTTGAAATTAGAATTCCTGGTATTACTCAAGTTCAAGTTAATCATGATATTGGCCTCGATTTTGCTACAGTACTGCGCGCAGTTCTACGTCAAGATCCGAATATTGTGTACCTAGGAGAAGTACGTGATGAAGAAACAGCTCGTCTTGCAATTCGAGCTGCACTTACGGGGCACTTGGTTCTTTCAACATTGCACACAAATGGTGCGGTTTCATCTATTGTGCGTTTAATTGACATGGGAATTGAGCCATTCTTGGTTGCCTCTACTGTTAAGTGTGTCGTAGCTCAACGATTGGTGCGAACTATCTGTCCACATTGTCGAGTTGCTGAACCTGCACCAAAAGAATTAGTTGATGATGTTACGAAAGTTCTTGGTGGCATTGCAAACTTTGATGTAACACGCTATTTAGAAACTTTAGCGAAACGACCAGTATTGTCGCCAGATCAACCAGAATATAAATTTGCTCCACCAGTTAAAGCTCCCGACTTAACAGCAGATGGTCAGCAGCAGATATATTTGTATCATGGAACGGGTTGTTCAAAGTGTGGTGGAACAGGATATCGCGGTCGTATGGCAATCTTTGAAGTCGCGATGATCAACGATAAAATGGCTTCTGGCATAATGCGCAATGCAGAATATGATGCACTCGAAAAATTAGCCGAAGAAGAAGGTATGATTACTATCGTGCAAGATGGTTATCTTAAAGCAATTGAAGGTATTACAACAATAGAAGAAGTCGCTCGTGTCGCAAAGAGCGATAGTGAATTAACGTAATTTTAATAACTATGGATTTAAACACAGGAACTCCGATACAACCGCCAAACACTCAATTACCTCCGTTACCGCAAACAAGTTCTGGTTTGCCACCGGTTTCATCTACGCCTATGAATGCGTCAGCACAAGATGTCGCAAAACCAGGTTTTTTAGATCCACTTGCAATGCTTAAACAAATGACTGGGCAATCACCAGCAGCGCCGATTCCGACTGTATCAGAACAACCAGTAAATGTTGTGCAATCAACACAGGTAACCGAGACGGTTACAGAGAATGCTGTTGCAAGTCAACCTACAGTAACTCAGCCTCCAGTTTCTTCGAGTGATGTTCCTGTATCGTCAACACCTGCGGTAGTAACGCCAGCAGTTACCTTTCCTGAGGTTACGCAACCCGTGGCCCCACAGCCAGATTTAGGTTCGCCTGTTGTTGCTACGCCAATTTCGCCAGCGCAGCCACAAGAACCAGCTGTAGGAAATATTTCGGTAAGTGGTCCATATGAAATTAAGCAATTATTAGATTTGGTTATTGCGCAAGATGCCTCTGATCTCCATTTAGTCGTTGGCTATTTGCCAATGGTTCGTATCGATGGATCTTTAGTTACTGTTGGTTCAGTAATTATTACGCCACAAATAGCAAAAGAATTGATTTATTCAGTTTTGCCAGATGACAAAAAGGAGCAACTTGAAGTAAATCGCGAGGTAGATTTAGCATATCAACATAAAGATGCTGGTCGATTTCGTATTAATGCATACTGGCAGCGTGGTTATTTGTCTGCAGCTTTCCGTTTAATTCCTACGAGAATTAGAACAATTGATGAATTGAAACTTCCAGATTTGTTTCATAAATTTACTGATCTTGAACAAGGATTGGTTCTTGTTACTGGTCCAACAGGCCATGGTAAGTCAACTTCTTTGGCTGCAGTAATTCAAGAAATTAACATGAAACATCCAAAACATATTCTGACTATTGAAGATCCAGTAGAATATGTCTTTCCTCAACAAAAGGCACTTGTTTCACAGCGAGAACTCGGTGATGACACTCACTCCTGGAAAGGTGCACTTCGTTCTGCACTTCGTGAAGATCCAGATGTAGTTTTGGTCGGAGAAATGCGTGATCTTGAAACAATTTCTTCGGCGATTACTGTCGCTGAAACTGGTCACTTGGTATTTGCAACTTTACACACAAATAGCGCTGCTCAGACAATACAAAGAATTGTAAATATGTACCCAGATGTTCAGCAAGATGAGATTCGTTCTGAATTGGCAGATGTTCTAGAAGCCGTTGTTGCGCAACGATTAATTCCTGTAAAAGGCGGTGGTAGACGTGCTGCCTTAGAAATCATGTTAATGACTCCAGCAATTAGGAATTTAATTCGAGAAAACAAGATTTATCAAATCGATAATATCATCAGAACGAGTCTAGATCTCGGCATGATTACACTTGAACGATCATTACTTGGGCTATACAAAGAAGGGTTAATTCAGCAAGAAGACGCTTTGCGTTATGCCCTAGATGCGACTGAAATGGCCAGATTACTTGAGGAATTGGTGTAATGGAAGACAAAAAATTATACGAATACGTTGCATTGAATAAAGATGGTGGTAAGGTTAAGGGATCATTGCAAGCAGCAACAAAAGAAGAAGTTGTGCAGCAATTGTTTCAGCGTAATTTATCGCCACTTTCAGTTGATGAGGTTTCTAGATTTTTGTCGATTGAGCGATTAAAAGAGATTAATATTGGGGGAATTCCGCTTAAAGAAAAAATGATTTTCTTAAAGCAGTTCTCAATTATGATTAATGCGGGGTTATCAATTACTCGAGCTCTTGAAGTATTGAGTACACAAACTCAAAATCCGCGCTTTCAGCGCGTTTTGAAAGAAGTATTGAAAACTGTCTCGTCGGGTGTTCCGTTATCAGATGCGCTTGCAAAATATCCAGATGTGTTTGATTCAATTGCAATAAATTTGATTAAAGCCGGTGAGCAAAGCGGTAATTTAGGGAGAATTTTTAGAAAATTAGCTCGTGAATATGAACAACGTTCAGCATTAACCTCCAAAGTGGTTTCTGCACTTGCCTATCCTGCGGTTTTGACAGTTGTTATGCTTGGTGTAGTCATTTTCCTGATTACGGTAGTTGTTCCGCAAATGCAGGAAGCTTTCAAATCATTCAATACTGAACTACCGTTAATAACAAAGATGGTCATTGGATTGAGTCAATTTCTTATTAATTACTGGTATATTGTTATACTGATCGTGGTTGGTGCAATTGTTGGTGGTAGATATTTCATTTCGACGCCTGAAGGTCGCCGTGTTTGGGACAAGTTACTCATTAGCATTCCAATTATTGGGGTGCTTATGGTGAAGATACAAGTAGCAACGTTTAGTCGCGTGTTGTATCTTCTTATCAGTAGCGGTGTGCCAATTATTCAGACGTTAGAATTGACTGAAGCAACGTTAAGTAACTTATGGTTCAAAGATGAAGTCGCCAATATGCGTGATCAGGTTCGTCGTGGTGTTTCGATAGCAGTTCCATTACTACAAAGTCAGCATTTCCCTACGATCGTTGGATATATGGTTAATGTGGGGCAAGAAACTGGTCAACTTGATAAAGTATTGCAAAAAATTGCGAGGTATTTTGATCTAGAAATTAGGGCTGCAACGTCGGCATTATCATCATTACTTGAACCAATACTTTTGGTCGTTATGGGTGGAATTGTTGCAGTAATTGTCGCGTCAATTTACTATCCAATGTTCCAGTTGACGCAATCAATTCAGTAATTGAAACGTCATTGACACAATTATGCGATTGAGGTATCTTTCTGGTATATAAACTGATCTGCTCAATAATGAAAGTTAAAGGTTTTACCCTCGTCGAGCTTATGGTAGTTATGGCAATTATTGCCTTTTTGTCAGTTGGCGCATACGCCGGCTTAACATTCGCACTACGCCAAGGTCGAGACACTCAGCGAAGAAACATTGTTAATCAGATTCAAACTGCTTTAACAGCATATTATGCTGACTTCCAAACATATCCAGGGTGTATTTATAACTCTGGTAAATTCGGTGCTGGTGATCCAGTCGGTGATGGCGTTGATTCAACAAAGACAACTGTCGATTTGGCTAATGTTAAAGCTTGTAATACAGCATTTACCTCAGACACTTCTTCGTTAATTAATGTTCGAGGTAAAGGTGGTCTTGCAGAATATTTTGAAGGTGAATTCTCATGGGGACCATTCTCAAAAGAGAATAACTATAACGAAATTCGCTATTACTACATTCGCCGAACTACTGATGGTGCAGCATTGCGAGCAACCGTATGTGCTGTAACCGAGAACCCACGTGGTGGTAATGTCGAAAGAAATGATGCTTCAAAGAACAAAGATTGTTACTGTGTTGGTTCAGATCAATCAGCAATCGCTTGTGCAGGAATGCAAAAAGCTCAATAACGAATTATGGATCAAATACTGCTCATATTCTGGCTTGTTGTCGGTATAATTATGTCAGAGTATGTGCAGCTTATTGTTGATCGTGGTTCATTTTTGAAATCTATTGCTGGCAGATCGCAGTGTGATGCTTGTAAACAAGAGTTGCCATGGTATGCACTTTTGCCTTTCATTGGTGTCTTTCTTGTGAAGCAAAAGTGCATCTACTGCGGTAAAAAAGTTTCACTCGATTATTTACGATTTGAACTACTCTTTTCAGCAACATGGGCTTGGGTGTTATTTGTTTTATACCTCGCTTTTGGAATAAATCATTTGATTTTTGCTGTTGGTTTGTTCGCTTTTGCATGTACGAGTTTACTGATGTACGAAGATTCAAAGCGCTTTTCTGTTCCCGTCTCTTGGCTAGTTGTTGGGCAGTTGAGTCTTGTTTTATTGTGGTACTTGATGGGCAATAGCACTATATTCTATCTCGATATTCTACTTATTCTAGGTATTATTGTACTTTCTGTTGGGCTGGTTAAACTGCTTAAGCGCGATGAAAATATTGAATTTGGTGCGCTATTTGGAAGCGCTGATATAATCGCCTTTTCTGTTGCTGTTGGGCTTCTAGGGTTCACCAGAATGACAATTATTCTTGCAATAGTCGCAGTTATGGCTATGTTCTACTTATTGATGCAAAAACGACTACGAAGTGGACAGAAAATCCCACTTCTTACACTCTTTCTTCCGCTGGTGTTTATGTCATTACTGACACTGTAATCATAGATTTTTTGAATATCTATTCTCAAGCTAGAGTCACATGCTTGTGTGTGCGTGGGTGAAAGCAATATCAACGACGTGGACTCAAAGCGTAAGAATATTTATCTGATAGCGATGTTTATGAAACGTGATACATTTGCAACTGCTGGTCCATCTCCATATTTCTGCGTCGAGTCAAGGTCAAACATAAGATTAACGGTGGTAAACTGTTGACCGGTAATGTCATCAATGGTGCTTTCACAGTTAACTATAACATCGTGAACAATAACATCATTATATGTTAGAACGGTATCGCAGGCGCTAGCTTGAGTACTGTCGTTGTCAAGGCAAAAGCGATCATTAGGTTCGTCAAAATAGAAGGTATGCGTATCACTTGAACCTTTGGTTTGCCAGGTAATAGGTTTCAAATCTGATTCATCATCACAAACGAGTGATGCTGGGTCAGCATTTTTAATGCGCAGCTTGAGATATTCGCCAACAAATTCTCCTTCTGTTCTTACCGCTGTTCTTGCCTCTATAAGTAATGACCCCAAGAGCATTGAACTAAGGGCTTGCATGATGAGAACAAATAATACCGCGATGAGCGACATCGCAATGAGTGTTTCGACCAAAGTAAAGGCATCTAGGACTTTTATCGTTTTATTATTGTGCTGCACCGGTACGGAAAACTTTAAAATTTAGAATAAATGGAGCGAATTCAGAGGGATCACACATATCATCAATGCAAGCGACAATAATGCTGATTTCCGCATCGTTAACGGTATCGCTTAACGGTTCTTCGCCTGTGTCGATAATATCATTATCAAGTCGTTGAATTACTCTTCCAAAGATCATGTTTCTTTCGAGCGTTTCTGGTGGGATAACTTTGGCACAATCAGCACCAACAATAACCTTACGCTTAGCGTCGTAACTACAATCGGCTGGTGAAAGTTCAAGAAGTCTTGTGCCTTCGAAGTCATCGTAGTTCACATACACCTGTGGGATAATTCCGGCGGTAACAGGAGGAAGCATTTTAGTGAATCCACCACTACCCTGCCAATTTACGTTTTTTGCGTTGTAAATGATTTGAACTGCTTCAGTTGCATAATTTCTCATTTTGTCTTGTAACTCGAGTTTTTTAGTGCGTTTTAGCCCGTCAAAGGTCATTTGTGTTAATGATGAGAAGACAAATGAAATAATTGCAAGCGCAACAAGCACTTCCACTAAAGTCATAGCAATTGCTCGTACAATTTTTTTATTATTCTCCTTCATTTTCACCTCCTTCCTCACCTTCTTCTTCATCAACGGGTTCTTCTTCTTTGACAATGTTATCATTTTGTACGCTGATGTCGCCATTTTGTGATATTAAGACACGCGATTGATGCTTCCCTTGATTTGGGTAAATTAAAGAAATTTCAATTTGTTTATTTTGTGAACCTTCTCCTGAAGCTGCTTCATCGGCAGTAATATCCACGTAGCTACCTGCAGTAGCTTGGCTATAGCAATACGCGTGTAATTTTCCATTAATGGATTCGAATAGCAAGAGAAATTCGGTACCGTCGCGCAGGCAACGTGCTTGCAATGAGCCGGTAACGTTTTGTGCGGATATACTTAGCTGTACTCCTTCGGGTAGATATTGCCGGAAAGCAGCGTCAACCTCTTCAAATCTAAGTTGCGAAACTTCTGTTGGATAGGAACGGTAAAAGATATTTTGACTTTCATTGCCGAGTGCCTTAATCAACGAGAGTTGCCAGCCATTTTGATTCTTTTTGAGCTGCATACCAATTCCGTGAACCCACCCTGTGTCATTTGAATTTCTAGTGATAAGCATCGATTTTCTTCGTGCTGTACGACTTTGTTGAAGAATTGTTTTAACATATTGTTGGGCAACAAAGGTTTCTCGGATACGTGCAGTAAAATTTGTGGTAAAAAGCATTGCTCCACCAACAATCGCCAAAACGATGAGTAATTCGAATAAGGTGAAAGCTTTTACTCTACGATGGCAGTACATTTATAATAGTAACACAAAAGGAAATAATTGATAATTATCAATTGCTACCAAGATCCCGTACCACCACCACCACTTCCCCCGCCACTGAACCCACCACCCCCGCTAAATCCGCCACTACTCGATTTTGGTGGTGTTGCCAGAGTTGCAGCAGTACTTGCGAATACCGAACTCATGTTATAGAAAGTGCTGTTTAATGCATGATAAACAGGTGCGTTGCCGGTGTACCAGGTTGGCTCATACTGCATTTGCTCTAAAATTGGGGTGAATACTGCAGCCCATTTCTTTTCAAGCCCAAAAACAATTGCGTACGGCAACAACTCTTCAAAATGCGCAATCATTTTTGCGGGGTCATTGAAGAAAGCAAGTCGTTCGACTTCTGCTGTTGCAATATATTTTCGCAACCCAAGTAACTCAAGCAATAATGTGTCTCCTGCTGGAGTTCTTTTAAGCATTCCACTTTGTGCAATCGTAAAAATGATACCAGAAATTCCTAGTGAAAGTGGCCAGGTAAGTAGAGCTGCTTCTTCAAGTGAAATAACAACAAAGAAAGATACGCCAGCTGCTATAAAGAGTAATGTCATGAGAACAATTAATGTTGTTCGTTTGCGAACTGAAGTTTTTTCGATAAGTGTCGATTTTTCGAACTCTTCTTTCGCAGCATCATTGATTCGTTGGATGTCGTCGTAGACTGATTTTAACGTATTGAGCTCGGTGTATTCACTCAAATTTCTTGTGAAAGTCATCACAAGTTTTTGAATATAATCAGGCTGGGTCGCAAGATGAACTTCAAGTTTCTGTTTTTGTTCAGGTGATATAGTTAAAGAGAATTTTTTGTTTTCAAAATTGATGGTGAGAAAGCCAGCTTCGGCTAATCTGATTAATTCTGCCAAAAAAGGCGTATCAGAAGTATTCATTTTCTCAAGATACTTTAGGATACTTAATGATTGATTTTGTAATTCTTTTGGTACCAAAAATACTGGAGGTATGGCTGTCATCGGTTTGTCTTTGCCGAATTTACTCCATGTCGTGAATGCGTAGTAAAAGAGTGGAATGATAAAGAGTACAGGTAGCCAAATGAGTAATTGCCAAAGCAGTTTTTCAAGCGCTGATGGACCGGTAAAAGTTCCCTTAGGAAACGCTATACCTACGGTTAATCCTTCGTGCGTTGTAAATGGTTTTGTGGAACGTGAAAAAACATTGCCCGAATTTTCGACATTAATCGAGCAATCAGAAGCGGTTGATCCGGCACTTCCTGTGAAACAGGCCAAATTCGTTGTTTCACGTTTAGGAGAGATTTCGGCAGAAACACTCAAAGTTGCAAGCTCAGAAAGATTGCCATTTATGTTTTGATACAACTCTTCTCTATCATCGAAAAATCGAATCACATTTTTCATCGAGTAGACTATTTCGTAGAGATAGGCGCCGGTTATATACACATCTTCTTGACCAATACGAAGGAATTTGTAGCCTCCGTCTGTTGTTGATTCATCATACACTTCAAGTACAGGAAGCTCTTCATCTAGATTTGTTGCTGAAGGTAAACGTTGATAACTAACTTTTTTTATATCGATAGGTGTTTTCCAGGTTTCTCCATTGTCGAGTTCTACTCGCTGTGGAATGTATCGTGTAATTCCTCTGCGAGGCGCAGGAAAATACATGATAATAACTTCGGTGATAAGTGCGTCGCCTCTATCTGATAACTCAATGCCTGAATGATGCGACACAATTAACCCTTGAGTGTAGGTTTTTTCGGGCCCGTATTCAATTGCTTTTGCTCGAACGCTTTCTTGAGTTTCAGGAGAAGAGAAAGCAATTGCTGGCTGAGTATTGAGGCCTACAAAAAGGAATGACAATAAAAGGCCCAATATTAGGTAGATGTGCCTTTTGGTCATGATGGCGAATGTATTATTAGAATTCGACGCGAACATTCTGCTTCTCTTCTTCTGCAGCAGCGAAGAATTCTGCTGGGGTGAATTTCAACAAGCTTGCAACAATCACGTTAGGGAAAATTTGGATCTTCATGTTGTAATCACCAACCGTTGCATTGTAGTAGCGTCGTGATTTCTGAATTTCAGTTTCAAGGTCTGAGAGTTGTTGTTGTAATTGAAGGAAGCCAGCATTTGCCTTTAGTTCAGGATAGTTTTCAGCTACGGCAAACAATGTTTTTAGGGTACTTGTCATTTCATTGTTCAATTGTGAAAGTTCTGCCATATTCCCTGATGCTTCACCAATGCGAGAACGTAATTCGGCGACTTTGGTGAAGATTGATTCTTCGTGTTTTGCATATCCTTTGACGGTGTTAACAAGGTTTGGCACCATGTCAAAGCGCTTTTTTAATAGTGTTTCAATATCTGCTGAGGCTTCGCGAACGTTCATGCGAAGTTGAATGAGCATGTTGTAAACGCTAATTCCGAATACAACCAATGCTACTGCAATAACTGCTATGCCGATAAATACTGTCATGGGTTTATTGTTTCAAGTTAATATAGTCATCGATTATCGAACGTAAATTCCATAATGTCAACTAACCGGAAGAAGTGCATCAAAATCAACAGAGGCTGGATTTTTGCCTGTCTCTTGCTGAACTTTGAGAATGTATTGAGCAAGAGAGGCCTCGAGTAAATCTTGCATTGCTCTTCGTAGTGGTCGCGCCCCCATTCCGGGTACATATCCATGAGAAACGAGATATGAAATTGTTTTACTGGTGTACTCTGCTCTAATTCCCTGCTCTGAAAGCTTTTCTACCAAATCATTCAGTTGTAAGACGGTGATTTGTTGCAAATGCTCAAGCGAAAGTGGCGCAAAGACGATGACTTTATCGAAACGATTGATAAGTTCGACTTTGAAATGATTGGGAAGCATCGAAATAACCTGTTGTTTGGCCGATTCAAATTCAGTTGGTGTGGTTCTTAACAAAAGGTCACTACCCACGTTACTTGTCGCAATGATTATCGCGTTATTGAAGTATAAAGTTTCATCTTCAGGAGTTACAACAATTCCTTCATCAAATAATCTCATAAAAACATCATGTATTGAGGCTGGTGCCTTCTCAAATTCATCAAGAAGAAGTAAGGTATATGGACGAAGCGCGACTTTACGCAATTGATTGAATAATGCTGGAATATCTTCATCGCGCTTGTACTGCGAAAGATCAATGCGAATAAGCGAAAATTCCCCTCCAAAATATTCATGAGCAGTAATTTTCGCTAACTCTGTTTTACCAACGCCCGAAGGGCCCAAGAAGAGAAAAACGCCGAGCGCCTTAGAAGTGTTGCGAAGATTCGTTTTTGCCCGCTGTAATGCTTCGACAATTGCATTGACTGCGTCATTTTGGTTGATATATTTTTGATGAATGCGCTTTTCTAATGAGAGTAAACGTTCTGCATCTTGTGGTGTTGCCGTAATTGCTGGTATATCTGTTGCAGTTTGAATAACTTGTGCAACAATTTCTCGTGATAACTTTTTCTGAGGTGAACCTGCAGCAATAACTGCAGCCTGTTCAAGTACTTCAACTGCTTTCTTTGGGAATCTCTTGTTAGGTTGATATGTTGCAGTAAGTGTCAAAATATCACGAAGCGCAGGAAAAGTAATGGTTATGCGATTTTTTTGTTCAAGTTGATCAATTTTTGTCGTGAGAATCGTAAAGGTATCATCAGGAGAGACTTCATCTACACGAATTTCCTTAAATGCGTCAATTACTGTTGGATACTTTTCTTTTAGAGTTGCGTATTGTGAGAACGTCATTGTTCCGATAATAGGGACTGGGCTTTGGAGGAGTAAAGGCATAATATATGACATTACTGAACCTGTGTTGGTTCCAGTATTGAGAAGGATTTCAAGATCATCAAAATACAAAATTGTACCTACCTGCTTACGGAGTTCATCGTTAATTTTTTGCATGAGCTCAGCAAGGCCACCCGTGCCGATTGAAGCTAATGCTACGAATCTATTGATGTCAATTATTCTGATTTTTAAACCTTTGAGTGCAGGAGGAACATTTCCTTCAAGAATTCGTTGAGAAAGCCCATAAATGATGCTGCTTTTGCCAACACCCGGATCACCAATAAGAATCGCGTTGGCATTAAACTGTTTTTGCAGAATCCCTATGAGGTTATTTATTTCTTTTGCATGTCCTATTCCATAAACTCCACCATTCTGTGAAATTTCTTGCATGACATCGTGCGATATCTTGTCAAGATAGAAAGTAAAGCCTTTTACCCACCCATCTGCGATCCCACCCTTCGTAAAATACGGATTTGCTAAATCAAAGGCATTTGTTTTACTTTGATACTGCTCTGTCATTATGTACCACTCTATTGTTTTTCTGAAGGTTAGAAAGTCAATACGCTGTTGTTGCAGAACTTCTTGCAACACGGGGAACATGGTAAAGATTGCCAAAACAATGTGTTCTGGAAGAACTCGATTACTCCCAGTTAAAATAGCTTGTTCTGTTGCATATAAAATGAACGATTGTAATGCAGGATACGGATATTGCGGAGCAGTATCAGGCGTTAATTGCGTTGAATTGAATACCTCTTCTAATTGTTTTATGTCTAGACGTTGCAATACACGCTGCAAATGTTCGTGTTTGAGTAATTGTTTCAGCAGAATCGCACTGTCAATATATGTTCTTTGCCCGGTAGAACGGAGTGAATTGGCAATTAAATCAAAAGTAACAGGATGAAAGAAATCGAGCGGATTCATCATGACATACTGTTGGAATTGAATACCTTGAGTTTCAATGTTGTGTTTTAGAAAATCATCTAATTCAGGGTACTTCGGAAGCAACTTCTGTGCATCGTAGCCTGTAACGATATCGTGCCAAAGAATGAGAAGAGCGAGAGCAGCGAAGAAAATTTCCTGTTTCATAAGAACAATTCCCCACTCTGGAATCGTTAAGGAGATTAACTTGAGCGAGTAAAGAAAGTAGGTAACAGCAAAGGGCAAGGCAAGCACGAGAAAAAGGACAGCCAAGAAACGTTTGAATTTTGCAAAGTTTTTGTTAGCTTTGTGGCTCTTGATTTTGTCAATCAGTTCTTTAAGCGGAATGAAAAAAAGATCAAACTGCGTAATGAGAAATGGCTCATATTGTGTATCGACAATGATTGCATGGTTGTCATAAAGTGAACTGGTATCTTGCATCTTATCGTGAAAAGCAGTGAATACATTACTCATGGTGCAAGAAACGGATTAATAATTATCAGTCCAATAACAGTTGGAAGAATAGCTAATTGTACGAGTAGTAGGGCAATAAAAAGTGCGACGACAAAGAGAAAAAGAATGAGAATCAATGGTAAGTAAATAAGTTTGATGAAAAGACCAACAACCCAACCTGCAATGTTATAGTCATTTTTCCAAGGGCTGAATAGTCCCAGCAAAACAACACTAAATGAGGTTGTGTCATTTAATACAACGAGCGTTCGTTTGAGTAGTGCAATAATTGTTAACGGTAAATCACCATACCACCATCCAAAGAATGAACGAAATGATTCAAGAGCTGCTGAAAAATAATCAAAAATTGTAGGTTCTTTAAGTTGTAGTTCGGTTATCATGGGCAGTGACCTCTTTTTCTTCTACAATATACTCTTTTTGTGCCAAAAAAGCCACTCTGTTTAGCCCATAGTCTCGCCTTTCTACTTCAACCATCCCAGTTGGAATACTGAGTGGAAGTTTTCTTGGATATTTCACAATTACAATTGATTGAGGGTTCAAGAGCATTCGTGCTCTATCAATCAGCTCTAACATATAGCTTTCGTACTCATCTTTCTTCATTGCTCGTAATTTTGTGAATGGTGGGTCAAGAAAGACAATATCAAAAGTTCGATAATGTTTGATAGATTTCACAAGAAAGTCCATTGCATCGCTTTGGTAAACAACTCCTCTATCGCGCATATCAACTAATTGCAGGTTCGTTTTAATTGCTTCAACTGCCTTTGCTGCAATATCAACAAAAATAACTTTTCTTGCACCTCTTGAGAGGGCTTCGATGCCAAATGCTCCAGTTCCTGCAAATAAATCTAGCACAGAAGCTTTTTGTATGAAATCGGCAAGAAAATCAAAGACACTTAACCTGAGAAATCGTTGTGTTGGTCGAACATCACCCTTTGGAACAAAAAGTTGTTTCTGTTTTAACGTGCCTGCTGCTATAAAAGCCATAGTAAGAGAAGAGAACCTAATATTATGCGGTAAAGCCCGGAATATTTCATCACGGTGAGTGTATGACGCGAGGTGAAAAGTTTCATAAAAATGATGCCTAGAACAAGTGAAAGAATCATTCCAGAAATCAAAGTTATTGCGTCGATGCTGACAATAAATTCCTCAGCAATTATTAGTTTTAATAACCCTACTCCTGATGCAGCAGCTATGAGTGGAAAACCTGCGATAAATGAGAATGCTGCACTCTCTTTTGGTGCAAGCCCCGTCCATATTCCAGAAAGAGTTGTAATTCCACTTCGTGAAGTGCCTGGAATTAATGCGAGTATTTGCATGAGACCAATTTTAAGTGCCTGAAGCCAAGACAAGTCTTTCCATGAGTTGATAGTTGTTTTTAGTTGTTCTGGTGTTCTTGTTCCAGTCCAGAGTAAAACTCCACCCCAAAAAATTTGGTTTATACCAACAATAAGTGGCGAGTAGAATATATCATCAATCATGTCACCAAATAGCAAACCGATGGTTCCCGCTGGAATAATGACCATTAAAAATGGCAGCCAAAGTTTTCGTTCTTTCAATAAATCGATGTAAGCACGCCAAAATACTATGCCAATGGCTAGTGCGGTAGGCAAATGAAGAAATGCTTCAAAGCCTTCTTCTGCAATCCCATAAAAATAGTTTGCAATGATTAAATGTCCGCTGCTTGATATCGGTAAAAATTCAGCAACAGCCTGAATAATATTGAGAATGTAGAATTCAAAAGTCATGCAGTAATACTATCACATTGTGTGGTACAATTGAATCAATGACTGGCTCACCTATAATATTCACAGCGGCGGGGTCAGGCGGGCACATCTTTGCTGCACTTGCAACCCTAAAAGCGTTTAAGAAAAAATATCCAACTTTAGCGAGAGATTTATTGTTCGTTGGTAGTACTCTCACGATGGAAGGTGAAAAACACCAATTGCCAATGGAAGAACGCATTTGCATGCGACTAGGTGTTCCTTTTCAAAAGATCCGCATGGGAAAATTGCAAAGAGTCTTTAGTTTTCGAGCGTTGAAAAATTTCTTGATGATCTTTGTTGGCTTTTATGATGCTTTCAAACTGATAAAGAAAATTAAGCCAAGTGTAATTGCTGCCTTTGGTGGGTATGTTTCTCTTCCGATGGTCGTGGTGGGGAAATTTCTCAAAGTTAAAACAGTGATTCATGAACAAACAAGTAGCATTGGTTTAACAAATAAGATTTTGCAATCTTTTGCTGACGTTATTGCGGTTACGTATGAAACATCTACCTTGCATTTCAAGAAACCAGTTCTCGTTGTTGGTAGCCCAACAATGGAACATATCTATGCAATAGAAGATTATGATCATTTAATTGCATACTGTAATCGCGAACATAGTAAGCTCCTTGAAGAAAAAGAGTATCTTGCAAAATTAAAATGGCTGGTCGATATGAAAAAGAAAAGACCAGTTATTTTGCTAAGTGGTGGGAGTCAAGGGTCGCATTTACTCAATCAACAGATGCAGGCAATTTTGCCTCAGTTACTAGAGAAATATGTCGTGTATCTGCAAGTTGGCGAAAATGAATGGTACAACGATTATCAAGTAATAACCGAATATGTGAAAACGTTACCGGTTGATCTTGCACAGTATTGTATAGTTCGAAGGTTTATGCATGAAGAATATGGTTTTCTCATGAGACAGGCAGATCTATTTATTGGGCGCAGTGGCGCAAATACCGTATATCAAGTGGGAATGAACGGTTTATATTCAATTTTTGTGCCTATTCCTTGGGTAACGAGAAATGAACAATACACCAACGCACTTATTCTCCAAGAAAAAGGTATGGCAACAATTATTGAACAAGATAAATGTACCCCAACTGTACTTTTTGATAAAATTGAAGAGTATTTTGGGAATTATAAAGAGAATAAAAGTAGAAAGGTTGCTCAGTTTGCATTAGATGCTGATGTAAAGCTAGCGAGCGAGATTAGTAAGCTAGCAGTCTAGAAAGACACTGCTAATTTATGATATACTGCCCACATGAACTCAAACGAAGAAAAAATTGATATTCTTTCGTATTTTTCACAGAAAGCGAAAGAAATCCTTGCAAGAACAATTGAGAATGTACGTTTACGTGGAGGCTCGTTTGTTGATACTGAAGATATGTTGCTTGAATTGACCTCTGACGAGCTCGTCGAACGGGTGTTCAAAGAATTGAGTGTTGATACTACCCTGCTTCGTGCCTATCTTGAAGAAAATCTTCCATCTATAAGATCAAATTATGGGGCAAATGAGCTAGATTTATCACCAAGAATGAAGCAGGCGTTGCAGTTTGCTTTTCAAGAATCAATGGAACTTGGTCATACTTATGTTGGTCCAGAACATCTTTTGTTAGGTATATTAAGAGAACATGATGGATTTGGCGCAAGAACTTTGCAAAAATATGGAATTTCAATGACAAATGCGCGACAGGCAGTATTGAAAATTGTTGGAAAAGGTGACGAATCAGGTCAAAAATCAGCAGAAACAACGCAAACACCAACGCTAGATAAATATTCAAGAAATCTTAGCGCACTTGCCAAAAAAGGTGCGGTAGATCCTGTTATTGGGCGTAATGATGAGATTACCCGATTGATTCAGATATTAATTAGGCGACGAAAAAACAATCCAGTTCTTATTGGAGAACCTGGCGTAGGTAAAACTGCGATTGCTGAAGGGTTAGCACATAGAATTATGACTGGAGATGTGCCAACTGAATTGCAAAATAAGCAGGTTAAAGAGCTAGATTTAGGTGCTATGATCGCGGGGTCAAAGTTCAGAGGAGAATTTGAAGAAAGAGTAAAGAAAATTCTTGAGGAATTGCAAAAGGCTAATGGTGAAATTATCTTATTTATTGATGAATTACACACCGTAGTTGGTTCAGGTGCTCAAGAAGGTCAAATGGATTTGGCCAATATGCTAAAGCCTGCCCTTGCTCGCGGAGAATTTCAAATTATCGGTGCAACTACGATTTCAGAATACAAGAAGTATATTGAAAAAGATGCTGCTTTAGAACGAAGATTCCAACCAATTCTTGTTGAAGAACCTACCGTGCAAGCAACTATTGCAATTCTAAAAGGTGTACGAGATCGTTATGAGGCTTTTCACAAAGTAAAGATAGAAGATACAGCGCTTGAAGCTGCAGCAAATCTTTCTGATCGATATATTAAAGATAGATTTTTGCCTGATAAAGCTTTCGATATTCTTGATGAAGCGTGTAGTCAAATGAAGATTGAGTCGCAATATGAACCTCAAGAATTGCGTGAACTCAAAAATCAATTGAAAACGCTTGAAAAAGAACGCGATGCATTAACTCGCGCTCAAAAGTTTGAAGAAGCATCGTTAGCCAAACAGCAAATTGAAGAATTGAAAGATAAAATGGCACCTCTAGTTGAGGATTGGGAGAAGAAGAAATCAAGAGGAACTCCGATAGTTTCGATTAATACAATTGCACAAGTGCTTTCAAAAATGACTGGCATTCCGGTGACGCAATTGCAGAATGAAGAGAAAGAAAAATTGCTCAAACTTGAAGAATTACTGCACGGAAGGGTAATTGCTCAAGAAGAAGCTATATGTGCTGTTGCTGAGGCAATTAGGCGTGGGCGGGTGGGTTTAACAGATCCGAAGCGACCCTTAGCATCGTTTCTATTTCTTGGTCCAACAGGTGTAGGAAAAACTGAACTTGCAAAAGCGCTTGCAGAATTTGTATTTGGTGACGAAGAATCAATCATTCGTATCGACATGTCTGAATATATGGAATCACACAGCGTTTCAAAGTTAATTGGTTCTCCTCCAGGTTATGTAGGTTTTGAAGAAGGTGGACAGTTAACTGAAAGAATCCGTCGTCAGCCCTACTCGATTATTCTTCTGGATGAAATTGAAAAGGCTCATCCCGAAGTTTTAAATATTTTGTTGCAAGTATTAGATGATGGTCGATTAACCGATGCAAAAGGCCGTACTGTTGATTTTAAAAATACAATAATTATTGCAACAAGTAATGTCGGTGCATCTGTTATTCTTGATTATTTACGCCGAGAGATTCGCAAGAAAAATGATTGGCAAGAAGTGAAAGTTCAAGTACAAGAATTGCTAAGACATTCATTTAAGCCTGAATTCCTCAATAGAATTGATGAGACGATAATGTTTCATCCGTTAGAAAAGGAACAGGTTACCGCCATTGTCAAACTACAATTAGATAGAGTCACCAGGTTGCTTGATGCTCAAAAAATATCGGTAAAATTCGACGATACGGTAATTGACTTCATCGCAGAAAAAGGATTTGAACCAGAATTCGGGGCAAGGCCAGTAAAGAGAATTATCCAGAAACACGTAGAAAATGAGCTCGCAATTATGGTACTCAAGGGCGAGATTAAAGAAGGAAGTACGATTTCAGTATCCGTAAAAGGAGAAAAGATTGTTGTAAGCGAAGCAATCTAGTGCGGTAAAGGTGTAAAGAGATAAAGCACTAAAGCCTCAAAGAGTTAATTCGTCGATGCTTTTGTGATCTCACTTCATGACGATTTCGACTTCTCCTGCTCCAACTTCTGCCTCAATTTGAATTGCAGGTACAAGGTCTGCAGCTGTTTGGTATGAGCCACTTGCTCCTAACCCACCGAACGTTCGAGTGATATTTTTTGCTGCTGCATCTATTCTTAATGCACCAACGCCAACTTTGTAGTTAACTTTGACTTCAGCACTTTTAGGAAAGTTCAAAATTGCTTTACCAGCTCCAACTTTAATAGAAACTTTACGTGGTAATGCAATACCATCGAAACTCATTACTAAGTCACCAGCACCAAGTTCAACATTCACATCGTTTACTGAAGTATTATCGAACTTAAAATCGCCTTTACTTGCGCCTAATTTCACCGAGAGATTCGTAGGTAATTCCTGTGCTCCAACTTCTGCTTGATACTTTTGATAGTTACTTCTGAAGTTGAAAAAAACATTGTCGTTGATGCGATTCTCAATTATGGTTTCTACTGTATTTCCTTTTTGTTTCGCCTCTGTTCTATTTTGTGCTCCAATCAGCGTCACGATGTTTTCACTATTTGAATCGAAAACCGTAAGGTCGGCTGCGCCAAAGTTAAAGGTTAAATCTTTTTGTGTCGCAAGTGGAAATTGTGATCGTGCAATGATTTTTGCTTCACCACTTTGAAAAGTCGTATCATTTTGTGTTATAGCTGCCGGTGGGAAAATCAAAGCCAAAACGATGAGAATATCGACAATTACATCGATAAAAATGCCCCAAAGTTTACCGTGAGGTAATGTTTCTACAACAATTTTGATGCCGAGTACAATTACAAATACTGGCCAATAGGTCGCAAGAAGTGAGAAGACGGTACTCCAGCTAAAGTTTATCAGTCCAATATTTGCGAGTAGCGCTATTGCCCCAACAAATAAGAGAAAAAGTCCAAACGATAGCCCATCATAGTTTGGCTTGTTACCTGTTTTATTTTCCATTTTGACTGCGTAATAAAATTACCAGACCTAAAGCAATGATAAAGAGTGGCCAAAGTGTACGAATAAGCATGCCAATGATTTCGCTGGCATCAAAAATACCTGAGTTACCACCTAATAAAATGAGTCCAAGAAGAATTACGCCAATACCAATCCATAGTTGAGTATTTTTTTCTTTTGTTGCTGATTCAACATTATTAGCAACGCGTTCGACAGTTGATTCGAATTGTGCTGCATTTTCTTTGATTACTTCTTGGGTTGGTTTGTTTACACTTCCTGCTTCTGGCAACACAATTGCCAAGACTATGTAGATAAGAATTCCAGAACCGCCCCACACAGTCAAGCCAACGAAAATAAGCCTTACGATTGTTGGATCGATGTTGAAGTATTCAGCTAACCCTGCGCATACACCCGATACCATTTTGTCAGTACTTGAGCGTACTAATCGCTTCTCTGGCGTCGTATGTTCAACAACTTTACTCGTTACTTTTGCTTCCTCATTTTCGGTTTTGGGAACCGAAACCTTCTTTTTTACTTTCTTTTCCATTTCTCAGTTTCTCATAGGTTAAGTAAGGTTGCAAGGGGGATTAAAATTGGTGTGATTGATGATCACGGGTGAGTAACGTGTGCGAAATATTTTCTCCATGGCAATAGGTAGTTACGAGTTTGGTTATAATTTCAATCGCTTCTGGCAACTTTTTAGCTTCTTCTTCATTAGTAGTTTCAATGACGATAATTGCAGAAGTAGTTTCCTTCGTGAGCATTGTTCTTGCTCCTTCACGCCAGTTCCAACATCTGCAAATAGTGCCAATACTGTCTTTGTAGATAACCTCCCCAGGAAAAGGACTTTCTGGTTCTTGATCGCCAAGTAATTGTACTGGAGCTTCCGATTCTGTTGCAAAGGTTAATCGTAATGGACCCGACATTTTGCTTACATCTTCTCCTCCGACGGGAAGTTTGTAATGCAAGGAAATATAGTTATAGATATCGGTCAAGGTATTGATGTGACCGATTTCTCGACCTTTTAATGGCATTCGTATCATATTTTCAATAGAACTTCTGTAGTCAGACGGTTTTGCTCCAAAAGAGCGGTAGATATCGCGCCATCTGGAAATGAAAGGAACAGAGCTGACGGTTTCGAGGTCGAAGTTTTGCTGAATCTGCTGTGTTTCTTCGTGTAGAAGCGCTAATACCTCTGGCGTTGCTGCGCAACTATTGTCAAGTTTTGGTATAAATATCGCTGCAATTGTGATTGTTGGATATTTTTCAAAAATTGTTTGGTCAATGGTGAATTCCATGAAGGAATTGTAGCAGATGATTAGAAAAATGATTTAAGTTGTTGACTGTCAGTTTCTAGGACTGTATAATTGATTATTACGAGGCCAAGTTAAACAGCTTAAGGATTTGTCCGAACGCTGGTCTTGGCCATTTTCTTTTTGTATTCTAGACTGCTTTTCAGAGTGTCGATGGTAATAATATAATTCGAGTATTTTCGCAAAAGTTTAGAGTATTTGTTGTTTGGACAAATTATCTTTTGCAATTTTTTATTTTCTTCCAAATATTGAATTAGGCAATGAAAATCTCCATCGTTTGATACTATAATGGCTTTGTCATAATTATGATATTCAATCATCGCATGCATAACCAGTTCTGCATCAACATTTCCCTTGTGTGTAACTTTTCCGTCAGACCTTTTGATATCCATAACACTTTTAAATATGAGTATGAAGCCTTGATCGTAAATTCTTTTGTATAGTTCAGTATTCTTTTTTATATATCCAATGAATAGAAATGCTTTTGTCACTTCGTACTTGTTCTTTAAATATTGTCTAAACTTTCTATAATCCATTTTCCATGAAAGTCCTAGGTGAAGATTTTGACCATCTATGAATGCATGATTGTTCATGCAAGTATTATATTGGGGGAATTATGAATTACTTCATACTCTAAAATTCTTGTTAATTACTCGCCCACCTTGTAACTCAAATCGTTGGCGCTACGCGTATTAAGGTGTTACTTCCTCGGGTAACATTAATTGAGGTCGTCGGCTACCCATCAATTTCAGGACTCATCTGCCCTTCGTTGATTCGTCACAGAAATTGCATATCAAACTTTTAGCGGTTGTTAGGCGCAGCCCCGCTCTGCTCTCGACAACAAATTATTGTTGTCTCGTTTGAGTTTCGACTCCCACATTACCCACCTTTCCCATTTTCTCTTCCCGGCATTTTACTGTTTGCTCGAAAAGCCAAGGGGTATTGTGGACGAACGGAAACAGTGAAATTGTAGGCACAATATCACTGTAGTGAGTAAAACAATGCAGGTAAATGCTTGGGAGAGAAAATGAGAAAAATGCCGAGAGAGGGAGTCGAACCCTCACTCCTTTTGGGAAGGGGATTTTAAGTCCCCCGTGTCTGCCATTCCACCATCCCGGCATTCTTTAATTGACAACATTCTGTTATCAATGCGCAAATTGTATCATTGTTCACGAAAAACGCCAAGCGTCAGCAAGCAAAGTACTAAAACAACTGACCGAGAGATATACCCTATTTGACGATACTCCCGAGTAATTTGTTAATTAGAATCATATAAGACCCAGCCAACTCAGCATAATCTGGATTCTGTGTGGCTGAAATTTCAAAGTATGGTTTCGCTTCATCAGGCTTATTTTGGTTAAAAAGTATTACACCTACGCTGTAATTAAGTTCACCTGCGATATCTTGATTACTCCCTTCTGGAATTGCAGCCAGGATTTCTTTGTACTTGCTAAGTGCTTTTTCGGTGTCACCAAGTCGTTCGTAAAGTACTGCAATATCACGGTTTAGTGAGATATTTTCTGCAGGTACAGCCTTTTCAAGCTCGCCTAGAACCTCAGTCGCTTCTTTGTTTTTTCCTAGTTCAGAAAGAACATATACATAATCTTTCATATCTAATGTTCTTACGTTGAGTTCATTCCATAGTTTTGCGTACAGTGACTCTGCTTTTTCATAATCTAAATTGGCTGCATATACTCGTGCCTCAACGGCAGTTATTTGTAGTTGACGAGAAGCGTCACTGGCGTTTTGTTCTGCTGCTTTAGCGCAAATTTCGTGTGTTGTTTCTTCGGTAGTCAGATTTCCTTTGATAATACAGGAGCTAAACCAGTATGTCGCTGTCTCTCCGTTATATTCTTTATATTTTTCGAGTACGTCTGCTGCGTCTTGATAGGCGTGTTTTTCTATCAAGTAATCAACCTGCTTTTCGTAGTCAGTATATTGTTCAATGAGTTGATTTATACCTACTTTTTGAACGTAAGTTCCTCCTGCAATAGTTGCAATAAGCGCAAGAGTTGAAAAAATTGTAACTGCATAGAAAACAACCCCCTGCTTTCGTTTTTCAGTTGAAACAACAATACCCGAGATATTTGTGCTTATTTTTGCTTTTTTAGTGAAACCTGCAAATAGTGTGTAAGGAAATAAAAGAATATCCCAAAATGGACCAATAATATGTTTGAGAAAGAGTTTCCACCAGGTAAATTTTCCTTCGGTTGTATAGGAGATACCAAATAATGCCTGGCCAAGTGTCGCTTTTAAGAAAAGAGGCACAATGGTGAAGTATTTAAGAATTATTACAAATAATACTGCATACGCGACGTATAATGTTGGCATTAATTGGGTTTGCAGTAAAGTATTAATTATTGCGATATCTTTGTTTTGCCAATAGAGAATGAAAATTGCAACAGCAAGCGAAACTGCAATCCAAACGGTAAAGAATAGCAAATCAGCGAGAATTGCACCGAATCTTTTAAGGAAGTTTTTCATATTATTTTTTGGTAATTTCAGTAATACTTTGAATACCCATTGCCGTTAGTGATTCACAAAGGTTGAGTGACGTGCCAACTGGTCTTAGTGGTAATTCAAACGCAAGGTAATTGCCTGAAGAAATTGGAATAAAGCAGGCAACAACAGTGCTTTCATCGAGAACATCAGAAAATTCATCACTTACTACGCGTTCAGTACATGGTACAGAAAGTACACCAGTTATTGATCCAACGGAAGTTTCTTTTTGCGCACAACTACGATAGGTAGTTGTTCCTGTTAGATCTTCTTGGGCAAGTTTTTGATTTTTTGGTTTTGCCAGTTCCGCAATGTAACTTGAGGTAACGATACTTATTTTTTCATACCCCCCGGGGTTTAGGTAGTAAAATGCATTTTTAGGGCTATCGTAGAATAAAGATACCCCCCAGTCTTCCCTATCGTATAGAGAATCGAGCGTGCCATTAACAGAAACAGAAGCTATTGTAGTATTCCAAAAGGTACTTTCGGTGCTACCGGAATTTGCACGGATCAACTGGATTGTTTTGTTAGCAAAAGGCAGTTCATACGTTGATCTTGCCTCAGTTGGGGACATTTTTTTACCTTGCGTGTAATCGCTAGATCCAAATGGATTTACTTTGTATAGAGCAAAAATGATGACGCCGACAATTGCTAGCGCAAGTACTATTACAGAGATAGTTCGTTTATTCATACGGGAAGTGTAGCATAGATGGGAGGGGGGAAGAAGAGGCACCGTAGTGACAAAAATGCTAGAATGACATTAATGAATAGGAATGAAATAGTGAGTTATATAATAGACGTTGGGCATGAATTATTTTCAGATTGTAATACGTTTCTTTGAGCTAAGACTACAACGAAGAAAGAATTTCTTTCTTCAAGCGAATATATTGGAGGAGGTAATTACTTAATTGCAGTTGGATTATTTAGTCTTCTTAATTTCTATTCGAGAATCGCATATGTTATCCATAATCCTAAGGAGTGGCCTCTTAGTGTGATAACTAAAAAAAAAGTTTTCATGAAAGTAACTTATGAAGATGATGCAGTAAAATTTACACTAAAGAGGTATGGCCTTTACAATAAACGTAATGCAACGTCACTTCTAAATAATTTCAGGCATAAATTGGCGCATTTTGCTCAGCCTAACGGTAGCATTGGATCACTTTTTTCTGCTACAGAAAAAAATTCGCTCGATTATTTTGTTGCCATTGATAGAATTAAGGCAACAACACAAAAAGCGTTTCAAATATATAGAAGTAATACCAATGTCGATCGCGTTTTAACTATTGAATTGTTCCAAAAAGAGATAAATATCATTATGAATAAGCTTATTGAAGATATCAATTCAACAGAGATTTCTGACGATGACATTGAGAGAGTATCTCAATTCGTTTCTAATGAGTATTCTGCGTAATAGTGGGATTCACCCACCCCGTTGAATGTAGGTCGTTACATTTCCTAGAAAAAAATTTTTCTTTTTGTAACGGTTGTTATTCGAAATACTCCGTTGTTTAAATCAACCGGAATTATGTGTTAAGGGAAATTTGAATTAGGTGATGGCGGGATTCGAACCCGCGCATAGCGGTTTTGCAGACCGCTGCCTTACCACTTGGCTACATCACCAGTTAGTTTGTGAATTATACAACAAAATTTCAATTAAAGCAGAGTGACGGAAAGTAAAGCGAGAAAGCGGTAAAGAGAGCAAAGCAATGAAGCACTAAAGCATTAATACGCTATTGCATTATCGTTTTAAACTCTATTACATTGCACACCATACAGTAAATTTGCTTGTCTTAATGCACGTAAATCTGGTGATTCAAATGTTAAAGTTAAGGGTTTTCGCAGTTTACTGAGGTATACTAGAGGTTCAAATTCATACCAAAAGTCTGCCATATCTTTGTATGTATCAAGGCCATAAGGGCAACTGAATTTGTAACCGTTTGCAAGTTGATAATCAACGTGAAGAGCTTTTTCAAGCATAAATTTCGTCTTTGGATTTTTTGCGGAATTCGTAGCTGCTTCAAGAATAAAGGAATCTTCAAATAATGGATCAATACTAAATGATGGCTCTACTCTATCTAGAATTTTTCGCGCTGTTGCTACTGTAGTTGCTGGAAAATTACCAATAGCAGTTTCTTGTGCGAGCATAATTGCATCGGCACGGTCGTATACAGCATTGCCTAAATCTGAAATTTCAGAGCGTAGTGGGAATCTACTCGATTTCATACTATCAAGAATTTGCGAAGCGTAAATTACGGGCTTACCGAATTGCGCTGCTTTTCGACTCATCTCTTTCTGAATGATCGGAAGTTGTTCAAAAGGTGTTTCTATTGCGAGATCTCCTCTAGGAATCATCAATGCATCAACATATGGTAGGATTTCATCTATACTCTGGATGCCTTCGGCATTTTCAATTTTTGCAACCAATGAAATTTTTGAATTCCCAATATATTGCCGTATGGCGCGAATATCGCCGATACCACGAACAAATGAAATGTTTAGAAAATCGTATCCAAGATCAATTGCGTTGTCGATATTAATCTTGTCTTTTGCGGTGATTGGTTCGTTAAAACTTAATTTGGTGTCAGGAAGAGCAAGTGTCTTGCCTTTTTTTATAATTCCGTTAGTTATTGCCTGTGCTGTTACTCGTTCAGCTGATTTCTCGATGACTTTCAATTGCATGTTGCCATCGTCAATTGAAAGTCGATTGCCTGGTTGCACATCTCGTTCGAAAAATTGGTAGTCTAGACCTAATTCGAAATCTTTAGTCGGGTGAGATGAAAAATTAATGAGGTCTCCTTTTGTAACGGTTATTTCAGCATTTGTTTTGTTGAGACGAATCTTAAAACCAACGGTGTCAACCATCATGGTGATTTGCGAATTGACTCGATGATATTGATTCTTCACTCGCGATAATTCCTCTCGATCTGCAAAAGAGGCATTTATTCGAGCAATATCGAGCCCTTCGCGGTACATTTTTCTAATTACTGGTAAATTCCAAGTCGAGGGGCCAATCGTAGCAATTATTTTGGTTTTCACGATGATTTCATGATAAAATGAGGCAGTATGAAATTCATACAAACCATTATAGCATTTTTTACGCTCTACCTTTTTGTTGGAGCGATTGTAGTATTGTTGATTGTATTTAATTGGTTTCGTTCGTTTGTTCCAGATAATGAAAAACAATTAGTTGCTTCAATAGAAGTTACGAAAAAAGATGCCAAAACTGGTTCTGGATTTACTTTCAATAAAGTAAATGCTGCTAATGCGCTCGAAGTACTTATCACTAGGAACACTTCTCGCGCTACGAAAGATGTAGAAGCAGTTCTTGCTGCACGTAGCGAACTTTTATGGGCAGAATATGTGAAAATTACCCTTCCAGATGCTCTTGTGCCAGTAGGCTTTCGCTCAATGTATAAACTAGCAAAAATTACTGATTCATCGGGAAGAATTTTGTATGAGAATAAAGATCCCTTCTTGGCACAACTCGAGTCATTGGGTATTGTTAAAATTTCAGAGCCTGACGTTAATCTGATAACCAAACAACTTGTTATAATTCCTCTGCTTGCATCTTCAGATACAATTACGTACACTTTACAGGTTGATGAGACCGGATTAACTCAAGTGAATCAAAATGAAAATTAAGCAAATCATATTTCAGTTGCTGCTCAGTTTTTTGCTATTAGCAATTGTTTCAAAGTTTACCGGAGGCATTCTATTTGCAAATTCGATTACGTATGTTGCAATGTTTCTCTGTTTTTATGGCGCAGCAACTCTCGCCTCATCACGTATTCGCTCCTTCTTTTTATTGCCTTCAGGGCCAGTATTTGATGCATTGATTCATGTTGTTATATTAATGGTAGTGTTTTATTTAAGTCATTCGCTTTTGGGTGGAATAACCATTAAGGCGGTTAACTTTCCATCTTTCGTATTTTTTGGAGGAAAAGTGATTGGGACTTCTCTTGGATTGTTTGGTACAATAGCAGTATTGTCAGCTCAGATAGGGCTTGCATATCAGACGTTAATTTGGTTGAACACAGAAAAATGACACAACAATGGGTAAATATTTTAGAGATCGTTTTCGGGATTATTGGTATTGTCTTGATTTTAGCTCAGAATCGAAGTGAAAAAGGATCAAGCTTCTTCGGTGGTGGTGGCGACATCTTCAAGTTACGAAAAGGTGCAGATAAAATCTTCTTCTATCTTACATTTGTGGTAATCTTGATTTTGATGGTTCTTATTTATATCGATATTAAAGTCGTTTAATTATGTCATCATTTCGCGATATCCTGTGGGGATATCCGCAAGGGATTATTAATTTCGTAGCCCTTTTCTCGTCTTTATTTAGAATTCTTGCGGGAATTGTCACGGGAATTTTAATCTTTTTTATTATTGCACTTTTTGTTAATTCTGTTGCAAGTATTCGAGTTTTTGGTCAAGAATTGAAATATGGAATTGTTGGTTCTGTATCGCAAATCAATCCTCTTGATGTTTCTACTGATGAATCTTCTCAACTAATTACTAGCCTGATTTATTCAGGATTGGTCTCAATTGATAGTCAATCTGGTCGTATTACGCCAGAACTTGCAGAAACATGGGAAATTTCACCAGATGGTCGAAAGTATACAATATTTCTTCGTGAAAACATTTATTGGCATGACGGCGAACTGTTTACCGCAGAAGACGTTGTAAATACTTACAAAATCATTCAATCGGGTGGTGATGATACGGTGCTTGGCGCAATTATGACTGGTGTACAATTTCAAGCAATTGGTGACTATCAGGTACAGTTTACTTTGCCACAGGTAAATGCAGCATTTTTAGAGTTGATAACGATTGGCATTCTGCCAGAACATTTATTTAGAGATTACACTTATTCCAGGTTAGTTGAGCAAGGAGACACCATTTCGCCTATCGGAACGGGGCCATATCAGTATGTACAGAAGCTCGGTAACAAGCATAATTTACGCGCCAATCAAAAATATTTTAAGGGTGCGCCAGAAATTAAGGAAATTTCATTTACAGAATTTCAAACGTATGCTGCAGCAGAAGTAGCCTTTCTCAAGGGAACTGTCATGTTACTTGCACCACTTGAGCCTGCGGTTGTTCCCAAGTGGATAAATGCAGCAACCGTAGCTTCGCACGTTTCGTTAAAAAAATACGTGCAAGCAAATAATACTCGTGTCATTTTGTTTAATCTGTCAGGTAGTTTAGAGGAAGCTGAAAATGAGAGCTTACTGGTAAATATTCAGTTGCGCCAGGCACTCGCACAATCTATTGATAAAAACGCATTGGTAGCTACATTGCCTGGCGCAAAAGTCGCCCAAGGGCCATTTGATTCAAATAGTTATGTCTATAATACAGAACTCGACAAATTACTCCAATTTTCGCAGGAAGATGCAAATAAAGTATTCGATAAATTAGGCTGGAAATACGAATATTCGGGTGCGCCATTTAGAACGCAGAAAGAGAAAGAATTAGGCGCAACATTGACCTTTTTGGATACTCCAGTAAACAGGCAAGTAGCGCAAAATATTAGAGATCAATTACTTAAAGTCGGCTTCAATTTGACATTAGAAGGTGTTACGAGTGAAAACATGCAAGAAGCTGTTATTGCGAAGAAAGAGTTCGAAATGCTGTTGTTTGAAATTCATTCGGGTATTGATCCAGATCAGTATGGGCTGTGGCATTCTTCGCAAACTACATTTCCGGGCTTAAACTTGGGTGGATATAAATCAACGCTTGTAGATAATTATTTGGAAAAAGGTCGTTTACAGATTAATGCTGAAAAAAGATTAGTTACCTATAAAGATTTTCAAAAAGCTTTGGTAACGGAAGTTCCTGCGATATTTTTGTATCATCCTTCGTATTATGAAGTATCCTTTGATATAATTGACCGTAAAGTTTCGGAATCTTTTGTCGATCCAAGCGATAGATTTTCGAATATTCATACTTGGAAGCTCGTGCCGGGGTGGCGGAATTGGCAGACGCGCTAGCTTCAGGAGCTAGTACTAGCAATAGTGTGAGGGTTCGAGTCCCTCCTTCGGCATTTCATTATTTTTCTCCTCACCATTTTTCCGAGACCTTTCGTTTGTTACCGATGAAGTAATCTACTTCATTTGGTTTACGCACAAAAAAATGTTGTGAGGAAAAAATAAGGAAGAGGTTAAGCTGTGTGACTCGAAACTTGAGGAAAACGTAAGTGACCTTACGTTTGACGAGAGCGGGAACGCGCCTAAAATCATATAAATGTATCAAGTGCAATTTCAGTGATGAACAAGTATTGCGCGGTGAATCCTGAAATTGTTGGGTGTTCGAGTCCCTCCTTCGGCATTTCATTTTTCTTTCTCTCATTATGTTAATAATGCTGTTCGTTCACTACCGAAAGACGGAGTTCTTTCGGTTACGCTCACCGCATACTGAGATTCAATAAAATCAAAATGCCGAATAAAGGGTATTTGATGAGAGAAAGAAAAATGAGAAAGTTTAGTGTGGGAGTTGAAGTGCTAGGGAAAATGTACTGACGTTCATTCAGGCGACGCGGGGCTCGAAGAAGTAACGCCTTAGTACTTGTAGTGCCGACGATCTAGCGCTTTATTGTTTTATGTCGCTAACGGGATACCCTTATTAATTGATTCTCCCCTGTTTTCCTGCTATAATCCGCTTAAGAAAGTAAGTGATTTCAATATAGCCTGAAAGTAGCAAAGAGACCGCATTGAAGAATTTCTTCGTTTGATTTCTTTCTTGCTTTGGTAGAACAAACATCGCGTATTGCGAATCTCCCTTTCTTTTCGTGACATGACGGTGCAGTGAAAACAGCTGACGGTTCTCTACCCCAAAAGCTTAGCTGCTGACATGTCCAACTTACCACTACAGTGGTGATGTTTCACGCCCTGTCGCTTTTGCGAACACGTGAAACATAACTCGTAAGTTAAGTTGATTCGTAAAAACGATGAACTATTCAAAAATTGGTGAGGTACAGTACCACCTGAAAGGCGTTGCGCCACGTTTAATCATTCATAGTGGCACTCACGGTGATGAAAACCATGTAATTGCCCCATTAGAACGCGTGGTAAACGATCTTTATTCAGATCTTCCGAATTTTCTATTTGTACCTCGTGTTAGTCCGTCTGCAGTTGCCTTAGGATCGCGAGTTAATAAATACGGTAACGATTTAAATAGAATTTTCGGTATACCAACAGATGACCCTGAAGTTGTTGCAAATAAACAAATTCTTGCACTCGCAACGCACTCAATTGCAGTCACATTTCATGAAGATCTCGAAACCAATCAGTTTTATATGTATGATTCGGGGCGTATAAATGATGATTTACTGCAATGGTATCAACGAGCACTAAAGAGATTGCTAGTGCCACTATACAATGGCGTTGATGATCCACATGATGAACATTTAGCCAATCACTTTCAAGATGGATATCTCGCCGATGTGTACTCTGCCCGACCAATTGGTACTTTTGTTGATGATTGGATTTTGTACCACAGTCATGCATCACGCGTATTGACTGTAGAAATTCCAGCAAATCATCAAAAAGTCGATGAGATTGTTGAACTTACCCTAAAACTTGCATCTGAGCTTGTACAGCAAGAAGAGTCATTGGCAATTTTTGATAATGATTTTCCTCTACTTACCGAATTAAACTAGTATTCGTATAATTGCTCTTTTTCGTTCTTTAGGTCTGATTCAACCATTTCATTAACTAATTGCAAAAACGAATATTTTGGTTGCCAATCGAGCGCATTTTTGGCTTTACTGGCATCACCAAGCAATAAATCGACTTCTGCGGGCCTAAAGAATCGTTCGTCAATGCGAATAATCTCTTTGCCAGTCTTTTTATCGATCCCAACTTCGTTGAGCCCTTTACCTTTCCATTCAAGATCAAAATCTAATTTTTTCGCTGCAAGTTCAACGAATTCTCTAACTGAGTGAGTTTCTCCAGTGGCTACAACGTAATCATCACCTTTTTCTTGTTGGAGCATCAACCACATTGCTTCAACATAATCGGCTGCGTGCCCCCAGTCGCGTTGAGAATCCATGTTACCGAGATAGAGGCATTCTTCCCTGCCGAGAAGTACATTGACTAAACCGCGGGTGATTTTGCGAGTTACAAAGGTTTTTCCTCGACGAGGAGATTCGTGATTGAAGAGAATTCCGTTTGAACAATGTAAATCATAACTTTCTCGATAATTTACTGTAATGTAGTAACCAAACACTTTTGCAACACCATAGGGTGAACGTGGATAAAAACGTGTAGTTTCGCGTTGCGGAACCTCAACAACTTTACCGAACATCTCACTACTTGAGGCTTGATAGAATTTTGCCCGAGGAGCGTTATTTTTAAGTGCTTCAAGTAATCTGAGAGTGCCAAGCCCTACAACATCGGCGGTATATTCAGGTACTTCAAAGCTTACTTTGACATGGCTTTGTGCGCCTAAATTGTAGACTTCTGTTGGTTGCAATTCGCGCACTAAATTGTTCAATGAGGATGAATCAGTTAAATCGCCAAAATGTAGCTTGAAATTCTTATTCTCCATATGTTGGTTGATTCGTTGAGTATTGAAGTTTGAACTTCTTCTGACAATCCCATGAATTTCGTAACCTTTGGAGAGCAATAAATCTGCTAAGTAAGAGCCATCTTGGCCAGTTATACCTGTTATTAATGCTACTTTTCTCATGTACTATCTTACTCGAAACGAAAAATTATTGCCACTATACTTCTTCACAATTACAATGTTACAATTCGGCATGATATTTGAATCGTTTGGGCCAATTCGCTACCACGTAAAAGGCAAATCGCCCAAATTAGTCATACTTTCTGGTACTCATGGTGATGAAGCAGGAGTTACTCCGTATGTGACGAAAGTGATTGAAGCGATGTATGCCGATTTACCGGCTTTTTTATATATTCCAGAAGTGAGTCCGAGTGCTGTATTACAACAAACACGATTTAATAAATATGGGCGAGATATCAATCGTTCATTCAATGTTGAAAATGATGTTGAGATAAATTCTTTGAAAATTCTCCTATCAAAGGCAAGAAAGGCAACAGCTGTTACATTTCATGAAGATTTACAATTTGAGGAGTTTTATTTATACGACACAGGAGTTTTGCCTAATGAAGTTTTATATCCATTTTATGAGAAATTAAAGGCATTGTCAGTACCATTATATTCTGGTGCTGATGATCCAGAAGATGTTTGGTTAGGTTATACTTCAAAAAATGGCTATATTCCGGCAGCAAAGAAAGACGATGAGTTGTTGTTTCTTGAAGAATGGGCAATAAATACAGGAGCATTTTCGCGTTGCTTAACAATTGAAATGCCAAAAAACTTTAACGAAAACTTGGTGTTGACTGCATTGATCATGCAATTCATTGTACAAATTCATAATCTTTCGACGTAACTACCTATGGCAGATAGATTGCTTTTCATTGATACTGAAACTACGACTGGATGGTATGGAGACGCCATGATTACCGAAGTTGTTGAAATTGGTTGGATTCTTACAGAAAATGATCAAATTATTGAAGAAGGACAATCATTTATTTCGCCATTAGTTCCGATAAACTCGTATACGGAGTGGCTTATTGAAATTTCAAATGATATGGTTAAGGGTGCTCCACAAATTCACGAATATTTCCCTTCTGTTGTTGAACGTTCAACTGGCGCAATTGTGATTGGTCATAATACTTTATATGATTTGCGAGTTATTGATCAGTCACTCGGGCGTCGTGGGCATGTTTCTACTCCGTGGTATCAAGAATTTAACAATCGTCCATATTTGGATACGATGCACTTAATGAGTAAGGTCGTTCCTGAAGCACCTAGTCGGAAATTGAAAACTTTGATGCAACTTGCAGGACTTGATCCCCAGTTGAAGAAGCATCGAGCATTGGCTGATTCTCAGTTTACTAAAGACGGATTTTTCTGGCTTTGGCCCAAATTACAAAATCATTATAAAGTTGATTCAGTAAGTGATCTAGTTCTTGCATATAGAGGAATGAAGCCAACTAAAGGGCAAGTTTCAATGCTGTGAGTATAGTAAAACACTAAGGGGTTTACTCACTAAGGTCTCGGAAGCGATTTGGATCGGCATTTGAACAGCGAGGGCATTTCACAACAACTTTGTTCGTCTCAAGGACCAATTGACAATTCAGACAGCGCCAACGGCGCCATTCGTGAGTGTATTCAGGCATCAGATGAGCTAATTGGTTGTAGGTATCGATAAACTCTTCAACAGTTGCCAATTTTTGATATGCTTGGTCAATTGTGAGGTTCGCAGTATCGATAATTTTTTCTTGACGCTTCTCAAATGCTTGTAAATCGACACCCAAGTTATTCATCAATTTTTCGGACCAAAGTTGATCTATCTTTTCGAGCTTTTCGTGAAACTCCTGTTTCACGGTGTCGTCTGCTTCTAACTTGTGAGCATGAAATAATCGCTCTACTCTATCTTTAATTGTTGCGTGCAACCAGTAAATATTTTTAACGGGAAGTTGTTTTGCAAAAGCATAAGCAGCGTAGCCTGTGCAATGAACGATGGTCGGTTCCTTTGCAATGCTTACTTTACTGGTGAGGAACGAATAGATCTGATCATGAACTTGAGCTCCATCGTTGACGATATATTGATAGAAGTCTAATAGCTGTCGTTCGTGGTCGATAGTACCAAGTGGTGCGCGAACATAGCCCGTTGATACGCCCAAATCACGAAGGTATTGATTACCGTTTACAACGAAGAATGAGTAAGAAGTTCCAACGTAGGTAGAAATGACTGAACTTCCTGAGGCTAACATCCCATCGAGGAGGATTACAGGAACTACAGTAGATTGGTTAGGCATCAGAACTATGATACACTAAAACCTAGATGAGAACAACGATGCTCGACTTTAAAAGGCCCCAATTTCGAGAGGTCCAAGGTAAAGAAACAGGTTCACCTGGTTCTTTATGGAAAACCATTTTGGGATTGATCTTAGCACTGACAATTTTCGGTGCTGTTGAGGTATTTTCAGCATCACGGTACTTTAGTACTGTTGAGCTGGGGAATCCGAATGCAATAGGAATTTTGCACATTCAGTGGATCGCAATTGCTGCTATTGCTGGTTTGATAGTTAGCTTTATTCCTAGTTCACTCTGGAAGAAATTTACGGTGCTTGCTTACATTGTACTTCTTATCGCACTTATTGCAGTTTTCTTTATGCCTGATTTAAATGGCGCTCACCGATGGTTGTATATTGGGTCAAAAACGTTTCAACCTTCGGAGGCAGCGAAATTATTAGCTGTTCTTTTTGGTGCGCAAATTTTTGCGGGTATCGACTGGTCAAAAAACAAAACATATAAAGACCACATTGTAAAATTTGCGCTTGCAGTTCTTCCGATTGCTGTCATGTTACTTTTGATTTTACTAGAGCCAGATTTAGGAAATGTCGTTGTCATTGGCGCATCATTTTTTGTTATGTATCTGTTATCGCCTAGTAGGTGGAAAAAGGCTGATGTCGCTGTCTTAGCAGTACTTGGCGTTCTTGTTGTTGCGGTTGCCCTCATTTTAGAGCCATATCGATTCGAGCGAATAAAAACTTATGTTACCTTTACACAAACAGGGCAAATTCAAGATGAATGGAATTCAGGGCTGCAGCTAAGAAATATTTTGATAGGAGTTGGGTCGGGCGGGCTTTGGGGTAAAGGAATCGGTCAATCGCGATTAAGACATGGATATTTCGTTGAAGCAACAGCTTTTACCGATTCTATTGCTGCAGTTATTTTTGAAGAATTAGGATTCTTCTTGAGTATTCTTTTTGTGGGTATTTACGTCTATTTATTTATGCTTATGGCGGAAGTCGCTGAAAAGCAGAAGAATCAGTATCAACGCTTATTCGTATGGGGGCTTGCCACGTGGTTCATTGTGCAAACATTGTTTCACTTAGCAGCGAATGTTGCACTTATGCCGGTCAAAGGAATCACCCTACCTTTCGTAAGTTATGGAGGTTCTTCAATCCTTATGTTCGGTATTTTTGCGGGAATGCTTATTCGTCTTGCCCGGAACCCTTCTGAAACTGCTTAAGGAATTCTTCTTTGGTAAGAACTTTCTTTTCTGGTTCTTCTGTTTCAACTGCTTCTTCTATTGAAATTTTTTCTGGTTCCTTGGTCTTTTTTTCCTTCTTTGGTTTCTTCGTCTCGATTGGTTTTTCTTCAGTTTCAACTTTAGGAGTTATTGGCTCTTTTGTTTTATCAATCTCTACAATTTCCTCTTTTTTAGGTTCATTAGCGCTCTTCTCCTTTTTGAATAGACCAAATATATTGAAACTCTTTTTCTTTGGTTCTTCTTTCAGTATTGTTTCAGGAACGATTTTAGGCGTTTCGGTCACTATTTTCTCTTCTTGCTTTTCAACTGGAGTAACTGGCTTTTCTTCAGTCTTTTCGACTTCTTCGTCAGAATCATCAAGTTTTACTTTGAGTGCTTCGATAGCTTTTTTCACTGGCTCAGGAGTGGCTGGCTTTTCTTCAACGACTGCAGTTTTTTTGTCGCCTTTTTGCATAGATTGAATTATGTCAACGATGCTTCCACCATCTTTTTGTACTGAACCAAATAAAGCTGCTATTGTTTTCTCCTCTCGCTTTTTGGCTGCTTTCTTACGAAGAGAAAGTTCAACAACAACAAGAATTGCTAATAGTGCAATCCCAATAACTCCATAAAAAAGTAAGGGATTTTGCTGTCGATTGGCATCAATATTGGCGCCTAGTGTTTGTAATGCTTGAAGAAAGGTATTTCCTTCAACACCGATTGTTTCTGTATTTGTGGCTGTGGCTGATTGTTGATATTCGTAGCTAAAAGATTTTGAGGGAATACTAACGATTCCATCTCTAACAGTAAAGAAAATAACGTTGTTTACACCCGTTTTCGGCTCAGGAACAATAAATTCCCATTGCCCCTCGGTGTTAACGGTTACGGTGTGCGTGTCTTGACTATTAATGACGATTAATACGTTGGCTTGAGGAAGTGCTGTTCCCTTGAAGATCACCTGAGAAGGTTTGTTGACGACTGTTTTGGTTGCGGAATCAAGAATTGGCGCTTTTGGAACGACCATAAGCTTCTGGGTAAGAATTCTGAGTAGCCCTTCTTTATTTTTGAATTTGAAGGTTAATGTATGTTGCCCGATGGCTAAGTTTTGAAGAAGAAATGGACTTTTGGCCTTAGTTGTAGTTTTATCGTCTACGGTAATATCTACGCCTTGCCCAGAGGGATCAACGAAAGTAATTGTATAGTTGGGATCGTCTGTTGCATCGGGAAGCGTTAGTGAAATTTCTTTTAACATAGTTCTTGGGCGCTCAAGTTCGCTTTCTGCAGTTGAGGTTGCATTAGCCGTTGGTGTCGGTGTAGCTTGTGCCTGTACCTTGGCAATGAAAAAAGCTGGAGTTGAGACTAAAAGTGCAGCAGTAATTGTTATAGCTACTAAAGATTTTTCGATGAATTTCATATAGTGAAGAGTAACAAGTAGGGAGCTTTATGTCAATTAATAATTCTCAATTACTAATTATAAAATTTTTCAGGAGCTGTTGAATGAAGGTCGTTGTTTCCCCCCAAAGGAGATATTTATCTAATTCATTTATTTCGCAATACATTTGTTCTGTTACATCTCCTTTATCAGGATCATTGAAAAATTCTTGTTGCTCGATGATTTTGCAGAAGTATCTCAGTTCATATCCTTTGAATGTGGTAATGCCATCTTTTGTTATGGAGTTGCTTTGAAAAAAAGCAAGCTGTATGCTTGATTGATCGACGATGACAGCGGCCTCTTCAAGAAGTTCTCTATTTAACGCTTCAACCGGAGTTTCATCAGGTTCGATTCTGCCACCGGGCAGTTGCCAAAGCCCGCTGCGACCTTTAACGAGCAACACTCGATTAGTTGTGTTAAGTGCTAAGCCACAAGATTGCTTAAGTGGTGTCAATTCACCTGTAAAGTCTGACGCAGTAAATATTTCAATATGAAAATGTACGTTCGCCCAATCTGATTCTTGGCTGAACAATGGCGACATCGCTTGTGGTTATTCGTCGACTTCGTCTTGAAGTGCGATGCCGTTGTAAATAATGTCGTTTTTTGATTTCACTCTATCGAACCAAAGAATACCATCAAGGTGATCGTATTCGTGCTGAATAACGCGTGATAGGAATTTTGAAGCAATAATTTCGAAGTATTTTCCTTCTCTTGTGTATGCCGAAATTTTTACTTTGCTATGTCGTTCGACCATACCATAATAATACGGAATACTAAGACATGCTTCAGGCTTTAATTCAGTTGTTGGCTCTGGGAAGCTTAGTTTTGGATTAATAAAGAAAAATGGTTCATCAGGGGTTATTACTCGCTCCCCTCTTGGGGTTACGGGCTCGTAGGTAAGCGACTTTTCTGGCAATACTATGCCGAAAAGTCGCAACTCTTTGTTTACTTGCGGGGCTGCAAGGCCTGCAATATTATCAAAAGATAGCATTGTTTCAGACATATTGTTAAGAAATGTCTGAACCTTTGCACTCAGGATCTCCTTTACGGGAATCTCCTTACATTTTTTGTAAAGAACTGGATTGCCAGCATATGTTAATTGGAGAAGCATACTTGGTAATTATACCATTTTCATGGTATTGTAGTAAACGCCAATACATAAAGCATTAACGCTTTCGTGCTTCACTACTTTAGAGTTTTACCACTTTACATCATTATCCAATAATCTGCATTGATAATTGAAAATTGATAATTAGTAATTATTTTACATCTTCTCGACAGTTTCAATTCCCAGCAATTCCAAACCATTTTTTATAACTTGAGCCGTCTTTTCGGCCAAAGTCTTTCTTGCACGTTTAGTTTCTTCATCTTTAGCTGTATTTATTGGACATGAAGTATAGAAAGTGTTGAAGTATTGGGCTAATTGGTATGTGTATTCAGCAACAAGATGTGGTGCATTTTGAGTACTCGCCTCACTTACCATATGAGGAAAACGGTAGATCCAGCGCATCAGCGAAATTTCTGGCTCAGTTTGTAAGAATTGCTCATCGGTAGCAGTGGCCGATGTAGTTGAGGTATTTTGTCTTAGAATACTATTGATTCGTGCATAAGTGTACTGCAAATATGGGCCAGATCGTCCTTCGAAAGAAACAGATTCTTCGATATCAAATTTCATATTTTGCAGAATATTTTGTTTTAAGAAGGCGAATTTGATCGCTGCCATAGCGACTTTTTCAATGATTGCCTCTCTTTCTTGTTCACTTAATCCTTCTCGAGATTTCATAATTTCTTCTACTCTACCCTGAACTGCATCGATTAGGTCGATTGCACTAAGTATTTGCCCAGTTCGAGAGCTCATTTTTCCTGTTGAAAGCGAAATCATACCGAAACCAATATGTTTTACTTTCCCTTCGAGGTGTGGTGCAACCTGCTCTATTGCTTTGATAACAACGTCGAAATAAGCATTTTGCTCACTAGCAGTAGTGATAATATTTTGATCATATTCCCAATCTTGGAATTTTTGAATATTTAATCCAACATCTTTTGCCTCGTAAGTTGGAGTATTGTTTTTTGTTAAGAAAACTCTGTCGTGATATCCAAACTTTTTCCCTGGGAAGATAATTGCTCCCTCACTCTTTTCAAAAATTTTCCCTATGTTTTCTTCAACAATTTGTTTGCCTGTTTTGAAAGTATCCTTTTCGAAGTAGTGAAAAGTTTGTTGAACACCTAGTTTTTGTTCAAACATCGCATAATAATCAACTGACCATTGTCTGGTTTCTTTCCAAATTTGGATAATTTCTGGATCTTCAGTATAGATCTTTTTATTAATATCATCGATGGTTTCTTTGGCAATTGGATCTTCCTCGTATGCCTTGCTACCTTCTTGATAACATTTTTGTAACAATCGAACCCTTTCTTCAGGGCTTTTCGGATCAATTTGCCCAATCTGAATAAAGCCATAAATCGCTTTTGCAACGTGAGGTCCAACATCTCCTTGGTAATTTGCCCTCATAACGCTGTGGCCTTGAGTTTCTTTTATTCGAGCTAAAGAGTCACCAACGATATATGAAAAAAGGTGCCCAATGTGCGGTAGTTTGTGAGTGTTTGGCTGACCGTATTCCACCATAATACGCTCGACTTGTTTGACAGTTGTTGTGCCGTAATTTCTATTAATACCGATTATTAAGTCCCAAAGTAGATTGGTTGAAAGGGTAAAGTTTATAAATCCACCAATAGGGGTAATGGTTTGAATCTTTGCTGGAATAGCATCTTGTAGCGCCTCGTTAGATAATTTCTGTGATATTTCTAAAGCTATGACATTTGGTGCTTTTTTTACTGTCTTGGTTATTACCATCGCGATATTTGTTGTGAAGTCACCGAATTTCAAATCATTTGTAAAGTCAATTGAAGGTGTAACGTCGGTAATGCTGTACAATTCTTCGATAACTTTTTTAAGTGCTGCTTGTAATAATGATTTCATACGAGATTATACTGAATTAACTAACTTTTTGCGATTTCAACTAAGGTTCTCGCTTTTTCGAGACTTACCGGAGAATTAAAACCCTCGATTTTAATTGAAGATCCGATAATCGCACCGTTTGCGTATTCTAACAGTTGTTTTGCATTATCGCTTGCGAAACCACTTCCAACAAGAATCGGAAAGTCTTGTGATTCATTTCGTGCAGTAATCAAATCATCGAGTTTTGGCTTTTCCCCGGTGAAATCGCCCGTAATTACTACAGCATCCGCTTCTTTCTCAATGGCTTGCTTTAAGGAGGTTCCAATAGATTTACCTTCTTCAAGTAGAGTTGCGTACTTGACCTGTAAATCAGCGAGAATGAGTATTTCCTCCGCCTGTAGCTTTTTTCTGTAGGCGACAATCTCCTCTGGTTGGATTTTCATCTCTCCTCCATAAATATCTCTACTCATTCTATCAACAAAATAATCAGTTCTTATAAATTTACACCCTGTGTTTGCAGCAATGCCCATTGAAGCGAGTGGATCATTCAAGAGGACTTCAACTCCAACTGGAATTTCTGCCCGCTTTACGATTTCAGAAGTAATTAATGTCATAAAACTGATTACTTCTGGTGTCGGCGTAATCATGTGCGGTTGATCGTTGTCATTCTCTACGAGTACAGCGTCAAAACCTGCTCGTTGTAACGCATGAAGGTCGTTCAGCGCGTAATCGAGCGTTTTTTGAAATCCCTGGTGTTCAGGATAACCAGGCGATGCAAGCAGGTGAATCATCCCGATAAGGATATTTTTCTTGGGAAATATTTTGGTAAAGTTGTTGTGCATATTTGTAGTAATTATAAAATTAAATTGTCTGGTTGTGAAAATACATCTGCTGCAATAATGTCTGCGAATAGTTGTTCAGGTTTTTCCATTGGGGGGATGGGTTGAGTTAGCGTAATTGGCCATTGCTTTTCTTTTGAAAGTAAAGCAAGTGTTTCTATGTTATCAAAGATTTTGAGCGTAACTTTTTGCGCTTCTTCTTTAGTATAAAGTTGAGCGGTAGCTTTGATCGCTCGTTGACATGCTTTAGCAATCTCAACATTTTCGGCAGATTCCTTTTCTAGGAGTGGTCTGACTATTCCGTTAGCATCTTTGTATAGCGCTGCTATTGATTTGTAGAATTTTTCCATGCCAAATTCTTCCATACTATCAAGAAGTAACATTAAATGTGCAATCTTTTTGGTACTAACCAAATCTTGGTCTTCAGCTTTTTCAGCAATCCATGAGTGGCCGTTACTCAATATTGCGTGGGTAAAGCTATGATTCGGTCCCAAGGCGTAGAATTTGGTCGAAACGATTTTTATGTTAATTCCTTGTTGCGCAAGTAACAATGCTGTTACCAGAGAAGTTGTTCCATAGATTCCGGTTTCTACTTCGGTATATCCGATCTCAGGAGGAATATCTTGAAAGGTTTGTTGTAGCAATTCCGGTAGTAGAGGGTCAAGCTTCGGTTCATGAGTATTCTGCGCAATTTTTATCCCTGCGGTAATTCTGTTTATTGGAGGTTGCAGAATAGTTATTTGCTGCGAATATTTACCTGCTTCTACACCAATTTTGTGTTGACTCTTGATCGCTGCAACAATTGGCATTGCGTCTCTCGGCGGTGCGATTATATATGGAGAAAGCGTATCAGCCTCGATGTTGTCTAGAATGCTGTGAGCATATGCGTGAAGTAATGGAGCGTAAACGGCAGAAACGATATTAGCAAGCAAATTAGCTTTGGGGCTCTCAGAGTACGCTTTCTCAACAAATGCCGGATTAAGTTCTTTTAACGTGGTAAACAGTTCAGCTCGGCTTTGATTGCAATTAAGTGTTTTTTCAACAGACTGTGAAAATTCACTCGACAATGCCTCAAGCTCATTTCCTGTAACCTGAGGCATATCTTTGAAATGTTCAAAGACTCCGATAGATGATGGTGGCGCCATATTTGCTCCCTCCTCATAATAAACTTATTAGAAGGGACGAATTGCTTTTCACTCCTGCAACCCGCGGTACCACCCAATTCTCTGTAAGTTGAACGATTGTGGAGCGAAAAAGTCTGTTTAGGTAGGAAATCTTGAGCGGGCTATTTATACAAAAAGCCTTCGTTCGCAGGTAAGACTATCCTACCTATGGACGAAGGCTTTCTTCGCGGTACCACCATAGTTCTCTTTGCAGAGCACTCTTAGTTACTTTTCTTGCAGGAACAACCTGCGAAGATTTTCGGCGTAATGCTTTGATCTTCTAGTCTCACGAGGGCGTTTCAAGAAGTTTTCGCTAGCGGCTTGCTACTACCCGCCTTGCAGAAGTTACGACTTCTCTACTTTCTCGATCAATGACAAGAAATACGTATTATAGTAAATTCGTGAAAAAATGTAAATACTTTCTAGTTATCGTTACTTTTACGAAATTCATTGATCTTCCAATTTCCATCACTATCTTTTGTTAATTTTGCAATTCGTATCTCGTCGAAGAAAATTTGATTTTGATGCACTTGTAGCGTAAATGAAACGGTTGCTGAGTTCCCTGTAATTGATAAATTTGTTATCTCGAGCGATTTGAGATTATTCTTTAATAAGTCGAGTGTCGTTCCAGTATCATTTCTTCGATTAAGTAGCGTAAATAATGTAGACGTCGTGTTTTCTGTTATGAATCCGAGATCTCCTTTGTCAGCTGCTGTAAAAAAGTTAGTTACCGTTTGTGAAGGGGGGGATTTTTGGATTACGCGTTTAGACATGAATAAACCTCCGAGTGAAAGACCGAAACATAAAAAAGTAATGAAAAGAAGGATCTTAAGCACCTGTAGTACTGGAATAGGCTTTGTAGGTTGTAACGGTTCAACCGATGAAGGCTCAGGAAAAAGAGGCGTTGCAACAGGTGCTTGTGGCCGATTGAGTTGATAAGTCGCATCATTAATTGGTGGTTGTGAGGGTAAAGGAGGAAGTTGTGAAGTCAAAGGGGGAAGCTGGGTTGTTGGTTCCATAAAAAACTATACTGTTTTTGCAGAGAAAGTCAAAATCATTGCAGTAAAGGTGTTACATTTTTTGAGAAAAATCGTTATATCTATATGGAGTTCAATTCATTACTAAAACTTCTTGGTATTGCGGTACTGAGTTCAATGGCAATCTTGAGTACTCTGGCCAATATCATTGTGCATTAATCGCACACCTTGTATAATTCTGCATGAATATTCTAGGTATTGAAACAACTTGCGATGAAACTTCATTAGCACTAGTAAAAGACGGTAATCAGATAATTGCTGAAGTTACTCTTTCGCAGGTTGATAAGCATGCACCCTACGGTGGCGTAGTTCCTGAACTTGGCGCACGTGAGCATATTAAGAATATCGAATTTTTAGGTGAAAATTTCTTTAAGGCGATTGAAGGGTATCAAATAGATGCGGTTGCTGTAGCATCTAAAGTTGGACTTCCCCCTGCTGTTCAAGTAGGAGAATCGTATGCAGCAGCGTTAGCAAAAGCTAAAAAAGTTCCGTTGATTCCCGTTAATCACGTAGTAGCTCACCTGTGGGGCGTTTGGATTGATCCAGCATTCACCGATAAACCGGAATATCCATTCTTAGGTCTTGTGGTTTCGGGCGGACATACTCAAATTATTAGATTTGATTCTTCTGAAGATTACGAAATTCTAGGCTCAACTCTTGATGACGCGGTCGGTGAATCTTTTGATAAAGTCGCAGCGATGTTGAATTTACCATATCCCGGTGGGCCACAGATTGAAAAAATATCAGAAAAGGGCGACAGTCACGCGGTTAAGTTACCAATGCCCCTTGAAAATGATGATTCCTTGAATTTTAGTTTTGCAGGACTAAAAACTGCGGTCAGACAGTATGTTGAAAAAGAACTGCCTAACCAGCATGAAGTTTATAAACAATATTTTGTCGCTGATGTCGCAGCCTCTTTTCAGAGAACCGCATTTACCCATATTGCCCAGAAACTAGAAAAAGCAATGAAAAGTACGGGAATATCACAAATAGTCGTCGGCGGCGGTGTTGCAGCAAGCCAAAGATTAGCAGATATATTATTTTCGTATCTTGGCGAGAGCGGATTGAAATTTGACTTATTTATTCCAAACAAAAAATATTGCACCGATAATGCAAGTGTTATTGCAGGGTACGCGATTAATTTGATTAAGGCAGTAGAGTCATAAAGCAGTAATGCTAGAAAGCACTAAAGATGGTGACTTGAAATCGTTAAAGCTTTGTTTTTAAACTAATTTACTAAAGAACTAAATGTGGCTCTTCTTTGCATTTCTCTCTCTCTTTGCCCTTGTTGGGTCCGAATTATCACAAAAAATTTCATTAACGGGTAAGAATAATCTTTCTGCAATTACAAACAATTTCTACGTCTGGAGTATGCAAGGAATTGGGGGACTTCTTCTTGCAAGTGTATTTGGAGTACTTGCGTTACCGGTAGATGGGATGACCTGGGGAAAGCTTATAATCAATGCAGTTATATATTTCATAGGTGGGACGTTATATTACACCAGCTATAAAGCGAATAGCGCCAGCTTTTCAATTGTTCTTGGAAGTTTTTCGGCAGTTGTTTCTACGACATTGGGAATTCTTTTGCTTGGTGAAGCACTATCTTGGCAGAAAATTTTAGGCGTTGTTTTAGTTCTTGCGGGAATTGCATATGTAAATTACCGTAAAGGAGAAAAGCTTTCTTTGTACAATCTATACGCTTTGGCTGGAGGATTCTTCTTTGGTATTGCCTTTACCATCGATAAATCGATCGTAACTACAGCACTTCACCCGACAATGTATGTTTCATTGATATGTTTCGGCGTTGCGCTGGTTAGTTTTCTTGCAAGTGGAAAAAGAATTATCCAGGAATCAAAAACGTTACAAGTAATAGATTTTCGTCCGATGTTCTTCTCTGCCCTTTTTGGAACATTATTTAATGTCTTTACACAGTTTTCCTATATTAATGGTGGGGATGTTGGTAAGGTAGATGCAATCAACAATTCTACGGTTTTTGGCGTTATTTTGATAGAACTTGTAGTCTTTAAAGAAAGAGAAAATCTTCGCAAGAAACTTCTTGCTGCATCGCTTGCAGTTATTGGAATAATATTGTTTACTTTATAGATGGATATGAGCATTGAAAAGAAGAAAGAAAACTTTCTGGGAGTTTATGTCGTTAAAATCGGCATAATTTCGTTTTTTGTTTTTGCCTTCAGGTTAGGATCTATTTTTGTCACACTTGCGTTAATTCTTTCGTTGCTAGAGGTAATATTTAAATTTGATGTTTCTATACTTATCACAATTGTGTTAGTCTTATCATTTATTGTAAGTTTTTTGAAATTGGATACTTTAATTGCAGGAGTTATTGCCGAAACTGGTAAAGTTGCTCGATATCCTCAGTTCTTTGCAGCTCTTTTTGTGAATTTTGTATTTCTTATTTTCTTCTCTGTTTTACTTAATGCACAATCTGATATCCCTGTTCAGGAAAATATTTGGTATGTAGCGGGCATTATTGTAATTTTTGAAATGATTATGTTGGCTATATATCGCTTTGAAACAAAAGGGCTTGAAAAAGTTGGTGAATCTGATGTTACTCGAGTGTTAGAGTAATTGGCAAATTGAGAAGTTCTCGCAGCATTGTTCTGAGAAATTCTATTCGTGAATTCGTTGTAAAAAGTGAAAAGTCTGTACCATTTGCTGCTCTGTGCTCGTTGCAATAGAAACCTAAATAGTCGAAATTGCCCTGATACACATTGGTGTTACAAATTTGACATTTTAGAGGAAATTCGATGATATCGTAAAAATTCAGAACTTTCATAATAACCAGAAAGAGCCCTAAATCTGCGCGTTCAACGTCATTACTTTCGTTTAATTCGATGAGTGATTTGTATACAGAAAAGAAAAATTGTCTTTCTGGCAAGTAATATGTTCTTTTTAACACCGCAAGAAGAATTTGCAATAAAACGATGGTAGCAAGATTGTTTTTCAAAAATGAAAAGGATTCGACAATTTCTGCTTCAGTTAGGTAAAAATGGTGGCGTTTATAAAGTTTTGCTTTTACTGAGTTACCAATATCGAGTACTTTTCCTCTTTTACTGGTTTCGCGATTTCCTCCTTTTACTACGATGGTTTGTTGCCCTTCGTAGGGTGAAATACTAAGAAATGCTATATCGTCTGTGTATTTTCGCGAGTCAAGTATAAGAAAAAGTCCGCTGACATATTCACGCATTGAGCAATCTGTCCAAATTATCGTGAAACGCCTCGGTTGTAAATTTTGTTGCCGTTTTGCGCACAATCTCTCTGTCAAATTTCATTTTCTCAAAGAGCCGCAAAACGGCAACAAACGATCCAACGTCTGCCTTATCGAAAAGCAGGCCATTTTGTCCGTGGTGAACTACTTCTTTCGCTGCGCCAGCATTAAGCGCGATTACTGGGGTTCCTAGCGCTATAGGTTCTACTTTTGTAATGCCAAAATCTTCATCATTTAATGAAAGCGCTGCCTCAGCGTTTGCAAAAACTTTCATTTTTGCTTCTTCATTCAAATAACCGGTGAATATTAGGTTGCCAAATTTTTTTGCTTTTACCTGTAATTCAGGAATTTCAATAATTTCCTGGTTGAAATGCTTCTGCACTTTTAAGAGTAAATCTTGCAAGTATGGCCCATCACCAACAATTAGCATTTTGTATGCCGAAGGAGTTGAAATTGCATACTCAATTGCCAGATCAATATTCTTGAAACTTTCGACACGCGAAACGTGGCAAATATATTTTCCAATTCTATTTTTTAGTTCGGGAGAGTAATAATTTCTCGTGAAGCTTTCATTCGTTCCCGACGCTGGATATAAAACAGTAGATTCTCGATTATAAAATGTCTTAATACGTTCTTGCACTGCTTCTGAAATTGCTAGTATTTGTGGTGTTCGCTCAATTGCAGCTAAATCATATAAGCGCGAACGAAATCGCATGATATCGGTAATTTTGAACACAGCGGTAACCTTTTTCAGTAGACTTTGCGCATGTGATAAATTCCAAAGAAAGCGTGCTGGTGTGTTTTGGTACAGGATATGCCTGCCCTTTACTGGTGGAATAATTGAGTGGCTCAGGAATGCAGTATAACTAATTACTAAATCGTAATTTTGTAAATGAAATTTCTGCAACAATGACGGAAGGTAAAAGTTTAATAAGCGAAATCCAATGCTTTTTATATGTTTCAGGATTGGTCCAGTATGGATACGGGGGGGGGTATACAAATCTCGTAATTTTGCTAAAAAATCTCGACTGAAAGGCGAATCAACAACAAATCCGAAATACACGTCAACATCTGGCGCAAAGTGACTTATTAGTTCAAGTAATGCACGTTCAGCTCCTCCACCATATGCTGGAACATAATCGTAAACGATTGCTGTTTTCACTAATTAATTCTTACAGGATTTATATAAAGAGGTTCTAATGAAAAGTCGTGACTATTTTTTTCAAGGAGTTTTTCGTAGATTTCAGGTTGCTGTAATATTTTTGCGGTTACTGTGTTTTGCTGAGAATAGTCGTGTAATTGTTCATCGCTGTAAATGGTTAGATTTTCATACTTATCTTTAATCATTTCGTACTCAAGGTGTTGTATTTGCGACCCATCGTAGAAATACCCTTTACTGCCCTCAATTTTGCCGTTTGCTAGCCTCGGCCATGCTTTTAAGTATATTGGCGCGTTTCTTTCTGAAATTGCAGAAATTAAGTCAAATGTTGTTACTCCAACTATTTGTTCTTTTTTGATTAGCTTCGCATGAAGCAATCCATAAACATACGCAATTCCAGTTCTAATTCCTGTATATGAACCTGGTCCCCTGATAATGGTTACTTTTGTTTCATCTGAGATGTCAAGAAAATCCATTATGTTAAAGAATTCTGCTACATCGTTTGCAACTTTAACATTACCGTCATAGTAAATGGTAATTGGTTTCAGTGCCGTTTGAATTACAATATTACTCAATGAATTCATAATGTCGTTCTTCTTGCAATGTTATTTTGACTGTTGCGTGTGGTAGTTCATTTATCTGAGAGCTAACTCTTTCGGGCCATTCTATAAAAATGATTGTGTTTGCATCAAGATAGTCCCAAAAGCCGATTTGTTCAAGTGTTTTCTCAGCTTGCTCCGGTTCAATTCTATAAAAATCGCAATGAACTAATTTTTTGAAGTTCTCCCATTCAATCTTGTATTCTTGTAGAAAAGTAAACGTTGGGCTTGGTAGTCTGTCTGTAAGGCCAATTTCTTGAGCGAATGCGTTGGTTAAATGAGTCTTTCCTGCTCCTAAGTTACCTTCTAGAAAAATGATTGCGGGTAAATTTCGTTTTGCATACGTTTGAATTCGTAAAACAGTATCGTGTAAGGTCATTAAGGATTATAGCAGGAAAAACGTTTAATTATTTTATAGCGTATCTAGTCTGTTGAGATGGTTAGCATCAAGCTCTCCAGTCTTTGGAGTCGTTGTAATACCGTCGAATCCATGTGAAGCCCGAACTGCTGGTGATTCAAGAGCGAATGTTGTGTTGAATCTATGCTCTATCGATACGCCAGAAGCTTTTAATGTTTCAGGACTTTGTGTACTAAGTAATTTTCTTATTTGTTCGGTAAAATGCATATCGACCTTTGCTAAAAATCTGTCTCTTCTAGAGGTACCGTTGATTTTTTGGAAATCTGAATTCGATATCATTGACTCATAATATTTTTTGAGGAATGGCAGAAAGTCTAGTATTATTTGAATTTTTGAGTCAAAACTGGCATTGTCTTTAAGCTGAATTGTCTGTTGAGCTTTAGTCAACATTGAGGTGCAACTTTTTAAAATGAAATCTACATCATCAGTATCAAAAGTATCTGATGTTAAAGCCTTGATTAATGAAATTCTATCGGCCTTTGCATTTTGCCTATTTTCCTGGAAGAAATACCAAAGAAAAACTTTTCCAACAGTTCGAATGATTTTTTCTTCTTGGGATTTTTCAATTTTGAATTGTTTTTGTTTTTTGTAGTTGTCAAATTGTTCTCTGGTTGTGTCTCCTATCGCTCCTTGTAAGGCATGAAACTTAACACCCAATTGTTGTTCAGGGGATAAAGCTATCGCATCTTCCAACTTACGGCTTACTTCGGCACACTTTTCAAGTTCAGATGGTTCCTTGATTGCTGACATTCCACGTATTATATCGTAATCGTAAGTGTATATCAATGCAACCTAGCGCTGCAAACTAGGATTTTTATTCCCCTTCTTTCAACTCTACCCTTCCCCCAATGAAGGTAATTTTTTGCGTTAAATTGAGTTGGGAGATAAAGCCAATATCATGAGAGACGATGAGTACTCCGCCTTCGTAATTGTTTAATGCGAAAATCAATTCATCAATGCTTTCGATGTCTAGATTGTTGGTTGGTTCGTCTAAAAGTAATAACGATCGTGGCGAAATTGATGCCATTGCAAGTGCCAGGCGTGCTTTTTCTCCTCCACTTAGTGTACCAGCCTTTTGATTTATTTGGTCGTCGGTTATAAATAGATAGTTACCAAGAATTTTTCGTTGTTCCTCGTATTCAAGGTTCGGAGCGAGCGCAGAAATGTGCCCAATTAAAGTTTTGTCTGCTTCAATGAGTGAATAATGTTGGTCGATGTAAATCGAAGATTGCGGTAAGATTGGTTTTGCCGGACTCAGTAGTTCGTATCCTTTGGTTTGCTGTACAGCCTTCATAAAAGAGGATTTTCCGCTACCGTTTCTTCCTTGTAGTAGCACTTTATCTTGGTTAGTGATGCGAAGAGAAATTTGTGAAACTAACGTTATGCGTTCTCGCTCATTGTTTGTAATAGTTAGCTGTGCGTTGTTTACGTCAATTAATGAAAATACTGAAGTATTTGAGGCTCCTAATTCGATATTCAGTGTTTGAGATTTCTTTAACTTCTCTTTGAATTGTTTGATCTCTGCCCTGCTCTCTCGCTCAGCTTGTTTTGCCAATGCCATGCCGTGACTTGTTGATTTTGCTGCCTTTTCGAGATAATACCCTTGTTGAATTGCAGGAATTCCGGAATTTCTTAATCCTTTAATATCGGCTTCTCGGCGCATGATTCGTTCGGCAATTTTTTGCTTTCTTTCGAGTGTAAATTTCAAATCTTTCTCGTTATCTCGAATTTTTCTTTGCATTATCTCAATCTGATGCGCTTTTTCTTTTTGGTAGAAGTCATAATTCCCCGAATATTTGTGAAGAGTTCGTTCCCTAATCTCCCAGGTTTTTTCAGTTACTTCATTCAAGATATAGGAATCATGTGAAATGATTACGAGTGACTTTCTATGTTCTTTGAGCGCTTGTGCAAGACGTTTGGTTCCAATAAGATCAAGATGATTTGTTGGTTCATCGAGGAGTAATAATTCTGGTTCGATCATGAGTCCAAGGGCCAGATGTAGCATAGTTAATTCACCGCCACTAAGCTGTTTCATGAGTTTTTCTGGCAGAATATTTGTATAGTCAAAAAGTTTTTCAATTTTATGAAAAACATTCCAACCTTCTTCGTGTAGTGACTGTGCATAGCTGATTACAGGAAGTTCCATATCTTCTGTTGAAAGTGAAACCTCTTGAGGAACATAAAACGTGGTTGCTTTAACATCGATTTCGCCTTTTCTTGGGGGCGTTCTCGAAGCTAGTGCCTTTAAAAGTGTTGATTTTCCTGTGCCGTTTTTTCCAACAATACCGATTTTATCTCCGGGCATAATACTGAAAGTTGCGTGACTCAAAAGAATTCTTGTTTCAATGGTGAGTTGGATGTCGTTTGCGTAGACGAGGTACATTATTGCGGTAAAGAATTAAAGCGATAAAGGAGTAGAGCGATAAAGAGTTTGGATTTTGACGTTTTATTGCTTTACAGCTCTAATGCTTTATTATTGGTGGGCATGACAGGACTCGAACCTGTGACCTTCCCGATGTGAACGGGATGCTCTAACCAGCTGAGCTACGTGCCCAAGTAATTATTAATTTCTAATTTTCAATTATCAATTAGAATCAGAATTCAGGCAATTATATCATTAACCGTGATAAATTACTGTAGCGCTAAATTCCGTGTAATTGAATATTGAGAATTGATAATTTGTTTAAAGTGGATTAAACGGTCCCGAATACAAATCATCGACTTCTTCTACTTCTAGTGAGCCAACATCTCCGTCAACATCATCGAATTCGTCGCCTGTTGCGACAATGGGTTTGATATCACCTTTTACCTCTTTTCCGTCTTCTTCAATCAATTTTTTTAATTCGTCACGAGTCATTTCGGTGGCTTCTGCAAATGAGAGGTATTCTCCACAGTGATGACAGGCAAATACATAATAAACATCTTCTCCACAATTATCACAGTTCATTTTTATGACTGTGTATTTTTTTTGCGCAACTCCTACTTGCGGCTTTGTCGGTTTCGCCATAATCGATTTACAAGATAAGTAACTAGAATCAAAGTCAGTATAGCAATGATAAGTGGCAATGGCAATATCCAAAAAGTTACCAATTTTTCTGTTAGTATTCTCTGACCATTGATTTCTGTGCCAATTTTCGCAGTTGCTGTATATTTGCCGATGCGAAAATAATCGAGATTTAGTGTGATTCCGTTTGTATCTGTCTTGATGAGTTTTGTTTGTGGAATCCAAGTTACTTGATATGAACGTTCATTTTCTGGTAAGACTACCAGAGTTTGCGGGTTAAAACTCTCATTCCAGAGTGATTGTGTAATTCGTCCCTGATGTACAAAAATGTCACCATTTGGAACTAACTCGACATTGCCTTTATTGCGAAATGACAGGGTGAATTCAGCTTTTTCATATGGCCAGAGAAAGAATACCTGCTTATTGACGGTAAAATTGGTGATTTCTGAATCTCGAGTTTCTTTCCCTGCGATACTGCCGAGAATCTGATAAGCGACTTGATCATCAAGTTGTGCACCAGTTCCATTAAGCGTTTCTACTCCCTTTTTCTGAATAATTATTGCAGCATATTTTCCTCCCGGAGGTGGATTTTGCGGCACATTTATTGTGTATGTGATTTTTTTGCTATCGTTTTGTTTAATTGTTACTTCTTGTGTATCAAAAGTAATCCAGTCGGTCATTGCGTAATTATTCTTTCCTGTTGGAACTGTTGGATAAATAAATTTTGTTCCGTTTTCTTGAAAGACGAATCCTGTTGTTATGACAAATGTTTGATCTTCTGGAGTATTCGTAACAAAAGAATTGGTTATTGAAAATGAATCGGTATAGGTTTCACCTGGTTTGAAATCATACCATTTTAATGATGGAGAAATGATGTAACCGTAATCACGTGCCATATCTTTTTAAAAATTTGCAGAAGCTGTGTAGGTAACTTGTTGCGTGTAGTTACCTGTTGTCGTGTCACCGTCCATGCTTGCTCGATGAGTAATTAACATTGTATTGGTAGTGTCAGTAGTTGCCGGGTTGTTATTTCCGTTAGTAGTTGCAAGACTGGTTACAGAACTAATTGGTAAGGGAGTATCGTTATCTGTAAAGTCACCTTGAAGTGTAAGGGTTCCGCCTGTGATTGATCCAGCAGTTATTGCGATGCCGTAACCTTCAACGCCGGCAGTAACTGTGCTGTTTTCGGCTACTCTATCAATATCTAGCGAGTTGATAACGTCACCAGAACCTGAACGGCGTAAATCGCCATCTGTATTTATTTGAATTGCATATCCTGAACCAGAGTTGGTTGTTACTTTGAGTCGATAACCGCAGGTGTTTACAGCTACAAGTGATAGTGTACCTAATGCACAAGTATTTGTATTTCCGGTATCAGCCGTATTGCGAATAACGAATGAGAGCGCTGGTTCAACCTGCGCAGTAACATTAACAACGTTGGCGCTTCCGACATAAATTAATGCTGCACCGAAATCATTGTTTGCAATATTTGTTTTTGAATCGGTAAAGGAAATTCCATAATTACCGGTTGCTGCAGATAAGTTAATGCAAAACGTGACACCTGTTGTATCTGCATTGGTTGTGCTCGCTGAAAATGTATAGGTATAAACCTGACCCGCAACATTGGCAGAACCATCTGGGGTTGCATCACCATCGGCATCTGTTGTTGGCGATGCACAGTTAGCAACGGTTATGCCCGAAGGCGCTGTAATTGATACTGTATTGGTATTTGCATAATCTGCTGAGGCAATATAGCTAAACGAGATATTGGTTGGTGTAGATGCGGTTAAGGCAGCAGGGGTAATTGTTACTGCAACGCCAGCTGCATATACTTTTTGAATTCCAGTAAAAAGCGTCAATAGAGCAAGTGCATAGGTGATTGCAAGTATTGAAGTTACTGTATTGTTTTTTTGTCGCATAAATTGTTAGGCAGATTAAGTGAGTCTATTACTACTTTTGTAGCATATGGCGCTACTACTGTCAATTAATGGCGCGCAAATGATAACCCGCAAAGTGAACGGCTGCCTGTAATTTAGTCACAGGCAGTAACCCGGTTTGCTTATTATAATAAGGAATGCGAATGCCTTATTGTGCAAGATCACTTGGCATATGGCATTTTTTGTACTTTTTACCACTTCCGCATGGGCATGGATCGTTTCTATTCGCGCGTAGTTTGCCCTTTGCAACAACGGCTGCCTTTTGCTGAGAGATTTTGTTACTGAGTACGGCCGATACAGCATCTTGAACGGCTGCTCTCCCCTTTTTAGGTGATTCTTGCTGTACTCGATTTGGTTCCTCAACTACACGTAATTTGTACATTTTTTGTGATACCATTGTTCCCAATGCAGCGAAGAATTCTTCGAAAAGAATTGCTCCCTCACGTTTGTATTCAACAAGCGGATCTCTCTGGGCATAACCTCTAAGAGTGATGCCTTCGCGAAGATCAGCCATTGCATCGATATGATCCATCCAGAGATAATCGAGTGAAGACATGATGAGGTATCGCTCGTATTCTTTATCTGGCAAACTCGATTTTATTGAGTAAAGTTCCAGATAAAGTGAAGAAGTCAAAAGGTTTACTAGATTATCAACATGCAATATTGCATGTTGTTTCTTTATTGTTACTAGTGTCTCTTTGAATTGTTCGTAAGTATCGTAACCAAGTAGTTTTGCTGCTTCTTCCTGCATGCCATTGGGAATACAAGAATCTAAGAAGGTTGTTACAAGATTGGCCTGCTTTAGTGTGATTTTGTGTGCAATCTTAGTCATTTCACCTAAGGTCGTTTCGATTTGCGCGATAATTTGCTTGATTACCCAAAGTCTTAATGAGTAATCTAACATACTGCCTTTTACAAATTTTCTAACCCTTTCATCATTTGGTGATTTTAGTGTGAAAGTTCTTAATGCACTGAGGAATTGTAATACTTCATCACTCTTAAATTTTTCGTATTTGAGTTCTGGTAACTTTTCGCTATGAAGTAAAATCAAAATCACTTTTCTCATTTTGTAGACGATTTCTCTCTGTTGATTCAATACATCATCGTATTCAACAACATGGCGTCTACTGTCGAAGTTTAGTGATTCAACTTTCTGTTGTGCTTTTTCGAGAATAGATGACAGCATGCGAGACTCTAAAGGAACATTATCTGGTAAAGATTCACCGATAATTGCTTTCATCATTTCTCCCCCGAATACGCGCATTAAATGGTCTTCGAGAGAAAGATAGAATCTGGTTGAGCCAGGATCACCAAGACGACCAGAGCGACCTCTGAGTTGATTATCAATACGACGTGCTTCATGACGTTCAGTACCAATGATATGAAGACCACCTAAGTCTCTTACTTCAGGAGAAAGTTTAATGTCAGTACCTCTACCAGCCATGTTGGTTGCGATAGTTACTATGTTTTTCTTTCCAGCCTCAGAAATGATTTTTGCTTCTTTTTCGTGAAGTTTTGCATTTAAAACCTGATGTGGAATTCCTTCTTTTTTAAGAAGATTTGAAAGGTACTCTGATTTTTCAATTGATGTTGTACCTGCTAAGACAGGTCGTCCTAGTTCATACATTTGCTTGATTTCATCGACAACCGCAGCAAATTTTGCCTTTTCTGATTTGTAGATTACATCAGCTTCGTCGCTTCTGATTAGTTCCTTATAGGTTGGAACTCGAACCACATCAATTTTGTAAATTTTCTGGAATTCTTCAGCTTCAGTCATTGCTGTTCCGGTCATACCAGCGAGATATGAGTACATTCTAAAATAGTTTTGGTATGAAATCGTTGCAAGAGTCTTACTTTCTTGTTTGACAGGTACTCGTTCTTTCGCTTCAATTGCTTGGTGTAAACCTTCGCTATATCGACGACCTTGCTGTACACGACCAGTAAACTGATCGACGATGAGTACTTCTTCGTTATGAACAATGTACTCTTTATCATTACGATAAAGTGCACGTGCTTTTAATGCATTATCCATATGACGTATAAAGATACTATCACTCCAAACATCGTCTCCACCAAACATTTCTTCTACTTTTTTAATACCCATGTCAGTCAGAACAACAGAATGTCGTTTTTCGTCGACAACGTAATCTTCTTCTGGAATAAGTTCATCGGCAATTGTTGCGAATCGATAGTAAACATCGCTTGGTTGGGCATCTGGCTCAGAGATAATAAGTGGCGTTCTTGCTTCATCAATTAAGATTGAGTCACATTCGTCAACTAGTGCGTAGGTATAATATCGTTGAACGCGTTCTTCGAGTGATTTTGCGCTATTGTCACGGAGATAATCGAATCCAAACTCACTCGCTTGTCCATAGATAATATCTGAATAATATGCCTCTTTTTTACTGATAATTCTGAGGTTCGTGCCGTTCATAGTAGACATGTTACTCATGTCTTTTTTGGCAAGTCCTGATTTTGCATCATCTCCGTAAGTTTTGATAACTTCTTCGTCTGAAATAACCTGATAACTAGCTTCACCAGTAATTACCGAGCTGGTCATGCCAAGTGCTAAAAGAATTTGACCACCCCATTCAGCGTCACGGCGAGCAAGATAATCGTTTACCGTAGCAACGTGTACACCGTAGCCGAGCAGCCCGTATAGGTATGCTGGCAATATTGCTGCGTTGGTTTTACCTTCGCCGGTGAAAACCTCTGTGATTTTTCCTTGAGCAAGAAGAATACCTGTGATTAACTGCACATCAAAATGCTTGTGTTTTGCAACTCGATTAGCTGCTTCTCTAACACGAGCGTAAACTTCGGGCATAATTGAAAATAATGCTTTTCGTTCTGCCTCAAGTTGTTTTTTTTCGATTACTGGATAGTTGTTGTCATAGTAAATAGAATCACTTTTGCGAGCTTTGATGTCGATGTTCAATTTGTTGCGGAAGTATTCGGTTGATTTGCTTAATTCTTCATCGCTCAATTTCTCAACTTCTGCCTCAAGTGCTGAAATTTTCTTGACAATTTCACGAGCTTTAAGTACTTCTCTTTCATTTGGTGAGAAGAATTTTTTCAAAATACTAGTCATAAAATGGTATGCATACTCTCAAACTTATCTGCGGTAATTCACCGAAGTCAATGCAATTATACACTCTTTTGCCAATTCTTGTACTCTTTTGTGAGATTATATCGAAGTTGACGTAAGTATCTCGATTTTTATGTAACAAGCGTATGATTTTACCATCGCTTTCGAGTTGAAATTCTCCATTTGCCGTTTGACGTAGTTTACTAGTAAAAAATTCAAAGACGTCTGGATTCAGAATTTCGTTAGTTTCTATAACTTTATTTTTTGCATCGAGAGAAAACATTTTTTTCTCGTTATTACAGTCTGTTTGCCAAAGTAATGTTGAAAATTCATAATCTATATCTGAAATTTTGCAATTATTCGTAGAGATTTTTTCTAGATCAGCGTTGAAAATCTCGTATTTAGATTCCAAAAAAGGGTACGCGGTTTTTGTGACGATGAAATTCGGTGCGTAGGCAAAATTTGCGTATTGAACTTTCAGAATATTCTGTGAGAGAAGAATTTTTTCTGTAATGATTTTATATTCGTTGTTAACAGTAATCACCCTAATTTGAGATTTATTATCTTCTTTCTTTTGTGCTTGAAGTTCTGAGCTAATCAATAAATAATTGGTTGAATCGATAGTTGAGCTGACGAAAGTGTCAAGAACAGTTTCACTGTCTTGCAATTTAATCTCTGATAATTGTTCGAGTGCATTCGTACTTGTAATTCGTGAAATCTTCAATTTCTTTTGCGAAATATGAAACAGAAAATTTGAACGTATTTGTAGTAAATCATCATTTGCGATTTTTTCTTTGCTCAGTAGATATATCTCTTTTCCATCATTCGTTGCTGTGATGAGACCTTTTTTTCCAAGGCAAATCGAGGTCCCATTTTCTGTAAAGCCAAGTGCTTGGTAATTCGTATCGCAATTTTTGAGTAATATGTAGGGTACAAGAGAAGTAGTCTCGATTTTATTTGAGCTTTTGAAAAGCCAATTAAGTACGACAAATGAGATTCCATAAATGAGGAGAATTAGTATAAGAACAAAATAGTGTTTTTTGGTCATGTTGTTATCAGAATTTAAAATTAATACGTTGGATGTGGATTTTCCCCAGTTAATCGACCGGGATATGTTTGCGGATTTGCGGTCGCAATCGTTGCCCAGTTAACATTCATGTATGGAACAGGGTTGGTATGTGAATTCGGGGATTGACTTGTTCTTATTTCAAAATGTAGATGGTAAGCAAGTGGTAGGCAGTTATACATACCACTGTTGCCAGAGACTGCTACCCTATTGCCGGCTTTAACCATATCTCCTATTGAATTCTTTGCGTTGGTTTGTGGATTCTGCAAGGAATCAAGATGAAAATAATAACTGTACAACCCATTATCATGCTTGATTGCCAGATAATTACCACCTGCATTACAAGAATTTGATTGGTCATAAGTAATAGAAACAACTTTACCGTTTGCAGGAACATAAATTGCTTCTTTAGTTACTGCGAAATCTATTCCTTGATGCGGTTTTTGATATGCAGTATTCCCATACCATTGAGTTACTTCTTTTGATGTTGCGAAGATCCACCCTAGCGACGGACTTTGTAGTTTCTCAGGTAGAGAAAGTTTTTGGGCGAATATGCTTGGTGAAGAGTTAGTTTGAAAAACAATCGAATTATTGCCGACGGTATATGACGTTTGTGCTACAAAACCGAGCATTAAATTGGCAATGCTTGCTTCAGTATGAAAAAAATTGAGCAAATAGGTGTTTTCTTGTTTGTGTAGGTAAGAATAGGAAGTAAATGTAATTGGGATAAATTGTAATGGTATCGAGTTTGTTTCGATCATCTGTTCAACACAAGAAAACCACGTTCTAGGATCAAAAATGTCACGTTTTTTGCATACTAATACTGAATAAAATAACGTCCCTCGATACTCACCAGTTGTTTGAAATGTACTCTTGTATTTTGCTGGTTCAATTAGTTCCGACTTAATGTACTTAGGTGTTTGCATTGTTGGCCAGGAACATTCTACTTCTTTTTGTTTAGAAGTATCGATATTGTAAGCGACTCGACAAAATAGTTTCTCTTTTGCTTTTTGTTCTTCAGGTGGGGAATATTTCGCTTCTATGTAAAGTGCCTGTTCGGTTATATTGCTTTGATTGCCTGCCAAATCTGACAGTCGTGCTGAAAATCTCTGTGTGCTTGGCTTAACAATATGTTCGCGTAGCTTTATTTCAACATATTTTCCTGAACTGCATTCTTGGGTAGCAATCAAGTTGCCCAATTCAGAAAATTCTAATTTGCCAGATTCTCTACAGTAGACCTTGCCGTAAATTGCATTTTCTTGTTCATTATAAGTAAGCGTTAAGCTAGGAGCAGTTGGGGGTGTTGAATCGATCGTATATCGAACGATTTCACTACTTTTGTTCCCTGTGTCGTCAGTACATGTCGCCTCAAAAGTGAACGTTCCGTCATTTTGCTTAAACTCTGTATTAAAATTTCTTTCTCCAGTTTTTAGCAATTTGCCTGATAAGTAGAAACTACCGATAGAATCTGTACAAATAGCTTGAACTTTTTGTTGCGAAGTACGATATACTGCGTTATTACTGATACCAAATATTTGCGCTTTTGGTGGTGGCGTCGTATCAATGGCAAGGACTATTGGTGACGAAATAATTGTGTTCCCTAATGCATCGATTCCTTGTAGTTGAGCAGTATATTTTCCATCTGGATACTCGAGAGAATCTGGCCAATGTAGCCACAAATAATTCTTCTCTGAAGTTGACTTACTGAAGATAGTATCGCCAACCTCATTATAGATAGAAATGGTAACATGAGAAATAGTATCATCATCAATACTCCCTTGAATATACGCAGCATTTTCTATCGCTCCATTTGAAGAATTCTTTTTTGGCGTAATGACAGTTCTATTTGTCTTGAAATAGTTAATTTTTGGAATTGCAGTATCGAGGGTTACCTTACCTGTTTCTGACCAATCGCTAATATTTCCTGCAAGATCTTTAGCTCGAGCCTTAAAATAGTAGGTTTTCTCTTTGGCTAAAGTTATTTTAGCGCTTGTTTCTGATGACCATTCGGTGTAAGTATTATATGCAGAAAAGGTACTTCTTTCGCTATAAAGAACCTGATAGGTAAGTAACTCTTCGCTAGCCGAAGGGAGCCAAGAAACTGTGTAATTATCGAGTGCTGAGAATTCTGAATAAGGCAGCAATTTTGGAGCAGCAGGAACTAAGGTATCGATGGTGAATTCATGAGAAGGGCCAGTCACTCGCCCGCCATAGTTATCATCTGTAGTGCATTCAGCAATATAATTTCCTGAGGTAATTGGTACAGTAGTATTAGTAGTTGAAGATATTGGTCCATCCCAGATAGTTTCAATACAGCGAATATCTTTGCATATTCTTGCAGAATACGACAGTTTGTCACCGTCAGGATCTGCACTACCAGTAGCTTTTAGCACAATATTTGCAGTATTTTTGATTTCTCCAATTTTCGGTGATGCGAGCACACAGGCTGTTGGCGCATTGTTTTTTTGTATAAATATGCGAATAAATGGCTTCTGATTTGGTGTGCAGGAAGTGGAGGTTGTGCAATCAATTGAATAAAATCTTTGCGCTGCCAGGTGTTCTTGTGGCATTCGTACCGAAATTCCTTTATTGATGAATTTTGTCAGAAAGAAATCATAACTGTCTCGCGCTGTATTGGTCATGGGAATCATTTTTTGACCGATATCGTTTGTAATTTCGGGGTGATCTAGTGGAATACCTGATGAGATCTGCTCATTCCATTTGAAGTTATACACATCCCAAGCCATGTACGGGGTTGCAATATCAAGTTGTACAGTCTCAAGTGCAGGAAATTCTGTAGTTTGATAAAGATGTAATTCTGCATGCAATATATCGAGTGGTTTAATATTCAAATTTTTCAATTGCTGCCAAGAAGGTCGCATGAATATCCGAGTTTTTCCCTTACCAAATTGTGAATCAGTTCCTGTAAATAAGTAAGGATCATCCCAAGGAGAAAGGGTCGGAAAATTCTGCATATTGTATGTATCTTCATAAATCGATATGTCGTGATACACCGTTTGCCCTGCTCGAACAGGCTTAATCTGTTGAAATAAGGTACTCATCAGTAGTAGTATGCAAAAACAAACGAATAATTGGCGCATATGCGTGGTCAGTTAACTTAATCTGACCTAGTATACGCTGAGAAAAATGATCCCTCTTATATACAATCTACCCAATATTCTGCGTGCTTTCTTGCCTTTGTGATTCGTTCGTTTTTTTTATCTTTGCGTGATGACCAGATCTAAGGATTTCTGGCACTTTCAATGAAATCGGTTGACCGACATTGTCGGTATAAATGAATTCTGCGGGTACAGTGTATTGTGGGTGTTCACCATCAACGATGATTTGGTCATCTTTCAAAATGAAAGTTGTTTCGTCGATAGCGCTTTCTGGGTTTCCAAGGACATCGGGGAGTAATCTTGCAGTTGCATCAATCATAATTAATGAAGGTAATTCACCACCAGTTAAAATGTATGGCCCGATACCGATTTTTTGGTTGATAAAATTTTCTATTCGTGCATCAAAGCCCTCGTAATGCCCACAAATTATGATGTAATCAGTAGCTTCATCTACTTTAGCCCATTTTTCAGCAATTTTTTGTGTAAATAATGCACCTGATGCAGCTGTCGCAATAACGAAAGGCTTAAATCCATCGGTAATAGCTTTTGTCTTTAATTCGGTGATAGCTAGATATAATGGTTCAATTTTCATGAGCATGCCTGCTCCACCGCCAAAAATTCGATCGTCTACAGTATGGTGTTTGTCGGTTGCCCAATCTCGAATATTTCGCACATTGACGGTCAAGAGCCCATTCTTTTGAGCTCTGCCAATAATACTGCTTGCACAATAACCTTCGATGATTTCGGGAAAAAGCGTTAATACAGTAAAGCGAATCATGAAAAAAGATGAATGACATAAGGCCAAAATACAACCATACCAACGACAACAGCGGCGATTGCTGCAACCAAGACCGCACCAGCAGCGACGTCCTTGGCATAGCGAATGGCTCCATTTCTCTGTGTTGTAATTGCATCACAGGCGCTTTCGAGTGCTGAATTTAATGCCTCGGTAATAAGCACTATCGTAATACTGAAAAGAACACCATACCACTCAAGAAGTGAAATTTTGAAGTATAATCCTGCTGCTATAACCAATACAGTAATTGCTAACTCAATACGAAAATTTGCTTGGCCAATAACTATTAAAGATAAACCATTCCAGGCATATTTTTGGCTTGAAAAATGTTTTCTAGCTACTTCTTGGATCGTTTTGACCATTTGAAGAAATATGAAATTACTTGCTGAATCGTTTTTGCAATAATGACAAAGTCAAGCCAAAGTGACCAGTTTTGAATATACCAAGTGCTCATCTTCAATCGTTGTTCAAAAGTCAATGAATTTCTACCGCTGACAGTCCACAAATCGGTTATACCGGGCTTCGCTGCCAAAACTCGGTCGAAATAATCTCCCATCATTTCGCGTTCTCTGGGCATGAATGGGCGTGGCCCAACAATACTCATGTCGCCCTTGAAAACATTGAATAACTGGGCTAACTCGTCTAGTGAAGTTCTGCGAATTATATTCATACCCTTTAGAATGCGAGGATCATTGGGATCATTCTCAAGTTTTTGGAATTTCTCCCATTCCAGCTTTTTTACTGGGTCATTAGCAACATATTTCTTCACTAATTCAAAATTTTCATCGGGATATCTTTCATTTCGCATTGAGCGGAATTTGTGGAAAGTAAAAATCTTTCCGCCTTTGCCAAACCTATCGTGATTATAGAAAATTGGCATTCCATCGGCAATAAGTACAAGAATTGAAACGAAAAGTAAAATTGGCGAGAAGATAATGATGCCAATGGTAGAAAGCAGAATGTCGATGATACGTTTGAGAAACTGATTGAACGCTGCATTTAATCCTTTGTTGATATCAAAGATAAAGAGATTCTCGTACATCATGTGATAGACGTCAGCGTTAAGCACGTCTAAATCAAGCATTTCAGGAACCACAAGAATATGATCGGATATGAAATACAAACGTTCAACAAGTTCACCAACTTTAGGTGAAGTAATGTCTTTAACAACAACCAAAAGTGAATTTGAATTTGTTCTTTCCTGAGTTTTCTTTGTTGATTCGATTATGGATTGATACTCTTCGTTTTCTAAGGAAACTTTGATTGAATCGACAATTGAGTACCCGATGAATTGATTCCGAGAAAATGATTCTTTTAATGAATATTCTGTATCGATTCGTACTTCAACAATTTGAGTTTTCCAATATCCAAGTTTGAACAAAATAGATTTCAAAATTCTTCGCGTTAATGGTAACAACCCCATCAATATTAATGGATGTAGCACAAAAAGGATTCTAGAGATGTATTCATCGATTCGTCCAAGAGAAATGAATGAATAAACGGTTAGTGCTGTAATAAAAATTGCCCGCGATAGTACTTTAGCTTCCTGCCAGAAAGGTCGATGTTTTGTATATAAACCTTCTATCCAAAAAATTGCTACATACAAAGGGATTATCCACCAGTTATTGAGTTGATATGCTAGGGGATCGTCTGTTAATAAATTCGGAATTTCAATAAAATTACCTAAAAAGTTACGAATAGTTATAGCTAAGCCAAATGCTGAGATAATGATTGCAACGTCTGCTGCAGCAAGAATCAAAAAGCTTAGTAAACTTTTGAAAAATTGTTTCATATAGGTTTTATAAATTGTTTCGCAACAGCCCTAATTTTCTGAATAAAGTTGTCGATGTCGTATTGTAACATATCTGCGTAAAAGGCCTTTCGTTGTTGGTCACTTTTTTTAAATGAGTTAACCCAAGTTAGTGCTGCAAGTAATTCTTCTTTTGATAATTTTTCTAAAAGATAACCTGTTTTTTCATGTTTCACAATTTCGCTTCCACCACCCTCTCGCATAGCGATTACTGGCGTACCAACAGCAATCGCTTCAACCATCATCATGCCGAAATCCTCAACATTTGGATACAAAAAACCTTGATGAGAGGCAAAAAGAATTGCTTTTTCTTCATCTGAGATATAACGATCAATAAACTGGATATTTGGTTTATGAGCAATTAGTTTTTTAATAGTTGGAACCTGACTTCCTCGCCCAGCAAGTGTTAGTTGGAATTCATCAGGCCAAATTTCTATCAATTTATCGAAGTTCTTGTATGTTTCCATTCGACCAAATGCCAAAAAAGAGGGTTTATCAGAAATTTTGTTCGCTTTATACAAATCATCTACCTGCTTTGCAAATTTTTTCACGTAGATAGGTGGATTAATAATGGCTAATGGCTCTTTACGATAAAATTTGCGAATTCTTTTTGCTACTTCCTGTGAGTTTGCAATCAAACCATGTATTCTTCGTGCGTGGAGAAAATCTGCAATGCGGAAGGTAGAACCAATAACAATATTCCAGCAAAATCGCAGAAAGTTATTTGCCCTGACTTTCATGCTTGGGGGCATATTCCAAAGAAATCTTGGTGGAGTGTGAATGTATGAAAGGTGTTTTACACCAACTGGTGGAATTATAAATTTCCCAAATGATGCAGTATCACTAATGATAAGCTGCGTATCGGGGATAAAGTGTATAGATTCAAATGCAAGAGGTAGTAAGAATTTGTAGAGATTGATCATTTTTGTACGGTTAAGTGGAAGTTTCTGTAAAAAGGTTGAGGATATCTGTTCTTTGTTTAAAGGCGCGTGAACTGTTTCGGAATGAACAATTGCTGCTGTTATGGTGTGATTTGGGAATGCTTGTGCTAGCGCGTCACAAACACCTTCAGCGCCACCCCAAACAGTGAAAAAATCATGTACTAGGGCGACTTTCGGTTCTTGCATAAGGTATTTTAGCAGATTAGAACGTAGGAATCTCTAAGTTTACTGGTTTAACAAATCTAAAGTTACGTGTGTTATTCCTTATGGTATTGTAAAGCCAGGTATCAATTTGATGATCTTTTTTAATCATTTCAAGCTCTTCTGGTGTTGGTTGATAGGTGGGCTTTAGTTCAAATCTGTCTTTGTATCCGAGTTCTTTTACCCCAGCATCTTGCCCGGCAACACGTCTATTTTTGTAGGTAGTTGGAATTGCTAATTCTGTATACAATTGAACAAGGCTTGGATGTAAATCTTCTTTGAAGCCAATATGCCAAAATGTCTCAAGCTTTTCAAGCACATCTTGTAGGGTTGAAACACGGAAATGGTCGTAAAGAAACACAGTCATTTGATTTTTTATCCAACTACTATACCAATCAGCAAAAATTTGCTCTTCTTTTGAAGCATTGAATGTATAGTGAGAAATTACGCGACTTACAGGTTCTCTGAAAAAAATAATCTTTCTTTTTTCTCGATTGGGAAATAAATCCAGATTTTCCCAATAAACTAAATGACCAACAACGATTTTAATTTGATCTAGCTCTTCTTGACTACGTTGCTCCAATGGAGGTCTATTATTTTCTTCACGAAAATCGGTTCCCTGTGGCCCTAGGTCAACAAAATCATAATCGAATTTCAAATGCTCGTATAAATTTCCAACAAAGGTGGTTCCTCCTGTTTTTGCTAGATGGAAGAAGAAGTAGATGGGTTGCATTCGATTTTTAACTTAAGTTAGCTCCAGTGGGTATCATCTGAGATGGGCAGGTTAATTTTGAAAACAGCGAGTTTAAATTCAGTATTGGAGCGATTATGAAGATTGTGTTTATCGCCTGGTGAACATACAAAGGCGTCACCTGGGGTAGCGTTAAAAACGGTTCCGTTAATGATTATGTCGCACTCTCCTGAAAGGATTAAAAAGACTTCAGTTTGTTGATCGTGGCTGTGAATTCGTTGGTTGGTATTTGGTGGTATTGTAACTATTTGAAGTAAGTGCCCACCTTCGGGAAGATCGGTTGAGTCAAAAAGTATTTCTTTGGCGTAATCTTCTTTAACAATTTTTTGACTTGCTCCTGCTTTAATGTATTTCATACCCCATTATATCGTATCCCGACATAATAAAAATGGGTTGCTATCCATCTTTTCAGATGAACACCAACCCATAAGCGGACGACGGGATTCGGCTTCCCACCAATTTCAGGATTCATCTTCCTTATGTTGATTCATCACTAAAATTGCACTTATAAGTTTTAGGGGTTGTTAGGCGCAGCCCCGCCCTTTGTCGAATGTAGGTTGCTACATTCTCCTTGGGTTTCGAATCCCTCATTACATTTCCTTCTTCTTTTAACTTCCCGCTTTTTATTTTTTGTGCGCAACACCAAGAATAAAGTAAACGGACGAGCATAACCGGAAATATGAAGATGTTTCTGGTGTGAGTGGAGTTGCTTTAGAGAAAATGGGAAGCTAAAAGAAGAAAAAGCGGACGACGGGATTCGAACCCGCGACCTCCTCCTTGGCAAGGAGGCGTTCTAGCCAACTGAACTACGTCCGCAACAATTAGATTCTATCATGACAAAATGGTATAATTCAACATGCCAATAGTGTCAACGCCAGGGCAAGTGAGAAATTCTGCCCAAGGTTCACTTCCTGCAGATTCAAATACTACGATTAATCCACCTGTTTCATCGCCTCCTGCTATGCCAATTGCTCAACAAGATTCTCCTGTGACAATTCCAGTTCAAACTCCTGTTATGCAGTCAAATGCTCCAATGCTAGCTCAAAATCCGCTATCTCGAGTGCAAAATATGGTTCCTAAAATGCAATCGGTGGCACAACCACCGCAGCCGAGTCTTGATGATGATGGAGATTTTTCATTAGAAGATTTTGATATTGATGAATCTGATGATTTACCGAGTACTCTTCCCTCTTTTTCACCAAACAATACGAAAAGTTCATCACCAATTAAAGGTCAATCACTTTCAAGAATGACAGAAGATGAGCGACGTCGAGTTATTACAGAAACATTCCTTCTCGTTTTAGGTAAAGAAGCCTCAGACCGTGATTTTAGCTATTATCGATTTAGTACATTAACCGAGGAATCATTGGTTAAGAGCCTGTTAACCTTGCCAGAACACAAACAACTTGTGGAGAAAGCTCGAGAACATGCATCATTAAAACAATCAATGAATGATCTTGATATTCGAACAAAACAAATGGAAGCTTCGTTGGCTTCGATGCAACAAGAACTGTATACGTTGCAGCAGTTACTTATAGAAAAAAATCGCTATATACAACAAATGCGAGGCATTCCTGAAGAAAGAATGGCTCAACCATTACCACAACAGCAATTTGTTCAACCTGAAGTTGCTCAAACGACAGAAACAGTTCAAACTACAAGCTCACTTGGTGTAGAAGTTAAAAAGCTACCAGGTCCGTTAGATGAAATGAAGTCGATGATGAAATCATTGTTTGGTGGTAAACGTTAATATTCTTTCAGTAAATCGCTTTGTTGCGCAATAGACAGCGCAATACAAGTATTCCACCCAGGTGTACGTGCAAGTTCACTAGTAAGTGATCGGTAGTTTTGATCTGCTATTGTTGCCTCTTTTGCATTTTTCGTGCTTACCGCAGAATAGTACGCAGTTAAAGCAGTATGCTGTTCGTTCATTTTACCAAGAAGAATAGAAGGGCTACGTTCCACTTCACATAAACTTAGGGAAGATTTGTTGATTTGTAATGCAAGTGCTTGAGCTTCAGATAAGTCTTGCTGACAACTATTTAATTCTGCAACTATATTTTTTGACTCCTGCCCAAAAGAAATATTTTTTGTACAATTTTGAAATTTTGTGACATGCTCACCAATTACCTGTTGTGCGATAAGTAATTCATTGATCGATTGTAAAATAACGACTTTGTTTTCGCGTTCATAGAGCGATTGCAATAATTCTGCTTTCGCATCTGAAGCTGGTAAAGGTTTTAACTTTTCTTGAATATCGGTATAGGACTTTTTTAATTCAGCAAGAAAATCGATTGAAATAGGCGTTTGTTTTTGCACAACTGTTTGTACCGAATCGATATAATAATCTTCCAATTTTTCATATGTTTTTGTTAGGGAGGTAACATCCTCCTCAAAAAACAAAACATTCTGATCGCGCATTTTTAGTAATGCGAATGCTATTAAGCCTGTAAGTGCAATTCCAATGATTCCCAGAAATATAATGAGAAAAACATTTACTGGGGCTTTGCGAGTTTTGATTCTAGCCATCGTGGAATAAATGTGTTCTTAATGTACATGAATGCTTTGTATAAGGCGAAAGGAATAAGTACAAGAAATACTAAGAAGAGAAGAATGTACATGCCTATTTGATATGCAAGATACGTTCCTGTTTGCGGTTGCACTACTTTATTTGCATCAAGATTAAGTACTAAATCTTGAGAGGCGACATAGTTACTGTTAAAGGTCGTAATTATGACGTCTGCTACAGCTCGTTGATAACCAATAGATTGAGGCGTAATGAGGAATTCGGCTTTATAGGTAGTGCCTGCTTGTGGTGAAGCCCACGCCTTATTTAGAGGATTTGCAAGTAACCCAGTTCTTTTTTGCCAGCGAATTTCAAGCTTTTCTCCTGAAGTGCTGGGGGTTATATACAAGGTAACGGGGATTCGCTTGTTCCAGGGATATTGAGTGCCAACTTCAAGTTGAATTGAAACAGGAGCTTTAACAGGTGTACTCAATGGTGTTGGTGAGGTCGTTGGCACGGTTATGGTGGTAGTTTGTGAAGTCGTAATAGATGGAGTCACGGTGATTGATACTGAAGCAGAAGGTGTAATGGTCGGTGTTTGTGCAGTAACTGGTGTGATTGACGAAATTATCACTACGAGTAGGAATAAACTACTGATGAGTATCTTTTTTAGCATTGTGTCGATTATACAAAATTATTGTTGATATCGATAGTAAGAAAATACCAAGCGCAACAACGAATAAATAACCTAATGTTTCGATTATTGTGATGATGGTTATTCTTACAGGGGAAAATGTTACTTGACTACTCTGTTTTTTTGAAGAGAAAGTAATGGTAATTGGTTGGTTTGAAGTCTGAATACGTTTTTTAGTAAATAAATCGTATGAAATGGTCGCTTTTGGCGCGATAATTAATGTCGCAGGATGTCTTAATGCGAATAGTGGATTATCTGAAATTGCAGGTTCAGAAATCATTAAAAAGGACTCGGTTCTATTTTCGAGTAGTAACGAAAATGTACTACCGTGCTGAGTAATTGCTAAATTAATATCGCTATTTTGTGCTTCCGCATACGCCTTGCGGTCAGGTTGCAAAGGATTCGTATCTAATGCAATATCAAAGGTTCTTAATAATTGGGATGCTTTTATACAGTCATCATCACTGGTACAGGCGATAAGTGGAATCAGTAACGTTCCAAAAATATCAGAGCGAAATGCGTATATGATGCCATTTGTATCAAGCATTTGGATATAATTACCACTTCCCGTAGTAACGTACTCCCAGACTGCTGGAATAAGAGTTGCAGTATCGGGCATAATAGCAAATCCTGTTACTTTTTGACGTTTTTGAATATTCATAGCTGAGATGACATCGAAATTTTTAAATTGAGTCTGTAAACAATCTTTGGTGAAATCTTTCGCAAGGGTTGCTGAAACCTTTGTGGCCGTTGGCTGCTTAACTGCGAGGACTTGCCTATCTGTTGTCACATTAATTTCTTTACAGCCAGTACAGGTGATAGGAGTTTCTTGCATGCAGGTATTTGGTGGATTCAAAAAAGGTAATGCTACCTCTTGATTTGATGATAATGTTACAGAGATTACCCCGTTACCTTCAAGAAAGACAAATCCTTTACCAGAAGTTTCGGTTATTGTATAAATACCCTTTTTTGAAAGTTCGGGTGTTGTTTTTGGCGCAGCAACTAACGGTAGTGATGAATCTAATATAACAGTTATCTGTGTCTTTCTGTGGTCATCTGATAAAGTGAATGGAAAGGCGAGTGTACGAAGCGGGCCAATTTCTTTATAAGCATTAACTACCTGCGCAGTATAGGTAAATGTAACCTTTCCACCTTTACCGATAACAACAGGTTTTGTATACATTGATTTGAAAGTAAACAGAATAGAATTGTTTTCACTATACATGTCTACTAAAAACGCTGCAGGGTAAACGTATCCAATTTCGGTCTTCTTGAGGGTAAAATACGGCAAATTCATGTCGTATTGGGTTAGTGAGATATCTTTGCCTGTATTGTTTACTAACTCGATAACGCCCTTTACAGTAATCGAGTAATCTTTTTCTACAAAAAATTGTAACGTTACAGTTTCATCAAAGGTTTTTGGGGTGGGCGTGGGGGTTGGCGTAGCCGCAAATACTGCAATAGATTTACTAGAAACTGATTGAGGTAATGCTTGAGCGATCAAGTGGCTGATGCCAATCGTACAAATCGCAAGCAAACCAGCGAGACTGAGTAAACGCAGGTAATTGTTCAGCCAACGGTATTGTTGGGTCAAGTTCGAGAGCAGTAACATATTCTTCTGAGTTAACTGTAGCATATTTACCGACGTTTTTGTATTGTGAGTTCTTCACAATTTCAGGAATACCATTGCGTTCAATGACATAAATACCACTACCCTTCTTCTCACAATTGCATTTGTGAAGTTGTTGATCTCCATTATAAAGTTCCAAAGTCACTAGAGGTTCTTTGCCTGTATTAACAATAGCATAATCCCAGTTTGCTGGAATAACGGCCTTTTTGCCGGCCTCTATGTGAATAACATAAGGTATCGCTTCATCCAGAAGTGATTTAGTCGCGTGCTGTAGAATAATGAGACCATTACCTTGAACTACTTCAAGTAAACGTGATGTTCCAACAGAGCAAATTGTTTTTGTTTTTGCGAATTCTATGCCAACGATGTCAGAGTAAAGGTATGTTGCTTTAAGCTTCATTCCTGATTTAGCTAGTAGACCTGGAACACGTTCTTCTATCCAAAATGTTTTATATATAATTTTTGGATACACGGTTGACACGCTTAAATAGTAACGTCTAAGATGTCGAGAAAGAAAAGACCTTGATTTTGTGATTGTCAAAAAACTCTCATCAACTGAAATGCCGTCTGAAGTAATGGTAATGGGGAGTGGTGAAAGATTTTCGCTCATGCCTGAAATGCCTTGATTATTTCATTTAATGCGTATCCGCAGATAGTGATTACTAAGATAACTAGCAACGTTGTCCATTCGATGGTGAAGCCTAGAAACTTTGATGAATCTGGCACAATTCCCATGAAAGGAAATAAAATTTTATCGGTGAAAGTATAAAGCCATTTGATTATTTGCGCTGAGTCACTTATGTTTACGAATTTTAAAATGAACCTAAGTGAGAGTAAAGTTTCAATGACTATCAGTATAGTGTACCCGATTTGCGCAATAAACCTGAATAGCATGACGCATTATAACGTAATTGGATATTTTTGTACAGAAAAAGTGTCGCTTTTCACGATGATTAGGACATTATTTCTCAAGCCAGTATCCTTCTTTACGTTTTGTAAAAATAATCTCTTTTTGCAATCCTGTAGCGCGAAGTTTATCGCGTAAATCGTGAATATTTTTTGAAATTGCGTTAAGAGAAAATTTTTCCTTGGAATTTTCCCCCCAAAGTTTTTTTGCGATTTCATCAAAAGTTACAATGTTTGAATTCGCATTAACTAAGGTCATAAGAATCATCTTTTGATTATGTGTAAGTGAACGAATTTTTTTGCCAAAAAGATAAATGCCCTCGTCTTTTATTGACAGCGAATCTTCAATCGTAACACCAAGTTTTGCATAATTTTCTGAACTCTCATCAAGTAAAGTTTTACTTATTTCTGGAATAGCCATTTGTTTCGCTAATCCTTTGTAATTTGGAACTAGTTCAGAAAACACAGAGTTGTTAAAAAGAAAATCTAGAACCGCACCCTTGTATTGATAAGGTGCTCCAGAGTAAATATCACCATGATCTTCGTTTTGTGAAAGATATTTGTAAATAACGGCCTCAATTATCGTTATTGCAACAAACTGTATGGGAAAGTCAATTCTGTGCCAGATTTCAATTTCTCCTGGTTGTGTTTCGATTTGAGTACCTCGAACACCATAGCTGGTAGGATGTATTCGAATAGATTTAATATTATGCGTGTGTAGAAATTTTTCAAGCAAGATTGTTATCTTTGGTTCGAATGTTTTCCATTGATGCTCAATACTAACTACTGTATTTTGAGGTAAAATTTCAAGGTTACTTTTATTTAACAATTTTTGTATCGGGATATTCGCATATGGAATAGGACAATTTTCAGATATTCCATCGAAAATAAGAATGCCTTTTCTTTGATAATTACCTTTTTTTATTTGCTCAAGATTATGATAAAGAATATCGGCATCATTTCTAGGAGAGTACTCGCAAATAAAGATCATTTTAATTGGTAAGAATAAAGTAAAGATATTATGTTTAAGTCACTATACAATATTCGCATAAGATAATAATCATTACTATGACTATAACATTGGCTGAGGCAAATAAGCAATTTAAAGAACAATTGAAGGTTTGTGCTTCTGTCTTAATCAGTAACAAGGAAGGTTTGTATTTAGCTGAATTACTAAATAAAGAGATTCCTGGTGGGGTTTGGGTTCCTCCTGGCGGAAAGCTACAAATTGGCGAAACATTGCGTGACTGTGCTATTCGAGAAACGATGGAAGAACTGGGAATTCAAGTACAAATTACAGGTCTTTTTGGTATTTCAGAAAAACCCTATGGGGATGGTATTTGGACATTTCTTTACTATACGGGACGAATTGTTTCTGGAGAGCCAAAAATAATGGAGCCAGGAAAGATTTTAGAGTTGAGATATATCAATCTCGAAAAATTCTCAAATGCCGAGAATATAAAAAAGCTTAGTTAGTCATGACAAATAAGAATTCGTTTAATACTTATTCGTTTGAGCGCGATATTAACCCCAAAGGAGCAATTCCTTCGGAATTTTGGAGCTATACACCAGCTTCTTTGCAGCAGTTCGAAAATAGATTACAAGAGAAGTATGAATTGCCTGTTGAAACACAAGAAGGGATAAGACTGTCTGGCGGTGGAAAAGCATTCGGTCTTGCGGTCGCAAAGTTGTTGGCTCAGCACACAGAATTACTCAATCTCAAAGTTCCAGATCTAAGCTTAGTTAAACCAGAGGATTCTATTGGGTGGCGATTACGATATTCTGCACCAGATACCGATTGGTTAAATCCTTTGGCAGGTGTTAAGACTGAAACGCAATCACATTTTTGGCAGAAATTGGTTGAAGGGGCAAGATATTGGTTGACAATTGATTGGATCCCCGCATCTATAAATACAAATTCTTATGCGCGAATAGCATCTGGCTTTGATAAAGAAGACCCTTCAGCAAGTGAAAAATACGTAACTTGTTGTGCAATGCCTGATGTCGCTGTACTTGAATCAGGCAAATTGAAATCTCTTATTCATGATAAATTTCGTACTTCATTCTTATCAGATGATCAGTTTACGAAAAGTGAATTACTCCGTTTTGTAGGAGAAGAATTGCCAGAAGTAGCTAGAAAAATTGGATTGTATTTTCCTATTCAATTGGAAGTGGTTGTAATAAATAATGGCGAATTCCATCTTGTGCAATTACGTCCCACTCCATGGCAAATATTTAATAAAAACTTTCCACAAGAAAATGTTGTCGAATTTACTTTCAAAAATAGATGCTACTCGGGTCTAGTTTCTGGAGCAATTCCATTTTGTGAGGGAGAAGTCATATCTTGGGGAGGAATGGAATATGAATCGAATCATGTAAATATGAATGATTTCGAAGGTAGGGTCTTGCTTGTTAGTCAGTCAGAATTAAACAATGTAATAAAATTTTTTAAAGATAATTCATCAATTGCTAAGCCGTTGGCCATAGTTAGTACTGCAACGATTGCAAATACCAAGCATGCTCATGAATCGAAAGGTGATCCAACCTCGATGATCTCTTCTGAACAGGTAAAATTTAATCATGAATTACCTGGCGTAGAGTGCATTGCATTATCACCAAGGGATTTTTTTGATGTTGGGCATGCATGGCGAATGCAAGTTAGCTCAAATGGAGTTCTTGCCGAACTTGCCTGGGAGTAAAAACTTGACGCGTATTATGTAACTCACACTTATGACATTGGTGCTTTATAGTATTAGAGCTTCACTGCTTTAATGCTTCATCGCATTAGTACAACGCATTAACGCTTCCTTGCCTTATCGCATTAGTGCTTTAATACTTTAATGCTTTAATACCTTCCTCTACTCTTCTTCAACAATCTCTTTGTGGTAAATTCTGATTTTTTGGAACGGTTGATATGCTCCAAACCCGGCTTCGTCAGGATTTCCTTCGTCAAGTTCTTTTTGGAATTGTCTGGTGTGGCTTGATGCATAATCTACCATGGCAACAATGATTGCTTCTATAGTAGCAGGTCGCATAACTGCCCCATATTCAATTTCTTTATGATGTGAAAGAATAATATGTTCGATAGCAAGTTTTTTTTCTTCTGGGAAATCTGGTGGTAATGCTTTATTGAACATTTCAATCCCGATTGTGATGTGGCCAATTAAATAGCCAGAAATTGTACGGATAAAGCTGGTCTTTTCTAATCCAAGTTCGTATAATTTGCCAATATCATGGAATAAAATACCTGCGAGAACAATACTTCGATTCGCTCGTGGGTAAAAAGTCATCAGAGTTTCTGCGAGTGCGAACATTTCAAGCATATGTTCCATCAAGCCACCGATGTAATCGTGATGGACTTTTTCTGCTGCAATCGCGAACTTAAGTTTTTCCGCGATTTCAGGGTCTTTTATAAAACGCAGACACAGTCCACGAATATGAGCATCTTTTGCTGTTTCTAGGATTGCTACGATTTTTGCGTACAGTTCGTCAAGATTTTTATCGGTCATTTTCACCAAATCATTCATGTCGTACTCGGTGACTTTTTCTGCTCGCTTGAGCGTGAGTTGCAACTTGCCCATATATTCGGAAGCTTCAAAATCTGCCTTAATTACGTCGCTAGAAGATAAGTTCTCTGCATTGGTGAGCAAGAATGAATCTTTCCAGATTTTTGCATCAACGCTGCCAGTTTTGTCTTGCAAGGTGACTCGATAATAGCTGTCTCCTGTTTTGGTTTGATGCTTTTGAATCTCTTTAATACTGAATAGTTCGTCGAAACCTTTGGTCCCGGCGGTGATGTTTTCTATGAATAATTTCGCCATGGAGTATGGTAGCACATTAACAATTATTAATTACTAATTATTAATGATGAGTAATGTAAATATGTGTATAATGTTTCATGTTCATCAAACTATATTTAATTGCTTTGCCAATCTTTCTAGCTATCGACCTCGTTTGGCTCGGAGTTGTCGCAAAGAATTTGTATGCTCAACAACTTGGTTATTTAATGAAAACCAATGTTAATTGGGTAGCAGCATTGCTGTTTTATTTTCTTTTCATTGTGGGGGTAGTAATTTTCGTATTACAACCTGCGGTAGAAAAGAATAGTTTAGTGATGGCCTTGAGCCTTGGTGCATTGTTTGGCTTAATAACCTATGCAACCTACGACTTAACAAATCTTGCAACAATCAAAGATTGGCCATTGTCAATTACAATTATTGATCTTATTTGGGGCACTTCATTATCAACAATGGTTGCCGGCTTCTCATTTATTATGGCAAAATGGCTTGGTTTATGAATCCGTTCATAGTGATCGCGATTGTCGTTTGGTTTTATATGACTTCGTGGTTTCTAATTGGTTTAGTATTGAAACGAAATGACATAGCCGATATCGCATGGGGAATTGGGTTTATAGTTATTGCATGGGGAGCTTGGGCAATTGGAGGTTACTCTACTTCAAGTGTATTGGTCAATATTTTGGTGACTGTATGGGGAGCTCGATTAGCTTTTCATATATTTCTACGCAATAGTAAAAAAGGTGAAGATTATCGTTATTTGGAATGGCGAAAAACTTGGAAGTATTTCATAGCGCGAAGTTATCTGCAAATATACATGTTGCAAGGGTTTTTCATGTTTTTAATTTCTCTACCAATTATTGCCATTAATACGACCGCTCTCTTTTCGTTATCTTTGCAATCATTTTTGGGAGTCTTAGTTTGGCTTATTGGGTTTTATTTTGAAGTCGTTGGAGATGCTCAACTAAAGGAATTCATTTCTAAACCTGAAAATAAAGGGAAATTAATGACCTCTGGGCTATGGCAATATACAAGGCATCCAAATTATTTTGGTGAAGCGCTGCAATGGTGGGGAATTTGGTTAATAGCGGTTACAACGGGAAATCCTTTTGTTGTTATTAGTCCAATAACAATTACAGTTCTTTTGCGTTACGTCTCTGGAGTTCCCTTGCTTGAGAAGAAATATGAAGGCAGGCCAGATTGGGAAGAATATAAACGAAAAACAAGTGTTTTTGTTCCGTGGTTTTCTAAACAGTGATTCCTAATTTACATCGATTTCCGCTTTGCGAAATTCAACAATCTTTTTTAACAAATCAAACGGAATTTCTTTATTGAGCGGTAACTGAATTGTTCCTTTTGCCGTTTTGTAGGGTGATAAATCACTTTCGAATTTACTAACTCCGGTTGCGGTTGGGTAAACGCCAATATGAGCCTTATATCCAGCGAAATGAATAAGGTGTTTCCCTTTATAATCAAACGTAGGAATTCCATAACTAAACCCTTCGATGGCTTCAGGAACGAGTTCTTTAACAAGTTTTCTGATAAGCTGCAATTTCTCTTGTGTCTCACTCGGAAATTGCAGGAAATATTCATCAAACGAGATCTTTTGATTCAGCATTTATCTTTCAAACAAATTCAGATACACTCATGTTAACCTAAATTGTATAGAAATCCTATGGCGGTAGCAGAACTCAAAACAAAGCGAAATAACAAAAGTGTAGCAAAATTTATTTCAGAAATTGCGAATACTGAACAACGTCTCGAATCTGAGAAACTTCTAGCAATATTTAGTGAAATTTCTGGAGAAGTTCCAGTCATGTGGGGTGATACGATGGTAGGTTTTGGAACTGAAAAATTGAAGTATGCAAGCGGAAGAGAACTTGAATGGTTTAAAATTGGCTTTTCGCCCAGAAAAGGATCTTTTTCTTTATATGTTTTGCGTGGTGGTGCAGAAAAGTATGCCGACTTGTTGCAAAAGATCGGGAAACATTCTGTTGGGAAGATTTGTTTGTATGTAAAACGATTAAGTGACATTGATATGAAAGTGTTGGCTGATTTGATTGTTAAAGCAAATAAATAACATGGGAAAGATTAATGCGGAATGGCACATGGCAAATAAGATGCCAAAAAATCCGACACTAGATCAGCGAATCGCTTGGCATGTAGAACACGCCAAAAATTGTCCTTGTCGTCCGATTACAGGAAAAATTCTAGAAGAGATTAAGAAAAGAAATATTAAGATTTAGCACAAATTCTTTTTAATCCATTCTTTCAGCTGAACAGGATAGAATGACACCGCATCGATTTCGTTAAGAGGTAACCAGCGTGGTTCATAATAGTTTTCAAGTACTGAACGTCTTGATTCTTCACCCGAAAGTATCGGTTCACCTGAAACCCAGTCGGCAACGAAATAGTATTCCTTTTCAACTTTTTTAATTTTTGCGTAATCAGTAATTTCGTAGGCTGGTCTTAAGTTGCCGATTTTTACGGTAGTTTCCTCTTCAACTTCACGAATCGCGGTTTGTTCGGGTGTTTCTCCTATTTGCATATGACCGCCTGGGATGACGTAGTATTCTTCACCATTTTTTCTTCGAAACATGGTAAGGAGCATTCCCTCTTTGATTACGATAGCGCGTGATTGCTGGTGATCTAGACGAATTTCTTGGTCTTCTCTAAAAGTGGACATAAATAATTAAAAATATAAATTATTCAAAAAAATACCGTTTTTCGGAAAGTATATTTTCTGCAATATGATTTAACTGAAGTAACTTTTCAGGGGCAAGCGTTTCGTGCGCAATTTCGGTATGATTGGTGAGTTGTTCAACGATTATTGAAAGCCATCTGATAGCAGCAATTGTATTCAATTGTTGCAGTATTTGTTCTTTGGGCATTTGTAAATTTTTAATGTAATCTTTTATACAATTTTTTAAGAATATTGCCTTATCAGGATGAATGTAGGAATAATTGAAAACAAAATTGACGATTTCATAATGACGAGGCCAGAGAAATGAGCAAGACTCGCAGTCTATGATATTAAAATTTCCTTTTTTATCGATTAATACGTTTGCTGGCTGTAAATCACCATGAGCAAACTTTGCTTCAAGTGAAGATAAATGTTTCTTAGCATAATTTGCAATTAATAGAATCTTTTTTTTGTTGAGCAATGTAGCAGCTTTAGTTAGAGAAATCTTTTCAAGTAATCTATCGATCATAGGTTTACTTTTTGGATTATTGAGAATGGTAATGCCTTTGCTACTTGGAGACCTTTCGTCAATAAACCCGTATATGCGAATTAGTTTTGGAATATATTTTGAGAAGAAATCATGATTTTCGAGATAATCTAGCAAAGGTGTTCCTTCAATCCAGGTCGTTATTAAGGTATTGTTGTCAAGCTGAATAATCTTTGGAACATCATAAAATTTCTTAAGTGGATCGAGTTCTGCAAGTATGTGCATTCCAGAAATTTCTCGGTATAACCGCTTAATTAATTTTACTGTATTGGCCTTCTTTACGAAAACTTTTCTTCTTCCAAATTTTGCGAAAAAAGTCGAAAATCGTAAATTTTTGCGAATAAGTTTCTTTTCAGTAAGTTTTAGTGACATACTTTTTTAGTTCTGTATGAAATTTATAATTAATTCATTAACAAGCTGTAACTTTTCCTCTTGATACTGGAACCTGTGCTCCATTCCTTCAATTAGGTGCCAATTTTTGGGCTCGTTTGCTTGATCGTAAAGTCTGCGTGTACTGGTCCAAGGGACGTTTTGATCAAGTTCTCCCGCTATAAAAGAAATTGGGCAGGTAACTCGCTTAATGTAATCGAGAGCGTTGTATTGTCGTGCGTCTTCGATAAAAGTAAAAGGAATCTGCAATTCACCGTATTTTGATGAAGTAAACGTTCGATAGCCAGTTTCTTTCCATTCCTTATATTTTCCTGCGAGGTCGTCATTGGTGCCAGCTTGAAATGGACTTACTGTGAGTGAGACCTTTTCTGGGTGAAATTCTGCAGCTAATATAATTGCAATGATTCCCCCCATTGAGTTCGCATGCAAAATATATTTTTCACCTGAAATATGTAAACGTGAAAGAAGTGTTCTTCCCGCTTCAAGTGTCGCTGAAATCGAATAATCTGCGAGGTTTTCTGGATAATGTGGCCAAGCGAGTGTTGTGACATTATAATTAGCCGATTTCAGTTGTTCAGCAAGTGTTTGAAAGGTCTTTGTTTCAGGATATTCACCAAATCCAGGAATAAGGATGACATTGGTCATTAGGGAATTATAACACTAGTGTTTTTTTGCGCAATGTTTTGATCATTTAATAAATCAATACGACAGAATTAAGCAGCTAAAGACATTCTACTCCAAGATACTGTTTTTTGATGTCCTCTGCGTCTTGAAACCAATAAAACTTCGAGCCTGTGTAGATCATTATGTGGCTTTTCAGGTGCGTTTTCAGCGTACAATGCAGCACCTGAAACGTAAATCATATGATTGGGAGAGTGTGTAGGTAGTAAAACACCATCAAATTGTCCAAGCATATCAAGAACAATTAAAGGTAATACGGATGTATCAAATTCGGAAGGTAAATATTTGAGCCAAATATGTGGAATAATGCCCCAGGAATCGTATGAACTCACAGTTAGGGAATCTGGCTTTTCTAGCCATTGACTAACTTTTTCTCGCAACACCTCAAAATTTTGCAATTGTTCATCTTTCCACTTTGGTCCAAATTGTTTACAAATTGAATTGAAGATTATCTCATCATACTTTCTTGTACGATTATTGAGGTTATTTGGATACGTTCCTTCCTCTTTTTTTTCATTTTTAGGATTAAGAATAACTTCTCTGAATGGTCTTAACTCAGCAAGTTTTGTGACAGTGAAGTTGCGTTGACCACGGTCTGAAAATTTAATTTCAGAAGGAATTCTCAAATGAGTTTTTCATCTAGATAAAACCTCGTAATTGATGCCATAAGGAATTATACTATAAGATGTAAAGAATTATCTATGTTTCAGCGAAATTTTCTCAATAATCTTTCGTGAAATTTATCATGAGTAATGTGGAATAGTATTTCTAGATAATTGAGATGATTGAATCTCATTGAGCAATTATGCCATTGGCTAGCTTTCGGACAATCTCCCACTTCTCTTTTACACTACCGGTAAGTGTGTAAAATTCTTTTATAAGTGAAGCAAATTCGGGTGACTTTTCTTCAAGTGTTTGTATCAGTTGTTTCGGAGCTGGCTTCCATTGTTGTTTGAAGTCAAAATAATAGCCGCATAAATGTTGTACTAGGGATGTCAAAAGCAGCATTGCAGTTGTAGGATCTGATTCTAGAAGGGCTTTTATTCCGTTCAGCTGGTCATTTATATCAAACTCTATATGTTTTCGTCTGTCATTTTCAAGTTTCTTTTTTCCTTTTGTCTTTAGATCATTCGCAAATGCTTCAAGTCGTTTTAGTGTTCCATCTCGATCAAAAAGTATTTGCCCAGTTTGCCAAAGGTCAACGCAATCGTCGGGGTTATCAGTCCAAAACTTTTGTGCGCTTTCTGCTGTGGTGTAAGTAATTTCAAAGTTAACACCGTTGTAATTCTCAACACAGCGTTTAAAGCCTTCTTTCTGAATAACGATTACATCGACATCGCTATCGGGCCGATTATTGCCACGTACCCAAGAACCAAAAAGTATGACACCTAAAATAGTCGGATTTTCAGTAATTTTACGTATATACGCCAGCGCGGTTTTAGAAAGCATGTTCCAGTTTAGCATATTTTGCCATTGTGAGAATTCCGTACCCTATGTTACGATAACAAATTAACTTGATAATGCTTTTGGTGGTACAGTCTCTTTTACTTCTCGCTGCTGGTCTGACTGCAGTCTGGATTGGCTCAGGAATTGCAATAAATGGTGTTACTCATCTTGCCCAGCGTGTGAAAATTCCTCAATTTGTTATGTCATTTTTGGTTTTAGGATTTCTCACATCGTTTTCTGAAATATTCGTCGGAATTAATGCCTTTATTTCAAACGAACCAGAAGTTTTCGTAGGAAATCTGTTAGGAAGCTCGGTGGTGGTTTTTATGTTGGTAATTCCACTCTTTGCCTTATTGTCGAGAGGGATTAACCTAAACCATACTTTCAGTTTCAACCGACTGGTAATGGCTGCACTTGTGGTTTTGTTACCTGCTCTTTTGAGTTTAGATAACAAAATCTCGTTTATTGATGGATTTATCATGGTTGTTGCCTACACATTTTTTATGTTTATTCAAGGGCAAGAGTCAACAAAACAGCTCGAAAATGTTGCCATGGGGAGTAAGAAGGTGAAAAATACATTGGTAATAATTGCAAAGATTGTTTTCTCAATTTTGGTAGTTTTCGTTGGGGCAAAATTAATTGTTGACCAAATTCTCTTTCTCGGAACTGCGTTAAAAATTGAACCATTTGTATTGAGTTTCCTGGTTATTTCTATTGGCACCAATATTCCTGAGTTATCAATTGCTATTCGTTCAATTTTTGAACATAAGAAAAGTATTGCCTTCGGGAATTATGTCGGCTCTGCGTCGTTTAATACCCTAGAACTGGGTATTTTGAGCATGCTCCATCGTCAGAACATTCCAGCATTAGGATCAAATTTTGCTGTTTTACTTTTTGCAGCAGGTATGTTGCTATTTGTCATATTCAGCAGGTCAAAAAATACGATAACTTGGAAAGAAGCTCTTGTACTTCTTATGGTATATGCTGGAATTGTTGCTGTAGAGATTTTCCTCGGAAAAGGATGGAGTTTGTCACGATAAATCGTTGTGTTAAAATTTAGCATGAAAACAATATTAGTTGATGCAGCGGGAACTTTTGTTCTCAAAGACATTGGAATATTTGAAGAAATGCATGCTTTGTTAGAGGCTTTTCCAAACGAGAAAATTATCGTCTCAAATGCGAATGATGAAGAAGTGGTTGCATTTGGACTTGTTGATTTGCCCTACCCACTTTTCACGTTGAAACACGAACCAAATAAAACAGAACCAGAATATTTTGTAAAACTACTCAAGCAGTATAATTTGCGACCTGAAGATGTTGTGTACTTTGAACATACGCCAGCAGCGGTTGATAGCGCAAGATCATTAGGGATTGTTTCGTATTGGTACGATTCAGAGAAGAAGGATTTGGAGGGACTGAAGGAGTTTTTGAAGGAGAATTGCTAGAGGGAATATAGAGTTTAGAAAAATTGAAAGGCTGGAAACGGGAGTCGGCTACCCACCAATTTTCAGACTCGCTAATCTAGTAGGGTTCTGGTTAACGGATGGTCAAATTACGCACGCTCGTCACGAAAATTGCACATTGAATTTCTAAAGGTTGTTATGCGCAGCCCCGCTCTTCGTCGAATGTAGGTAGCTACATTTTCCTTGAGTTTCGACTCCCTCAATACCCTGCCCATTTTTCAATTTCCCTCTTTAGCAGCTTTTTCATTTCGGTTCTTGAGCGTAACAAAAAACAAGCAGGCTTGGTCTGTAGTGAAAGAGAGAAATTGAAAAAGCTGGAAACGGGAGTCGAACCCGTGACCTCTCCCTTACCAAGGGAGTGCTCTAGCCAACTGAGCTATTCCAGCAATTACGCAGATTATACAGGGGAGCGAACGTATTGGCAACTATCGTTTGGTAGGTCTTTGTGAAAGAATTTGATGATAAATTCTCTCTAAATGCCTGGCATAATTGGTTTGCGCGATATCCTCGGTGACAAAATCAGGAAGCTGATGTTTGTCGACTAATGTTGAATCATTGATTTTCTTGAAAATTTGAATGTTTATTGGATCTAATCGTAATGTTTGTGCTACTCTATCAACAATGAGTTGCCCTTTATCAAGGTGATACGAAATCAACGCATATTTAGTTCGGTCTTGTTTATCTTTGCTTATAATGCCGGCAATTTCTCTTGCTTTTCCGGTGAGTAAAGAGGCACGAATATTTTGTGGGATATTACGAATGGTTGATAATCGGTAAATTGCTGCAAGGGCAATTTCGAGTTCTTGATTATTCGTGTTACTAAGTCGTTTAATTGTTGTAAAAGCAATGATTTCGCTACTTCCAAACTTATCTACTGTGCCAATGCGTTCGGCGAGTTCAGCTTCTAGTGCAGAGGTATACTTTTTTTGGGATTCAGGGGTTTTGTGGTTTCCGAGTGGATTTGCAAGAGTTGCTATACGTTCACCTATATCTGGACCTTTTTGCATATGTAATTATAACTTAGAACTGTCCCATAAGAAAGATGGCTGTTGCACTTTTTTTTGGTAAGTGGCACACTTCAGTAGTGGACATACGAATAATTACTGTACGCCCAATTCGTGATGAGGAATATGAAGCTGCTGCGCAGGTGATTCGCTCCTCAATTTTATCGCACCTCGATGCAGAAGGTATAAGCCTTGAAATTATTGAATATATTTTATTGAAGTATGATGCTGTTTCACTCCGTGAAAAATTTTTGCAAAGTAATCTGTATATAGCATTGCTAAACGGTGAACTCGTCGGAGTTGCAGGCCTAATTGAAGGGACTACGGAAGTATATAATAGAATCTCGACACTTTTTATCTCTCCACAAGCATTAGGAAAAGGCGTCGGTAAGGCAATAATTGCTGAATTGGCGCAACGAGTCTCAAGTGAAGGTGCCCATTCTTTGGAGGTCTTCGCTCGAGTTAATGCTGAAGGATTTTATACAAAGCAAGGATTTTCTCGGGTCAATTCTGTTGATTTAACGCAGAATGATGAAAAGAAAAAGTACACAGTTTGGATGGAAAAAGTTTGGTAGTAGTTGTTACTATGTTCTTATTTTGCTACAAATTGTTTAGGTAGCCGACAGAAGAAAGAAAAAAGCCGGAGGAGGGATTCGGCTGCCCACCATTTTTCGGCATTATAAATTCTGCACGAAAAATGCATATATAAGTTTTTAAGGTTGTTAGGCTCAGCCCCGCTCTGCACTTAACAACAAATTGTTGTTGTTTCGCTTGAGTTTCTCATCCCACTTCGCTTCTTTTTCTTTCCCCTGTTAGGCATTTATTCTTTGCCCGAAATGCCAATAGAAAACAACGAGTGCGCGTAAACACAAAAGAGGGAGTTGTTTTTTGTAGGGAACAAATTGTTTAGGTAGCTGACAGAAGAAAGAAAAAAGCCGGAGGAGGGATTCGAACCCTCGACATACAGTTTACAAAACTGCCACTCTACCACTGAGTTACGCCGGCTTAAAGTGCTATACCCATGATACTGCCAAGGGCACCTATCACAGAGCTAAGCAGATTATACCAAAAGTTACTGAAGATTGTGAATAGCGGAGAGAAAGGCAAAACAAGGAGTAATAAGAGGAAGGGTGCATATTGTGAAAGACTTGACCATCCTTCTTGCCACTGTTTTGGCAAAAAAGATTCTACAATATTGCTACCATCAAGCGGAGGAATAGGAAGAAGATTGAAAAGTGCGAGGCTTACGTTAATGTAAATCATGACTAGTAGAAAACTGAGTAATACATACGTAATTGTAGAGGGCTCCATGAAGGTAACAAGTTTGAAAAGCCCTGCAGAAATTGCAACTAAAAGCATATTTGAAATTGGGCCAGCAATTGATACAAGTGCATTACCAACCTTAGGATTTTCGAAATTATATGGATTAACGGGAACTGGCTTGCTCCACCCTATTCTGCCGAAAATCATAAAGGCTAATCCGAGTGGATCTATATGAGAAATTGGATTTATTGTCATGCGACCTTCAGCTTTCGCTGTATCATCGCCCAGGAGATAGGCGGTATAGGCATGTGCATATTCGTGAATGGCGGAAGAAATTAACATTACGGGAAGAGTATAAAGTATGGTTAATAGGTCAAATTCCATTGTCCACTATAGCATTTTCCCTGACTTTTTCCAATCTTTTGCGACTCTAGTGCGAAAATTCTTTTGTAATTGGGATTGTTCTGAAAGGATTTTATTATAGTAATTGGCGATTTTCGCCAAGCGCGGAGTTTTCTCAAGAAATGCGAAAATCGCCACATACTGTTTAATTTTTAATTCTGAAGGGCGAGCAGTTGACGAAATACCTATGCTGGCAAGTTCCTTGGCAGAAATAAGTGTTTTCAATGCTCCGATGTTGGGGACAGACTTATTAAAGACAAAGGCGACGAGATCAGAAAATAAACCAATTTTATCAACGAGAGGCGTATTCCTACGTGAGATTCTCATTGCAATTATTTTAACTTGGGGAGCAGGAGAAAAATCGCTTGTCTTGAAGTCATAAATGCGTGAATATTCAAAGTTAACGCCGTGTAGTACTGAATACATAGTATTTGGTTTAGAAAGCTGCTCACCGGCAAATTTATGAGCTGCCTCTTCTTGCAAAATCAGTGTACCTCCTTGAAAATTTTTGTCTGCACTTAACTGTTTGATAATTGCTGAAGTTATGCGAAAAGGAATATTTGAGACTGTTTTGTATGGTTTCGTAGGAAATTGAAAGTTCTCAATTTTTTTATTAGAAAGTGAAACTTTGGAATTTTTTTTAAATTCTTGTTCAAGAATTGCATACAATTTCGTGTCTGGCTCGATTGCAATGACTGTTTCTGCAATTTTTGACAATAATTCTGTAATGACCCCCTTGCCTGCGCCAATATCAATTACTATATCAGAATTTAGAATTTTTGAATATTCAATGACTTTCTGTAGTGCAATCTGATTAACAAGAAAGTTCTGAGTTACTGAAAGTTGATTTCGATTGAAACGTTTTTTGAAAGTCATCTGGTTAATTGCAAATATATTGTATTCGCAAGGACATTAATAATAAAAAATGCACTCGGCAGGAGTCGAACCTGCAACCACCAGTTCCGCAAACTGGTGCTCTATCCATTGAGCTACGAATGCATGATAATTGCAGCTTTTCTCTGCTGCGAGAGATTTGCTTGTGGCAAATACAAAAGAGCTTTGTTGCGCGGCCTGCGGCCGCGCAACATAATCAAACTTCAATTAGAAGTTTGGTTCGTCAAACTCGCCAGTAGTAGCAACGCTATCTGCAACTGGTGCAGTTGGTGCTGATGAACCTACTGATGATGATGAACCGTTGTCACGGTCTGAAGGAACTTTAACATCAACAAACTTTCCTTCTTTGATTGCTTTGATTTTAACCAAAGATCGGATTGAGTTGATAGTTTTTCCCATTTTTCCAATAACCAATCCTGTGTCGCTTGGTGCGGTGTGGATGGTAAGGATGATCTTTCCATCTGGAAGAACTGTTTCTTCAACAGTTACTGCGTCTGGATTTTCGACGATCGCTTTGACAATGTATAAGACTAAGTCTTTCATTGGTAAATAATTTAGATTATGTAACGGAACACTTATTTATTTTCCTCTTTTGTTGCTTTTTTTTCAACCTTCGGCCAGCGAATCTCTTTCTCTTCTTTGGTAAGAACGAGTTTTAACACTGCATCGGTTGCTTGGGCACCCTTTTTAACCCATTCTGCATACTTTACAGTATCAAGAACGAGTTTGTTTTCTTTCTCTAATGGGTTGTATGTACCAATGGTTTCAACAACCTTACCATCTCGTGGTGTTCGTGCCTCTTTGATCACGATTCTATACGATGGTTGCCCTCTTTTTCCTGTTCGTTCAAGTCTAATCTTGAGCATTTGGAACTTGTATTAACTTATCTAGAAGCTCAAGCGCTTTTTCTGCTGCAGCTTCTTCCGCTTTTTGCTTAGAAGATCCACTACCGTCAGCAAGCTGCTTCTCACCTATGTGCACTGCTGCAACATAAGTTCGTTCGTGAGCGGGACCGCTCTCTGTAATTATAGTATATGTTGGCGTAATTTTGTAGTGTTGTTGCGCAATCTCTTGCAATCTGGTCTTTGGATCAGTATATGCTTGAGTGGCAACTACCCTATCAGTTTTCTCAAATAATGACTTTTTAATGAATTCTGAGGCCTTTTTCATTCCAGCATCAATATAAATCGCTCCAACGATTGATTCGAAAAGATTGGCTAAAAGGTATTCTTTAGTTCGTCCGCCGGTTTTCTCTTCACCATGACCTAAAATCAAGTAATTTCCTGCACCTAATTGAACAATTACTTCTGCAAGTGAGGTGGTTTTAACCACAGTAGCGCGTACAAGCGTCATGATTCCTTCTGGAAGATCTGGGTATGTTCGATACAAGTAATCAGAGATAACTACTTCTAACACTGCATCACCTAAGAATTCTAACCTTTCGTTATTGTAAAGAAACCCCTGGCGCTTCAGTTCGTTTGCATAAGATCGATGAGTTAATGCGGTAACAAGTGTTTGTTTTTTCTTGAATGTATAACCAATCAATTTCTCGATCTCGGCGACATTGGTTTTAAAACTATTTGTCGTCTTTTGTTTCGTGGGATTTTTTGTATTCGTCATAAATTGCGCCTAATACGCCATTGACAAATTTAAAACTGGCTGCTGAACCAAAAAGTTTTGCTAATTCGATACCTTCATTTATTGCTACCTTTGGGGGGGTGATATCAGAGACAATACCTTCGGCGATAACAACTCGCAAAATGCTGTAGTCTACGGGATTAATTTCTTCTAGTGGACGTTCTTTTGCGTAACGCTTAATCATTGCATCAATATCTGAAGCATGGTCAGATAATGAACGCTTAATTGCGTTATATTTTTCTTCATCGTAGGAGAATTTCTTTGGAAAAATACCATCGAGTGAAGCAGTATCGATTTGTGAGGTTGCATAAAACTCCTGAATGATCAGGACACGGGCATTTCTGCGTTTATCACCTGAATTATACAAATCCATGGTTTCTATTTTGCATTACAATGAACACATTTCGCATGGTTGCGCTTCAAGTGACCGCATTTTGCGCACTTTGTAACGCCTGTTAATTCGACTCGGCTATTCGCCTTATTTCGTCGTGCTGTATGTGCATGTGATGCTCTTTTCTTTGGTACTGCTGGCATAGTTTGAATGTTACTATACTCACGCTCTATAGTCAACTCATGATAGAATGTCTGGTGTTAGAAACATACTTGTTGACTTCGCACTTTTGGGATACTGCAGATAATGAAAAAATTCATTATTGCCAATGTGTGAGTACTAAAGGAGAGAACTCCAAATGGTTAATTTTGCTTCATGGTCAGAGTGGTTCAGCTTCAGCATGGAAGGAATTTCAAAAACTAGCTGTACATGAAGGATTTAATTCTTTAGCTATAGATCTACGAGGTCACGGAAAATCATCTCGACCAGAAGATATTTCAAGTTTCACAATCGATCAAATTTGCGATGATATTGTTGGTATTATTAAGTCACTGAAGCTCCAAAATTTTATTTTCGTAGGACACTGCTTTGGTGGTATGGTTGCAATGAAGTTGATTGCTCGAAAACAACTTCTTGTTGATAAATTGGTGTTAGTTTCTTCTAGTTTAAAATCTTCGTTGTTTGGTAAAATCTCCCCTGCTCCAAAGTTTATGATCAAGATGACAAGAACGATTGCATCACTTATTCCGCAAGGAACGCCAAAAGTTATTGATGATTATAATAAATATAAAGATACTAATGATATCAATCTTTTTCGATTGTACGCAGATATTCGAGCAACAACACTCAAATATTTCTTACTTGGTTATTCTGAAGTTTTTTCATTTGATGCTCGAGATATTGTTGAGCAGCTGAATGTTCCAATACTGGTAATCGGGGGGGAAAAAGATGTTATCCACCCAGTTAATGTTACGCAAGAGCTTGGTGAAATTTTACCGAATTCGCAAATGATTATTATGAAAAACCTGAATCATTTGGCTCCAATTCGCATACCTGCAGAGCTTGTGAATGTAGTGAAAAAATTTACGTCAGATTATTGAAATTACTTTGTTTGAACTTTTTACTGTACAGATTGAAGGAATTCTCTCATCATTGTTGAAGCTACAGTACTTGTTCCACCTCCTTCGATCATAATGGTAAAGGCATATTGTGGCTCTTCATATGGATAAAAACCCATAACCCAGGCGTGAGTCGTAAGGTAACCGTTTTTATCTTTGATACCGAACTCTGCAGTACCAGTTTTGGCAGCAACTGACACTGGTAGATTATTTAGTGAAGTAATAATCGCACGTGGTCCGTTAACTCCCATTCTCATTCCTTCTCGAACTATCTGTAGTGTTTGCTGTGAAGCAATATTTGTGACAAGTGCAGTTGGTGTTTTAATATTTTCATTGCCATCTGGGGCGATGATTTTTTTTACAAGTGTTGGCTTGTAAATTGTGCCATTATTCGCGATTGCACTCGCTACTACGGTAATCTGAAGTGGTGTCGCAAGTGCAATGCCCTGTCCAATTGCTGAATTGCAAGAATCCCCTTCTGGGTACCAAACAGGATCAAGCCAGTAAGCGCCAGCTTTAGAAAGAGCAATTTTATTTTCGGGAGATGGAATTCTGCCACTCATTTCACCTGGTAAATCTATACCAGTTTTCTTGCCGATGCCGAAGGCATCGGCATAAGGAAGTAATTTTTCAATACTCAATTCCATGATTGTTCGACAAAAGAAGATGTTACTCGAAACCATTAACGCATCACGTACGTTGAGAGTGCCATATACCCGCTTGCGATAATCTTGAAACGGTTGTCCACCAGCCAGTGTTATCACGCCAGAAGCATAATGCGTCGTTTGTGGTGTAATTGCGCCAGATTCTAGTGCAGCAACTGCTACAATAGTCTTGAATGTTGAACCTGGAGGTTCTTGCGCTGCGATGGGACGGTTTAGTAACGGTGTTTGGGGGCTATTAATGAGTTTCTCATATGATTTCTGGCTAATTCCTTTAACAAATTCATTAGGATCAAATGCTGGATAGCTGGCAAGCGCGACTATCTCACCTGTATTTACATTCATAAGGACGGCTGAACCTCCGCGAGCTTTGTTGTTATCAACAGTTTTTTTTAGCAACTCATACATCTTCTCTTGGTATGCTTTATCAACCGATAAAATCAGTGAATTCCCTCCGGCTGGCTTTTCGGCAACGAAATGATCTACTGGATTTCCCATCGAATCAACTTCGACTGTGTCATAAACGATTTTCCCTTGTAAATCAGCATCATACTCATATTCGATCCCTGATTTTCCAACTATTTGGTTCTGTATGTAACTCGGATTTTGCAAATCACTTTCACTTGCAACTCCCGTATAGCCAAGTAGATGAGCAAATTGATAAGCACTTGGATATTCACGACTTATACTTTCTCGAACAGAAATACCTTTTTGTGGGTTTTCACGTAATTTGAAAACATCTTCTTTCTTTGCATCATGAACAACTCTGGTAATAGAAAGAAATTTTGATGAATACATTTTTTCAATCTTTTCAGCTTCAGATGGAATGATTTTTAGCGCATCTTCCTTGATTATTTTTGTTGGATCAATAAAAATGTCATAACTTTTTTTGTTTATAACCAGCGAATTTCCATTTCTATCGAGAATTAGTCCTCTCTCTCCAAATATTGGCTCTTGACGGAGTGAGTTGTTTGCCGAGAGTTCTGCATATCTTTTACCGTTCGCAATAGTGAGTGAAAATCCGGAAATTAACAAAAAAGAGAAAGAGACTAGTAATGCAACAAATACAAAGATAATGAATAACTGTTGCTGTTTGGGCGAAATATCTTCGCTTTTTCTTAGCGAAGATATTTCGCTTACTCCAATTGGCCCCTTGCGGAGCGCAATTTTCGATTTTTGTATTGTCAGCTTTTTCATAAATGCGAGCGTTTAGTCATGAAAAAACTTATAAGCGATGCAAGTAGAACTGTAATAACGAATTTAACCAATATACCAGTTGAAAAGATTAATATACCAGAAGTAAGAAAATGTATTACAAGATTTTCGAGAAAAATGATTGCCCCAACAGAGACAATAAGTGAAAAAATCGTAGGCAACCCTTTTGGTAATTGCTTTGCGGTGAATTTTGAAAGAAGGAAAAAGATAACGCCAGTAATGAGCGGTAGTAATCCAATAAAACGACCTCCGAATAACGAGGCGAGTATCGTTCCGAGAGCAAAAATCCTCAAGGTTTCAATCTTCTTATCGGGATTTGAAAACATTGTGACGAGGAAGAGCAACCAAAAAAGATCAATTCCAGGAATAAAATTCCGAAGCAGACTGCCTATAATTATTGAGTAAAGTAATGCTGGTGGAATCATTCTAAAATAACTGTGACAAATGAAATATCAGACGTACGTGCAAATGGGGTAATGATTCCTACTCTTTCGGCGGTACCTGTATCTTTTGGAGTTGTTGTTATTGTCCCTACTGAAAAGAGATAGGGTAAATTTTCCCTTTTTATTGCGACTAAGTCGTGTAATTGAATAGTTTCATTTGCGAGAATATCATCGAGAATAATTTTTCCAATTTCAGTTTTAACCGTTGCGCTGATTTTCCTATTTTCTACATAACCAATAAATGCTTGACCTGATACTTCTATTGATTTTACTGTCGCTGAGTGACTTGTTAGAGTGTCGACGTAACCTAAGTAATAATCCTTTACAACTACTGGAGAACCTAATGTTATGCCATCGTTAGAGCCTTTGTTGATTTGGAGATACCCTGCTATGTCATTAACCGTTGCGTCGAGGATAGTAGCAACCAAAACTTTTTTGTACGAAAGTTGCGAAAGTACCTGTTTTATTGAATCAATTTCGTTTTTAGCTTCGAGTAATTGAGCTTGATCGGAACTGATCTTCTCGAGCTCCAATATTTTCATTTTTAATTCATCATTTTCTTTTTTGAGTGTCGCTGCATATTGCAATGAAATGAAAGAATTCGACAGATTCTGCTTGAAGGCACTGAGGGAATATTCTATTGGTACACTTATGAAAGAATGTATATTCTTATACCAAAGCAATAATCCAATTTGATCAAAAAGAAAAATGAGCAATGCGAATAAAGAAATCCATAAAAAGTGGATTGAAGAATCTTTATATTGCTCCATTGTTGATTATAGCAGGGTGCGTTCTGCTTCTTTGAGCTTCTTGAGTATATCGACGTGATTTAGGGCTTCAAGTGTACCTAATACAACGCTGAGTGATGGTTCTGGTGCTTTTTTTACTTTTACCTTGAGTTCTTGCTCCCAGAATTTATCAAGCCCTTCGAGTTTTCCACCACCTCCTGTTAATAGAATTCCTTGCGTGTAAATATCTGAAACCAATTCAGGCGGAGCATCTTCTATTGCTTCTTGAATCGCTTCAGTCATTGCGATTATTGAGGGCATTACTGCTTCTCTTATATCGCTACTTACTACTTCCATCGAGCGAGGCAGGCCTTTCAGTAGATCACGACCTTGGATCATAGTACTTTTTTCTTTTTTTAGCGGGATTGCTGCGCCAACTTCCATCTTTAATTTCTCGGCAGTACGTTTGCCTATGAGTAAGTTGTAGCGCTCACGCATGAAATCAACGATTTGCTCGTCCATTTCATCGCCAGCTATCGGAATCGTTTTATCAACGACTATTCCACCGAGCGAAATAATTGCAATATCAGTTGTTCCACCGCCAATATCGACAACAAGATTTCCGAGTGGTTCATTGACTGGAATGCCGACACCAATTGCAGCTGCCATAGGTTCTTCAATAACGTACGCTTCTCTCGCACCTGCGGCTTCTGCTGCATCGAGTACTGCTTGTTTCTCAACTTCTGTGATCGATGAAGGTACCCCAATTATCACTCGAGGTCTTGGTACTGTGGAATAAGTTGCATTTTCTTGATGTACTTTCTGAATAAAATACTTCAACATGGCAAGGGTTGTGTCGAAATCAACAATGATACCGTCTTTCAATGGACGTAACGCAACAACCGAGGCAGGAGTTCGCCCAAGCATCTCTTTAGCCTCTTTTCCGACAGCTAGTACTTCTTTTGTATTCTTGTTAATTGCAACAACAGATGGTTCATTCATAACAACTCCCTTGCCTTTTATGCCTACTCGAGTATTTGCCGTACCCAAATCAATACCTATATCAAAAGTGAAAAGTTGAAAGAGTGAATCGAACATAGTTTGATTATACTACGCTAGGTCGATTCGGGTGAACAAGTACCATAGGAATTTCCTTTTCATTCGCAATGTCTTCTAATTTCTCAATTCCTTCATTAAGTTTGAATTCCCATTCTTTTTCGTGTATTGGCGCTATGCACCAAAAGAAAATGTCCTTATTTTTACCTTTCAATTGAGCCACGGCTGAATTCTGAATTAAATAGGGAAACGTAATTAAACTACCCTTTAACTCTGTTGAAGAATCAAATGCTTCTGGCGGATTGCCATTAGGAATAGTGTGGCCGTAACTTAACCATGTTTTATATTCATAAGGTATTCGTGCAATTGTTTTGAGCATCCTAACAGGCCAGTAATTGGCTTCATTCTTCCAGCTCTCAGCATCCATTGGCCAATTTTCAGGAAGAAATATCAAATATTCGGCATATGGTGACATTTTGACGCCGTCTGGCATGGTCATTGGTTTTTCACTTGCCCCTAGAGTAACTAGCGTGTGAAATGGGAATTCTTTGCGAGCAGGAACATGAATGACATCTAGGTGCATACCATCTGAAACAATTTCGTGGAGTACTTTTTCAAATGGTCCGATATATTTTTTTATATGCTCTTCAATTTCTTGCATTTCTTCAGCGGAAAGTCCGACAAAAGCACGATCAGTATTCTGCTCTGAATGATAAATTATTGTTGACGCAGTGCTCGAAGCTGGGTTGTTGGTTGTATCTGATTGTTTGGGCTTTTTGAATAAATCTAACAGGGAGTTAAGAAACATATGTAGTGAGAGAATTTATTGTTTGAGTATAGCATGCGTTATGTTGTGCAGGTAATACTTTATAAAAAAAAAGGGGGCGTTAGCCCCCTTTTATGTTTCAGAACACGTAATTGCAATATTATTGCAATGTTACGCCCTTAAGTTCTTTAACTCGCTTTCTGTTTAAGAAAGCTGCACCATCTTTGGTGTACCTCTTGTAACAAGACATACACATAGAAATTTCTTTGACGCCTTCCTTTGCGGTTACTTTGACGTCTCTGATATTTGGAACCCAAGTTCTCTTGGTTTTTGGTGCTCGGAAGCGCCACCTTGAGTGTCTGTGGATTTGTGTATTTCCGTGTACGGTTTTCTTGTCACAGATATCGCATTTAAGTGCCATAGGTCTACTCCATCAACTTAATATCAAATGTGACTGATGGCCCCATGGTTGGTGCCAAGCAAGCTTTCTTAATTACGTATTCTTTGCTCTTTCCAAGAAGAACTGCAATTGCGTTGATCATTTCTCTAACGTTTGCAACAATCTTTTCATTTGCAAAAGATACTTTACCAACTGCTACGTGAATTCCACCTGCAGCATCGGCCTTGAAGACCAATTTACCGCGCTTGAATTCACCGATTGTGTCGGCAATCTTTTCTGGGGTAACGACTGTACCATTCTTAGGGTTAGGCATTAATCCTTTTGGACCAAGAACCTTACCACTAACTGCAAGTGCAGGCATCATATCTGGAGTTGCGAGCAAAATATCAAAGTTGATTTTTCCTGCTTTAATCTCTTCCATCAATGCAGCACCATATAGATCTGCACCAGCATCTGCTGCTGCTTTTTCTAGGTGGGCTGGAACTGCCACAGCAATTCGTGATGCTTTACTTTCCATGAATGGTAACGAAACGCTACCTTTTATTGATTTTGGATCTTTATCTTTCGACAAAATTGTGGTGACGTGTAATTCTACAGTTCCATCAAACTTGCTGTAAGACATTTTCTTTACTGATTCAACAGCGACTGCTAGAGAAACAACCTTATCGAGTTTCTTCTCTGCAACCTTTTCGTATTTTTTTCCTCGTGTTGGCATGTTTCTTAGTCTACAATCTTAACTCCCATCTGACGTGCAGTACCCATAACGGTATTCATTGCACTTTCGACATCGGTAGTGTTGAGATCTTTCAATTTCTCTTCAGCAATTTCACGAACTTGAGCTTTGGTTAATGTACCAACGGTCTGCAAGTTTGGTCGAGCTGAACCTACCTTAACGCCGAGTTTCTTCTTGATGAGTTCTGACATTGGGGCTGTACGATACTCTAGTGAGAAAGTTCGGTCATCATAAACAGTTACGATAACTGGAACTTTAGTTTCACCGAGTGAACGTGTCGCCTCGTTGAACTTGTCACAGAATTCTTTAATTTGAACCTGTGCAGAAGACAAAATTGGACCAAGTGGTGGTGCCGGAACTGCTTTCCCTGCGGGGATAATCAGTTTGAGTATTTTCTTGACTTTTTTAGCCATAATTACTCCTCCCTCTTAAAACTTAAAGCTTTTCGATTTGAGTTAAATCGAGGTCAAACGGAGTCTCACGACCGAACATGGTAATGAGAACTTTGACTTTTCCTTTAGTATCATCAACTTCAGAAACCTTTCCGATGAATTCCTTGAATGGACCTTCAACGATCTTTACCGCATCATTGATGCGTACAGTTGCTGAATAGGTCTTGGTTTTCTTGGTTTCTTCTGGCTTCTGCTCCATCATGCGAGCAACTTCTTCATCAGTCAATGGATAAACTTCGGTTCCGATTCGTACGAATCCACGAACTTCATCAATGTTTGTTAACATTGGCGCAGTTGCGTTGTTGTATTTCATCTTAACCAAAAGATATCCCTTGAGTAATCGTTCTTTTTTAACGGTTTTTTTACCGTCTTTGACAACGATTTTTGACTGTTTGGGAATGTAGATATCGGAAATTAAATCCTTTGCGTTCTGGGCGGCAATCATTGTTCTGATTTTTTCCGCGACGAAATCCTCTTTACCAGAGTGAACATTGAGGACATACCACTTATGATCCATTTGCCGCTTTAGTTAAATAATATTACATTCCTGAGCTGCCCGAAACTTGTATCGAGTAGCCAGAGATACGCGCCAATTATAACAGAAAATACAAAAACAGCAAACAAACTGATCGCTATTTCTTTTACTGTTGGCCATTGGATGCTTACAAAAGTGCTTGCAATGTCTTGAAACACCTTTGGTAGCGTAAATTTTGTTTTAATACTAATCTTTCTCATATGAGAACAGGGGTACTCCGACTCGAACGGAGGACAACGGTTTTGGAGACCGTCATTTTACCGCTAAACTATACCCCCAGACCTCCTATTTAATCTTAGTTTCAGTATGATCGGTGTGCTTCTTACAGTTTTTGCAGAATTTGCTTAATGCAAGCTTCTCTGCTCCTGCTGCTGTTCCACGAACTGTGGTGTAGTTGATGTTGGCACACACGCTACATTTCAATCTGACGTATTGTGTCTTTCCCTTTGACTTTGCCATCGTTTTACGACCTATGTTATGTTTTGTATTGCGCAAAAAATATTCCAGTTAGTAAACTACCTGGCGCTCGTGCACAATACTCTCGAGCTCCGATATTATAGACTATGCAGCAATGAAACTCAACGGTTATATGAAATGTTGTATAACGACCACTTCATTGAAGTATATTTACTTATAGGATATAAAAGAGTAAAATTACTCATGGCGGGAACAAGTCCAAATTTGCCAGCAGATGCAGTCCCATTTAAGCAACATGGTGAAAAATTTGGAGTTTCTTTTTCAAAAAAATTTCTAGATTGGATTGAACGAGGCACAGCTTCACTTAATATTGAAAGAGTACGAACTGCAAACGCCTGTCTGAATGCAATTGAACATAAATTACCATTTGCTAATGTCAGCTCTGATGACTCGAGGCTGCAACTGTTAAGAATTCCACAATCAAATTCTTATGAAATTTTGGAATCAGGAGAAATTGCAACTGCACCATATCGAATGACAATTGATTATCATCGAGAAAAGTTTGGTTATAACGTAAAAATTGAGACATTTCAGCAAACTGAGTTTGGATTATCTGTTTCAAGAATTTTCACTTTTGATGCAGCAACTGGCAAATCATTACTTTACGATAAACAGTTAAAAACGGCTGCTGAATACTCACGATCAGGAACATTACTTAATATTAGCGTTTTACTGGGTGGGACTATCTCAAATGCACGTCGCGAAGCAGATCAGGCTACGTTGTTTTGCACTAATAAAGAAAAAGCAATAGTGAATTATCAATCTGCGAGTATGGTGTGGCGAGAATTGCCAATTGCAGTTGGAAAACGTCACGTTAATTTTCCAGATGCATCGGGAGTCAAGGCTGTGTTTGTTTTGAAAAGCCTAGAAATTGGTGATGACAAACTTGCTTGCAGTTTTGCACAAGGGAATCTACATCTAAATAGTGATCTCGATGCATATGAGGTTACTTTTCAGGGTTCGCTATTTCAAGACGTTAAGCGAATGTTTAAGCAGTTAATAACGGAACAATCGCTCGATAATATGAAATCAGGTAATTTTACTGATGAACAGGTACAGTCATTTGACGCCTTAGCTCAGTCAATTAATCAAATTGCATTCACTCTCACTTCGGGAGAGATGACTTTTGAAGAAATGAATACGTATCCCGAGGTAGATCATTCGAACGATTAATCTGAATTCAGTAATGGGTGGTATTTAGTTGAAAAATGCGCTACTATTATTTGTCTATGAATGTTATTGAGCGTTTAAAAAACTTATTACCAAAAAAAGCGAATACTGCAGTAAATTATTACGGCACTCAGCGGTTTTCGTTGGGGAATACACTTAAAAACTTGAGCTTTGCACAAGTTTCTTTTATGTTGATTATCTTAATCTGGGTAGCATTAGTTGCCGTCTTTTTTGCACCAATCTCGACATTTGTTAATGAAAAAATCGTTGAAAGCTTACATCCAGTCGCTGTATCTGGTAAGACATATGAATTATCAAAAATCGACAAGGAGCAATTTCTGTTGAAATCTTCAACAGATTATAGTTATGCAGCTTCAATTCAGGAATATGATATTGGCTCAGATGTAGCCGTTATGGACGGTCGTGCTGCAGCATTAAAAAAATACTTGCGTGATGTAAATTCCCCGTTGATGCCATATGCTGAAATGATTGTTAAAGAGGCCGATGGTTTTGGGCTTGACTGGCGTTTAGTAGTCGCAATTTCAGGTATCGAATCACGTTTTTGTCGTATTACACCAGCAAACACAAATAACTGTTGGGGGTGGAAAGGTGGTCCTGGGGGAACATGGCAGATTTTTGAAACCTATGAAGTTGGTATAAAAGTGTTGACTGCTCGATTGTCGTTAGGTTACGGAACAAAGCTTACACCGTATGATATAGAGCCAGCATATTGCCCTCCTTGCGCAGCAAGTGGTCATAATTGGGCACGTGCAGTTGTGCAACATATGAATCAAATGAGTAGCTATCTTGAAAAAAGTCGAGTTTCTCAGTAAAATGCAGTAAGATTAATTATTAATTAAAAATTATCAATTAATAATTAGTACCGTGCGGGCGTAGTTCAGCGGCTAGAATGTCTGTTTTCCAAACAGAAGATCGCGAGTTCGAATCTCGTCGCCCGCTTATATACATCGTAGACGATATATCTCAGACAATAAATTTCTTTTAAAAAGTCACAATTAACAATAGTTCTCTTTTTAATACTTGACAACTATTTCTCTATTGTTTTTCATTCAATTTCCCAAATATCTTTGTAAAGTGTAAAATAGAATATCAATTTAAACTGAAATATGAATGTTAGATTTAAGTACAATCCCCGAAATTGAAGATTTATTGGAATCGAGAACCGTTAAGCATACTGATACTCTTGCAAAATATCTCAAGATTACTGAATATTTAAGGTCTTTACCTTATGATTCAGCAAAAAAAAGAGCTCAGTTTATCGAAGATCAGTGTAATGGTAAGGATGGAAATGATATTTTTATAGAAAATTGTGAATCTTGGGGAATACCTTCATTTAAGGAAAGTATATTAACTGCAGAAGACTTCAAATATGGTTTTCTATGGACGTATAGAGAATTTACAACCTCATTTTCTGATAATCAGAAGTCAAAAAATTGGTTTCTTACTTCCTATGAAGCAAGATTTATTAACCACTACCAGTTTTGGTCTATTGACTCAGGTAAATTAGAAACTCATAAAGAAAGTAATATTTCCGGTACTTATAAAGAAATCCTAAATACATTGCTTGAACAAGGGGATTGGCAGGTGCTAATAAGTCCCGCATTTTTTAAACAAGAATTAACTACTATAATTGACAAGTTTAGAAAAGAATACGACTCAGAGACGTATTCACACATTTTTTCAAACTACATAACATCGAACCCAAATTGGATAGATTAACTTTACTTTAAATTAAATTGTGGAAAGTACCGATCTTTTGTATAAATAAGTGTACCATTACTAAGTGCGGTTCGGACTTCCTCCAGTGCCCCGCTTGAGGGCTGGTGTTCACCTGAAAGGTGGATAGCAGCCCTCTTTTGTTATGTACGAGATGAGAACGAAAGTTCGACAATGAAGTCCGAAGAACGACGAAGTATTGAGGAAGTGATTCGTAAACTGAATTGATGCCCTGTGGGTAAATCTCGTCGCCCGCTCATATATATCGTTTACGATAATGAAGTATTCGAATTATCTTTATAAATCGCCTGATATATATCTTCCCATATTTTTATTGTGTCAATAATTGGCATAGCTCCAATTTTGTGCTACACTTGTAGTAGTTGTTTTATAGTGATTAAAAATATGAAATCTTTAGTGCTTGGTGACCTCGAACAAGAAATATTATCAATCATTTGGGCTTCAAAAGAGCCCATGAATGTTAGGTCTGTACTCGAACAGTTAAAAGAAAAGTCAGCATACACCACCGTAATGACTGTAATGACTAGAATGGAGAAAAAAGGTATTCTTAAAAGAATTCCAGACGGTAATTCGTATGTATATACATATACTGAGTGTAAGGAAGAATTTGCTGGTAAACATTTAGGTGGAATTTTTAATTCGTTGGTAGATACATATGGAGAGTTAGCAATTTCGCAGTTTATTGACTCTGTGAAAAGTGATAGCAAAAATGCTAAACTTCTCAAAGACTTTTTAAATAAAAATGAATAAAATTTATAGTAGCCAAACAAATCGTCTTTTTGCAATTTATGTTATTTCTAGTTTTGCCTACGTTACTCTATTAACCCTTCTCTCTGTACGAGCTTTACCAGGATTTTTTATGCAAACACTCTTTCTTATAGACGGAGTTATAAAAAATCGTTCTGAAATTACTTCAATTATTTTTAGTGAAGCTTTTATTCAATCTGTCCTATTTGGATTACTTTCATTGAGTCTATTATTTATTGCATTAAAGGGAATTTTAGTCTCACTTAAACAATTATTTTTCTCCCAAAAGTTTTTGAATTCTTTAAACAGTAAGTCTAATAAAGCTGTTATCACTTTAGATTCGAAGGAAACTTCTGTCTTTACAGCAGGATTCTTTACACCGAAAGTATATATTTCCTCAAAACTAAAGAGTTCATTAACTTCTGAACAGTTGAAGGCGGTTTTGCATCATGAATTTTCGCATTGCAAAGATCATGATCCTTTGAGAGGATTTATTGTACAACTCATTAATAATATACTTCCTCAGTTTCCTTTTAAGAACAAGCTGAAAGATATTTACTTCACATCTGTTGAATTAAAAAGTGATGAACACTCAGAAAACATATTAGGAAAGAAAAGACCTATTATTGAAGCCTTATACTCGATTCTGAGTAATGACTTTTCCATGACCATGCAACCAAATTTAGCACATTTTAGTAATATGCCCGAAAGAATACCTGTATTAGTTGGAGCAAAGAAATTTAACTTTAAACTAGTTACTACTTTATCATCATTCTTTTTGTTTGCCTTGGTCAGCTTACCTGTTTTCGTATATACGGTGAAATTTTATAACTGTGAACATATCGAAGATTGTATTCAAATATTTGTTAATAATCTCCAAAGTAATTCTTCAGAAAATCTGTGCTCTGTGCATTCTATGGACACTCCAACTTCTTGTCCATCAAATTAATTCCAAAAATACTTGACATTTAATCGTTAGGCTACTACACTTGTAGTAGCCTAATTTGTTATGAACTATGAATGAAAAGTAAATCGAAAAAATCAGAGCCTCAACTAAAAGAATGCAGTTACTCAGTAAAGGGAATGCATTGTGCAAGTTGTGAAGTCCTCATTGAAAAAAAACTTATAAAACAAAATAACATTGAAGGTGTAGATGCTTCTACTTCAGACAACAAGGTAAAAATAGAATATAAAGGAGAGAAGCCCACTTTAGAACTATTGAATAAATTGTTTAAAACTGAAGGATATAGCTTTGACGAAACTGGCACTGAAGACCAAGTTCAAGAGGATGTTGAAAAATTGTTTCAAATTGAAAATGGTAAGTTAACTTTTAGCACACGCAAAATCAACTCAATCCTTTTTATTATAATTGGAGTTGCAGGTATTTTCTTAATCTATAAACTATTTGAACGATTTGGTTTAGCTTCTGCTGTCTCTGTTAATGCAACCTCTGCCTTACCTGCGTTTTTCTTTTTTGGCATTGTAGCAGGGTTTTCGAGTTGTGCGGCTCTTGTTGGGGGAATTGTTTTGTCAATGTCAAAGCAGTGGTATGAGTTACATTCAACAAGTAATTCTTTTTCAGAGAAATTACAACCACATCTATTGTTTAACATCGGAAGAATTGTTTCATTCGCAATACTTGGAGGTGTTTTAGGTGCAATTGGAAGTATATTTACCATTTCTCCATTATTTACGGCTCTTGTCGCAATTCTCGTTTCAATTATGATGGTGTTGTTAGGTTTACAAATGCTTGGTATTAAGGCTTTTCAAAGATTTCAATTTAGAATGCCAAAAGTATTTTCAAGGTATATTGCTGATGAATCAAATTTTGCAGGCAAATACATGCCTATGATTATGGGGGCACTTACATTCTTTCTTCCTTGTGGATTCACCATTACAGCTCAGGGGTTAGCCATGGTATCAGGAGATCCTATTCGTGGAGCTTTAATAATGTCATTGTTTGCATTAGGAACTTCTCCCATGCTTTTATTCATTGGAATGTCTAGCACAAAGATGTATGAAAAAGCACATGTTGCTGAAAATTTCATGAAGTTAGTTGGTATTCTCGTCATACTCTTTGGACTATCAACAGTCAACATGCAACTTATTGCACTCGGACTACCAAATTTAAATGACATTAGTTTTGGACAAAGCAGCGTAAACCAGAGTAATAACACTGGATCTTCAAATAGCACTCTTCCCGAAATTGTTAATGGAAAACAAATTGTAAAAATGGAGGCAAGTGCTTCAGGTTACTCACCTAATACTATCAAAGTAAGAGTGAATGTCCCTGTTCGATGGGAAATTAATGATACTGGGACTTCAGGCTGTACAAATGCCATTATCTCAAAAGGTCTTTTTGATGGTCAGATAGATCTTGAAACTGGAAAAGTAGCAGTTAAAGAGTTTACTCCAACAAAAGTCGGGAAATATAGATTTAGCTGTTGGATGGGAATGGTAACTGGAATTATTGAGGTTGTGGAATAAAGTTTTGGAAATATATAATATTAAAACAAACCACGTATATGCAAGAAGTTAGAACTATAACTGTTGACGGTAAAGGTTTATTGATTGGAATTGCCGTAATTGTTATGATTGGATTTGTCTTTCTCGTTGGTTCTGGGAATAATCGTTCAGCTGATGTAAAAGGTGCAAGTTCAAATGTCGTCAGCACTTCAGGAGATAAACAAATTATTGAAGTTACAGTTAGTGGTGGCTATTCACCTCGTACAATTAACGCCAAAGCAGGTGTTCCAACAATTATTCGTATGAAATCAGATGGTGTTTACGGTTGCGAAAGAGCATTTAGAATCCTAAGTTTAGGAATTTCAAAGACATTACCTGCAAGTGGTAATACTGATATTGAAATTACTTCTCAAAATGCAGGTACCAGCTTAAGAGGTTCTTGTAGTATGGGAATGTATAGTTTTGTAATTAATTTTAATTAATATTTAAATATGAAATACCAAATAGATATTTCAGGAATGCACTGTTCAGGATGCAAAAACTTAATAACCATGTCATTAGAAGATATTGGGCTAGAAGAAGTTTCTGTTGATTCTGAAAAAAATGTTGCTACCTTTGTGACTTCTAAAAATACTGAGGAAGTTGAAAAAGATCTTCAAGAAGTATTTAAAGAGTTAACAGACTATAAATACTCTAATCTTAACATTATTGCTTAATTTTTACTTCAAATAACTATGTCAAAATATATAACAATTTCGCTCGTCATTATTTTCTTTGTACTTGGAACTGGTCTCGGCTATGTCGTGTCACCCCAGTATTCAATGGATCAATACGAAAGCAAACAAATGGTAGATTTAGGTAAAGCAGATAAATATGTTGATTTACGATACATAAATGCCATGATTGCACATCATAAAGGTGCAATGAAACTAGCAGAACAGGTTAAAAATGAATCTCGGAGACAGGATATTAAAGATCTTGCAAATATGATCTTAACAGATGAACCAAAAGCAATTGCTGAATTATATCAATGGAAGAAGGATTGGTATAACGATACAAAAGAAGTCGCTTCAATGGAAGTTCCAAATTTAGGTACGTATGATGAAAAGTTGGATTGGAGATTTTTAAATGCACTCATTACCCATCACGAATCAGGAATTGAAATGACTATGGAGATTCAAAAAAAATCAACAAGAAATGAAATCTTGAACAATGCAAACGCAGTCGAAGACTTCTTACACAAAGGTAAGATCAAATTAAGTCAAATGAGAACTGATTGGTACGAAGTCAAATAATTAACCTACTATCATATAAAAACAATGGAAAAAATAACAATACCTATTAAGGGAATGCACTGTGCAAGTTGTGCATTAACCATTGAGAAAGCAATTTCCAAAGTAAATGGAGTTGACTCAATTAAAGTGAATTATGGCACAGAGAAAGCTACTATTGAGTTTGATAAAACTGCAACATCAATAGACCAAATGAGCGAAAGAATAAAACCATTTGGCTATGAATTGCAAAATGAAGTTGCAATGCCAATGAGTCATGGAAATATGTCAGCAAATGAACATGCAGAACACTTAGGACTTGATAAAAGCAAGCAAGAAAAACTTAAGGAGTTGGATAAACAAAAATCTGAAGTTGAATTTGTCCTCCCGATTGCATTGATGATCTTTGTATTAATGATGTGGGAAATTAGTGCAAAATCATTCCCAAATGTCGTTCCAGCATTCTTTCTCCCAATGCAACTGTACTCTACAATGATGATGATTATTTCTTCCGTAGTGCTGTTTTGGATTGGACAACCTTTTTTAAAGGGCATAGTAAACTTTATTCAATATAAAGTTGCCAATATGGACACTTTGATTGGAATTGGTACATTAACGGCATATCTCTATAGTTCATTTGTTGTTTTATTCCCTAATATTGCACATTCAGCAGGACTTCCTGAAACAAATTACTTTGATGTCGCAATCGTTGTTATTGGCTTTATTGTCTTCGGTAAATATCTAGAAGCACGATCAAAGCTCAAAACAGGAGAAGCAATAGAAAAGTTAATGAATCTTCAAGCAAAGACAGCATTAGTTGAAAGAAATGGAGAAGAAATTGAAATAGCAATTGATATGGTGCAACTTGACGATGTTGTCATTGTTAAACCAGGAGGTAAAATTCCTGTAGATGGTGTTATTATCGAAGGTAAATCTTCAATTGATGAATCTATGGTAACTGGCGAGCCAATTCCAGTTGATAAAACAGTTGAAGACAAAGTTATTGGAGGAACAATAAATAAGCAAGGTACATTCAAGTTTAATGCTACGAAAGTTGGTTCAGATACTCTTTTAGCAAGTATTATTAAAATGGTAGAAGAAGCACAAGGATCACGAGCACCAATACAAAAGTTAGCAGATCAAATTTCAGGAGTATTTGTTCCGGTTGTGCTTGTCATTGCTGTTTTAACGTTGATAATATGGTTGGCAGTTGGAAGTCAATTTATGCCATTTAATGAAGCACTTACTTACGGATTACTCTGCTTTGTTGGGATTTTGGTGATTGCTTGTCCATGTGCTTTAGGACTTGCTACTCCTACAGCAATCATTGTTGGTGTTGGTAAAGGAGCTCAAAACGGTATTCTCATTAAAAATGCTGAAAGCTTAGAAAAGTTACACAAAGTTAATACCATTGTTGTTGACAAAACAGGAACAATTACAAAAGGTAAGCCTGAAGTTACAGATATCCTTCCTTCATATGCAAATGAGTCTATTGATGGAGTTGAAATACTAAAATTAATAGCTTCTTTAGAAAAGAACTCGGAGCATCCATTAGCTGAGGCAATCAAGGAAAAGGCAAAATCTATGGATGTTCAACTTGTAAAAGTTGATGATTTCGAGATCATTGAAGGTAAAGGATTGAAAGGTACTATTGATGGAAAGATGTACTTTGCAGGAAATCTGAAACTTATGGACGATTTAAAGCTTGATTACGATAAGGATCTAATTGATAAATTGTCGAAACAAGGCAAAACGCCAGTACTCTTCACTGATGACAAAGAGGTTTTAGCAACAATTGCAATTTCAGACACAATTAAAGAATCAAGTGCCGATGCAGTTGCAAGATTACATAAGCTTGGTGTTAAAGTCGTAATGCTTACAGGTGATAATCGAAATACGGCTAAATACATAGCAGATTTGGTTGGCATTGATAAAGTCTTTGCAGAAGTATTGCCAAGTGAAAAAGCAGACAAGGTTCGTGAATTACAAGCAGAAGGTTTAGTAGTTGCAATGGCAGGAGACGGTGTAAATGATGCACCTGCACTTGCTCAATCTGACGTAGGAATTGCGATGGGAACAGGTACGGATGTTGCAATTGAATCCGCAGATATAACATTACTTGCAGGAGATATTTCAAAGATTCCACAAGCTATCAAGTTGTCAAAGAAAACAATGGCTACAATCAAACAGAATCTCTTTTGGGCATTTATCTACAATGTTGTTGGTATTCCGTTAGCGGCTGGATTACTCTTTCCAATTTGGGGAATTCTATTAAATCCAGTATTTGCAGGTTTAGCAATGGCATTTAGTAGTGTTTCAGTTGTTACAAATTCACTAAGATTGAAGTTTGTAAAGATTTAATTTCTTAAATAATTAATGTATGAAAAAAGAAGTATTAGGAGGTTTGATCATTGTAGCAATTGTTGTTGGTGGTTTAGTTTTCTATTCATTGAATAATAAGCCAAAGTCTGACAATTTAACAATCCAAGCTCAGCCAACATCAAATGCAACGCCAACAAATACAGCAGAAGAAACTGAAGCGTATGTATTTACAGGAAATAAGGGTGAGACGCTTCAAGTGGTTGATGGAAATGTTTCGATCCCTACTGTTGGATTTGAGGTGAACAAAGTAAAGTTCTTTAATGCAACTTTACCTGATGGAACAACAGTCTATTTTATGGTCTTAAAAGATGCTGAAGGTAAATTTAGAGTTGCAGCTAATGGAAATAAACAGTGTGCAAAGTATGGGAAAGGTTATGTGCAAGAAGGAAACAAACTTATTTGTACAGTTTGTGAAAAGAGTTATTCTGTTGAAGATTTTGCTATTGAAAAACCAGACTGCAACCCATACCCAATTAATGCAAACGAAAAGGTTAATGGGAGCAATGTTGTCATAGGTGTAAGCGAATTAGAAAGTGTAACTTCGTTATTTAAGTAGCGTTAAAAGCATAGTGGGTAGCCATAATACGTACTACCCACTATTTATGTGTTTTTTAGAATAATTACTTTTTTAAGTGTAGGCAAATACCCAATAGTATAAGTAAAAAATTAATTGGTAAAAAGGCAAAAGAGACCAACCAACTAATCCAGTTAAATGAAGATGATCTCGTAATCATTCCACTTTTCCCATGCGTAAATTTCATGTTTATATTATAATCAAAATTAGTTAAGAGTATTAAAATTATCGATGAAAAGTGAGGCACCTGTACTAAGTGCGGTTCGGACTTCATCTAGTGCCCCGCTCATATACATCTTAGACGATATATCGCAAACGATGTACAAAAACACTTGATAGTCTTAGAAATAACAATAAAACGAGCACATCAGGAATTGAGAGACAAAATTATTGTGGTTCGGACAATACAAGTAAGTTAAGATTTATTCTCCCACCAAGTCTCTGCCTCTGTTGTAATATAATAATTAACTTTTTCAGCAATCGCATTATATTTGTTATTCCAAAATAGCAAGTTTATGTTGTCGAACCTAAACCAATAATCCCCTTTTACTTTTGGACCGAGTCTTAGTCGTTCAATAGTTTGAGAAACGCGTAGCTCTGAAGGTAGTTTATTAGTGTAAGAGTATAAGTTTTTATGTTGGTTGTCAGTATATGATATTTCAACAACAAAGCTCCCTCCCCATTTATTAAATTGAAAACTTAACAATTCAATACTTTCCTTTTTTATTCTATAAAAGTGTGGATATTTACCTTTAAAACCAGAATCGCGTAACAACTGTACTGTAATGACTTTTAATGCTAAATCCATTTTTTTTCGAGCAGTACTCAAATCTATCATCGTTTTTAATATTTAGTAACCTGAATTATTATACATGTAATGAGAGACTATCTCATTATCATTCCACTTTTGCTATGTACGAGATGAGAACGAAAGTTCGACAATGAGATCCAATGAGTGGAATGAATGTGAGGGTGAGTTGTAGATCGAATTGATACTGAAGACGAAGTTCGAATACAAATCTCGTCACCCGCTCTTGCGTTTACTCTTTAGTGTAGGTACAAAGCAAAATCAAAAAAGAACCTGATTTTCAATATTTGGAAATATCGCCAGGAATTATACCTAAGCAACTAATATTGAGTGAATAATTGGACATCGATATTCCCCCATGCTAGTATATATTTGAATTATTTGAATGAAATCAGATCTTGCGCAGACGGCTTCTAATCTTTAGTTTGTTTCTAGGAGTAATTTGTTACTTTAGTTTATCAAATAAAGTAGATGCTTGGACTCAAAATGATATTCCTCTTTACCAAAAAACGATTGTATCTAATAGAGGTAATGGAATATTTGCATACTTATCTAGTATTACTGTTGTTGAAAATGATAATTTTGTTACAGCAGATATCGCTCAATGGAATGTACAAAAATTTGACAGTAATGGTAATTTTTTATTTGTCTTTGATACTCCTGATCAACAAAGCATAGATTTTCTGTGTGATATTCGTGGCATTTCATATTACAATGATCATTATTATGTACTTGATAAGCATAATTCAGCAATTTATAAATACGATACACAGGGTAAGTATATTTCAACTGTATATCATACAAAAATAAATGGAGCCCCAGGAGATCCAATAAGGTTTTCGATCTCCGACGGAAAGATGTATATTTCAGATTACGCGAATACATCAATATTTGTTCGAGATTTGAATGGTGAATATATACTGAGTTTTGGTGAGTCTGGGAGTGGAGACGGTCAATTTATCTACCCTACAGGGATAAAAGTGTTTGATAGTAAAATCTATGTAGCCGACAGAACGAATAATAGAGTACAAGTTTTTGATTTAGCTGGAAATTTTCTTTCCAAGTTCGGTTCGACTGGGAGTGGAGATGGCCAATTCAACGGACCGGTTGACCTAAATATTGATTCGTTAGGGAATATTTATGTATCTGAAATTAGTAATAATAGAGTCCAGAAACTTACGATAACTGGAAGTTATATAAGTAAAGTTACTGGTGTTGCCGGGCCATTAAGCTCATCGATTGATTCAGCTGGTAATTTATACGTTGCCGCATCAAGATATGCACAAATTCATAAATTTAATCCTTCAAATGTCCAAATTTTACTTATCGGTAACAACATTCCAGTTATTAGAGATAATTCGCTTAATGGCGCTCTTAGAGTTCATGTAGATGAAAATAACACAGTATATGCGGTCGATACCGACAATCATAGAATATTAATTTACAATAGTAATGATAGCCCGGTACTTGTCTTGGGTGGGTATGGATCAGGTGATGGTCAGTTGAATACACCTGTAGGGGTTGCAACTAATCCCGCCAATGGTGATATCTATGTGATTGATCTTGGAAATAGTCGAATTCAAAGATTTAATAAAAATGGTGCTTTCATATCAAAATTCGGTGCTTATGGAAGTGAAAATGGTCAGTTCAAAAATCCAGCAGATCTAGCAATCAAAAACAATAAAATATTTTTAATCGAAGATCAAAACTATCGGGTTCAAGTGTTTGATCTCGAAGGGAATTTTTTATATAAGTTTGGAAGTAGTGGTTCTGCCGATGGACAATTTAATCGACCTTGGGGTATAGATGTTGATAACCAAAATAGAGTTATAGTCGCGGATGAACTTAATCATAGAGTTCAGGTATTTACTGAGTTTGGAGAATTCTTATTTAAATTTGGTACACGAGGAACAGAGCTTGGTCAATTCAATACGCCAAATTCTGTTGCAAGTGATGCTGATGATAATATTTGGGTAGCAGATACTAATAACTCAAGAATACAGGTGTTTGATAAGTATGGTAACTTTCTGTATGTGTGGGGTTCGATAGCAGAGTTTCACATTCCAAGTTCACTTGCTATTGCTAGCGATGGTAGTATTTATATTTTAGATCGTTATGCAGATCGTATTCGTGTTTATCGTCATGATCGAGAAATTCCTGTTGGAAGCATAGCTATTAATTCAGGAGCTATCGTCACAAACAATTCAAATGTTACGCTTTCAACTGCGGCGTCAGATGCGCTCTCTTCAGTCAAACAAATGATGATTTCAGAAAACCCAAGCTTTTCTGGAGCGACATGGCAACCATACAGTCAAACAACTGAATTTATCCTCTCGGATGGCAATGGAACAAAGACTGTGTATATTAAGTATGAAGATTTATATACGAATTTCTCGGAAGTTTCTTCTGCTAGTATAGTTTTAGATAAAACTGTACCTGGAATTAAACTCACCAAATTAGGATTAATATCTAATTTGCCAGATAGTGCAAATTTATCTTACTATTTCACCTCTCAAACTCCGATGATTGAGGGGATAACTGAAGCAAATGCGGTAGTGAAATTTGTAGTTGGGGAAGTTCTATACGTTACGAACTCTGATAATGCAGGATTCTTTAGAATTCTTTTAAACAACCCAAAACTTGCTAGGGGTAAAAATATTATTACCTATTCTAGTACCGATGCAGCTGGTAACCAATCTGCGATACGAACACTAACATTAATTGTTGGTGAAGAATATTTTCCAGAGTGGCTCTATAAGCTCGTTGTAGATGAAGGTCAGAGTATTCAAGATCTCGACCAGAATAACAAGCAAGAACAAGTTACAGAAGAAATTAGAAATAATGAATATCGCGAGGAAGAAGTTTTTGCCATTTTAATTAAGAATAGCGATGGCAATCCTATTGTAGATGCAAAGATTCAAATTAATAACATGTACTATACTACCAATGGAGAGGGATATATTTTTGTCCAGCATTGGGGCTCGGGTAAGTTTAGCTATATAATCAACAACATTACAGGAGAATTTGAATTTGATAGAAACCTTAAAGTGAATGAAATTATTATTAATGATATCCGAAATGAAACGAACAGTGAAAGGATTAATTATATGTGGTTATGGTTTATTGTGATAATTATATGTATAATTTCCTTGTATGTTGGAAATAAGTACAGGATGAATAGTCGATCGTAATTCTTCAATTGATTTTTGGGTGATTTCAGCTTAAGTCTTCGTACATCAATCGTTTCTCATCTAGCGCGTTGAGTGTAAGTTTTGCACCTGTTGTAAGAGATTCAGGCAGGTCATTTCTAGTTCGCCATTCCCAAGCTTCGATACTTCCCTTCTCTAAGACTTGCGGTTCGCCTGATTTCCAATTCGCTATTAATCCGATATGGACGTAGTGTTTTGGCTTATAATGTTTGGTATTTGAGAGGAATTGAAATCTAATATTCTCTATCTCTATTCCACATTCTTCGAGAATTTCTCTCTTGGCACAGTCAGTAAATGATTCAAGAAATTCTAGATGTCCAACTGGAAGACAATATTTGATTACTCCAGTTGAGTCTCGTGATCTGCCAAAAAGTATAGATTCATCCTTGAATACAAGGATTCCAACACTAATTTTTATTGTATTTTGAAGGCCACCAGTATCTTGCATTTTCTATAGGGAACAACTTACTCCACGCTCCTTCCTTTTGCTGCTTTTTCTTCTTGCCCAGCTTTTGATTCTTCGTAAATCGCTTGATCAATCATATTTATGAGCTTTTCTTGTTTCGCCAACTGAATACGCTTACGAATTTTGAAAATCAGCAATACGACAACAATTGCAATAAGAATGCCATAGAACAATTGATCTGTGTACATAAACCCACTATTCTTTACAAGTTTGTAAACAGGTTTGGCAATATCAGAAAGTATTGAAAATCCAAAAAATATGAGTAACCAACGGTATGGAAAAGGCTTTTTCGGTTGTGGCGTTTCGGAATTCATTTAATTGACTCACGTTTTATACGTAATTATAGCAGTTCCTTGCAAAAAATGCGAAAAAACATTATTCTCTACTATGAAGAAAATTACACGATATTTCATAATTTTAGCAATTATTACAATTCTTGCAGCCACTTTTTATTACTACATAAGTACTTTACCTGCCGATCCAATGAAAGGTGGAATTATGGGAATGATTTTGGCATTTATGTACATGCCTGCGCCTTTGTATGCATACATGATTAATCAATCATTGTCGAAGGAATCATATGCAGTTAACAAATTTTTTGATAAATCAGGCTTAACGCTTAAGAATTTCTTTCTTACAATTGGAATGTTCATTACATGGGCAATTTTACTTCTAGGAGTAACGTTTTTGCTTGGTAAAATATTTCCTTCATATTTTGGTACGTTAATTACAGACACAGAATCACTGGCACGTCATATTTCGTCGTTGAACGGTAGCTCGGGAGGAAGCGCTAATGTTCCATTTGGGCCAATTTTTCTAGTCATAATGTCTTTCGTTTCAGCAATTATTGCAGGATTCACTATAAATCTTCTCTTTGCGTTAGGTGAAGAGATTTCATGGAGAGGATATCTAATGCAGGAATTCGCGCATTTACCGTTTGTTAAGCGAAATCTTCTTATTGGTGCGATTTGGGGGATATGGCATGCGCCAATTATTATTCAGGGATATAATTATGGTACTTCACTAGCTATTCCAGGCGTTTTTGCGTTTATTCTTTTTTGCATCGGGTTCTCGTTTGCCTTTGGCGTAATTGCCGATAAAACAAAGAATGTGCTTTTTGCAGGTGCGCTACATGGAATGTTTAATGCGTTTGCTGGAGTTTTTATATTGATATTAACGAGCTATCATCCATTTATTGGAGGCGCAATCGGAATCTTAAGTGCATTGGTTTGGATGGCTGTTGCATTTATTGTAAAGCATAATATTCGGTGAGTGGGCGTGGTATTCTAACTCTGAAATAGTCCGGTGAAATCAGTGTTCTCAAAGCAATTCATCTTGACAGGACAGTTAACTATAGGATATAATTCTTTGTCAATGTTCGAAAGAACTTGAAAACTTTTGGCATAAGCCAGAAAGGAGGATTCAAAGATGAATCCTTTGGAGAAACTAATTCCAAAAAAAATTCGCACCTTTACTACAGTATTCATTATCTCAACAATGGGATGCGTTACTGTCTGTATCGTTGTGTGGATTATTTCTGGAAGCTAACTCCGCTGAAACAGGTCGGGAATGACTATGAATGTTGCAGTTTTCTGCCACATTGTTTAGTCGCCTGTTTCCAAATCCTTATGCTTTTTTACTTGCTAATTGGTGCTTCCGCGCCATTGTATAGTGCGTAGTCGGCAATTTCTGGAACAGATTTATTCAATAGAACTAAGCGAGTGCTTTGCTGAAAAACTTGTTGAGAACTACCAACTGTACCCGAATAAACTCCTGCGTTAATAAGTGCCATTTGAGGAACTGGAAGTTTACTAATAGTTAATCCAGTCGCGCTAATATCAACATATGAATTTTGACCTGCTGCGCCACCTTGGAGAAGTGGCTTGATTCTATAGAAAGATACACCATTCCCTGCTGTAGGTTGAATTGAAAGACAGTTTGTTCCAAGTACTTTTTGAGAAGCAGGTGTTGTTTCATTTTGATCGGTATCAACTGCTACTGATGGACAGGTAACCAATGCCATTGATAACGTGTTGTTTGGAATACAGGTTCCTGCTGGCGCTGTTGCAGCATTAAGATTCCAGACGCATTCACCTACAACTTGTACTTGAGCTTTGCCATCTACCATTACACGCTTGAGCGCTTTAATCATTATTGAGCTTTGGTCAAGTTTAAAGGAATCGTTAGTTGCACTTTTGTTTGCATGAATAATGATCGCTCCTTCTGTGCCAGTTTTTGGTACTGTGGAGGCTGCATCAGTTAACTGCACTTCGATATTTTCGTTAGAAAATAGTTTGAATTGTACGATCATGTTGAAGTAACTAACCTTTGCTACACTATTGGCATCACATTGTTTGCTGATATCGGTTGATTGCGGATCGCAAAGACCTAGATTTGAAACCGTTTGAATACCACTTGGTGCTTGGTTACTTATTCCAAATGCTGAAACTGCTCCCTCAACACCGGGACGAAGTTCTCCTGTCTGTAATTTCTGTGTTAAGTTTTCTACTGCAGATTCTGCAATTGTTTCTGCGCGAGTTGAAGCTCTTTCTTCGCTTTGTTGCCTGACGTCTTCAATGACTCTCGTTGTAATTGCGTACCCAATTATTACCGCTACTACAACGATAATGAGTACCAATGCTAATGCCTGACCTTTTGTGCGAAAATTCTTCATTATAGAATGTAGTAAGTTTTGTGAAAATTGTCAAACTTCCTATGTAGTTAGTGCTTTAGCGATAGATATTAAAGTGATTCTCCGGTTGAGATAATGTGGCGTAACCGCTCGTAGATAGATGTATGTTCGATTTCCGAATTGTTGCCGCGAAGTTTTACATTGAACGCCATTGGCAAATACTTATGCAATAGATTGATATCAGCAGGTTGACCATCGAGTTCAGCCGTAATAAATTCCGAAGTTCCGACCTTTTCGGGCGTAAGACGAATGCATAATGTCGTGCCCTCCTCGCAATCATTAATTTGTATGGAAATGTATTGCGATAGACGATTGCGTTTATCACTTTCTTTCCAAAAAAGAGTAGTTTCGCCATTTGGCAAAGATATTTCGTCACGGGAAAAAGCTTTAGATCCATTATTAATCAAAATCTTTGCTGAATTATCGTTCGGAAGGAGGAGTGGGCTTATTGGAGTATATGATTCATTGGGGGCTCCAAATTTACTAATTAACGAAATAGTGTTTGGTCGCTTTCCTTGACCAGGGATTGTTTTGTTAACTGCAACTTCAAATTCCGGTACACGTTGGGTGCTGCTAGTTGTTACTTTTGCTATGATGTTTGTTTCATTATTGAGAGTTATTTTTTTGCCCATACTAAAGCTGTTGTCTTCTGTAGGTGATATTCCAATTCCTTCTTCCTGTACTTTTTGTTTAAGCATTGTTTGATATTCTTCGATAGTCAATATTGCTTCGAGCATTAAACTCCAGGTAGCAGATATCAGTGCAACTGTATTTTCGGATATTTCAGTATTGCGGATATTCTGAGGGGTACTTGCAGCGAAAATATCATTTGAATTAAGACTCATGTTGTTTTATTAATATTAGATTTGTTACAATACCCTATAATAGAAACGTAAGCGTTACCAAATGATTACCGTCGATATAAAATCGCTAAATAACCTAGAGTCGGAATTGTGGCGTATTATTTACACGGCAAACACGATAGCAGTCTCTCCATCTGTGCTCCAAAAGTTTCCACTTTTTCGTGAGGTCAAGGCGTTTGAAAATTATACATATCTTCCATATATGGATGCGTTTGCTTCTCACGAGTTTTGGCAGAAAATAAAAATCTCAGAATTTGATGCGTTAATTTCTGAAAGTAAGTTTATGCAATTCTCGAAGTATTTTACAGTAAAAGATAAAAATTTTATTACAAATTCATTGTTACCACTATCAACACAGGTGGCTTTAGAAAGTAAATTGCAGAAATATATTCAGATGACATATGGTTATCTAGAGAGTCGGTTTAGTATTCCTAGAAATATCTTTTCAAAAGTTACATTAATGCTGACTAATTTTGGTACTGATGGTAGTTACTATTTCAGTACCGATGGTAGTATTTCACTCATTTATCGAGTTGATGCGCCTGTATCTACAATTGCAAAAATGATATTTCAGATATACCTCAGGCAATTGTTGTATCCGCAAGGAATATCAAACGAAGAAACTTTCGCAGTTTCGGGAGGGTGGGATAAGGTTCTTTCAATAGCAGATTTTCTATTGAATTTTGGCGTGCATGAATTGAAACTTGATGACGAATTATCTCCACGACCGCAAAAAAACGATAAAGATTTGAATGATTCACAAATGTATCTCGATTCGCTAGGAGTGGTGTTAAAACCTGTTTTGAATTTAATTGGAGGACGGATACATTACAAAGAAGAACTTTGCTATCAATTTTCTCCTCAGGAAGAGTTGGTTATGCAACTACTGATAGTGAGGCGTAATTTATTTGTTTCTTCTCATGAAATTGGTAAGAAAATCTGGGGCAATGACTTTGATAGCAAATATTCATTCACATATATACCCAAGCTTCTGTCAACGATCAAAACAAAATTGAAAAAACTTAATGATGACTCGATTCAGTTAGTTTCCCGTCGTAAACTTGGATACATGCTGAAATTGTAGCTCTTAACGTGAAATCAATCTCTACTTATGTTATAATTCGCTTGCTATGACTGACCAGCAAAAAATTCGAAATGTCGCAATTATTGCGCACGTTGACCACGGGAAGACTTCTCTTGTTGACGCATTAATGAAACAATCACATCTTTTTAGAGATAATCAAAAAGAGATGTCTGAAAATTTGATACTCGACTTTAATGAACTTGAGCGTGAAAAAGGAATTACCATTCTTGCAAAAAATATCTCAATTCCATTTCAAGATTACAAAATCAATATTATTGATACCCCAGGGCACGCAGATTTTGGTGGTGAAGTAGAAAGAACTTTAACGATGGCAGATGGTGTCATTTTGCTTATTGACGCACAAGAAGGCCCAATGCCACAAACTCGATTCGTCTTGAAAAAAGCTTTTGAATTGAATTTGAAGCCAATTCTTATTATTAACAAAATTGATAAAGCTCATGCTGATCCAGCTTACGCACTTGATAAAGCGACAGATTTATTCCTCATGCTTGCAACAAACGAAGAGCAATTAGACTTCCCTACTCTCTATGCAATTGGCCGTGAAGGTAAAATTTGGAATGAAATTCCTGAAGGTGATCCAACAACTTGGGCAAAACTTCCTGGTGATATTCAACCATTATTAGAGAAGATAGTTGAGATTATTCCAGCACCAAAAGGTGATATTAATGAACCATTTTTGATGCAAGTTGGTGCAATGGATTACGATTTGCATGTAGGTCGTTCATTAATTGGAAAAATTCGTAGAGGAACGGTAAAAAAAGGTGATCCAATCGTTCTCTTATTAGAGAATAATAAAGGAGAAACAGAAAGATATACTGGCAAAGTTGAAAAGTTACAAACCCGTATCGGTCTTGAATTCAAGGATATTGATTCAGCAGGTGCCGGTGAAATTGTCTCAATGTCAGGAATTGACGTGAGTGCAATGGGTGGAACCATTTGTTCGCCAAAACTCGAAGAAAAGTTGCCAGGCATTCGTATTTCTAACCCATCAGTTCAGATTACTTTTGAAGCTAACACTTCACCATACGCTGGAAAAGAAGGAAAATTCGTTACAATGAAACTTTTACAGCAAAGACTTGATTACGAAAAAGAAACTAATGTTGGTTTAACTATTAAAAAAATCGATGAAGGTCGTTGTTCAGTTGCAGGTCGAGGAGAATTGCAACTTTCAATTTTAATTGAAACTCTTCGTCGAGAAGGATATGAATTCCAAGTTCGCCGACCAGAGGTTGTTTTGCAAGAAATCGATGGTGTAATGAGTGAGCCACTTGAAGATTTGTATGTTGACGTTCCAGAAGAATACGCAGGTGAAGTTACGCAAATCGTGAGCAAGCGAAAAGCTGAATTGATTTCGATGGATACTGAAAACGGTCAAACAAAGTTTGTGTATAGAATTCTAACTAGAAACCTGTTAGGTTTGCGAACGGCACTCTTAACAGCCACAAAAGGTAATGTAATTCTTGCTAACTATCTCGCAGAGTATGTTCCTTTTACAAAACAGGCAGAATTGTTTAGAAAAGGTGTTTTAATCGCTACAGAAACTGGTGAGGCAACCAGTTACGCCCTAGATATGGTGCAAGAACGTGGAGATTTATTCATCAAACCAGCAGATAAGGTGTATGAAGGTATGATCGTTGGCATTAACAAATTCCAAGATGATATCGAAGTTAACGCAGTACGAGCGAAGCACGCAACAAACATCCGCTCAGCTACAGCTGATGCAGGTATCAAGTTGAAACCACCCGTACAATTGTCAATTGAATTTGCCTTAGCATTCTTAGCAAAAGACGAAATGTTAGAAGTTACGCCAAAGAATTTGCGTTTGAGAAAGATTCTTTTGGGTAAGACTCAACGTGACGTGCAAAGGCGAAAAGAGCGAAATATTGAGGCAGATGCAGCACATAATAATGCATAGCATTACTAATTACTAATTATCAATTTTCAATGAATAATTGAATGATTGAGTTTTGTTAATCATAATTGTGCTGCTATTCTGATTGATGAAGCATAGTGACTCAAGACTTTATGAATTGGCGATAGCTAGAAAAGAAGCCTACGAATCAGAAACATGGTTGAGTTTAATTCGAGATTTGCAACTAATAACAAACGAAGAATACGTTGACTTTTATTGCGTTTTAAAACAGATTATCAAAATACTCCAATCATCAATTAAAACGGCATCGAAGAAATTGAATATTGATAATTGAAAATTAATATTTATTTCCTCAGCCAATCAACGTATTGATGAAACTTTTCTCGTAAATCTGGGTTGTACCACTCAGTCCAGTAGCTTTCAAAGTCATGCGCTACTTCTGATAATTCTAGAGGCTTTTTATACGATTTAGTAAAATCAATAGCAGCAGAAAGTGCGTTGGTTAGGTAAACAATACTGTACAGTTGCCAATGTTTATGTGGAATTGCTGTTGGTAATACAACGTTGGGAACGAATTTTGAAAAGCCATATTCTTGTGCGACTTTCTCTACTGCATCTTGAATGTCACCTTCAGGATCAGGATATCCAAGTGCTTTACTGTAAGAAACGTGGTGGTATAGAGCTCCATAAGCAAGAATTTCAGGATAATCGAATTTTCGCAGAATTAAGAACGAGAGTATTGAATGTTTTTGCAAATCTTTATTTTCATCTGCTGTTAATGATCTTGGTGCCATTGCAAGATTCAAGAAAAATGCTTTTCCAATTCCCTGAAGAAGTGCTTGAGTATACAATAGATTAATTTCACGGATTGAAAGACCAATCATTGTTGCAAAATTCACCGTATGAGCAGCATGATCTATCGCCTGCAGATATAGGAATTCATTTCTTCTCTTCATTAAACCGAGGAGCATTCTAGTTGTTTGTGTAGGTTCTTCAATAGAAATTTGAGTGTTAAAAGAAAGTGGTATGCTATGAGGAATAGGTAAAATTGAAGTTTTGAAAGGGCCAAATTGAGATTTTGCTTCAGTATCAAGCGTAGGGATTGTTGTTTGTGTTAAATCTGTTAGAAACTCATCAAGGTTTGCCATAGTTACGATTTGATTGTATATAGTAAATGAAGAAAATGCAAGTATTGCCCAATTTTACGTTGGTAAGCTGTAGTCTAAGGCAATTGTCAATTGGTAATGTTCAATTATCAATTCGGGAAAATAGTGTAATTTGTAGGAAAAAGTTTGGTTTAGAATTGAGTATTGATAATTAAAAATTTGTAATTAATCTGATAAGATTACCTATGGAAATACTGCCCCAAATTTTTTCGTCTTCAAGACAAACTGATATTTCACCATTAGTGTTTCAAGGTAAGCAATTCGTTGTTAATCCAGGTAAACTTTTGTGGGTGAATATTATTGGGCCATCTGGTGCCGGCAAAGATACAATTAAAGATATTTTATTAAGAACAGGAAAATTTCACTACGTAAGAACTGCAACAAGTCGTAATCCCCGTAAAGGTGAATCAGACAAAGATTACTTATGGATGCGACAGCAAAAAACCGGTGAACCAACAAACTCTTATATTAGGTCTGCTATTCGACAATACAATTTGCTGGAGCATAATTTTCACTATGGAAATTTGTATGGAACTCCTTATGAATCAGTAAAACGAGCAATAATTTCTCGTAAGATTCCACTTTATTGCGCAGAAAATAATGGCGCAAGATTTATGGAGAAAGCATTGGAGAGCTTGTGTAATGTACTAACTATTATGATAGTGCCAGATTCCCTAGAAGAAATGGAAAAGCGAATTTTATCTGGCGATCGTGATAATCCAACAAAGCGTTTACAAGAATCTCGTGAGAAAATTATTCGAGCACCTCAAGATGCACATTTTATTGTTAAAAACCCTTCAAAAACGGTAGAAAAAGGAAAAAGTGGCTTAGAGAGTGCTGTTGGTGCGGTAAAGAGGTTAATTGCTAAGTTTGCCACGTAAAACTAGACACAAGTGAAGTTGAAAATACTATAAGATAGTGTTATAATAATCCATGAAAAAAACTATTAGCAAAGTTGAAGTGTCGATAGTGATCCCCGTTTTGAACGAAAGTGAAAGTATTCCCGAATTAGCGAGTTTAATTGATACTGCATTCGCAGGTATTCCGTACGAAGTTATTTGGGTTGATGATAATTCAAAAGATAATTCAAGACAGGTTTTGCGAGAAGTCAATGCGAAAAATCCAGCGCAAAAATTTATCTCTCTCATGAGAACTAGTGGTCGAAGTACTGCTCTCGCAGCAGGTTTAGACCTAGCTACTGGCAATTATATTGCAACATTAGATGGAGACTTGCAAAACTTTCCAGAAGATCTCGTAAAAATGTATGAGATTGTAAAGACCGGTAAATACGACATGATGGTTGGATGGCGAAAAGAACGTTGGCAAGAATCAAAATCTCGACGAATGCCATCACTCATTGCGAACTGGGTTATTAGAAAAGCATTTAGGGCACATCATTTGCACGATGCTGGATGTTCCGTAAAGCTTGCTACCGCAAGATTGTTCAAAAACATCAAATTATATGGTGAGTTACATAGATTTATTGCATACATCGCCCATGATTTGGGTGCAAACATTGGTGAGCTTGTTGTGAAGTATGCACCAAGAAAATATGGTGAATCAAAATATGGGCTCGGAAGAATGTTTAAGGTAATTGTTGATATCGTCAATCTTAAAATGTTGATGATGCGAAAAACTACTCCTACACAGATGATTGCTCCATTAACTTTAGCTTCTTTGGGGCTTTCAGGCCTCTCTTTTGTAGCAACAATTTTAATGAAAATTTTGGGAATGTCAGACATTACCGGTAACCCATTTTTCATTATAAGTATCATGACTTTCTTTATTGGTATGCAATTCCTCTTTTTCGGTTTTCTAGGAGAAATTATGCTTCGTGCCTATTACGAAAGCGGTGATAAAAAGAGCTATCTGATTAGAGAATCAAGTAAATGAACCCAAAAATTACCATTGCCTTCACCTCAGTAAATGAGCGTGCAATGTTAGAAAAAACATTGCCAGTCTGGTTACAGCAAGATTATCCAAACCTCGAAATTGTAGTTTCTGATGATTTTTCGCATGATGGTACAGAGGAATATATTAAAAAGAATTTCCCTCAAATTCGATATAAACGCTTAGGTGACGAACGTCATGGGTATGGGGTAAATAAAAATACAGCGGTTTCATTAGCTAGTGGTGAGTACGTATTATTACTAGATAATGATATTTTGCCAGAATCTAGAAGTTACATCACCAACTTATTTGAAGCCTTTCTCAAGTTAGAGGATGCAGCATTATTGGGCGTCGGTTTATACGATGCTGGAGCAAAGAAAACAAAGTATTACGGTATCTATTATTCATTGTATGGAACAAAAATTCATAAGAATGCAGTAAAGCTTGAAAAAATGACTACGCATTCGGGGCCAATTGTAGTACCGTCGTATCATGGTGGAGGTGTATTCTTTAAAAAAGAGATTTGGGAGAAACTTGGTGGTTACGACACAATTCAACCTTTCATGCTAGATGATACAGATGTTTCTGCAAGAGCATACGCTGCAGGATATAAAGTTTATTTATATAATGCCGAATTGCTCGAGCATATTGGTATGGGGAATCATGATGATAAGAAATACTTTTCTTGGAAGTTTACCTACTATTTATCGGGAATTCTAACAGTCATGGTAAAAAATTTTCCATTGAAAGAATTGTTCCGTATCTTTTTTGCTGCATTAGTCTACCCTTTTATTTACCTGAGCGTTGCTGTTAAAAAAAGAAATTTCGGTATTATTGTCGCATATTTTAAATCGATTGGAATCTTCTTGAAAAATTTGCCACACATGCTGAAACAACGTAAGATTATTCAATCGATGAATAAGAAAAAAGATGCATCGTTTCTTTATATAAAAGAGCCATTTTAATGCATTCATTAAAAAAAAGTTTTGTATTGAGATTTATTACGGTAGGATTCAAACAGGCGGTAATATTGCTTACTAGTTTTATTGCAGCACTCATTTTACCAATTCCAGAATATGCTCAGTTTAGTTATCTGTTGGCGGTATATTCTATTGCGTATATGTTGGCTGATTTTGGTATCTCAACAGCAGCAACAAGATTTGTTGCGAATAATCCAACGAAAGAGAATACCGAAAGAATTACCGGTGCTGGCTTGATTATTGCTCTGGTTAGTGTAATTCTTGGCGTTCTTGTTATTAGTATATTACTGTTTTTGGGGTTGCTAAGTATAGTCAATCCATTACATTTAGTGGCTTTACTCGTAATGGTTGCTTTTTCGGTCATTGCAACACTTTTTGAGGGTGTTTTAAGGGGTCTTGAGAAATATAATGAAAGCGCAGTCGTAACTGTAGTTAGTTCGCTTATCGCAATTTTTGTCACCTATTTTCTTTTGAAACAATATGGAATTTTAGGAGGATTACTCGCTCAAACCTTCTACTGGGTATTTATGACAGTTGGATTATTTTACTTAGGAAAAATTCGACCAAACTTTGCTGTAACGCTCAAATATGTGAAGCCGTTGCTTAAGTTCTCAGTTCAATTTGGTATTGCTGCCATTAGTTATTTCTTGTTTTCAAGATATGTCTTAATTGTTTTGGGAAATGTTGGTGCGACTAATGAGCTCGCAACCTTCGAGTTACTATCGAGAGTGATGCTTTTATTTGCGTTTCCTTTTTCAATCGTTGGCCAAATTTTAGCACCTAGATACGCAAAAGAAGAGATTGTAAAAAATAAATCTTTTTTGAGGAATGAATTAGGGAAATTTTCTATATGGTTGTTACCGGTTGCAATTATCTGCGTTGGGCTTTTTTATGGTTTAATTCTTGTACTACCCGTAGTTTTTCCACAGTATAATGAATTATTGGCTAATAAAACAGTAGTTTATTCAATGCTTGCGCAATTGGCAATATATATTTGGACGAATTTGGTCGATACAGGCATTATTGTGCCAGCCGGGTATGCAAAAATTTTAAGTTATTCTTATGTTCCACTAGGGTTAATCAGTTTGTTTGCGCTTCCTCTTGCTTACGCATATGGCGGAGTTTCTGCAATTTTTGTTGCAGTAGTAGTCCTGCAATTAATCATGGCACTAAGTGTTAGAATTTGGGTGTATTTGTTATTACGCGCCTCAAAATAATTCTAATTTTTGAGGATTCTCAGTGATTGAACGGGAGTCGTTGTTAAATTGCCAAATAGTGCTGAATAGTCATTCCCCGTAATGTAGAGCCCTGTATGGCGAAAATCTGTAGTTAGCAGAAGACAAACTTTTTCATTTTTGAGCAGATTTTCGACATCAATATAGCTACTTAATACAGGAACATTATCAACTGACTGAAAATAATTGCCGGTATCACCTTTATAATACCGTTCGTCAATTGCTAGTTGTTCTTGGCGAAGATAAATTATGGCATATGGTTTAACACCATGAAAATTCGAAATATAGTTTGAATGCATCATTGAGAGAATTTTTCGATCTTTGCATTCAAATTTTACGGTTTCGTAATATTTTTTGAATGGATAGTAATCAATTTCTTTTGGTATACCAGGGCCATTAATAAAGTATTGCCTAGCTGAGAATAATGGGGAGACTGCAAGAACTATACCTATGCAAACCATAAGAATAAATCGTGAAGAATAGAGTTTCTCAATAACTGTAAATGCACCAATAATAAAGAAGGGAAAGAAGTAAAAAATACCACGTAATGTTCGATAATCAGGTGTGATTATGTTGTGAAAGATAAATAATGATGCGATAACAGCAAAGAAGATCTTTCTCTCAATGTTCTTTTCGAAGAGTGTCACAATCCACAAGACTAAGAAGTAAACGGTAATTAAAAGATTGTCTACAAAAAAGAATTGTAGGAATTTTTGTACGCCACCATCCCCGTGAGTTAATTGTCCATTTAAGAATAAATCGAGATATTTTGTTACATTTAAAAATGGTAAAGCAAGTAGGATTATTGCCAGAATATGCCAATGCTTAAGAGGTAATTTTGCAAGAAAATCGAACTTTATTTGTGTCGCTGCAGTAAATAAGATGTAGAATAATCCGCCAAAAGCAATTATTAAGAGGAATAACATAGATTCTACATCTCTAGTAAAGAAGATGAATGCAATGAAAATAACTGTTGATACGGCAAATGCTGAAAGCATTTGCCAATTCTTCTCTTCATAATAACGAATTGTTCTGTTTACCAAGAAAAACGAAATATATGCGAACGTTTCAAAAAAGATATAAGTTCTCATATATGTTGCATTAAATATCAAAATTGGGGTGATAGCGTATGCACAAATAGACAAAATGTGCATCCATTTATTTGTGATATATTTCTTCGAGAACGAAATAAAAAGTATGAAATTGATGATGCTAAAGAGCAATGGAATACCCTTTTGTGCGTAAAATGAGAAATCGAAAATGAGAAATGATACTGCACTTAATGCGGTTAAGTATATTCCGCGGTAATACTCAATTCCTTTGTAGATTTCACCGAAAGCTTGATTCACCCAAGAAACACCTGTGAATATGTGTAAATACTCGTCTAGGTATGAGCCTTGATAAGTTATAAGTATGTACAGTCTCGTCGCTAGAAATAGAATTCCAATAATTGCATAAATTGGTAAAAAGAAATTTTTTGGTATTTCAAATGATTCGGTTTCGATATCCGCACGATGGGCGAAATCGTTTATGAGTAACGAACTTACAAGAAATACGACTGCTATGCCAAACCAGGTAAGTAATGAATGCCCGAAAAGTATTGCAATGATTGAAGTTCCTAGCGCAAAGAATACTGTAGAATAAATAAAAATTTTCTGTAATGTATCTTGTAAAGGGAAGAGAAATCGAGTTGCGACAAGGTTAATAAGCAACACAAAGGTTAAAAAAGTAACGATGATTAGTGTCGGAATGTCGATAAGCATGCGAATTCTAAAAAGTCCCCAAATATCACCCCCTATGAGGGTAAGTAGTACTACACAAACAAAACCTAGGGCAAAAATAAGATCTTTTCGATTCATTGCTTTTCTACGGTAATACTAGCTTTGTAGATTTTTCCTTTTCCAACAATATTGAATAAGGCTTCTGGGGTATTTGAGGTATAGGACAATTCTTTTGTCGGCGTAATTGCCAAATCTTGTGAGTAAGCTACTCTATACAAACACCCTTTAAACCGTGGATTTTGCTGATAATTGTGTGAAGACCAGCCAAATGTTAGGTTATTGTCACCATATTGTGGGTCGATTCTTGCAGAACCGATATTTCTTCTTTCTACAAATTTGTCATCAAGGAACATCTCGATGTAGCCATTGGTTGAATCAGGTTTATATTGGATGAGAATTTTATGCTTTTTATTGAAGAAGGTTTGATCAATTGGAGCTCGAATTGAGTAGAAAGTCGTTGAGGTTGTTCCAGCCATCTTGCCGACCTGGAAAATTACGAAGTTCTTTGATTGAAACAGTTCCCAGTTGAAATGCCCTACTATTTGCTGATAATCTAGCACTTCATTTGGTTGCCATTCAACGTAGAGAGAAAAAGTTCCACTTTCAAATAAATCTTTTGTATTCTCGTAATACATTATTGATTTACCATCGAAATATGTACAACCATCAAATAAATAGGTATTACCTTTAAATTCCGTTGGAATTCTAGTGCTAAGGTCCCAATTGTGCTGCCATTTATTGAAAAGTTCGGGATTAAAAGGAACAGTATCGGTATAGGCAGCAACATCATCTCCTTCAATAGTTAACGAAATTTTACTTTTGGTAAGAACATATTTTGGTTGGTACGTTATTTGAGCCGACCCTTCTATCGTTCTGTAGGTAGTGCCCGATTGTTCTACATCTCTGCTTCCCCATGCGCTTGAAGGTAATAATTTGAATACTCCTAACGTGTCATTTTCTTTACCAAAAATTAGCTCATTATGAGTGTTTAGTCCGAATGGAAGAAAGTTCACGTAGTATATGACTGCAGCGAGAATCGCAACAACTACGACACTAATGAGTGTAATTGGAAATTTCTGTGAATTTTGATTCATTACATTGATTGTAATATGTTAAGCAGTAAAGGTACAACTTTTTCTTCTGTAAAGAGTTCGTGATCACTCGACAAGGTTAGTTTATCACTTGTAAATGCTTCGTTTAGATGTTCTTGCAGTGTTTTTATATCACCAGGTCGAAATGTTTTAACATTCTGTAGTTGTTTTGCGATACCAGTTTCTGAAATGATGCAATGGCAACCTGCTTGCATTGCTTCGATTGTGGTAATACCGAAACTTTCTGCGTAACTTGGATTAACATAAATTGCTGCATGACCATATAAATCTTGTTTCTTCTCTAGTGTGCTAGCCCAACCAACAAATTCAACTTGCTTTGATATATCAAGATCGACTGCAATTTTTTGTAAATTCTCTTTATATGGTCCCTCGCCTACTATTTTTATTTTCCAATCGAAATTTTTCGTGTTCGCAAAGGCCGTTAATAAGTCTTGGATACCTTTTTGTGGATTGATTCTAGAAACGGTAAGAATATATTTTTCTTTATTCATTGGTTTATATATGTCACTTTTTACAATGTTCGGTAGAATGATTACTTTGTCAGCGCTCAAGTGGGAATGTGTTGTAGTTAGTTTTTCAAATAAATGTTGTGAAGGAACGGTAATTTTTTCAGCGTTATTCAAAATCAATTTCCATGGTGCAACAAGTACCTTGTACAGAACTTTGAATCTTGAGTTATGTCCAATAACGTCGCTACCGTGAGCAGAAATCAAATATTTGAGTCCGGTGATCAACTTTAGCGCTAGCGCTAATGCTCCTGTTGGAATAATGAAATGTGCATAGCTAAAATCAAATTGCTTCTTTTTATGTAACGAAAAAGCTTTGAAAAATGCACTGACTAGATAGCTAAGTTGCTCAATTGGTGTAGAAATCTCTTTTTTGGAGCGCAGACATTTCACCCGATGAATTCTTAAATGCTCATTGATTTCTTCGAATTTTGGTAGCTTTTTATAACCAGCCGTAACTACATCGATGTCATAACCATTTTCAGAAAGTTTTAGTGCAATTTCATAACTGACAGGGCTTGCACCTCCTCCAATTGGCGGAAATTCTGAGTTGAGAAAAAGTATTTTTTTCATATTAACTGCCGATGATATATGGTGATTTATCCTTAAAGATATATTTCGTAACTTCCCTGCCAATTATTGAGAATATGGTAACTGCTACTGCGAGTACTAAAGTTATTGGTAATGAGTATGCGACAATCGCTGAATCTGGTATTGAAATGAAATAATACAAAAATGCCAATGGAATGATATGTAACAGGTAAATAGAATAAGATGTTTCCGAAAGATATTTAATAATCGGATATACTTTTACATTTTCAAAAAGTAAGTATATTGCAACGATGCCTAATGAACTAAAAATGAACCAGAAAATTGAGCCGTAAACGACCCAGAAACCGAGTTCCCCAGCAATTACGAGCAATGTGAGTGAAGCAAGAAAAGCTAGTGCAAAATGTATTTTGAATTGCTGTAGTTTCAAGAATATATCATTTGCCTTGAACCACATGCCTGCGATAAAGAAGATAAGCCAATTAAGTGGGAAGCGATAATACAATTCTCTTGAAATTTGATAAAGATTTTGTGAAGGAATCGCACTATAAATGAAGAAAGGAATACTTATGAATAATGTTATTAGTAAAAATTTGCCCAAATGTTTTTGATATTTTGAAAGAATGATAGCAAATAAATACAAATAGACAATTACAAAAACGAAATAGTAAATACCGAATGAATCTGCAGTAAGAATATTGTAAATAATCGTCCAGAAATTACCAATTAAATCATCTCTAAATTTGACTACCTGACAAAAGATACTCATGAGAAGATATGGTAATAAAATTCTTGGTAGACGTTCTTTAATTTTCTGTGGTGTTGCACCAAGAGAAAGAAACCCAGAAATAAATACAAAGATTGGCACGCTTAAGTGTGCAAAAACGTCTGCGTAGGCAACAATTTTATTGACGTTAAATAATTCATTGTAGCTAGCGTGCGTCAATGGAACCAGAGATATTGCGATCGCACGGAGCCAATCAAGTACAGGAAGATATTTTTGCTGTTTGCTCTCCATATGCTAATTGCATGAAGTAAGTGAATTTAGCGATGATTTATTACTAAAATCAGCTGGATTATTTGAAAATCCTAGAATTGGCAGTCTAGAACTTTTTGTGATGAATATGCCGTTTTGTGGCACATTACTCCATCGGTAGCGAATATATCGTGGACTTGGCACCTTATCTGAAGTAACTGAAATGATGTTTCCCTTCGATAATACTGCACGCGCTGAAAAATATTGGCCGTCTGTTGAAGCAAGTTCAAAACCTGAAATCTCTGAGGTTTTGTCTTCTTCTAAGGTATCGTTCGTGATGTTAACAATTAATTCAATACTATTTTCACGAATTGTGATTGTATGTACTTTTGGTGCAACAATATCTGTTGCAAGGCCGTATGAATTTGCCAAAATTCTAGTATTTAGTCTAGATACAAGGGGCATCTTATCTACAGGATGAACATTTTCTGGATCCCCAAGATCACTTGCAGGTATAAGGAATGTTCGTGTTTGGTTCGATACCGCAATCGATTGTGATTGTCTAATTGCAGCCCATGAATGTTTGTCACCTGGTTCATCAAAACTAACAAGTTCAATTACATAAATATCTCGTACATTAGCACCTTTTGCGGGGTTTATTTTCCAATGTCCTAGCAGAGAAGTTAATAAGCCTGCGTAATTCTCTGTATGCTTGATATTATTTTCTCCCTGATACCAAATGATTCCTTTGTAGGTAAAATTTATTATTGGAAAGATCATAGTATTATAATGGCTCGCAGGTATAAGCCTTTTATCACAAGCTTTAATGTATGAGTACGAGTTTTCAATATTAGCGTCAGTATACATAGTAGATATTATTGGGCGATATTCTGGGAATTCGTCAAGTTGTGTGAGATTTAACCATGCTTCAATGTATGTTGTTGCATGTGCGCTCAAAATAAAACCTTGAGGTATTTGCGTTTTTTCGTAAATTTCTTTTGCTGAAAGTCCGCATACGGCAGAAAAATTTTCAAATTCTTTTTTCGATTCAGCCGTAAACCAATTGCCTATTGGTCTTTCTTCACTTGCGAATGAAGAATAGGTATTCAAATCATAAATTTTCTTGACTGAGAAGAATCTTAAGTTTGCAATTTCAATTGATTGCAATTCATCTATTGCATCATCGGTTGTTTTTGAAATTGGCCATGCCATGTTACTTTGTCCGCTACAAAGCCAAACGTCACCAATTGCGATATTTGTAAAAATTCTTGTTTCATTTGCTGCATTTATCGAGAGTGTTTCGCTGGCTGAAGTTTTTAATTTTGGTAAATTGACTGCCCATAAGCCGTCATTATTTGACAGAGTTTTTACCGTACGATTTTGGATGGTAACTTCGATGAGAGAGTTAGGAACAGCAGTACCCCAAAGTAAAATTGGCGTCTCTCGCTGGAGAACCATTCCGTTGGAAATTAATGCTGGCAACTTGAGAGATTTAACCGCTTTATCACTTTCTACAAATAATTGTTTTGCTAATTCAGCTGATATTGGGCTGATTGTTGCAACTGTATTGGTACGAGTAACTAAGTAAAAAACAGACAATGCAATTATCGCCAGTATTGTTATTCCAAATCCAATTTTGTTCGCCATAATTCTACTTTTGCGTTGGGTATAGTTTCGTTGTTAGTTTTGAAGGGTTCTTGTGAATAAAAGGATGTTTCTAGTTTCAATCTGGTGAAATCTAGTTTTGTATCATAGTATTCAGCTGATTCATCAATTAGAAATAGCGTATTATACCATTTTTCGCTATAAACTTCATCTATATCGGCTAACTTTTCAATTGCATAAACGGAAACAGGCGAATTGTACTTGTAAGCCGTGTAAAGTAGCGGATCAACCTGATAAGTGACAATCTTTGTGTAATCATTTTGAATCGCATAACGCAATGCTTTCTCGGCAATCTCACTATGATAGTCTTGGCTTGTTCGAATGGGGTAATTAATCACTGCGGAGAATTGAATACTTGCTAGAACTACTATCGCTACTGAAATTGCAATCTTCGTTGAAAGTGAGTTTAATTGTTTTGTTAATTCAAACTTTTCAAACGATGCAAATATCGCAATAAGCATTAGTGGAATGAGAATAACGCCATATCGTTCGATGTTTGGATTGAAGAGAAGGTAGATAATCGAAAGTGTTATAAAAGTAGTGGTTAATTCGAGATCAATAGTCTTAATTTTGTTGAATATGATGAATGCAAGTGCTGTGATGACAGCAGCAAAAATGAGTAAATCTAATTGCCAATAGGTTGTAAAGTAGGTGGTCATTGCGAATAATAGTGTAATTATTCCTACTGTGAGTAATTGGGTTATCGCTGCATACTTGGCAACTTGAGTTTTTGTAATTTTACTCAATAGAATTGTGATAATCGGAATGATTATTAATTCGGGTCGCGCAAGAAACATAAGAACTGCAAATAAAAATTTGAAGCCAGTTTTCTCTGATAGGAAATACGCAAGTATTAGACTTAATGCTAAAGGCTCAGTTACAATAAAGCCACTCCAAATTAATTGTGAGCCAGAAATTCCAATCAATAGAATTGAGATGATTGTAAGAAGTGAGTTTCTGGTCTTTTTGTGAATTATTGCCCCAATGAGTAGCGGAATTACGCTTGATGAAATTAGATTTACCGAGTGAGCAAGACTCTCTGTTGTTGTCGCGAGCGAAATAAGTGAGGAGAATTTGTGAAAAATTGCAATTATGATTGGGTATAACCATTTATATGGCCATAATAACGTTTCAAAAGGCCAATTAACTTGAGGAAACATTTCAAGAGGAGAGCGAATTTTGCCAAAAGACTCAGCGATTAGCAAAAACTTGTAGGAATCTGAATAAAGTTTCCACGGTGTAAGAAAATGACTGCGTAATAAAAAAAAGAAAGCCATAGTCAGTATCCCTAAGGATACAACCATGACTTTCTTCTTAAGTGCTATAGATTCGTTCAAGTACTGATTAGCTCTTCTTAGTTGCGAAGAAGAGAACAACACCCAATACAACAACGATCAGTAAGATAACCCACCAGTAGCTTAAGAGCCCTGCGTTTTGAGTTGCACCAAGAACTTCACCAGTTGCGGTGATTGTTGCTGATGGTGTTACGTTTAATGTCGTAACAACTCCTGATACTGAACCAGTGTCAGTTTGTGCTGCAACTGATTTGATGTTTGCAAATGAGAATACGCTCATTACTGCAACTGCTAATTTTGTTAGAGTTTTCATAGTTATTTTCTATAGCTAATTTACTCGTATTATAAATTATGACAGTGTCAATGTCAATAGTATTGAAATCAACTACAGGAACTCGGGAAAAATAAAGCATTAAAGCAGTAGAGCGATAAATTATTAATGTGCTGAAGTACTAAAAGTTATTGGTTTAGGGTATTGATGTCATAATTCAGGGAAGCTATGAGACTGATATTGAATGGGCAGTATACTTTGTAAAGCTATGCTTTAGGCCTCTTACCTATTACTGCTTCGCAGCATAGGTTCTCGACATTATAAGTGTATTCAAAAGTACTGTTGCCACTTCGTTATAAAAATAGGGGCAGTATATTCCATATTCCTCGTAAACTCGGAATAGGACTCGAACCTTCAATCTTACTTCGTAATATTGGGTTCATCGCCTATGTAACAAAATGGGTGTCTGCCAACCTCTGCGAGATTGCCAAACACCCATGGGCAGTATAGGACTCGAACCTATGACCACGTCAATGTCAATGACGTGCTCTACCAGCTGAGCTAACTGCCCGTAGATGAATTATAACAGAACTTCTAAAATCATCAAGCAGTGATCGGCAAACTCTGGGCGACATTCTTTTTTAAGCTCTGCTCTATTCGCTTGTGGTTTGCTGACGAATGCATAATCGAGTCGGAGAAATGGCGATGAAGCTGGATACGTAGATTGTTTTGACCAAATAGGCTCTGCAATCGCAATTAGAGGCGAAGTATGCTGTAATCTCGTGCCGGGAGCAGTTAACTTTGCAAAGAATTCATTATTTTGTGTTGTGTTGAAATCACCCATTAATACTATACGTTGATTTTCTGATATTCGCGAATTAACGAAGTTGATTAATTCAGTTTGTTCAAGTTCACGTGTTTTTCGTCCATCAAGATAAGCTACCGTATCAATTTCTGTATAAAACGGTCTTGGAACAATAGGATTCCAAATGTGAGCATTGATAATAATAACTGATTTTTCTCCAGGCAATGACAAACCTACGGCAAAATGGCCTTTGTACTCAGATTCATATTGTTTGAGTAATTTTAGTGTTTTGGGATAAATAATGACGAATTCTTCGTTCGCAATCAGTTCATGTTCAGGAAAATGACTTGTCTTGTATTGTTCTAACTCAATAGTTAGTAAATCGCTTCGCCATACTTCTTGTAATAGTATGATGTCACAATTCTTTTGTGCAAGGTAGTTAAAAGATTCAGTTCTATTGAATTCAAAGAAATAGGCGGTATTCCACGAGCAGATGCGATATTGAATAGGTTGTTCTCTTTTTATATCTTGCGATAACAGTTGAGGTCCTAAAAGGTGCGGTCTCACCGCAGCAATTGAAAGAATGACAAAAATGACCGCATTGAGTAGTGCGATTTTCGCAATTTTACGTTTGAAGAGGAAAGCGTATGCAGCGAAAATCGCAATTGGTGCAAAAACAAAAAGAGGCGGAGTATTAATGAAGAAGTAGAAGACGCCCCATTTTTCGGGGAAGGTAAAGTATGCTACTGTGCACAATACCAGAAAGATTGAAATGATAGGTTCGATCATAACTCCAAAACGAGACTCTTTGAAGGAAGTAACACTCATCGCATTGTAGGCTTGTCGCCTTGTACTAATTCATACGAGATATCGTCAAAATCGAACAAAATATTCTTATTTTGCACGGAGATTGTCATTGAGGTGGGAATATCAATAGTAATTAATTCCTTTCCTTCGAAGGCTGAAATTTGAAAGAAAGTATCTCCTGGAATGAATACTGTTGCTATTTGATCAAATCGAACATTCTTGTGAAGCCAAGTCGCCGTTCCAGTACGTTTTTTGGCAAGTGAAAGCGTTCGCCAGTCGCGCAAAAACGATTCAATAAGTTGTTTCAACTGTTCGAAAAAGGACTGGTCTTGGTAAGTTGCTGGAGTCTGAATTGTGATTTTACTGATCTGATCATGAGAATCTTTTACTTCACGGATCTTTGGGAGGTCATTTGCTGCATCTTTCTGGTGCACTGGATGTGGCTGCTCTGTTTTTGTATTTGCTATTGGCGTGCCAGTTAAGGTAATGGATATCTTGCGCTCCGCTGTTTCGTATGAAATCACTAAACCTTGAGGCGCTTCAGTTATGAGTGCATCTTGAGGTAATTTCATCGTCATGGTTGATTCTGCAGCCATATTTTCGCCATTGGTTAGCTGTATAGCTGTTGGTATATTATCTGTTTTGATAATATCTTGCAGAATTAGTGAATAACTATTGTTTTCAGCAACTTTTGTAGCTGTTTTGATTGAGATATTTATGGAAATTCTGGTATTTTTATACCTTTGCAAAAATATATCAATCAACTTCATTATTTCATTTTAGCACTTTTGCTATAATGAGCGAAATGAATAGATTTAATGCGGTGAAAAAGCGAAAAACATTTGCTCTCTTTGGAATTATTGTGATGATTGTCGCCATTACGGTGTTTATTGTAATTTTCAAGAAATCATCTCCTCCAGAAATGGTGCAAACAAACCCCACCCCCACCCCAGTCGCCACCACCGCAACTCCGGTACCTACTCCAACGCCAATTGTTTATTCTGAAACAGCTCCAGAAGGTTTCTCGGGTTTCTTCGAAAAGACTCCGTCAATCGGTGGCCAGCAAGGATATGTTGCGTATCCGAGTATTATTGATCCTGCTTTACCACCAACTATTGTGATGTACTATCACGGCTCTTCGCAGCGCATCACAACCAATTTTTCTGATGAAGTCATGAAAAATGTTCGCTACATGGCTTCAGAATTTACAAAAAAGAATTTCGTGTTTCTGGCATCAAATCAGCATGGTGATAATTATGGTAGTGTTGCTGCAGTACAAGATTCGATTGCCTTAATTGATTGGGTAAAGACGCAATATCCAATAGAGGAAAAGATTGTGATTTTAGGCTTTAGTATGGGAGGAATGCCAGCGATGAAACATGTCTTATTACATCACACAACTATAAAGAAGATCGCGCTTCTTGCCCCAGCCACTCAGGTTGAGTTATACAAGGCAGACGATTTTGAAAAATATCGCAACGTGCCACTTAAAGTGTGGCATGGCACGGCAGATAAAAATGTTCCGTATTGGGTTGGCAAAGAGTTGCTAACATACTTCACGAAGAAAGAATTACCAATTGAATTGGTAACGCTTGATGGTAAGACTCACTTTCAAATTGATACTGAGTATACAGCCGATATAATCGATTTTTTCTTGAAAAATTCGCAGATACCATCTGCTACACCAACTGAAGTGCAATAACGCCAATTACTCATTGAAGTAATTTCGACCTTTAAGTTCGTCTGGAAAACATTCTTGATTTGATTTCTTGCCTGGTAAATCGTGATCATATTGATACCCTTTGCCATAGCCAACGTCTTTCATTAATTTCGTTGGAGCATTTCTAATGTGGAGTGGTACTGGTAAGTTGCCTAATTTCTGCACGTCTTTAACTGCTTCGGTATAGGCCACATATGCAGAATTATTTTTTGGTGCTTTTGCTAAATACTCTGCAAGTTGCACAAGGGCTACGCCACACTCTGGCATACCAAGATTTTTGCATGTATCAAATACTAGATTGGCAAGCAGCAAAGCATTTGGTTGTGAATTGCCAATATCTTCGCTGGCAAAGCGAACTAATCGTCGAGCTATATACAAGGGGTCTTCGCCTGCTTCAAGCATACGAACAATCCAATAAACAGCAGCAGAAGCGTTACTACTTCTCAAACTTTTGTGAACTGCAGAGATAATATTGTAATGTTCTTCACCTGATTTATCGTACCTAAGGAATTTTTGCATTGCAGCTTCGACAATTTCCTTTGTTAAGGGTTTCTTTTGGGATAATTCAACTGCTAATTCGAGAGAATTGATTGCAAATCGCATATCACCATTTGCAAGATTGGCGATGTAAATTGCTAAATCGTTAGAAAGTTCAATCTCTAATTCTTTTGCTGCTTTTTGTAATCGATTTGCAATGTCTTCGACTGAATGAGACGAAAAAATAAATACTCGTGAACGCGATAAAAGTGGAGAGATAACCGTAAAACTTGGATTCTCAGTTGTCGCTCCGATTAGCGTAATGCTGCCAGATTCAACGTATGGAAGTAGTGCGTCTTGTTGTGCTTTATTCCAGCGGTGAATCTCATCAATAAAGAGAATAGTTTTTTTGTGATACTGTTCATTCTTTTCTGCAATTTGTACGACTTTTTTAAGAGCCTCCTTGCCGTCAGTTACTGCTGAAAGTCTATAGAATTCTGCATCAACAGTTGTAGCAATTATTTCTGCAAGTGTTGTTTTGCCAGTTCCTGGAGGCCCCCAAAAAATCATACTTGGGATTGAATTAGCTTCAATCATTGATCGTAATGGCCCAGTTTCACCGACAATGTTTGCTTGACCAACAAAATCTTCCAGCTTTGTAGGACGCATTCTAAATGCTAATGGCTGCATTGCTATAAAATCACTCAGCTTAACTTGTACTAGTTGATACTAGCACAGAAGCCTATGTTCTGTATATAGCTGTATGGGCAAGTTGTATACTTATGCAGGCTTGTCAACCTTATAGACTTCTGAATTGTCTACTCTGTGGGCCTGTGTACCGTGCTTATTGAAGAATTTGATTGCTTCATCAAGTTCCTTATGTTCTTTTGCATATTCTTCAAGTTTTACTTCCTGTTTCCAGGCATCATATGCTTGGCAGACAGCGGTAGCTCCAGCTTTTGTTCCACTTGGATGTGAGTGTACACCACCACCCATAGTCGTTATGAAGTCGATTGTACCGATAGTATCAAGGAACTCTGGCAAAAGTACAGGATTCAACCCACCAGAAATAATTGGTGCGGTTTTATTTATTGTTCTCCAAGACATTTTTCGCTGCATAGTCATATCTAGACCGCGTAATCGTGACATAGCGATACCATGGGCACCTTTACCCCATAATGCTGCTTCTTTTTCAATTGCAGCAACAATATCAAAATCGTTTTCTGGAATTTCAGACCAAACCTGATCAAAGTAATGACCTTTTGACTTGAGCTTCAATATTGCGTGCGCTGCCGTAATGTCATCTTTTGCGTCTCCTGCCATTTTACCGATACCTGCTGTACCAGTATGAATTCCTGAAGCGCCAGCTAAGCGCGCGAACTTTGAGAGAACAAGTACCGAGTATCCAATTGGATTTTCGGCTCGAGTAAATGCTCCGTGTCCAGCTCGGTGGTAATGTAAGAATACATGAGGAAAATGGCGTCTAATTGTTTGTACAGCACTCCAGCCAGCGGTAATGCCGTCAACAAGGAATGCGTAACTTCCAGGTTTCATAACAGATGAAATGTAATCACCTCGTTTAAGCATAGTGTCAAAATCAGCAGCCGAAACATTAAACGAGTGTATTTTCGTGTGGCCGGTTACTTCTTCGGCCCTATCCATTGCTTCTCGAACGGAATCAACCATTTTTTCAAAAGGAGAGAAAACTTGGTCAGCTTGTGGTTCGTCATTTTTAACAAAGTCGCCACCTCCTACCCAGAAATCGTAACATACTTCAGCATATTCTGTTGAAGTTAAGCCAATTTTTGGTTTAATAATGGTTCCTAATACAGGACGATCATAATTGTTTAGATATTCTCGCATATCATCGAGTGTTACGCTTGGGCCGTCGTATTGATCGAGCATTTGCGATGGAAACCAAACATCAAGAAGTTTACATTCTTTCAATTCTGACATGCCGAATACGTTACCGGCAATGAAAGTCAAAATATTTTGTACATTTCCTCCCCTATCAAACATAGACCAAGGGTACGCGATGTATGCAAGTTGATTTTCTTTATCAATTTTGTAGACTCGTGCATCGATACCCATTGAGTAATTGGTACGTGTGCCGACTTTTAGATTGGAACCTGTTGATGATTCAGCGGCAACTTCTGAGGCAGCATCTTCGATTGTGATGTCGCCATAGGGAACTAATTTGAAAACGGCGAGCAAATAATGACCATTAAAAACTTCTGTGTCACCAAGATAGAGATATTGTTCTTGCATGAAACCTGGCAGTTAGGTTATATACGTAAAGTATACGTTTCTTCTGCTGTTTAGTCAATATGGTGTATTAGTTGCATAATACGCGTATCTATCATATAATATAGGCTATGCGTAATTATTTTGAAGCATACATTGTTGGAGCACTCGACAGCTCAAGAATTAAAACACAAAAAGATGCACCAAAACCAACGCCTGCGAATGAATTATCTGAGTGTTTGAAGGATTTGTCACGATTATCGCTTGACAAGCAAAATGTGGAGAATGCTCTTGCCAATGCTCCAACAGATAGAGGGATATTACAGAAGCAGAAACGTTTGGGCGAGAAAATTGCAAAACATGAAATCGCTCTTTTGCAAACTCTATTACAAAACGAAGTTTTCAGAATGAAATTCTCCTGCGAGGTCAAACAATATTTCTCGCGATTGAATGGATTAGGTGCAAAACTCTTATTAGAAGCAGCAACTATTGTAGCTTTACTGCAAATGAACCCGGGTTTTTCGGTCAAACTACCAAATATTTGTACAAGGCGGGAAAGAAAAATTAGCTTTCTTTTGGTTAAAGACGATCAAGTAATTCCAATATTGTTTCATAAATCTGTGCAAGAAGGGTATTTTGTATTTCCAGGTGATCAAAAAATATTGAACTACCCTGCTTCACCATATAAAGCATTGACACTTGAGCAAAAGTACCTAGATAAATACCGAATTGCACAAGAACAAAGTGAGAAATGTGGTTGGGATTCACCAATATTTATTGGTGTCCCGTTCAGCTTGATTGCAAGGGACAACGGTAAACTAGGGCTCGTAGGAAATCAAGACGCTCGCAAATAACGTAACTTTATGAGCCCTTCAGAAATGGTTTCGACACCTTCTAGAGTGAAATTCATTAATAAAGGCTTGTCTGATTCGAAAATTTTTATTCCTTTTCCGATAACTAGTGGATGAATGTCAACAATTATCTCGTCAATCAAATTTGCTGCCAGAAAAGAAGCACTGACTTTGCCACCACCAACGATAACAACTGAAGTAAACCCCTTTGCTTCAAGCATTGATAATATGCCATGTGGATCTAGCGTTGTTACGAGTGTATCGCCAGCTGACTCTGTTGCTGCAAAGCCTTTATCGTGAGTCATAACAACATTGAGAACGCCAGTAATGGGGAATAGGTCGCCTTTAAATTGTTCATAACTTGTTCGACCAACTATGATTGCGCCTGCCTTTTCAATTTCAGATTTAAAGTGTGGTAAATCGTTTTCTGAAACCCAGTCGGAATTTCCGTCAGGTGTGGCAATAAAGCCGTCAATTGATATTGCATTGTATAAAATGACTTTCATACTGAAGTATACTAAAAATTTTGAGAGATTGTTGATATAATATGGGATATGGCAGATATACGTGATACTGCAAAGCAAAATGCTCAGATACGTTCATATGTTTCAGAACGTCGAATTATTGATGCAAAGACATCTGCCATTGAGAATAGAATCAATGGAAATTTCGGTGGAACTTTCACTTTCATTGAACGAATGCAAAAGTCGTATAGTGATATTTCAAATTTCAAAATGAGGATTAAATCTGCCAATTCCATTGGAAATTTGGAAGCAAAGCTCCGTCATTTGCAAAAAAAGTTTACAGAGATGGAGCAAGATTTAGTAAGATTACTACTCGTGTCAGGTACAACACGTACAACGCTTAATTCATTGATTAGGTTTAAGTTTTTGCATGAAGAGTGGAGCGACCGTCCATTTTCAGGAAAGCTGCCACGTTATCGTTTACTCGCAGGTATTATCGCGGGCTTAGCAAATAACAAGAACATTAAAATTTCTTTGCCAACTTTGGAAGATCAGTTAGACGGTAATATCTCTTTTCATGTTGAAATAAAAAAATTTAATAAAAAAATTCCGGTAATTGTAGTTAGTGCACTAAATTCTGAGGAACCTTTCTCTTGGTATCATAAATATGGTGGCAGACCACCATTTTCACTTCCTAGTTTTAGTAAGGCAATAAGTGTTGAGGACTTAAGAACATTGGAGACAAGATATAATAGCACTGCCAGTTATACATTTGCGCATAGCAATAGGTTGGATGTTCCAATTTTGCTATTTGTTAATCCTAATGTCGTTGTTTGTAATAAAAACGAAATCGGTCTAAGGCAAGATTAATACGTTAATAATCAAAGTCCAGTAATCATTTCTAAATCTTCTTTCTCCAATTCCCACCCAAGTGCTCCGATATTTTCATTTATGTGCGTCCCGTTCGTTGCCTTAATTATGGCAATAGTAAATGGATGTGAAAGAACCCAATTTATTGCAACTTGAGCGGGTGTTTTTCGGTATTTAGTTGCAATTCTTACCAATGGGTGTTCTGTATCAAGAAATTGATTAATTCCTAATACACCTTTGAGTATACTGAAATATGAGATTGTAAGAATATTTTGCGCTCTCATGTAATCAAGAGTCCCGTCTTTTTCGTATTCTCTTGCGTAAACGCCAAACGGAACTTCATTGCAGAAAATTGGATACTTAGTGTAGTTTTGAATTTTTACTAATTGCGATTTATTATAGTTGCTGACGCCCCAATAACGTATTTTACCTGCGCTGATGAGATCTTCGAATTTTTGCACGACTTCTTCTTCTGGTATTGCGAGTGACCCTGGACTGTGAATCTGCATGACGTCGAGATAATCTGTTCCGAGGCTTTTTAAATACTGATTACACTGTGTTTCAATCTCTTTCGCATTCGAAACCAGTTTGCCGCCTACTCTGGTTAATTTGCCATTGATAAAGAGAGATTTTCTGGGAAAATTCTTGATTGCCCTACCAACAAGTTCTGTAGCGTGGCCTTCGGCGTACATAAGGCAGTTATCAATATAATTGATACCTTTGCTCAGTGAAAAACGCATTTGATCAAGGTCACTAATATCATTACTAAAAGGGTGCCTTGCATTCCAAAACCCACCTACGCCTGCTGTGCCCATGCCAATCTTTGAAAGTACTTCATGCTCCTTCGTTTTTATCGTTTCAATGGGTTTTTCTTTGTAAATCAAGATTGATCTGTCAAAAATAAAATCAAACATCGACTTCAAAAAATCAGCCGTAGTTCTGTTACGAATCGTTATGATTGTATTATCTTCTGGATTTTTATCTCTGATACTGAAAATTACGTACTCATCGAATATTCTGAAACTAATATTGGGAAATATTTCTTCTGGCAAAGCTTTTGAGATATGGTTGTAGGTCGGATCGGTGACGTTATAAGAACTGATACTTGCGGGAATCTTCAGTGAAACAAGGATATGCGTGTGAATACCAAGTCTAACGCACTCTGCCATGTATTTATGCATGAATTTCAAGTAATCTCCAGTTTCTGGATAGTTCTTATAAGAATAAATTGAACTGTCATTACTTATCTTCTGACGAATAATCTTTTCTTTGCAGGTTAGTTGCAATTTCATTGAGCGATAATGTGCCATAACACCCTTTTCAATGCTGATAGAGGCATCAGTAGGCTGAGTTTTTGCTTTGTTTATCAATTCATGCACGACCCTTTCAAGTGCAAAAGATTTCTCTTCAAATGCAATGCGTTTTCTCTTGAACATTTCGAGTAGCGCATCTGGGTGCATTGCTTCAAAAATCATTCTGGTGCCACTTTGCTTTTTTATGAGAAGATTCAACTCTACCAACTCATCAAGTACTCGATACAAAGTGGCACGATTAATATTTAATCTCTTTATTAGTTGCCCAGCTGTTGATTGTCTTTCTAATAATGTCGTATAGACGAGTATTTGAAAATCAGAAAGGCCAAGTGTTTCCTTTAAAAGAATGTCTACTTCCATGCATACAGTATATCTGATTGTAGTCGTTAATACTATATTTTTTGTTGTCTCACAGTAAGAAGATGGTCACGAATCTTTTTGAGTAATTATTTGCGATTTGCAGATCGTGCGATATTCCGGATGAGGTTGTCGAGTGTATCGGGGACCGTATATGCTTCACCTTCGAGTTCTAGATCATGAACTTCATGTGAAAATACATTCCCCCAACAAAGAGCAGGTTGCCTCAAATTTGCTGTTGGTACAAAAATGTCGAAATTTAGTAACACTTCCGGAGAATTTTCATACGCTTCAGTTACTGCAGTAATGTAGTCAATTTTAAAATCTGGCAGTTCTTGATCTTGTTTTACTTCTTTTTTCATATTTTGTAGGACGAGTTCTGTTATTGATGCAGTGAAATTTTCTGGTTCAATCACTATATCAAGCGGTTCGCCTAACTCTTTGCGTGAAGGTGTCTGGTCATTATTGTCTGGCGTCGTGAATCTTCTCATAATGAACATTGTACTTTAATTTTTTCACCGTGGTCGAACATCAAAATGTTTCCGAATAATTGATCCTTATTGCCCTCAACAATAATGCCTGTTCCATCGGCGAGTGCATACAAAGGCCTGCCACTCTTCATAGAATATTCGCGAAATTGCTTATCTATAGCTTCAGAAGCCACGTAGTGGGGAGTAATCTCAAATTTAACCAAACTAAGTGCAGAAAAATCGGTCACACCGCAATCATTTGAATCTGCATCTTCAACGGGATATCCGGCAATTTCTATGCTAGGCGTCATAAGTATCGCACCGGCGCTTGAGCCAGCAATAACTTTTGTGTGTGCTGCCTTCTTTACTGCATCAATTAGTTGCAGGTTTCTCAAATTGTTTAGAAAATTGTAGGTATTTCCGCCTGAAAGAAAAATGAGGTCACTCTGCTCTATTGCGTTAATCGTTGCGTCTCGATTTTCAGAAGTAGGTAAAATGACTTGATATTCTGGTGAACAGAAGTCGTGTAAATAGTTTGTAAAAGCTGGGGAAACGAAATTGAAGGCGTCTGGCGAAGCTACGAGTAATAAAAGGCGTGGGTGGGTGGGCTTATGAAGAAGTTGCCAAACTGCCTCATCGATAGTTTTATCGGCATGATGTAAACCGCTGCTGTAGAGTGCTAATCGCATAGATCAATTATCAATTAAAAATGATCAATTAGCAATTGTATAAAATCGAGTGTGGTGTTTCTTGATTTAGAACTCTAATGCTGTCCAGATTTCTCGGTTCGATAAATGCAATTTTGTGTCAGAAAACGTTGACTGAAATGCAGCCTCTGGTAAGGGCACATTTCGGTCTAGCGTGATGAGTTGTTTGTTTAGTTCAATGAGATCACGATATTCGTCAAGATTGATTGACAATTTTCCTTCAAGTATCGATTTTGCCCTGACTTTCCCTACTCCTGGGATGCCCTTGATATTGTCTGCAGTATCACCGGTTAGTGATTTGAAGAATACATAATCTTGCGGTGAAATGCCAAGATTAGTTGACAGTTTTTCGGGCGTTATCTCTTCGATAATCATTCGAGGTTTAAACTTTAAAATACTTACTCTTTGCGAAAGAAGTTGGAAGAAGTCTGTGTCGGTTGAGCAGATGTAAGTTTGAGTATTTGCTCGTTCAGTAAGTGTCGCAATCACATCGTCAGCCTCGTAATTTATTGCATCAATTGTTGCAATGTTGCAGAACTCGAGCACTCGCTTGATTATTGGAAGGTGAATAAAGGGAGACTCTTGGTCTGGATAGTTATTGACCCTGTTTGCTTTATAGGTACTTGATAACTCTTTATTGGTATTTGAGGTTTCAGTATCGAAGACGACGAAAAACTCATCTGGCGAATAATTTGTACTGAGTAGCCGTAAATATTTTAGATATGTACTGACAACGTGTAGGGGTGTTCCTTTTGAAGAAGTGAATTTGAAAGGCACAGCAAAGGATTTGAATAAAAGATTGTGACCATCGACAATAATGCGAGACATTGGGTAGTATAACGTAAAGCAGTAAAGCACTAAAGTACTAAAGCAGTAAAGCACGAAAGCGCTAAAGAACTAAAGCAGTAAAGCGCTAAAGCACTAAAGGATTAAAGTACTAAAGCGTGAATGTGCTCCAAGATTTGCAATTTCGCATTAATTGAAAATTGGGAATTGAGAATTGCAAATTATTTAGTTGACATTTCTAATTACCTACCATATACTAGTACCGAAAGTATAAATTAAAAATAATCTGTCCCATGCAGAAACGGGCATCACTTAAGGGTTTCACCTTAATCGAAATCCTTGTTGTCGTCGGCTTGATCGCAATTTTAGCCGCGATTACTATCGTCGCTATTAACCCAGCACGAAACTTCATGGCTACACGAAATACACAGCGAAGCGCTGACGTGCAGCAAATTCTTAATGCAATTTGGCAATATGCCTCAGAACCAGGAAAGTCATTAGCTGATTTTGGTTCAATTCCAATCTGCCCAACCACAGCACCTATTGCTGGCTACACAGGTTCAGGAACCCCAACCCCAGCAGCTGGAGCTATTAACCTTTACACCTTGTTGGTTGACACTTATATCGCAGATATTCCTCGTGACCCAGGTGGAACTGTTGCAGCAGGAACAGCAGCTGATACAGGCTACGATATCTGCAAAACTGCAGGTAACCGCGTCGAAGTTAGCGCGCCAAATGCAGAAGATAACAAAAGCATTGTAGTTAGAAAATAACCTGCGTTGCGGTTAATTCGAAAGGGGGCTTTGGCCCCCTTTTTTTTTGCTGTACTGAATTTGCTAATCTGCTACAATGATAAAAATTGACTGCTCTATCTTATGAATATATCTACTGAAGCTCCACAAAATCAGAATCTTGATGAAACAATCGCAGCAAGTATTAATACGCAAGATGTTGGCAATCTACTGGAAACACTTATTTTCAAAGCTTATGAGGCAAAAGCTTCTGATATTCATATAGAGCCGACCGAACACCGTTTGGTTGTTAGATACCGTGTCGATGGATTACTGCGCGAAGTTTATTTGTTCGACAAAATTGTTGAAGAAGCATTACTTTTCAAAATTAAAGTTGAAGCGCAAATCAGAACAGATGAGCATTTTGCCCCACAAGACGGGAAGATCCGCTTTACGAACGATAATGGCGTCATAGACGCTCGTATTTCTATTATTCCAACAACTAAAGGTGAGAAAGTAGTTATTCGATTACTTGCGCAGCAAGGCAAGAGTTTAACGCTTGAAGAACTTGGTATCGTTGGTGAAGATCTCGAAAAAGTTAATAAAAGTTACAATAAACCATATGGTATGATTTTGGCGGTTGGGCCAACTGGTTCGGGGAAAACGACAACACTTTATACTATTTTGAAGATTCTAAATTCCAGAGAACGTAACATAACTACCATTGAAGATCCCGTAGAATATGATATTGATGGCGTTAATCACATACAGGTCAACACAAAGGCAAACATGACCTTTGCAACTGGATTAAGAGCAATTTTGCGCCAAGACCCTGACATTGTTATGGTAGGTGAAATTCGAGATACTGAAACTGCCAAAATTGCTGTTAACGCTGCAATGACGGGACACTTAGTGTTATCTACGTTACATACCAATGATTCGGTAACAACTATTCCTCGATTAATTGACATGGAGGTTGAGCCTTATCTCGTTGCTTCAACGGTAAATGTCATTATTGCGCAAAGATTGTGTCGTCGTCTATGTGAGAAATGCAAACAAAAGTACAAGTTAACGACAGCAGAACTTAGTCATATTGCTAAGACTAGACCTGATATTTCAGATACATTTACCGCAGGAGAAGCTTTATTCCAGAAGAATGGGTGTGAGGCGTGTAGCAATACTGGATACAAAGGTAGAGTCGGTTTGTATGAAATTCTTGAAATTAATGAAGACTTGCGCAGGATGATTTCTGAAAAATCAACTGTTGATGATATCTTCGCGAAGGCTCGTAAGCAAGGGCTACGATTAATTGTAGAAGCAGGGGTTGATAAGTTGAAGGCTGGATTAATTGATTTTCCAGAATTAATGAGAGTTACTACAATGAGGGAATAACTATGGAAAAAAAGGAGTTTAAGTTGGGGTTTGGCGAATCGATTTCTGAGATAAGTGTTGCAATGGCGATTCGCCATATTTCTGTCATGCTTCGCTCAGGAATTAGCCTCGATAATACAATCAAAATTATGACAGAACAGTCAGAAGATCCACTTCTTCGTAAAGTTTTCGGGGTCATTCATGAAAGTATTCAAAAAGGTGTGAGTCTCGCTGAATCGATGAGGAAATTCCCTAAGGTTTTCTCCCCTATTGTCGTTTCAATTATTGAGGTTGGTGAGCAAGGTGGTGGATTAGATCAGAATTTACTCTTTTTGGCTGATTATTTGAAGAAGAAAAACGACCTTCAGAAAAAAATTAATGGAGCACTACTCTATCCAATGATTGTTTTCTTTCTGACAGCAGTCGAAATGTCTGGAGTTATTTTCTTTATCTTACCTAAGATGGAAAAGCTCTTTTTGACCTTTAAAAATATTCCGGCCTATGTGATCTTAATCATGAATATTACTACTTTCGTTCGCACAAATTGGTATTGGTTGTTGTTAGGGGTCATTCTATTAGGGATTCTTATTGCAATATACGTTAAGACGAAACATGGAAAACGAACGGTGAGTGTTATCTCACTGCACTTTCCTGTCATTAAGAATGTTGTTCGCTTAAATATTTTGACTTCGATTGCGAGAACAATAGGTATACTGATGTCGAATGGTATTCCGTTGGTGAGAGCAATTAAAATTACTGCCGACACGACGTCCAATGTTATCTATAACGAAATGATGAAAAAGATTGCAACTGAAGTTGAAGGTGGCAAGAGTTTTGCTGCTTGTTTGCGTGATTATAAAAAATATTTCCCTGCAACATTTATTCAATTAGTTGAGCTTGGTGAGTCTAGTGGGTCACTTGAAGAAAACTTACGCTATCTGCATGGCTTCTATTCAGAGGAATTGCAAGAATTAACCAACAACATGGCTGCATTAATTGAACCTATTCTTTTGATATTTATTGGGCTAATGATTGGTCTTTTGGCTGTTATTATTGTCGGACCAATTTATTCATTAACTTCTGCGATTAATGATTAAATGAAAGCAGCAAGCCTTTTTGAAACATTAATCGTTCTTGGAATTTTTTCTCTTTTAGTAATGCTGATGTTTCCATATTCTCTTCGATTGATAAATCAGAAACGCGCCGATGCAGAGGCAAAAGAGATTTCTTATGAAATATTCAGGCAACAACAAGAAGCATACTCAGGGAATTTAGATAAACCATATGGAGTCGCTTTCTTTTCAGATAGAATAGTTGCCTTCCGAGGTGCTAGTTTAGCACAAGCTGAAGCTTCAGATACAATTCCGGTGAGTCAGCCAATTAGGATCAGTAATATCGCACTAAGTTCTGGCAATGAAGTGGTTTTTTCTGCTGGTGCGTTTCGACCCAATGCCTTCGGCTATGTGTCGGTAACCGATTCACAAAAAACATATCGTGTAGAAATTAATTCAGAAGGGATGATTTCTTATTACCCGCAATGAAAAATACTCGTTTACGATTTAAAGGTTTTAGTCTTGCAGAAATTCTTCTCAGTATGGCTTTATTTACGATGCTCATTACTTCAGTTGGAGTACTTGCTAATGATGCTGTTCGTGCAACAAAGAATTCATCAGAACGGATTGTAGCAAGCCAATATTTGCAAGAGATGAGCAATGCACTCATTCAAAACAAAGATAATTTGTGGGGTGCAATTATTTCTAATACTGGAATTGGACCAATCCACTTAACGTATAACGAAGGTAAGTATCAATTTACCCCTGGATCAATAACAAAAAATGGTGTGACACTTTCAACAACAATTACGGATGTTTATCGTGATACTAACGGTAATATTGTAACTTCAGGCGGTACTTTAGATACTCATACTCGAAGTGTCTTACTTCTTGCTAGCTGGATTGACTTTTTAGGACTTCCAAATGAAATCTCTACGGTTACCTACGTGAGTGACTGGGCAACTTTGCGTTTGTCTCAAACTTCTGTAGCTGATTTTGAAACAGGTACTAACAATTCAACACTGGTAAGAAATAATGCCGGCGGAGAAGTAGTTTTGGCGCCAGTACTCTTTGCAGATTGGTGTAAACCTGGGTTAACGCAAACTACTCATGATCTGCCTGGTCAAGGTATTGCGAAATCACTATATGTTACTCAAGGGAATATATATATGGGAACAGGCTCAAACGCTTCTGGTGTTTCTTTTGCGCGCTTATCATTCACACCCGTTGAACCGCCTGTTGTATCATCGTTGGGAACTTTTGATGGATATAAAACGAATGCCATTTTTGCTGAAAGCAATTATGGCTATTTAGCTACACAAACGAACAGTAAAGAAGTCGTTATTGTTAATATGGCAACATCACCTTACACTGAAATTGGCTATTTCAATCCATCGGTAAATTCGCAAGGGAGAGGTATTTACGTCAACGGCTCAACAGGTTTTGTTGCTACTGATACTCGATTATATTCATTTAATCTTTCAGCGAAAACTGGCGCAAGGCCTGTCATATCGTATATTAACCTTCAAGGAACAGTTGTAGACATGTTCGCTCGAGGTAATTATGCTTACATCGCATTAAGTAACTCGGTAACCGAACTTGAAATCATTGATTTGTCGAACCCTTCATCGATGCGAAGCATTGGTAAAATTGATCTTAACACGCAATCTGCAAAAACTGTTTACGTAAATGAAGCTGAAACGCGTGCTTATGTGGGAACTACCGTTTCTGTAACTCAACCAGAGCTTTTTATTGTTGATGTGACAAGTAAAACAGGTACAAAATATCCCTTCAGTAGCTATGATACCAAAGGTATGGCGCCTATTGATATAACTGCACCAGAAGGCGCTAATCGAGTAATCGTAGTTGGTTCGGGTGGTTCTGAGCAATATCAAGTTGTTTCGCTCGACAATGAAACAAAGCCAGTATATTGTGGCGGTTTAGCTTTACCTCAACCACCGAATGCGGTATTTTCGATGATAGAAACTAACGGAAATGCTTATTCATACATTGTTACAAGTGAAGCATCAACTGAATTGAGAATTATTAGGGGTGGGCCGGGTGGGGGCAATTCACAAGGGCAAGGGTATGCCAATGAAGGAGAATATATTTCAAGAATATTTGATACAAATTCAGCAACGACACAGTATTATTCACTCGATTGGGGTGGAACAATTCCTGCTTCTGCTACAGTCAGAATTCAAGTAAGAGCAAGTAATACGGCAACATTGAATGGAGCAAGTTGGATTGGGGCTGATGGTACGTCAAACACCTATTTTACTTCCCAGCAGATAATGACATTACCTGCACAGCTCAATAATAATCGCTACTTCCAATATCGCGTCTTATTTACGTCGGATACGTTATCAACGCCGGAATTCGCTAATTTTGAACTAACCTATCAAAAATGAAAAGGCTATCGGCATTTACCTTGGTAGAAGCAATTCTGTATCTGGCACTTTTCAACATTGTCTTTTTTTCAGTAATTACTTTTACTATTACGTTAACACAAAACAATAGATCTGCAGAATACAAAAATGCTGTAGAGAAAAACGCAATCTTCGTAATAGAGCATCTCAAAGATACATTTAATCAGGGAATTACAATTGATGAAGCTTCATCAACTTTTGGTAATAATAATGGCAAGGTGCGTATCACAACTGCTGGTGGTTATCGTGATTATTCCGTTACTTCAGGAACATTTCTCGTTCAGAATGGAACGACGTCGCATAACTTAACAGATTCGCTCGTGGATGTAACCATGTTCTTGGTGGAACCTGTATATGACGCAAATAATGTCGCTGTAGGCGCACGCATAACGATGACTTTGGTCGCTGAGAAATATCCAGATACAATAAGTAAGACAATTCAATCATATTATGCATTTAGATAAGATACGAAAACTCCTGAAAATTCGATTGAAGGCCAATATCGCATTGACATCAGTTTTACTTGCTGGCGCAGTTTTGGTGGTTACCGGTATAGCTATTCTCTACAATGCAATTGATGTGACTATCGTATCAAAGAATTTTGTGTCTAGGCAGTTTGCTGAATTGAAAATCGCTTCGTGCGTTGAAGAATCAATGAATCGCCTTGTTAAAAATTCATCATTCTTGGGTAATTTTACACTTACTTTTGATGAAGGATCATGCACCGCGGTTATTACGAATATTGATGGACAACCGAATCTTCGAAGTTTACAAATTACTGCAGTATCTGGTGAATATACGGTCAGACGTAGCAAGAGAGTCGATATCTCCACTTCGCCACTAACATTAACTAATTGAGTCCGATTGCTTTTAGTATAAATTCTAACGTTAAAATGGCTGGTATATAAGCTACGATAAGAATTGTAGCAAATGGAAGTTTCGTAATTTCTGAAATCTTCATGCTTTTAAGTGCAATCCCAATAAATAAAAGATACGCTCCAACAAGTACTGTACCTGCAAGTCCTAATGATGCGCAAATAACCGAAAAAATGATTGCGTCAACTTTGGTGAAGTACTTTGCCTGTGTGTAAATCTCAACAAGTAAGCCTATTGATATAAGAGCAAGAAAGAGAATAGCTATATGACGAAATTGCTGAACAAAAAGAGCCGACGAGTTAGTAAACCCAACTAAAATCGTCACAATAATGGTGACAACTCCCCATGCTAGTAATGACCAAGCAGGGATACTTCGCGTTCGATAATCCTGATATGCAAAAAAGGCAAGAAATATTACATTAAGCGTTAAGAGTAGTGTTTGATAAAAGGTAAACATTTATAGATACCAAAAAATTGCTGCTCCAATTATTATCAATAGCAATTGAATCAATCTTTCTTTTGTGACTACTGCCCCCTTTTCGTGTAAATCAGGAAGAAGATCAGTACAGGCTATGTATAGGAACCCCCCAGCGGTAATTGCTACGGCATAAGCTTCAAATGAGGTGAATACTTCAGCTAGCACATTTCCAAAAATCACACCAATTACTGCTGCGCTAGCTGAGAGTAAGTTAGCTAGCAGAATTTTCTTTATGCTCCATTTCGCATGTAAAAGTACACCAAAATCTGCAATCTCTTGAGGCACTTCATGTAAGAAAACAGCAAAAACAGTTGCCCAACCAATTTCTGGAGAAATCGCAAAACTTGAGAATATTAAAATGCCATCGAGGAAATTATGAACCGTATCACCGATTACATTTATTACTGCAACTGGATGTTGATGTTGTTCATTAGTTGCCTCGTGGCAATGCCTCCAACGCAAAAATTGCTCGATTGTATAGAAGATAAGTATGCCAATAATTACGAATAATGCTGCAATTTTTGCGTCACCAATTTCTTCGAAAGCTTCGGGAACTAAATGCAGAAGTGCATTACCAAGCAGGGCTCCAACAGAGAAGCTTACTAATAAATGGGTAATTTTTTCCAACAGAGGTTGTTTAATTTTTATTGCAATTAAAGCAATGAGAGGAACGGCACTAATGAGTATTACTCCGAGTAGTGAAAGTAGCAGAGTTTGCATGATAATTACTATAGTTTATCTGTAATTATAGCGTAAATAAAATTTGTGGTGAAAGTGTTGACTTGTCTAGGCACTTCTTCTATAGTTGAATAACTTAATTGATGCTTATGCATAATGTCCATTAAAGATTCCCTTTACCGAATTGCTGGTATTTCCCTTATTGCGGGAGCTATTCTTACCACATCGGCATTTTTACTTGATAAGCCTACTTCTGTTGTTACGCAGAAACCTGAAGTTTTGGGCACAGTTGATAATCCTGATGGTTATGTACCTCAGTCATATGTCAATCTTGGCGCACCTTCCGATCTAATAGTTCTTGACAATGGGAACATTTGGTATGCAGATAGCATGAATTTCCGTATCGTTCTGGTAAGTCAAACCGGTGAGATCCTTCGTACAGTTGGTCGACTCGGAACAGGTGAAGGTGAATTTGCGCAAACAGTACTTTCAATTACTCGTGACACTACTACAGGAGATCTTTATGCTTCTGATTACTGTAAAGTATACAAGCTTGATTCTAACGGTGGCTACATTAAATCTTGGGAAGTTTGTACCGAAGGTGGACAATGGGATTTCACTTCAGCCGTTGAGTACGATGAAACTTCGGATACTCTCTTAGTTTCAAGCCAGAAAGAAAATTCTGTCAAGCGCTATTCGAAAGAAGGTGCTCTTATGGCAACATATGGTGGTGCGGGTTCTGACTTGGGCGAACTTCTTGATCCGAGAGATGTCGATGTTGACGCACAAGGCAATATTTACGTTGTTGAAGGAAATGGGCATCGTGTTAGTCTTCTCTCTAGCACCGGTGAACTTATTCGCAGATTCGGCTCCGAAGGTGAAGGTGATGGGCAATTTCTTTTCCCGGTTGGTGTTGTTGTTTTGACTAATGGTAATGTTGCGGTGAGTTCTCAAAACTCACGAAGGATTCATATCTTCAATTCATCTGGAGTGTTCCAGTATGCCTTTGGTGAATGGGGTGATGAAGCGTGGCAATTTGATGGGCCAACATATATGGCAAGGGATTCTTCGAATAATCTTTATATTTCTGATTGGTATTTACGTTCAATTCAAAAGTTTACTGTAAATGGTACGTATGTTTCAGCAATTAGAAATAGTGGACGTACCAATGGTCGTTTCGTTGTACCAACTGACGTAGCATATGATTCGATTGGAAATATGTATGTTCTTGATAATGGCAATCGATTACAAAAATTTACTAACTCGGGAACGTATATTTCGACAGTTATCCCAGAGGGAATTCTCGGCTATGGAGCTTGGCATATGTTTATTTCTCCGGATGACCGCATATTTATCTCTAGTGAAACTTCTGTTGATGTATATGACCTTTCAGGTAATCATCTGATGGCGCTTGGAGAAGGCGTTGGTGGTTCTGGAGATGGTCAATTTAACAATCCTCGTGGCATTTCAATGGACTCTGCAGGTAATGTTTATGTTGCAGAGCCTTATAATCACCGTATTCAGAAGTTTAATGGTACGACGGGAGCATTTATTAGCAAATGGGGAACTCGAGGTATTGGCGATGGACAATTCGCATTGTCAGATATGATTTTCATCACTCCCAATGATGATGTTTATGTTGGTGATGGTCCGGGCTGTGAATATTTGCCAGATTTAGATTGTTTAGATAGTGCAAGAATTCAAGTGTTCAATACGGATGGTGTTTTCCAGCGCTCAATGGATATAAACGGCTGGGGAGCGGAACAGATGCCTGGTGTGCGAGGCTTATATGTAGCTGGAAACAACGGCGACATTTATGTATCCAATCCAGATATGCACGTAATAAAGCGATACAACAATGCTGGTGTCTATCAAGAAACAATTGGCTCTAATGGTAGCGGTGTTGAAGAATTCCATCAAATCGGGCCAATAAAAATGAATCCAATTACCAATACTTTTGCTGTTGTAGATACTGGTAACCATAGAATTCAAATTCTTAATGCTGGAACAAGAATTGTCAATTTAATCGCAAGTGCTGATGTCGTAAGAACTACAGATAAAGCCAGCTTGGTAAATCAGTATTATAATCCAGCTGTTCCTGGAACTGATAACATTTCATCTCAATTATATTTCGGTGATTATGTCGTTTCAGATTTTACGGTTGACTTAACTAACGAACGAGACTGGTCAGATGTTAACTTAAACACACTACCTGCTGAATCTAAGGCTTTAGTTGTTAACTTGAATCCAACCGATGCACCGGGGGTTTCTGAATCTCATGCTCTATACATTGTTAAGCAATATGGGCAAACTTCGGTTCATATCTGTCCTAATGCAACACAAATTGCAGACGTAACAATAGATTGTGCTGGTGGCTATGATATTCAACAAGGCGCTGCAAATCTAAGTGTTGTTACAGTAGATGGTGTCGAGTATTGGAAAGTTACTGGATTGACAGGTACCGGTGGTTTGAGTTTGCCTATTGGTACAACTCCTACCCCAACTGCAACACCGACCGCAACTGCTACTGCAACTCCTACATCAACGGTTACAGCCGTTGCTACCGCAACACCTACTGCAACTGTTACTGCGACTCCTACTCCATCTGTAACTGTTCCGCGAGTTGCAATTGTTACGTTACCTGCAGCACCAAATGTTGCTGATCCACTTTGTCCTGAATATGTCTCATTTACTACTTCAGCTACTATGGTGAAGCGTGGTACGTCGGTCACCTTTGCCTGGACTGCAAAGAATACCGCAGAGGTTACAAATAATCTTATCAACGAGAAATTTAATCCAGTTGATTCTGTTTCAATTGTTCCTGAAAAATCTGGTGATGTAATCTTCACTGCAGATAATGGATCATGTCAAACAAAGAAAATTGTTTCGATTTCTGTGGTCGATAATTACCCATGGGAGACAGCGTTAGTTGTAGGTACAGGTGCTTTGGCTGTAGAAGCCGGTATAGCCTTGCTTCAACCAGCTGCGTTTGGTAACCTTTGGCTCGCCTTAGGTTCATTCCTTGATAGAAAGAAAAAGCGATCATGGGGTTATGTCTATGACTCAGTTACAAAGAAACCTTTGGCTCGAGCAGTTATTCGATTGCTCAATGCTGAAACGAAAGAAGTGATTCAAACAACTGTCTCTGAAGCGACTGGTGTATTCAAGCTTGCGCCTCATAAAGGGAAGTTCATCTTAAAGGTTACTCATCCGCAGTATATCTTCCCATCATCACTCGTTAAAACAGAACAAGATTCCGGCTTTATGGGCATTTATCACGATGAAGTCATCGACGTAACTGCAGAAAATGCCGAAATTACAGTATCAGTACCGTTAGATCCAATTGATTTATCGGCAAGCTCAAAGCGTAATTTGCAAATGAAAGCACTTATTGAAGAAACGGTAAGTGTTTTGTCATTACTTCTTCTTCTTGGTGGATTCTCATTCAGCGTTTACGCTTCATTGATGTATCCTCACCTACTAAATTATGTGGCTCTTGCCATGTATCTTTTAGCAGTATTCGCAAAAGCTTTGGTAGCATTCAATAAGCCAATAACGAAAGGTCGTGTAACAACGACTTCAGGTAAATCACCAGAAGCATTAGAGATCGGTTTGTTCGATGTTGATTTCAAGAATCTCTTGTATCGAACATTCACTGATAAAGATGGTAATTACGGTTTTGCTGTACCAAATGAGAATTACACATTGAAAGTTCTTGATGAGAATTATGATCTTATTGTGAAAGGTGAAAAACAAGAAGGCTTGACAATTAAAAAGTTAAACGGCGATGAAAATACTCGTCTAGTAACTGCGAACTTAGTTGTTAGAAGGCGTTCTACGGCGAAGGCCTAGTTATCATAATGAGTAAGCGAAACGCCCCATTATTAGTCGCAGCAATAGTGATTGCGACTCTCGTGCTCTTTCTGTCGGTATTTAGACCTGATCAGCGAGAGTCGCAAAAACCTACTGTACTTGGTACGTACAATGAGTATTCAGGCTATTTACCTAGTGATTACATAAACCTCGGTATACCTGAAGATGTGTTGTATATGCCAGACGGCTCATTGTGGTATGTTGATTCACAAAATTATCGTATTGTGAGAATTTCACAATCTGGACAGATTCTTCGTACAGTAGGGAGACAAGGCACGAATGAAGGGGAATTTGAACGTGCTCCACGGGCTATGACTATTGATAATTCGGGTAATTTGTATGTTCTTGCTGATTGCTTTGTGTATAAACTCGACTTCAACGGTGGATTCATTTCACAGTTTGGTGGTTGTGGCAACAATGATGGTGAAATTAGTGATGGCCGAGGTATTAAGTATGATGCCTTCTCAGATACGATATTGTTAACCGATACTAATACTAATCGTGTTCAGAAGTTCTCGAAAACAGGCGCCTATATTTCACAATTTGGTTCATATGGAACAGGAAATGGCCAATTTGACTCTCCTTTTGGAATAACAACAGATAGCAATGGTCGCATTTATGTCGTCGAAAGTAACAACCACAGAGTTCAAGTTTTCGACTCCTCTGGTAACTATCTATTTAAATTCGGAAGTCAAGGTGTAGGCGATGGACAGTTTACCTATCCAAAAGACATTGAAATTACATCAACAGGAAATCTCATTGTTACATCTCAGAACTCACAGCGTATTCAAACTTTTTCCTCAACTGGTACATTCATCTCAGGATTTGGTGAAAATGGTACATTAGCTTGGCAATTTCGATTACCTCAATACATTACACTCGACAATTCAGGGAATATATTTGTTTCAGATTGGAATTTGAAGTCAATTCAAAAATTTTCTTCTTCTGGTGTATTCATTCAGTCAATTCGAAACAGTGGTAAAACAAATGGTCGAGTGAGCAGTCCTCAAGGCATTGCTTATGATTCACTCGGCAATATGTACATACTCGACGATGGTGCTTATGATGCGCGCGTGCAGAAATTTACTAATAGTGGTGCATATATTTCAACCATTATTCCGCCTGGAGTAATGGGCATTGCGTCTTACCATATTAGTATAGACTCAAATGACAGAATATTTGTTTCAGACAATGCAGGCTTTAAGGTTTTCGATACTTCAGGTAATTTACTGTTTGAAATTAGCGACGTAGGTTCAGGTAATGGGCAGTTTAGAGAAGCAAGGGGAATTGATTTTGATTCATCAGGGAATATTTATGCAGCAGATATGACCAATAACAGAGTTCAAAAATTTGATTCTGCTGGCAATTATCTTTCTCAATGGGGAACTCCAGGAATTCTAGATGGGCAATTTGCTGGTGTTGAAGATATTCTGGTTGATCGTGTTGCCAATATCGTTTATGTTGCAGATAATCCTGATTCATTTAATGTTTCTGGCTCAGAAAACACAACAAGAGTTCAGCGCTTCGATTTATCAGGCAATTATATTGATACAATTATTACAAATGGTTATGCCGATGGGCAATTACTGGTAACTGGCGGAATGGCGTTTAATGCCGACAGGACTGAACTTCACATCACCGATACAGAGAAACATATTATTCAAATCTTTTCCCCAACAGGTACATTTTTACGTAAAACAGGAAAATACGGTAGTGGTCTTGAAGAGTTTACACAACCCGTAGGTATCACGAGAAATCCAACAAATAATCAAATGACAGTTGCTGATTCTCTTAATCATAGAATCTATCTACTCGGTATTGGTACTCGAATTTACAATTTAACATCAAGTGCCGATGTAGTTAGGAATATTAACAATACAAGTATTGCCAATCAGTATGTTCCAGTTACTGATCCTTCGAGAAACAATATTCAAGCTCGCCTTATGTTCGGTCTTTTCGTAGTTTCAGACTTTAATGTAGATATGACTAATGACCGAAACTGGGAAGAAGTATCAATATTTTCACTTCCTCATGAATCAAAAGTGTTAGTTGCTAATTTGAATCCTACAAATGCTCCAGGCATTTCTACAACACATTCCTTGTACTTGGCGAAACAAGCTGGGCAAACTTACGTGAGAGTCTGCCCTAACGCAATTGTACTTGCCGATATTAATGATTCCTGTGCAGGAGGTTATGTTTTGAATGATGGTGATTCAGGTTTAGAGTCAGTTACCGTTGATGGAATCGCATATTGGAAGATTACTGGCTTAACGGGAACAGGTGTGATGAGCCCAATTACGCTTGGCTGGACTCCCCCACCGACAGTAACCGTAACTACCACAGCTACTCCAACACCAACGGCCACAGCTACTGCTACTCCTACTTCTACTCCAACTGCGACCCCTACCGCAACACCCACACTTACGGTCACTCCAACGGCAACGCCAACCCTTACTCCTACCATTTCTTCTGAACCCGTAAAAGTGATTCCTCTCCCCTCAGCGCCTCCGGTTACTACTCCTGTTTGCCCTAGTTTCATTTCTTTTACTGGTGATTCAAAATATGTGAAGGTAGGTGAATCTGTTACTGTTTCATGGGTAACGGTGAATACTGAAGTGGTGTTTGTGTCGGGAGAAAACAAGCGATTTAACCCTGTAGATTCTTATACCTTTACACCACGTGAAACAATGACGGTTCAGTTTGTTGCCGATAATTCGGGCTGTGTTACGCGTAAGTCTATTGACCTGACAGTGGTTTCACAATATCCATGGGAGACATCTCTGAGTGTTGGTGCGGGCGTTTTGGTCGCTGAAGCTGGAATTGCGCTTATTCAGCCGCTTGCCTTTGGCAATATTTGGATAGCAATTGGTTCATTGTTTGATCGTCGCAAAAAGAAGTCAACAGGTGTTGTTTATAATGCAGTAACAAAGAAACCTGTTGGACGAGCAATTGTTCGACTCATTGATGCACGCACTGGTGAAGTTGAACAAACAGCAGTTACTGATTCACTTGGAATTTTCAAGCTTCTGCCAATCAAAGAAGGTTCATACACGTTAAAAGTAATTCATAAGGAATTTTCGTTCCCATCTACTGTAGTTACAACGACAGAAGATTCTGGTTTTTCAGGTGTTTATCGTGGCGCTGAAATTGCCCTAAAAAGAGATCAACAAGATTTATTGATATCAATTCCGCTTGATCCAATAGAATTGTCTGAGAGTCAAAAACAGCTGCAACAATTCAAAGCAACGCTATTTAAAATTTTTGAGTATGTATCAATTTTACTTTTTGCAGGTGCTTTCGGTTATAGCGTTTATGTAGCAATTCAATTTCCACATCTTTTGAATTATCTTATACTTCTCGTCTATGTGTTAAGTTTTGGCGCAAAAATCTATTTGCTTGCACGTAGAAAAGTTATTGCTGCTGAAGTTCTTGACCTTTTTGGTAATCCTGTGCCAAGTCTTGAACTGGGGTTATATGATCCAGATTTCGATACCTTGATGTATAGAACGTTCACAGATTCTCAGGGTAACTACAGTTTTGCTGTACCTAACAAGATGTATCGACTAAAGGTAATCGATCGAAACTACCAGTTGATTGTAGATGGTGAGGTGGTTCCTTCACTTGATTCAAAAACTGCGAATGCTAATGAATCAATCCGATACGTTGCTACAAAACTTACTGTTAAGAAAGTCAATTAGGCCACTTTTGTGTGATTTCACTGTAGTGTTCAGTAAACCACTTGATCGTTTTTTCAAGTCCTTCACGTAAGGTATGTTTAGGCTGCCAACCAGCGGCTTTTAGCTTTGAAATGTCTAATTGCTTGCGGAACATTCCATCGGGTTTAGTTGTATCCCAGGTAATTGTTCCCGAATACCCGTGAATCGAAGAGATCAATTCTGCAAATTCTTTTATAGTGTGATCTTCGCCCATTCCGATATTGAAATACTCGTTTCCGTTGTAGGTTTCCATAAGATAAACTACTGCATCAGCGAAATCTTCAGAGAACAGAATGTCTCGTAAGGGTTTACCACTTCCCCACAAGGTCATTGTTTTATCTCCACGCATTTTTGCTTCATAGATTTTGCGTATTAGCGCTGGTACCATATGACTTCCCTGTAGATCGTAGTTGTCGTTGTAACCGTACATATTTGTAGGCATGACAGAAATGAAGTTCGTGCCGTATTGTTCGTTGAAGAATTGGCACATTTTGATTCCGGCAATTTTTGCTATCGCGTATGCATCGTTAGTCGGCTCTAATGGACCAGTCAGTAGATATTCTTCTTTAATTGGTTGGGGAGCTTTAGCGGGGTAAATACAAGTACTACCAAGGAATAAAAGTTTCTTTACTGAGTTTTTATAAGCTGCATTGATAATGTTGTTTTGTATCGTTAGATTTTCGTAAATGAAATCAGCTTTTTGCGTCATGTTGGCCATGATTCCACCAACTTTTGCTGCAGCAAGAAATACGTACTCGGGTTTTTCTATTTCGAAAAATGAATTTACCGTTGATTGGTTCAATAAATCGAGCTCGGCGTGAGTTTTTAGTAGAAGGTTTGTATATCCTTTCTCAGTTAAGTTTTTTACTATCGCTGAGCCAGCTAAACCACGGTGACCAGCTACGTAAATTTTTGCATTCTTTTCCATTGATAATAATACAATAATTACGATTTATTTGCATTGATGTTAAAATACAGTAGTGATTACGGTAGAAAATTCACCTAGCATGCTTGCTTGGCAACTCGCTCAGATAGCAACAAAAATTCGCAATGAATTTTATCAGCGTGAACGTCTGTATGTGCTTCCGTATTTACCTCAGAAATCGAGAGAAAGGGCGATACATTTTCCTAGAGTAGCAGGATTTGCGGAACAATTGCGTGTGGTAAATGATTTTGAACACTTTCCTGATCTTACGGTGTCGATAAGGCAATCACTTGAGAATTTTGCGTCTATTGATTCAAAAAAGTATGCAGTGCAACTCCAAAAATACAAGCACGCACTTGAGCAAATAATGAGTTCTATTGAAATCAAGTTGAAATTAGTATTCTCAATTTCAAACAGCATTACAATAATTCCGACTTTTTATGGAAGTATTGGGTCTTACGATTTATGGAATAGTAATATTTATCTATTCCCTAGAATTGATCTTGCGCCTGAAAAAGTTCTTTTCTTGATTATTAATGCTCTTGTGCATCTGTATGAATTCCAAGGTATTGATTTGCACGTAAATCACAGTTTATGGCGTGAAAAACAAGAGAGAGTAAAAGAGTTGATTACTCTTCATAATTTGAAGGTTGAATCAGTTAGTTATGTTGAATTCTCTGCTTGTATAAATAATAAAACTATTGGCAATCTTGCTCACGAAAGTGCAAAATATCTTAAAGAATTAGGCTATCCAATTAATTCGTATATTACCAGTGCTGAACAAATTCCAAATTTATCGAAATCAGAATTTCTCGTGCTAAGCGAATTTCTTGATCATCGAACGTTGGTTGTTTCATTTGGCAGGATTGCAGAATTACTTTGGGGAAATGAGAGTGGAACAAAATATTCTTTGTACGCAATCAGTAAGGCGATTCAACGTATCCGCGACAAAATTTCGAGCTCAGGTGTACACCAAAATTTGATTCATTGCGATAGAAGAAAGGGATACGTGCTGTATGATTAAGGTTGTGAGACGATTCTTTTTTCGAGCGATCAATTACTCTTTTCTTCGTAACACAAAGTAAAGAATTACAATAATTACAACCCCGAGCACAATAACCCACCAAAGATAGCTCTGGTTTGATTTAACTGCTGATTCAGTCACTGTTGGCGTTGCTGTCGGCGTTACCGTTACCGTTGGGTACAATATATCCG